>DASUXC010000211.1:0-1605 GCA_036378095.1 Gemmatimonadaceae bacterium | reverse complement strand
CGGCCTCCGGAACGACGAATTTGTCGATGCGATACACCGAGCCGTTTGGTGTGGCCGAGGGGGAAGCGGACATCGTCTTCCATCCTGAAGATGAAGGTTCGACCGGGACGAGCCGGAATCCGTGATTCCCGGTCAACGGCCCTCCCCTTGCTCGCGTTCCCGGCCGGACGTTCATGATCCGGTTCCCTCCGTACGAGTCGACCTGATGCGGCCCGGTTTGCGGGCCGCATCAGGGCTGACCGCGGAGCCACCAAACGGAGCCCGGTCGTGCGCACTTCGCTGCATTCGGTGGCGTTCATGGCGAATTCGGCTGAACCAACTGCCGCGACCGCCGCTCTCCGCTGTTCGCGCTGAAGAATCCAGACGATCAGGCAGTTCACCGCCGCCCGTGGGCGCGTGCCGCTGGCTCCGACCCTCTGCAGCGGCGATCTCTCGACGGTGTGGCGGGGCGCCGGTGCGGGCGCGAATATTTCCGTTCGCCACCGCGCCCCCACCATCGATGGAGGAACCATTCATGCGCGCAGAGATCGCGACACGCACGGGCGTGCGCCGCGCGGCCGACTTCTGCCTCCGTCGCGCGACGGTGGCGGACCGCTTCGAGCTCACGCGCATGGTCCGGGAGTCGAGCGCGCACCACGGCGAGTATCGGCGCATCGCGGAGCGGGACATGCCCACGCACCGCTCACCCGGAGCGCCCGCATGATCGTGCACCTTCGCGAGTTCCTCGGCATCGTCGCGGTCATCACGGTCGTTCCCGGCCCGGACACCGCGCTCGTGATTCGGAACGCTGTGCGGCACGGTCGCGCGTCGGGGCTGCTCACCGCGGTCGGGTGCACGCTGGGCCTGACCGTGTGGGCCCTCGCCGCGTCGGTCGGCCTCGCGACGCTCCTCGGCATGTCGGCGTCGCTCTTCGGCGCGGTGCGCCTCGCGGGGGCGGTGTACCTGCTGTTCCTCGGGAGCCGTCTCCTCCGGAGCGGGTGGCGAACGGCGCGGAGCCCGCTCGTTCCCGATATCGACGTCGAGCCCCACGCCGCGGATTCCGGCGGCGGCGCCCAGCCGAAGCGAGGGGAGGCTCCGCGAAGAAGTCCGCCATCCGTACGCGGGCCGCTGCTCGAGGGGCTGCTCGCCGACCTGCTCAACCCCAAGGCGGCCGTCTTCTTCACCGCGCTGCTCCCGCAGTTCGTCTCGGCCGGCGACGCGATCACGTCCGTGATCGTGCTCGGGCTCGTGGCGGCGGCGGCGGCACTGCTCGGCCTCGCCGCCTACGCGTTGCTCGCGGCGCGCGTCGGTGCCGTGCTTCGGCGCCGGTGGCCCGCGGCGATACTGGACGCCATCACCGGGCTCGTGCTGCTGGTGTTCGGAGCGGTGCTCGTGCGTCGCGCACCCGGGCTGTCGGGGGCGTCGGGATCGGTCGGTCGATAGCGGCCGCGTGCCACGATTCGTGCCTGCACCAAATGTGGCGACTCGGGCAGCGAACGGCTCCGCTGGCGCCTCACGCGATGGTAGATTCGCGCGACGAGTCGTTCGCGCGCCGCCTCGGGGGCGGGGCAGGCCGACGAATCCGAACATCAACGCCGGAGCGTGGTCGTGACGTGGCACACCTGG
>DASUXC010000210.1:0-44381 GCA_036378095.1 Gemmatimonadaceae bacterium | reverse complement strand
CATCGGTTAGCGTTGCTCCTTACTTGCCCGTGATCGACTTCTGGTAGGCTTTGCGCTCCTTCGCCCAGACGGCGGGCGCGAGCATGTGCAGCCCCTGGTGCTCCAGATCCCACTGCTGCATGAGCGCGTCGCTGCGCCCCTGGCCGGTCGCCTTTTCGTAGGTGGCCGCCGCCGGGTGCTGCCGCAGGTACTGCTCGTTCGCCTGGACGGCGCTCTTGTACCGCGCGCTGTCCTTCCCCTGCGGCTCGGCCCGCTCGATCGCCTTGAGGGCCGAGTAGTCGTAGGGCATCGCCGCCTTCTCGCTCTTGGCCTGGTCGGCGCTGGTCGTCGCCGCCAGCGTGCCCATCGGGAAGGTGAGGCTGGTGGCGTTGCCCGCCCCCTCCCTGAGCAGCACCTCCTGGCGCGCCTGGCGCATCAGCGGGCTGTTCGGGTCGTTCAGGCTGGCGAGGGCCGCCGGGTCGTCGCGGATCGGCACGCCGCCGTGCTGCTCGCGGTAGAGCTCGGCGGCGCGGTTGGCGATGGGGTCGTACTGGCCCGGCGCGCCGATCATGTCGGGCAGGAGCGCGTGGCCGGCGGCGCGCAGCGCGTTGAGCGGCACCAGCGCGCTCGGGAGCTCGGGCATCCCGGGGATGAGCCGCGCCGCCTGCTCCAGCCCGGCGGTGCGCGAGAGGGGCGAGCCGGGGGTGTAGTCCTGCCCGGCCACGTAGGCGCCCGCCTGCGCCAGCGGGTGGATGCCCAGCCCGATGGTGGAGAGCGTGCCCTTGAGCTGCTGGTAGCCGGTCTGGTCGGGCGCGCCCTCGTCGCCCGCCGTCAGGATCTCGCCCGGCACCGGGGAGAACAGGTTCATCGGGTTGAGGCGGACGGTGCCCGCCGCCCCGCCCAGGCGCGCCCGCGCGATGGGGCCGACCACGGGGGTCTCGCTGGTGAAGGGGATGGTGCCGGTGTAGTAGCCGGGCAGCCCCTGCTGCCGCACCTTCTCCGCGCTCGCCGCCAGCCCGCGCGCCACCTGGAGCGCCACCAGCGGGTGGCGGCTAATCAGTTCCGCCGTGGGCAGGACATTCTTGATCGCCCAGGAGGAGAAGGGCGAGACCTTGCCCACCGCCCTGGTGGCGGCGTTCGAGCCCTCGCGCGAGAAGTTGCCGAACACGAAGGCCGTCCGCTTGGTGGCGTGGTCGAGGCCGGCCTCGACCAGTTGCCGCCAGTCGTTCGCCGCCGACGTCGCCAGCGCCGCCCCGCCCCCCTGGCCCAGCACCAGCGCCTTGACGTCCTCGGGGGCGAAGCGCCCGGCCAGCCGCTCCAGGTCGGTGGTGTCGATGCCCCGCGCCGCCAGGTCGCCCAGGAAGTCGTTGCCGAGGCCGGCGAGTTGCCGCTCGGCGAGCTTGCGGCTGAACGCCTCGCGCATCGCGTCCTGCATCGCGCCGTTCAGCGCGTGGAAGAAGGCGCGCGCGTAGGGGTTGAAGTAGCCGCGCGCCGCGCCCCAGACCGGCGCCACCGGGGCGACCGCCAGGAACTTGAGGTTGCCGAGGCCGACCGCCGCGCCCGTGATGGCCCGGCCCACGCCGGTCAGCTTGGATTGGGTCGCCGTCTCCGCCCCGAGCTGCCCCGCGCCGATCTTGCCGCGGTAGTCGTAGTCGGACTGGCCCACCTCGTCGAGCAGTTGCTGCACGCCGTCGGAGAGGCCGCCCTTGTTGGCGATGATCGAGTCATAGGCGGTATCGTAGTCGGAGGCCTTGAGCCCGAAATCCCGGCCGAACTCCACCGCCTTGCCCCAGGTGGTCACGACGTCCTGCAGCTGGTTCTTGACGGTGGTGACGGCCTGGTCGCGGTAGAACTGGTCCGCCTCGGCGAGCGCCTTGCCGACGCTGCCGGCGCCCTTGTTCTCCTTGGCCGCCGCTTGCGCCGCCAGGCCCGCCTCGTGGGCGAAGCGGATCGCGTCGGGCGACAGGCCGGTGCGCTTGAGCAGGGTGGGCGCCGCCGCCTCGAACGCGCGCGTCAGTTCCGGGCCGAAGCGCACCGCGCCCGCCCCGGCCGCGCCGCCCGCCAGCCCGCCGGCGATGCCGCCGCCGATGGCGTTGAGCGCGCGCTCCTGGGGCGTGTCGCCCTGCTGCGCGCCAGCGACCGCCCCGCCCGCCGCGCCGAGCGCGCCGCCGGCGAAGGTGGTGGCCGCCGAGATGGGCAACTGGCCGCCCATGCCGCCCGCCGCGACGTCGCCGCCCTTGGAGACCGCTGCTCGCAGGCGATCCTGTACCCGGTTCGCCTCGCCGAGCGGGAGCTTGAACTCGTCCTGCAATTCGCCCGGGCTGGGGATGCGCCCCAGCCGCGCCGCGAAGGCGCGCGCCTCCTCGTAGGAGACGGTGCGCTGGCCGCGCCGCAGCGAGGGCGCGGCGGGCGCGGTCGGGGCAGCGGCGCGCGGCGTGAGGTTCTGCCGGATGATCGCCAGATCCTCGTCCACCAGCCCCGGGTAGCGCGCGCGCAGTTCCTCGATGCTGGGCGCGCTCGGTGCGACCGGCACGGGCGCGGCGGGGGTCGTCGTCGGTGCGGCCTTGGCCGCCGCGCGCCGGTCCATCTCGTAGGAGTAGCGCGCATCCTCGTCGGCCATGCCCGGGTAGCGTCGCCGCAACTCCTCGATGGTGGGAACGCGCGCCCGCTCCTTGGCCGCCGCCTCCGCCAGCACCTCGGGCGCGGTCGCCGAGCGCGTGTCGCCGTAGAGGTCGGCGAGCGCCTGCTCCTTGGTGGGCTTGGGCGTGCGGGCGCGGAGGGCGGAGACGTTGGCCGGGGGTTCTGTCGGCGGGGCAGCCGGCTCTCCCGCGGGCGGGACGACGCTCAACTGCTCCTTGCGGTAGCGGCGCACGTCGGCGTCGTCGAACACCTGGCCGCGCGCGTGGGCGTCCTGGATGGCCGCCTGCATCTCGTCGCTCGGCGGGTGCGCCATGGGCGGGCGCGGCCCCTGGTCCACCGGGCCGGGCCGCGCGCCGCCCACCTGATAGAGCGGCAGCGGGTCGACCTGGCCGGGCAGGATCGGCGGCGCCTCGCCGGGCAGCACCTCGTACACGCCCGCCTCGGCACCGCCGGGCGTTGTCACGCTGTGCGTGAGGATGTAGTACGGCTGGCCGGTCTGCTGGTTCAGCCGCTGCGCCTCCGTGAGCGCCGCCCCGGCGTTGTCGAACGAGGGCGCCTTATTTTGCGGGACGGCCGTTTGCTGTGATAAGGCGGCCTCTGCGGCGGGCTTATTCAGCGGCGGTGCAGGTTCGGCCTGCGCCGCGATGCGCGCCAGCCGCTCCTGCGGGCTGAGCTTGTTCCAGTCGGCCTGCGCCAGGCCCGCGATGTCGGTCCCCGCGAAGTCGGTCCCGGCGCGGCTCTGGGCGATGTAGTTCTGCTGCCACGCCTGCCGCAGCGCCGGGTCGGCCGCCGCCTGCTCCATCGTGGGGGCGACGGGCGCGGCGGGGCGGATCGCCAGCGCGCCGTGCTGGTCGCGCCCCAGGATGCCCTCGGCCTGCATCCGGTCGAGGAACTGCCGCGCCTCGGCCGGGTCGAAGCCGCGCTTCTGCCAGAAGTCGGCGCCCTCGGGCACGTACTCGCCCATCTTGCCGTTGTCGCGGCCGCGGATGAGCGCCAGCGCGTCCTCGTAGGTGCCGCCTGTCGCTTGCTGTGCGGCCTCAGGAGCCGCCTGAACGGGCGCGAGGGCTTCCGGTACCTGTACGTTCGGCGCAGCGCTCTCCGTGGCCGTGGGCACGCCTGCGCGGGCCTTGGGCACCTTGGGGGCGGGCGGCTCGACGCCGAACAGCGCCTGCACCAGCCGCTTGTGCTCCTCGAGGGGCGTGGCGCTCGGGGGCACCTCGTGCAGCCCCAGCCGCTCCAAGAGCGGGCGGGCGGTCTCCAGCCCCTGCGCGCGCGCCACCAGATAGTCGGAGAGCGGTTCGAGCGCGCGGCTCTCCTGCAAGGGCGTGAGGTGGATGGTCCCCTGCTTCGGCAGGCCCAGCAGCGCCCTGAGCGCGTAGGGCGCGCTCGCCTCGCCGTAGACGGCGTGGCCCAGGTCGCGGATGGCCGGTACGAGGTCTTCCATCGGTCGCGCCGCGAACGCCTTGATCGCCTGGCTGCGCGCGAGCGTCGGGTCGAGCGGCACCGCCTCGGGCGTCGGCGCGAGCTTCGCCAGCGCATCGGCCAAGTCGGGCGGCTGGGGGAACATGCCCGGGAAGGCGCGGCGGGTGGCCGCGAGGCCCGTCTCCGCCGCTTGGGGCAGCGCCGGCGCGCCCGCCTCGGCCACCTGCGGCAGCACCGCGCGCAATGCGTCGGCGACCGCCGGCTTGGCGGCGTTCACCGTGCCGCGCACCACCTGCCCGCCGAGCGCGCCCACGCCCTCGAAGGGCACGTTCTGCGCCGTATTCACCGCGTTCAGCACGTCGGCCAGCTTGGCGAGCTTCGCCGCCTCGGCCACCTTGGCGAGCGGCCCGGCGAGGTTCAAGGGGTCGGTGGCGAGGTTGGCCGCGCCGATCTGGTAGGGGTGCAGCGCCGCCGCCGCCTCGTTCGCCGCCCGGGCCCGCGCGAACGGGTTGCCCCCCTGCTCGAAGGCCGCCAGCGCCGCCGCCGCGGTGCGCCCGCGCTCGCCGCCCATCGTGGGCAGGTTGCCGCCGGCCAGCGCGTTCAGCGCGCCCTCGGTGGCGAGGCCGGCCCCGGTGAGCGCCTTCGCCACCTCGCTGTCGCCGCCGAACACCGCCTCGGCGACCGGGCGGCCGAGCAGGCGCGCGGGCGTGACCGCGTTGAGGAGCTGGTTGGCGACGATGCGGCCCGGGCGCGGCAGCGCATTGAGCGGGCCGGGCAGGGTCGGGTTGGCTTGCTGCTGGGCGAAGGCGTTCGCCCGCCGCGCCAGTTCGCTGGTGAGGAGGTCGTCTAAGAGGCCCATCGTCTCCTGCGGCTAGTAGTTCTGGCCGCCGCCGCCGACCGCCGGCTGGCGGACTCTGCCGGCCCCCCAGTAGCGGGAGGCCCAGTACTGGTTGTTCATGTCGGCCAGCATCACGCCCTGGTCCTGGGCGTTCCAGAATTTGCCGTTGCCCGCATAGACCCCGACATGCGTCACCGGCTGCGGGTTGGAAGGATCGGTATTGGCGTAGAAAACGAGGTCGCCCGGCTGCAACTGGCTCATGTCGATGCGCTGGGTGGCCTGCGCCTGTTGCCAGGCGTTCCACGGGAGTTGCACGCCGTGCTGCTCCCAGACCCACGCCGTGTACTCGGAGCAGTCGACGCCCTGCGAGGGGTCGCCGCCGTGCGCCCGCCGGCCCCCCAGTTGGTAGGGCACCCCGGCGAGCTTGCTCGCGGTGCTGACCACGTTCCCGCCCGCCCCCGCCGGCGCCTGCGCGCTCGCCTTGAGCCGGTCGTAGTTCTGCTGCCACCGCGCGGCGTACTGCGCGGGGGTGAGGTTGCCGTCCGAGATGTCGCCGCGCGCCTGGCCGTTCACGATCGCGCCCGGCCCGCCCTGGTAGGCGGCGGCGGCGAGGCGCGGGTCGCCGAACTGGCGGATCATCGCCGCGTAGTACTTCACGCCCTCGCGGATGTTGGTGTCCGGGTCGAACGGGTTCTCGCCCGGCCCGAAGCGGCCGGGGTACGGGACCACCTGCATCAGCCCGCTGGCGCCGGAGGGGTTGTGGGCGTTCGGGTCGCCGCTGGGCGACTCGATCATCATGAGCGCCTGCACCGCGTCCGGGTCCACCCCGAACTGGCGCGCGTACTTCTCGATGATCGGCCGGTAGGGCGCGTGCGCCGGGTCGGCGCTCCCGTCCGACGTCGCCCCGTAGGAGTCCTGCGGCGCGTTGGCCGGCTGCTGCTGGGGCTGCGACGGCTGCCCGAACGGGTTGAGCCGCGAGAGCGGGTCGTAGACCGCGCCGCCCAGGCGACTCAAGGGGTCGTAGGCGCCGCCCCCCAGCCGGCTCAGCGGGTTGTACGGGCCGCCCCCCAGCCGCGCCAGGCTGTCGGCGACGGGCGAGGACTGCGCGTATTGCTCGAACGGCGAGAGCGCCCGCGAAGCGAGCCCGGTCGCGCCCGACCACAGGCCGCCCGCCGCGCCCCCGAAGGCGTCGCCCAGCGTCTGCAAGGCGCCGCCGATCCGGTCGTCCAGCCCGCCCAGCAGGTCGTCGAAGTTGACGCCCAGGATGCCGGCCATTTACGAGACGTATCTTCCCGCCGGGTTGAAGGGCGAGAGGTCATTGCGCTGGCTGGCCGGCAGCAGGTTGAACTCGTTGCGCAGGCTCAGCTCCTGGCCGGGCAGGAAGTCGGCCCACTGGAGTTGCGGGTTGTAGCTGGCGGCGTTCTGGAAGCGGTTGTACAGCCGGCCGTAGTTCTGGGCGAAATACTGGTGGAACGGGTCGGCGGGGCTACCTAGGCGCTCAAGGTAGTAGGAAAAGGCGCTTTGGGGGTTCTGCTGCAGGAAGATGTCGCGGAGGCCAGTCTGCGGCCCCCAGATCGAACTGTCGTAGCCGGTGCCGTCCCACATGGACATGCGGTATCCTCCGAAACCACAACCCTCGGCGGCGCGTACATCCGGCGGGGAGGGTAGACGTATGAACTACTGGCGGGTCTATCTGGTGGGCGCGCTGGGCGCCCTCACGGTCGCGGCGCTGCTGGTGGCGGCGCTGGCGGTGTTCGGCGTGGTGCGCGCCGGCCCCGCGCCCGCCACCGCCACGCCGGCGGTGCTGGCGCTCCCGACGCGCGAACGGCCCGACTACCTCGCCACTGAGCAGCGGCTCAGGGACCAGAAGGACATCTGCGAGGTGGCGGGCGGCACCTGGAACCGCCTCGGCTACTGCGAGCGGCGCTAGAACTGGCCCGACAGGAGCCGGCGGAAGAGGTCGCTCTGCGAGGCGTAGGTGCCGAACGGGCTCTTGTTCACGCCCAGCGGGTCGTAGAACGCCTGGTCCTGGAAGGCGTTCGCCATCGTGTCGTACTCGTTGCCGATGGCGTTGGCGATCGACGGCGCCATGTTGAGCGTGCGGAGGGTGAGCGCGCGGTTGAGCGCGTCGGAGGCGGTGCGGTCGTCCATCGTGCCCAGCTTGCCCTGGATGCCCGCGAGCGCCTGGCCGGCCAGGTCGCCGAGCCCGCCGTAGAAGCCGCCCCCGCCCAGCGACTTGCCGAAGTCGCCCACGTAGCTCTGCAGGTTGTCCATCGTCCCGCCCGCCTCCAGGCGCGCCTGCAAGACCGCGTTGAGCAGCGGGGCGAGCGTCTTCTGCGCGTTGGCCCCGAAGGCGCCGCGCATGACCACATCGGGGTTATAGCCCATGCTCTGGAGCAGGTAGCGGAACCCCTGCTGCGGGTTCTGGAGCAGCGTCTGCAGCGAGACCGGGCCGAGTTGCCCGTTGCCGCCGCCGAAGGAGCCCGTCGCCCCGCCGCCGCCCGCCGCCGGGGTGTAGCCGGGGGAGCCGCCCGGCCCCTGGTCCGGCCGGTAGTTCGTGACCATGCCGCCGCCTCCTGTGTTGGGGTTGTAGCGATTGACGTAATCGGCGAACCCGCTCACGTCGCCGAAGCCGGACTGCGCCCAATCCTGGCCGGTGTTGCGGTAGTCGGAGTAGAGCCGGGCGATGCCGTACTTGAGCGCGTCGTCGCGGCTGATCCCGCCCTGGGCGAAGCGGTCGTGCGCGTAGCGGAGCGCCTTACTGGCGTTCGACTCGCTCGCCGCGTGGGTGCTGAAATCGTGGCGCCGCGTGTCGGCCGCCGGGTTGTAGGTGGTGGGCAGCGCCGCCCCGAAGACCTGGGTGCCCGCCGCCAGCGGCGCGCCCGGCGCCCACTGGCCGTTGCCCTGGTAGGTCGAGCCGAACAGCTGGTTGGAGCCGAGCGCCCAGTCGGGGATGTCCCAGCCGCCGCCGCCCGCGTTGGCGGGGGGGTTGGCCGCGGCCCAGGCGCCCATCGTGTCGGGCGCGCCGCCCCGGCTGGGGTCGTAGGTCGCGCCCGACACGTCGCCGGTGTTCGCGCCGCCGCCCGTGGTCCCCGCCGGCCAGGTGGTCCCGGGCGTGTTGGCGAAGCCGCCGCCCGGGTCGGTGTAGGTCGGGCGCCCCGGCCCCACCAGGCTCTGCCAGTCGTAGGTGTCGGTCGGGAAACGCTTGGTGACGCTGGTGAAACTGGGCCACTGGAAGCTATTGACCATCGGCGCCCTCCTCGGCGGGCCTCGTGTCCGGGTGGTGGTCGGGGCAGAGGTAGACGCCCCGGCGCCCGACGCGCGCGTAGCGCAGGCCGGCGACCACGCCGCACGCGTCGCAGTGCAGCCGCCGGCGGTCCCTGGCGGTCCCGGGCGCCCCGTCGGCGAGCGCGGCGTTGCGCGCCACCGCGGCGGCCCACTGCTCGGCGCTGATCGTCACGCCGTGTACTCCCCGGCGATGGCACGCAGCGCATGGTCGAGCGAGGCGAAGATCGCGCCCTCGGGGAACCGTCGCCGCAGGTCCATCTCGCATTTGCGGAGGTGCTTGGCGGTGCCGGGCGAGAACTCCTCCGGGCCGAACACCACCACCGCGCGCGCGGGCTGGTCGTAGAGCGCCATCACCGCCTCGACCAGCGAGTAGGCCGAGACCTCGCTATCGTGCGCTCGCGGGTTGCCGATGTAGAAGAGCACGAACCGGGCGTCGCGCTTGGCGGCGTCCTCGCGCGCCTGCGCCGCCTCGTCCCAGTCGTCCACCACCGGGTCGAAGATTTCCGACGCGGGCACGCCCAGTTCACGCAGCAGCGGGATCGCCCGCTCCCTGCGCCAGTCGTTGTCCCCGCAGGTGCCGCCAAGGAAGATCATCCGTGGTCCTTTCCTGTCACATCCCCGGCATCGGGCCGGGCATCGGCCCCTGCGTCATAGCAGGTGGCAGCCCCGGCGCGGGCGCGCCCGGCGGCGAGGGCAGCCCCTTCTCGGCGGGCGGCTGGGGCGGCGGTTCGCTCGCCACCCAGTCGGGGTAGAGTTCGGGCCGCAGGTTGCGGACGGCCGCACCAATCAGCGTCTTCAAAAACTTGTCATCCATGAAGGCCGCCTCGGTGAGCATCAGTTGCTCCTCGCGGCGCGGATCCACCACGCCCGTTTCCCGCATGGCTTGAAACCGTGACTTGAGCTTCTCTTTGACCAGCAGGACCATCAGGTTCGACAGTTGCATCCGCTGCACCATCGACATTCTCTGCCAGCGCACGCGGATGCCGGGCGCGGTGCGGTCGATCCTGACCGTCTCGAAGTCCTTGGCGCTCACCGTGCCGATGCTGCCGCGGCTCTCGGCGTCGCGGTAGGAGCGGTACTCCAGGCTCTTGTAGAGCGGCTTCCGGCCCTTGCCGGTCTTCATGGTGCGCAGGGCGAGTTCACAACTCAGCCGGAAGAACATCTCTCTGTGCGCCTCGAGCGCGTCGATGATCGGGTCGATGACGCTGGCCCCGGCGCTCTCGTCCTGCTGCGCGCGGTCGAACCCGCTCTGCGCCGGCCCGCGCCCGCCCAGCACCGGCGGCAGGTAGTTGTTGATCTCGCCCAGGACCGACTGGAACATGGTGTTCGCGTCGGCGTTGCCGGCGAACGAGCCGAGCGGGAACTCCACCTCGTCGGTGGTGTAGCGGTGGGTGCGCCCGCCGATCCCGACGTCCACCGGGTCGCGCCGGCTCTCGCCCTCGTCGGGGATCGTCTTGTCGATCTTGTCGATCACCGGCGGGTTGGTCGCCTTCATCGCCTGCGTCAGCGTCAGGCTGATGAGCTGGTCCAAGAGGGTGAATGTGGGGTGCAGGAACGTCAGCAATCCCGCCCCGGCGAAGCGGCGCGCCTGGGTCTCCAGCCCGCGCATCGCCGGGCCGGGCGTGCCCGCCCAGGACGGCGGGTACTGGTAGATGCGGAAGCCCGCGCCGTGCTCGCGCGGCTCCTTGACCCACAGCTCCTTGTCGACCTGGCGCCTGGGGTCGGCGGGCGGCCCGATCTTGAAGGCGACCGCGTGCCACACTTCATCCGACCAGCCGATCACCTCCACGTCCTGGTCGTCGGCGTACCAGCCGTGGGCCAGCGGGTCGTCGGCCTTGTACTCGGGGATGAGCTTGCGGACGGCCGGCTCCTCGACGCGGAGCGCGCCGAGCGTGGTGCGGTAGCAGCGCAGGGTGGCGTGGCTGAGCGGGTAGAGCTGCTGCACCGGCACCGGCTCGTAGTCCTGCGGGTACTGCGGGTAGTCGGGGTTGGTGGCGAGCACGCCGCCCAGCGCCCCCTCGACCACCATCAGGCCGGCCTCTTTCCAGTTGAGCATCGGCTGCGGGTCGCCCAGGCTGCCGCGCTGCGCCCAGCGGTTCTCCCAGACCTCGCGGCACGTCCTGAGAAAATTCTCGACGTTCTGCGCCGCCTGGATCGAGTCGTCCGAGTCGTCGGGCGCGTCCACCTCCAGGGTCACGTTGTCGTGGGTCGCCATCACCCGCCCGATGATCTGGTGCACCAGCCGGCTGGGGGTGGAGGAGGTGTGCAGGTAGTCGCCGCCGGCGCGGTCGGCCGGCTTGTGGTTCGGCTTCTGGTACTGCTCGATCTGGTAGTAGAGCTCGTAGTCGCGCTTGATCCGCTCGTCGCGCGCGCGGTAGAGCCGCCGCGCCGTCACCTCGTCGGCGATGATCTGCGCGTAGGTGGGCTTGGCGCGCTCGGGCACCTCGGGCAATTCGAACGGCGGCAGCTTGGGCTTGCTGGGCTTCTTCTCGCGCGGCGGGCGCTGCGCCGGCGGCGCGGCCGGCGGGCCACCACCAGCGGGCATCGGGCCGGGCATCGGCCCAGGCATCGGCAGCGGGCCGGCGCCCACCGGGATGCCGGGCGGGGCGCCCACGGGCGGGCCGTTGGGCGGCGCGGCGGCCGGGCCGGGCGGCGGTCCCGGTGGCAGACCGGGGGCCATGCCGGGCGGGCCGTTCGGCACCGGGCCGAGGCCGTTGACCAGCGCCAGCGCCTGGTCGGGCAGCGGCAGGCTGAAGAATTGGCGCAACGCCGGTGGCGGGATGGTGGCGAGGAACTGCCGCACCAGCGGCACGATCTGCGCCGGGGGCATCCCGGTCTGCTGCGCGATGAAGGCCACCAGCGCGTCGGGGCCACCGGGCGGCGGCGCGGGCATGGCGGGGCCGGGGCCGGCCTGCTGAGGCGGTCCCTGCATTGGGGGCGGCGGCAGGACCAATCAGTCCTCCAAGAAGTCGCGGAGGATCACCTCGGCCGGCCCGTCGCCGGTGAGTTCGACGCAGGTGGTGTAGGTCGGGTCGAGCCAGGGGTGAGCGGGCGTGTGCCACTCGTCGGTCTCGCCGCCGGCGTAGCTGTCGGCGAGACGGCGCGCTTGCGCCTCGTCGTCGGCGCGCACAACAAAGCCCTGGGCCGTACCCCACGGGTGCGCCCAAGGGTGCTCGCCGGGATGCTCGGTGTAGACCTCGGGGCGGATGCCCAGGAGCCAGAGTTTCAATGCGGCCTGCACGCGCGTGAGGGTGTCGGCGACCATCATCGCTCCTTCGGCCATTCGGTAAGCTGGCCCACCAGATACCGCCAGCGGTGGAAGAGCAGCCGGGCGCGCTGGCGGCGGCTGAACAGGCGCAGCGAGAGCACCATCAGCGCAGCGCGCCCGAGCCGAGCAGCAGCGCGAGCGCCAGCAGCACCACGCCGGCGGCCGGGAGGCGGCTGTCGGGCACGATCAGGCCCACGACGCCGACCACCAGCGCCACGATGGCGAGGATGAGAGCGATGCTCATGCACTTGCCTCCTAGAGAAAGCGTTGCAGCAACTTCCGCAGCAGCCAGCAGTACGTCGCCACCAGCCCCGCCGCGGCGAGGGCCAGGCCGGCAGCGAGGCCGAGCAGGAAGCGGCTCACCAGCCGCGCCCCATGTCCATGATCCTGAGCCGCTGCGGCTCCTCGCGGCGCAGCTTGGGCGCCTCGGTGAAGCCCTGCGCGAAGGCGCCGAACGAGTCGGCGGCGTGGCTGGCCTGGTCGTGCTTCGGGCGCGCGGCGTAGGTGCCCAGCGCCTCGTTGTACTCGCGCTTGTACATCAGCAGCCGCTGCATCCCCTGCGCGGTGTTGCGCGCCTCGGCGTCATCCACCGGGGCGCGGCTGTCGTCGAACCACGTCACCGGGATGAGGTCGCGGCTGGCCTGGATGCGCGCGGCCACATCGGTCACGCGCGGGACCACCACCATCCGATTGTTGGGGAAGAGGCGGCGGAGGAGGTCAAGCCGAGTATCAGCCTGCATGGCCTGGAGTCGGGCCTCGACGTCGTGGGGCAGATAGAAGTCGCCGAGGATGTAGCGGTACCGCTGGGCCTTGCGGGTGATGACGCCCGCATAATACTCCAGCCCCTCGCCGCTCTGCTCGAAGTAGTCGACCGCCCAGCGCTGGCGGCCGCTCGCCTGCCAGAACCAGATCGTGGTGAAGTCGCTCACCCCGAAGTCCCAGGAGGTGTGCACCCTGAGCGTCGGGTCGATCGGGATGGGGCCGACCCTGCCGGCCTCGCGCGCCTCGTAGAGGAGCTTGCCGTAGTAGCTGCCCTCGGTGTCGACCACGCGCCGACCCAGGAAGAAGCGCTCGCGGCGCGGGCCGGTCATGCGCGCCAGCGCGGCCAGGCGGTCGGAGGTGACGCTGGGGTTGTCCTCGTGGCCGACGTAGACCTCCAGCGCGCGCCCCTCGTCGCAGCGGCGGTGCGCCCAGTGCAGCGGGTGCTCCGGGTTCATGTCGCCGATGAGCTGCGGGTAGGGCAGCACGCCCGCGCGGCCGGTGGTGGCCCGGAGCAGGTTCTCCCAGTCGTCCTCGGTGGCCTCGCTGCACTCCTGCACGTAGATCCAGTCGTACTCGGAGGAGCGGTGCTTCTCCAGGTCGTCCAGGCCGCCCACCACCAGCTCGCTGCCGTTGGCGTACTTGTAGGAGTGGCGCCCGTCGCGCTTGGGGCCGGCCTTGAGGTAGTGGCCGGGCGGCAGCACGCGCTCCTCGAAGGTGACGAGGCCGGTGTCGGTGCAGGAGGTGCGCTCCTTGCGGCAGTAGAGGGCGCGCGCGCCCGGGTAGCACTCCAAGGCGCGGTGGATCTTCTCGAAGATGGTGCGGGTCTTGCCGGTGTCGGCCGGCCCCACCACGATCAGCTCGGGCGCGCGGCTGGCGATGATCGTCTTCTGCGCGCCGTGCGGGGCGAACGGGCGTTCGTCAGCGGTCGGCGGACGATCGAGGCGCGGGAGCGTCGCTCCAGTCGGCATCGAGCGGGTTCTCCATGCGGGCGTCGCCGTAGACCTTCACGACCACGGCCGCGCTGGCGGTCGCGCCGGCGCCGGTCTGGCGCTCGCCCAGCTCCTTGGCGATGTCGTCGAGCAGCCCGCGGAACTGGCGCACGCGCTCCTCGTCGAAGACGTCGAACTCCACGAAACTCTCGGCGGTGCCGATCACGCGCTTGGCGGTGAAGTCGCTCTCCATGAGCTTGCGGTAGACCGCGGTGGCCGAGAGGTTGAGGGCGCGCACCCGCAGGCGCTTGTCGGCGAAGCCCTCGCGCAGCATCGCGTCGCGGAAGCGCTCGCGGTGCGCGGCGACGGCCGCCTGGAAGTCGGGGCGCTGCTTCCAGCGCTCGAGCGTGCTCTTGCCGATCCGCGCCCGCTTGGCAATCTCCACGTCGGCCAGCTCGTCTTCGGCCACCAGGCGCGCGGCCATTTCCTCACGCGCGGGCAGCCGAACGGTCCCATTTGGTCCCACTGGCAGCGCGCTCACGTCAGATGCACCACCAATCTAAAATCCATATGCGGCAACCTATTGACAACACATCACCATATGTGGTATTCTGTACGTGTGAGAGGGGCACGAGCCCCGGAGACGACAGGAGGGACGAGACGATGGCGACGATCACGGTCCAGGTGGCGCAGGACAATCTGTTCGAGGGCAGCGACACCAGCGCGCTGGCGACCATCGACACGGCGGCGACGGTGCAGCGGTACCTGGACGAGCTGGCGACCGAGATCCGCCGCAGCTATCCCGAGGCGACGGTCGAGGTCACGGCGGGCGCGCTCGGCGAGGATCGCATCACCGTCGACAGCGGGACCAACTGGCGGGACGAGCAGGAGATCGAGACCGACGTGCGCGAACTGGGCGGCGAGGTGTTCGAGCGCGGCACGTTCTGGGTCGAGCAGGGCGAGGAGGCGTAGGGCACACGGGGCGGCGGTCGCCGTGGCCGCCGCCACACTCACCAAGGAGGGCACAGGCAATGGCGAAGGCATGGTACGCGGCCTACCGGCCATACGGCGTGCGTGCGCTCAACACCAACGGCCCACGCGCCGACGTGCTGCTGCGCTTCAAGCGCAAAGAGTCGCGCGACACCTGGGTGGCGCACGACCCGGAGGTGCGCGAGGAGGTGAAGGCCAGCGACCCGAAGCTGCGCGCGGCGCTGCGCTTCGAGGAGCGCGAGGGCTACCGGGTGGTGCTGACGCCGGCGGAGTTCCACGCCGAGCGCTAGCCACCAGCCGCCGCCACCGGGGCCGCTCCACCAGGGGCGGCCTCGCCGCTTAAACGCCGACCGCCGGGCCGCCGCCCCCAAGGGCCGCGCTCCCGGCAGTGCTTCAAGCCTAACTATAGCACAGGGTGTCAATCTTCGCACCTGTTAGCGGTCCCAGCGCCGCCGACGGTTCTGCGCCAGCGTGTCGCGCGCCGCCGCCGCGCAATCCCGCCGCCCGCACAGCCCGCGGCTGGTCGGCCCGTAGCGCTTCACCTCCTCCAGGGGCCGCCCGCAGACCTTGCACCAGGCCGGCGGCTCCCAGCCCAGGCGCAGCGCGATGGCGTTGACCGCATCCTCGCGCGCCTCGTCCACCGCCAGCCGGTCCAGCTTGAGCGCGCGGGCGACGTCGCGCCGGGCGGTGGGCCGGTCCACCCGTTTGCTGATGCCCCACATGCGCTCGCGCTTGGCGAGCTCCGCCTCGCGGTCCTCGTCGTAGCGGTAGCCCCGCTCGCGCTCGAACAGCAGGCCGTGGCCGTGGACGTACCACTCCCTGAGCACCGCGCGCTGGAGGGGCGGCAGGGTGGCCACCGCCTCGGCGAGGAGCAGGTAGTTGGTGCTGGCCGGCGGGCGCGAGAGGCGGCGCGCGGCGAGGATGGTGGTGCCGTACTCAGCAAACGACTCGCCGGCCCGCCCCTGCTCGTGGTAGACGTTATCCCGCTTCGCCGCTCCCCACCAGGGGAGCCAGTGGTCCCGCAGCCGGCGGGGGCTATAGGGGTGCTCGGTCGGCTCCTGCTCAGGATTGTCGTTCAGCAACGCCACCAAGAAGCCCCTCCTTCACCAGTTCCTCGCGCGCCCAGTCGAACCAATACTGGGGGTCGATCTGATCGCGCGAGGCGTACCCCGCGAAGAGCCGCGCCGCCCGCTCCCCGAGCAGCGCCGCCTCCAGGTGCTCGATCCAGGCCAGCAGGTCGGGTACCCGCTCGGCCAGGTCGATCATCCCGCCGATGCTGTCCCCCTCCTGCTCCACCGCCCGCCCGATCGCGGCCAGGTCGGGCCGCCGCGGGGTCGCGTCGCTCATCGCTCGCCCTCCTCGCCACGCCACGCGCGATCCTCCACCGTCACCAGCGCCGCCATGATGATCTGCGGCGTGAGGAACCAGAGCACATCCGGCCAGGCCACCGCCGCGCCCGTCTCCTGCTGCACCCGGCGTTGCAACTCGCGCAGCAACGCCTGGCGCCGCGAGAAGACAGCCCGCCGGCCGAACTCCTGCAACGCCGCCCAGGCCACATCCATGCCTGCCGCCTCATCGCTCATCGCTCGCCCTCCTCGCGCCGCACCGGCTCGGGGTGCCCGATCTGCCGACCCGGCCGCGCCCGGTCCACCATCGTCAGCCCTCCTCCTGGCGCACCGCCGCGTAGTCGCCCCAGACGCGCACCACCGCCGCGGTCAGCCGGCAGCCGTCCAGCCGGCCGAGGCCCAGCCGCCGGTAGGCCCCGTTCAGGTGCCGCCGCACCGTCCGCCAGCGCAGGCCGCACGCCCGCGCGATCTCCCGCCGCGCGGTCAGGCCGCGGCAGGCGGCGTAGAGCACGTCCGCCTGGCGCGGGGTGAGGCCGTGGCGCCGGCGCAGCGCCGCCCGGAACGCCGCCAGCCCGGCCGCGCTGGGCGGGTCGGGCGCCAGCCCCGCACGCGACTCGTCGTAGGTCAGCAGCCGCGGATAGCGCGCGAGGAGCGCCACCTCGTCGGCCGGCAGCGCGCTCACGATGTCACCTCGCGCACCGCGATGCCGTAGAGGGCGAGCATGAGCTTGCGTTTCAGGCGGTAGCTCTGCGTGCGGGTAGGCCGGCTCTTCACATCCTCCACCACGCGCGGCCCCCCATCGACCAGGACCACATAGGCGAAGTCGGCCACGTAGGTGCCAACCTTGACCCCGTTCACCACCAGCGGGAAGCGCGGGTGGCACTCCAGCGCGGTGATCTCGCCGGCGGCCACCTCCAGCTTGAGTTCGTTGTACCGCCGCCCTTCCGCGAGCGAGTCGAAGCGGATGCCGTCGATCACCACCGCCTTGGCGCCGTACTTGTTGTTGCCGCGCCGCAGCAGCCGCCGCGCCTCGTCGGCCGTCACCATCCCGCCCCGCGCGCCCGCCGCGCCGTCGCCCATGCGCCCCCTCCTCAGACGAAGCAAAATCCGCTCTCGCAGGTGTCCTCGCCCTCGTCCGCCAGCAGCGGCAGCTGGCGGTGCGGGCTGGTGGCCCGGTCGAGCGGGACCAGCTTGTCGGTCAGATACACGTCGTCCTTGCCCAGCATCGCCCGCCGCGCGTTGAAGGTCCGCTCCAGGTCGACCGCCCGCCAGAAGACGTCGGGCTCCTCGTGCCGCCGGCGCTGCCACTCCGCCCGCGTCACGAACGGGCAGAACCAACATGAACTCTTGGGCGGGACCGGCAGCCCCGCGCCGGCGATCACCTGCCGGCACGCCTCGCGGTCGAGGCGCCGCTCGATCAGCGGGTAGACGCGCCGCTGGTAGGGCGTGCGCGGGTCGTCGGGCGTGCGGGCGCGCTGGAACTCGTCGAGCGAGATCCCCAGCGCCACGGTGGCAGGTGCGTCCGCGCTGGCGCCGTGCGCCTTGAGCCACTTCCCGATCACGCGGATCTTGTAGGCGGCGGTGCAGTCGCGGTTGCCGGGCGCGCCGCTGGGGGCCATGCGGACGGGGATGCGCACCGAGCGGCTGTCCTCGCGCGTCAGCTCCTCGTAGAGCGTCCGCCCGCCCCGGCGCAACTCGTGCAGCGCGATCCCGTGCTCAGCCGCGTATGGCATGGCGACCTCGCGCACGTAGCGGAGGGTCGCCGGGTGCTCGCTGTCATCGCCCACGTTGGCGAAGAGCGCCACCTTGAAAGCAATCTGGCCTTGTGCTGCGAGGACGAGCATTGCGGTAGACTGCACGCCGCCCCCATACGACATGACACGCAGGGTCACGATGCCACCCCCTTGCCGTTGAGGCGACGGAACTCCGCGACGAGTGCCTCACGCTTTTTCCGCAGTTCATCGGTCACGACGCGCAATCGGTTATCCCCGAAGCGCGGCAGCAACAAAGCATCGATCTGCGCGGCGAGGATGGCCTGCTGACGCTTGATCTTTAGGTGCGGCTCCACGAGCGCGATAGTGTCGAGGGCGGGCCGTCCCAGCAGCGCCCAGTTGTAGTAGAGCTTCGCGCGTTGCATCCGCACGTTGGTGTTGAGGTGGATCTTCCCTCCGCACACCGATTCGACCCACCGCAGCAAGTCGAGGTTGGTATTGCCGATGCTCAGGCGGCATGTGAGGCTCGGCGCGCGACCGGTTTTCGACTGGTAGTACATGACACTGATGGTGCCTTCGCCATCGATAATCCCGGCGAGGTACCCGATCTCCACTTGGGTTAGTTGCGGCAAAGGGGTATACTGAGGGGGCACGGGAGCACACTCCTTCCGTGTCGCGCCGGGGGTGTTAGCAGCACGCTCCGGCATCGTTCTTTCATTGGCCCCAGTATAGCATACGTACGCCGATTTTCCTAGCTGTAATGCGGGAAACAGCGCCACCGGGAAGTCGAGCACGCCCTGCGCCGCCAGCACCAGCAGCGCCGTGCTCTGGACCCCCCCTCCCATCGAGATCACCCGCAGTCCCATGCGCCCCCTCCTCAGTCCGCCACCAGCCGGCCCTGCACAGCGGCCGCGCGGCACTGGTCAACGTGATGTTCATAGGTCTTCAAGAGGTCGCACCAGAACGGGACCATCCGCGCCACGTCCGCCCAGCGCCGCTCGTCCACCGCCCGGTCGATCATGCGCCAGCCCACCTCAAGCCGCTCCTCGTACCACGCCGTGCGCGCCTGCGGGTCGGCAGGGGCGGGGTCGCGCTTGCGGGGGGCGGATATGTCGCTCATCATTCCACCAGCCGGCCGCGCCGCGCGCTGTTGTGGTCCGCCTGCGAGGGTGGGCCGTCCTCGTCGCGGCACCAGCGGGCGATGCGCTTCTCCAGCGCCGCCGCCGTCTCGCCGGCGAACTGGTACGACGCCTGCTCCCCCTCCGAATCCCGATCGATCATGAAGAGATGGGCCACCGTCTCGCCGCCCTCCTCGTAGAACATCGCCTCGCGCACGCGCGCCAGGTTCACGTATACGCCCTCGTCCACCTCAACCCAGAACATCGCCACCGCCTCCTAATCCGCCACCACGCGGGCCTGCAAGCACTCCGAACACAGCGCCACCGCGCCCCGCGCGAACGCCACATCCACCCCGCAGCGCGAGCAGGGGTGGACGCCCGCGAACGGCACACGGGGAACTTGGCGAACTTGGCCAACTTGGCCATTGGGAACTTGGCCACCAGGGGTATATATGGCACCTTGGACATGTTGGCCAAGTTGTTGTAGTGTCTCAGTTTGCCCAACTTGGCCAACATTTTCACTATACCCCCCTTGGCCACCTTGAGCCGGGTTGTGTAAATCTTCCGGCAAAGCCCAGATGGAGCGCCCGTTCGCCGAACGCTCCTTCTGGATGCGGATGCCCAGCTGCTCGCGCGCCCGCCGCAGCGTGCGGTCGGCGATCCCCGCGTCCCGCGCGTGCCGCTGCGCCTCGCGCGCCAGCATCTCGCCCTCGGCCAGCAGGTCGCGCAGGAAGGCGACCGCCTCCTCCAGTTCGCTCATCTCCTCCTTGCTCCCGCTCAGCTGCACCAGCGCGTCCGCGTCGTGGCGGCTCACCCCGCCCCAGGCGAGGCGCGCCGCCCCGTTCTCGCAGTTCTCCAGCGCGTACAGGAGCGTGGGCGACTGGCCCGCGAGATTGGTCTTGCTCTGCGCCATGGCGAACTGCACCGGGTTGTCCGGGTCGCGCGCCACCACCAGCGCCGAGCGCGCCACGTTGAGGAAGCCGGAGCCGCCGGTGCCGCGGTCGGTCGCCTCCGCGCCCTGGCGGCGGTTGAGGTGGCGCATCAGCACCGCCGCGAAGCGGTTGCGCTTGCACATCTCGTGGAGGGGCATGAGCACCTGGCGGATCTCGCTGTCGATCCCGGTGCTGTAGCCCTTGGCGAAGTAGTTCATGATCGGGTCGATCACCAGCAGCCGGCAGTCGTACTGGATCATCAGCCGCTCGATCTCCGTCACCGCGTCGGGCAGGGCCGGGTAGACCTCGTTGCCGTCCTCGTCCACCACGGTGCTGAGCGCGTGGACGCGCGACATATCCGCCCCCGCGTTGTCGAGGCGCGGGCGGATGACATCCTCCAGGCCGTCCTCCTGCATCATCAGCAGCGTGCCGAACGGCCCGCGCCGCGCGCCCCCCGGCAGCGGCGCGCCGGTCGAGAGGCGCGCCGCCAGGTCGAGCATCATCGTGCTCTTGCCGATCCCGCCCTTCCCTTCCAGCATGGTGAGGTAGCCGAACGGGACGTAGCCGGGCCACAGCCACTCGACGCGCTCCGGGCGCACGTCCGCCAGCGTGATGACGCTCATCGGCGCACCGCCGGCCGCCGGACCACGATGCCGCCAGAGCGCGAACCCTTCTTCGGCGCGGCTGCGGCGACGGGAAGGGACACACCGGCCAGTGCGGCCAGCCCCTCGGCGGCCTCGCGGAACGAGAGCCAGGGGCCGTGCGCGCGGGCGAGGTCGAGGGCATCACCATGCGCCCCGCAGCCGAAGCAGTGGTAGTGCTGGTCGTCCTCGTCCCTGGTGTAGACGTGGAACGAGGCGCTGCGCTCGTCGTGGAACGGGCAGCGCCCCACCAGCGCCCGCCCGCTCTTGCGGAGCGACGTCAGCCCCCACCGCTCCACCAGCTCGCCCAGGTCGAGCCGCCGCTTGATGTCGGCGACCACCGACTCGGGCAGGCGGGCGCCATCGCTCGGCGCGGGGGGAGCCGGCCGGCGGCGCCGCTGCGCCTGCTCGGACTCGGCCAGCCCCAGGAAGCACGCGCAGACCATCGGCCAGAGGTCTTCCGCGCCTTCGGGCGCCTCCTCCTCGGCGTGGTCCGCGCGCTTGCGCCAGTAGCGCACCTCGCGGGTCAGTTCCTCGTCGGTCAGTCGGGAGAGCCAGTAGTCGTGCCGGCGCACCTGGGTGTACCAGGCGAAGTCGAGGGGCGTGTTCATGAGGCTTGGCCTTCCACACACGCAGAAACCCCACGGACCTGAGGCGCGCGTGCTGAGAGCGCGGGTGTCCGTGGGGTTCCTATGCGGCTATATCCTACCACAGATGGCCGGGCCAGGGCCACCTGATAGTAGCGGTTATGTGTGGGAATGGCAGCGCCACGCGCCGACCTCACCCACGCTCTCAGCACTGACAGGATACCCGACTTTCCCCGCTGTGTCAAGCAAACCCCCATACGTTCGCGCTCACCGCCGCCACGTGCGCCCGCGCCGCCGCGCCACCAGCCGCCGCCACCACGCCGGCAGCCGCTCGTCGAGCCAGGAGGCGACGGCCAGGCCCAGGCCCAGCGCCGCCAGCAGGCGCAGCGTCTCGGCCACCTCGGCGGGGCCGCTCACGCCGGGTCGGCCACGATCGTGCGATACCGCCGCTCGGGGAGCATCACCGCGCGCCCTCCTCGTCGGCCGGCCGCAGCACGAACCGGATCAGCCGCTTGCCGCCGAGCGTGACCGGTTCGCTCGTCATCGTGCTGTGCCGGAGCACGGTCAGCAAGTCGAGGCCGTGCTGCTCGTAGACCATGCGCGCGAAGTCCTCCAGCGCGATCGCCACACGATGCGCCTCGGCCGCCGCCTCCTCGCGCCCTGCCTCCCTGGCCGTCCGCGGATCGGCGCGCTGTGTCGAGCGCGGGGGGTCGGGGATCTCGACCGCGAACCAGGCGAAGCTCCCGATGCGGGGTGCCATCGTTCCCTCCTGTGCTATACTGCCTACGCGCGACCGGCCCCGCCGCCATGACGGGAGCCGGCCGCGGCAAAGCCGCCCGCTCGCAGCGGGCGCATCCTTTTCCTACTCGCGGTCCAGCCCGAGGCGCGACAGCTCGCCGCGCAGGTGCTCGCGCAGCGCCTGCGTCATCTCGCCCTCCGGCTCCGGCTCGTACTTGGCAAGCGCCGCGATATGCCCCTTGATGTCGATCAGGCCCCGCGTGATGTGGGCCTTCAAATCTTCGAGCAGGAACGCCAGCCGCTCGTGCTCGCGCGCCACCTGCAGCTCGGACACGTTGGTGTTCATCTCTCCTCCTGGGACTTCAAGCGAGCGCCGCGCCATCGCGCGGTAGTAGTCGCGCAATATCTCGGGGAACTCCGCCCATCGCGCATCGACCGGCGCCGCGCGCAATTCGTCGAGTTGCGCCATGCGGTCCTCGGCCGCCAGCCGTCGCGCCCGCTCCTCCACCAGCGCCGCGCGCAGCCGCTCGACCTCCGCGAGCAGCTTCGCCGCCCAGCCCGTCACCGCCTGCGTCAGTTCCTCGGGCGTCGGCTCGGTCTCGCCGCGACCGGCGCGAGTCATCACTTCGGGCCGATCAGAGTTGTGGATCATCGCCTAGTCCCTCCTCCAGAACCGCCACCACGGCCTCGGCCGCTCATCCTCCGCCGGCCCATCGTCGCCAGCCCTTCCGCTTCGCCTCCCGCCGCTTCTTGTGCTCCTCCAGGTAACGACGGTAGCGGGCGACCTCGCCGTCGAGCGCCACCAGCCGCCGCCGGTTCTCGCGCTTGTGTTCCTCCAGGTGCGCGATGAAGTCGGAGAGGGCCGCGAACTCGGCTTTGCAAATCGCGCAGATGAACACCATCGCTCGCCTCCTCACCCGGCATAGCCGGCCGGCTGCAGCGCCCTATCGCGCTCCTCGCATTGCGCCTTGATCCGGCGCGCCTCGGCGTTGACCGCCGCCTGGTCCTGCTCCGAGAGCGCCGCCTTGAAGGGGCGCAGGTAGGTCACGATCTCCGCGTAGCCCTTCCCCTCCTCGAAGAGCGCCCAGGCCCGCTCGACGATCGCCGCCGGGTCGGGGGCGAGGGGGCCGGCGGCGGTGGGGGCCGCCGCCGGCTGCTGCGATGAGGGTAGGGTGGGAGGGGAGGACGGAGGCGGCGCGGCCGGGGTGGTGCGCCCGGGCGGGCGGGCGGCCGCGCCGGCCCCGGTTGGGGCCGTGGGTTGCGCGTCGAGACGGCGCTGCTGCAAGTCCTCGATGATGGCCGCCGCCTGCTGGCGCGTGAGGTGGTCGATATCGCCGACGTCCGCGCGCATCTCATCGGCGAGCGCGCGGATGAACTTGAGCTGGCGCTCGGTGGCGAGTTGGCCGACGACCGGCTTGCCGCCACGCGGGCGGTTCATCGGCGTGTCCACCACGCGCCCGTCATGCGCGCCGAAGTCGTGATCGGGGCAGAACTGCGTCCCGTAGCCGAGCGCGGCCAGCGCCCGGCCGATCGCCTTGGTCTCGGCCTTCTCCAGGTGGTCGCGGAAGTCGCTCGCGGTCTCCGAGCCGTAGCCGGTGGCCGCGCCGCCATTCGGCACGCTGATGGTCGCCTTGAAGATCGAGTAGTCGGGGCCAAGGTCCACCGCCTCGGTGTAGATCGAGGCGTCGGGGTGCTCCGCGCGCAGCCACACCAGCCGCCAGCGGACCTCCAGGTACTCGCCCCGGCCGTTGATGCTCACCAGATACCTGGACGGGTCAAATTTCTGTTCGCTCATCGTCGTCCCCTCTCCCGCGGCGGCAGCTTCAGCAGCCGCCGGAGCGCCCGCGTCCGCCATACCCGCTGGCGCGGACCCAGGCAGGTGAAGTGATCGAGCAGGTATTCGTATGAGTCGCCCCAGCGCTCCGCGAGCGCCAGCAGCTCGGCCTTGGTGGGCGGCGGGTAGGGGCGGGTCATCGGTCGCGCACCAGCGCCAGCGCCGCGCCCTCTTCCAGCCCCCGCCGGTAGGCGCGCTCCACCTTCGCCCGCTCCTCCGCGTCGCGCGGCGGCAGGTCCGCCGGGTCGATGCCGAAGAGCTCCAGCAGGCGCCCCCCGAGCTCGTTGCGCGGGATCGGCCGGTTGCCGCGCTCGATGTCGCTGAGGTAGACCGCGGACACGCCCAGCTCGCTCGCCACGTCGCGGAGGCTGCGCCGCGCCTCCTGACGCCTGCGCCTGAGTTCCGCGCCGCCGGGCCGCTGCTCGCTCATCTAGGCCACCGTCCTTCCGGCGTGCATCGCCAGCGCGAACGCCATCTCGCGCTGGCGCCGCTGCTCGGCGTGGCTGCGCTGGGGCGCGGAGAGGGCCACGGCCGCGATCCTGCCGATCGCGCGCCAGTCGGCGGTCGTCGGCTGCCGGCCGGCGGGCAGGTGGAAGGCGGCGACCAGCCGCGCGGTGAGCCCCGCCCGCGCCGCGCCGCACGGCTCGGCCGCCAGCGTCGAAAGCGCCTCGAGGTCCGCCTCGGCCAGCGAGACGGTGAGCGCGGCGGGCGCGCGGTCGAGCGTGAGGTAGGCCGCCCAGCCGTCCGGGTGGGGCTGGGGGAGGCGCTGCACGATCACGGCGGCGCCGGTCGAGAGGCGCGTTTCGTCGCTCACGACGCCCTCCCGTCGGTCTCGTCGCCGCCCGCCTCGGCCCGCATTCGCTCGCGGCGCCTCGCGTAGCGGGCGTTCGTGGCTGATAGGTTGCACTTGCGGCACCGACGATGGCCGCGCCAGTGGTAGGTGTTCTCCTCGTCGTACGGATGCCCCTGCGGGCAATGCGTCCGCTTGGCTTGCTCTGCCATCGGAGAAATTCCCCTCAGGACGTTCTCGCGCCGCGTGACCGCTTCCAGGTGGTCCGGGTTTACGCACAGCCGGTTACGGCAGAGATGATCGAGTTCGAGGCCCGCGGGAATCGGTCCTCGCAGTTGCTCGTAGGCAATGCGATGCGCCCCGATACTGCGACCGCCGTAGCGGCCGTAACCGTTGGTCATCCTCAGGCCGCGCCAGACCCAGCAGCCGTCGCCCTTCTCGACATTCGACCAGAAGCGCTCGCGCTGGGCGTCGCTCATCGGATCCATCGCGGATCCCCCTTCGCGCCGTTGCCGTCCTGATTGTCCCGCTCGGCCATGAGCGGCCAGGGGTCGGCGGTGTGCGGGCGCTCCAGCGCGAGCTCGTGGCGCACCAGCGCCTCGATGTAGGCGGGCGGGGTGTGCAGCCCCAGGCGCGCGTCCTCCGCCATGAGCGCGCCGAGCCGGCGCAGGTAGTAATCGGCAATCTCGCCCAGGTCCATGCTCTGCCCTCCCTCAGACGAACCTCAGTACGCTCGCCAACAGTGCCGCCGCCAGCGCGAACAGGGCCAAGCGCGCGTCGGCGCTCATCCCTCCGCCCCCGAGCAGCGGTCGCAGCACACCACCTCGTACACGCGGTCGTAGGTGCCGCAGGTGCGGCAGATCGTCGCGTGGCAGCCGTCGCAGGCGCCCGCCTCGGCGCGGTCCACCGCGCCGCCGCAGCAGCAGCAGCGCACCACCGTGCCCAGGTTCAGGAGCTCGGCGACCCGCGCCATGAGCCGCGCCACCAGCCGCCGCGGCAGGCCGGGCGCGGGGTCGAGCAGGGTGTCCAGTTGCTCCCTCACGCCGCCCGCGCCTCCTGGCCGGCGTCGCCGCCGTCCGCGATCGCCCGCATCAGGGCGGCGTACTGGATGGTCGGGAAGCCGACGCGCGCCGGCCCCGCCTCGCGCAGGTGCGCGAGGCGCTGGGCCGGCGTCATGGCCCGGTAGTTCCTGAGCAGGCCGAGGTAGGTCACGGCCGCGTCCTGCGCGATCAGGATGTGGCGGCAGGTGCCCACGGCGGGGCAGGGGCAGTGCTCGCCGGTCCCGTCCACGTTCACGCGCACCGGCCAGGCGTGGCCGGGGTGCGTCCGGTGGCTGGGCACGTAGATGGTGAGCGCGTCGCCCACCCGCCCGCCGAAGCGGCAGTGGTCGCCCTGGTCGGTCCTCTGGAACACCGCGAGGCGCCGGGGGTTGCATTCTCCACACATGTCGGGTATCCTCCCTGTAGGTGCTACATCCTACTTTGCGCTCGCCGCCTGATACCTGCCCAGGTCAGGCGGCTTTCTTCTGCCGCTCGCGCTCCGAGAGCTTGCCGATCCGCGCCGCCGCCGCCTCGACGGTGAGCAGGCTCTCGCCCGCCAGCCGCGCCCGGGCGTCGCCCCTGAGCTCGCGCGCGTCCCTGAGCGCCCGCAGCGCGGGCACCGCCTCCGCGAGCGCCGCCGCCACGTCCAGCAGCTCGTCCGCCGGGGTGGCCTTCCACGGCCCCGAAGACATCGCCATCACCTCCCCTCCTCGACTCGTTCCAAATGCGCCACTCGGCGGGTCGCGTGGTACGCTAGCAGCAGGCGGACGGGTCGTGATCGGCCGGCGCCTCGCCAGCCTCGGCGCGCTCCAGCAGCGGCAGGCAGCGCTCCACCAGCTGGCGCAGCTCGTAGGAGAGGCTGATGCCCGCCGCCGCCGCGCGCCGCTCGACCACCTCCACCAGCTCCGCCGGCCAGGTGATCGTCACCCTGCGCTTCTCCCCGTTGTGGGGCTGGCGCCGCCGAGACCGGAACGACTCGCGTGATGCCATCGGCTGTCCTCCTGTGTCGTACGACACATTATAATACACAATATTAGTGCTTGTCAATAGATAGGCGCGGGCGATATTGCTAGGATTCATACTGGGGAAGCGATGGGCCGAATCGTCACACGGAGGGTCGTGAAGGTGGCGAAGGTGAACACCGAGGGGCACGTCGGGCCGACCGTGCGGCGGCTGCGGCGGGAGCGCCGCTGGACGCAGGAAGACCTCGCCGAGCGCGCCGGGGTGGATCAGACGACGGTGAGCCTGGTGGAGACCGCGAAGCGCGACGTGCCCCTCGACCTGATGCGCAAGCTGGCGGGCGGGCTGGGGGTGCCGGTGGGCCTGCTGCTGCGCGCGGCCGGCCTGCTGGAAGAGGCGGAATGCGCGGAGGAGGAGCCCGACCCGGAGCTGCGCGCGATCATGGAGTACCTGCGCCAGCAGCCCGACATCGTGGCGCAGCTCAAAGAGGCGGGCATCGCCGACGACCCGGGCGCCTGGCGCGACCTGGCCGATCTTTGGAGGCCATATCTAGCCGCCGTAGTCCGTGGTCGGCGCGACGACGCCTGATCCCCGCTACCGCCGACCAGAGAGTACGAAAGTAATCTCGGGTTTTGTACGAATCTCCCGGTCCAAAAGTACCGCTGTTGCCGAGACATTTGGCGCTATATAATCGTCCCTAGCGGCGACGGCGGGCCGGGGCGGGCACCCCGGCGAGCGAGGAGCGGGCGGGCGATGGCGGTGGAGGTCGAGCGGGCGGCGGCGGGGCCGGTGGAGCGGAGTTGGCGGGGGGGCGCGAAGGGGCTGGTCATGCGGCGCGGCCACAAGCCGGCGCTGCTCGAGTGCCCGGGCTGCCCGCCGGTGGCGGTGGTCCCGCCCTACGGGGCGCCCTGCTACGTGGAGACGCAGTTCGCCGCGGTGGTGGTCCAGTACGCGCTGCGGCGCTACGGCGCGGCCGGCCTGGCCGCGCGCCTGGCGGAGATCCGCGCCTGGGCGCCGGTGCTGGCCCTCGTGGCCGCCGCCGGCCTGCTGGCGCTCCTCGACCCCAACGACGGCATCGTGAGCGCGCTGGAAGCCATCCTGCGCGCGCGGGGGGCGGGCTAGCCCTCGACCGCCACCGCCGGGCGCTGGCGGGGCTAGTCGTCGTCATCGACCGGCAACCCCAGGCTGATCCGCGCGAGGCGATACCACCAGCGCTGGTCGATCTCGTCCAGCGCGTCCAGCGGCACCCGCGCCCCGGTCATGTCGCGGTACATCGCGCGCGCCCGGTCCCTGATGCGCGCCTGCTCGTCGAGCACCTTCCGCACGATCACCATGCTCCGCTGCACCAGCCGTTCCAGTTCCGCGTCGTCCATGCGTCACCTCCTCATCCCTCTAATGACGCGAAGCCAGCGAAACCGGAAACGCTCCGACACGCCGACCGCCATCGACAGGCGATGGCGGGGCTAGGGTGTCTCGCCGCGATAGCCGCCCAGTTCCGCCTGCAGGACTGCCGGGGCGTGGACGCCGCGCGTGTACTCCCCAATCTCCAGCAGCGCCCGCTTGTACTGGCGCTCCTCGAACCCCCGGTCCATCAGCGCGTCGATGGCGCGCAGCGCGTCTAAGGCCGCAAGGTACTCGGCCAGGCGCTTCGCCTGGGCAACCTCATACGGCGTCGGCTTCGGTGCCGCCAGCCTGATCCGCTTCGTCTCCATCTGCTGCCCTCCTTGCTCTCCACCGACCGCCATCGACAACCATGGCGATCATCAGTATACTCCGCCGCCATGAGCGACCCCGACAGCCCGACAACCACCGCCAGCGCCGCGTCGCCCCTCCTCAGCAAGGACGAGGCGGCCAAGCGCCTGGGCGTCTCCCGCCGCTCCATCGAGCGCCACGTCCAGCGCGGCCGGCTGGTGCCCGCCGCCTACGAGGGCCAGGCGCACCGCTACGCCCCGGAGGACGTCGACCGGCTCAGGGAGCCCGGCATCGCCCTCGACCGCCACCGCCAGGCGAGGGTGGCGGGGCTCTCCGAGGAGGCGGCGCGCGCGCTCATCGCCGCGGCGGTGGATGCCGTCGAGGCGGCCCACCGCGAGGCCCTGGCCGCCAAGGACGAGACGATCGCCGCCCTCCAGGCCGAGGTCGCGCGCCTCGCCGCCGCCGCCGACCGCCACCGCCAGGCGGAGGTGGCGACGCCGGCGCGGCCGTGGTGGGCTAGGCTGCGGCGGGGCCGCGCTTGACCGGCTCCAGCCGCACCCGCCCGCCCGTCACCATCGCCACCGTGGCGACGATCCACTCCTCGAAGGCCAGCACGTCCGCCAGCTGGCTGTCGCGGAACGTGAACGACTCGGGGGCGCGGTCGGCCCCCAGGTCGACGACGACGACGATGTAGCCGCCCGCCCACAGGCGCATCACGCTCACCATGCTGCCCCCTCCTGTCCCGCCCGCGGGCGGCTAGCGGCCGGCGTCGGCCGACTGCAGCGCCGCATTATCCTCATAGGCCAGCCGCACCGCCGCCTCAGCGTGCGCCGCCGCGATCAGCTCGATGGCCGCCCGCCGGAAGTGGGCGGGATCCACGGCGCGGCGCGCCGCCACTGTGTTGCCGAGGTGGCGGTGGGTGTCAAGCGTCCAGTAGTACTCGGTCTTCTCGGCAAACCTCCCGAGGCTGGCCCGCTGCACCTCCTCGCCCGGGGCCAAGAGGTCGAGCGCCAGGATGGCCTCGGCCAGCGCCTGGTCGAGCGACCGGCAGGTGCGCGGTTCGTCCGGTGTCGCCATGTGTCCCCTCCTATCCAAACTCTTCGGACAACGGACCTTGAACGAACTTTACGACTCAAGCCGCCCGCTCGCCCTCCAGCACGCGCAGGAGCGACCGCCCGATGAATTGTGTGTAGGCCGGGGGGATCGCCTGTGCCAGCCCCTCGCGCGTCATCCAGTCGATCCCCATTGCCTCCTTCCAGTCCGCGACGGTCACGTTGCGCCCGAGCACCTTGCGGTGCCACGTCGGGGTGCCGTTGCCGTAGACCCCGATCGACGGCCCGGTGTGGTGGCAGGGCGTGCCCAGCATCGACCAGGAGCACTCGAACAGCCGGTGCCGGCGCACCAGCAGCCCGAAGAACGAGCCGCAGAGCAGGACGGGGTTCTCGAGCGGCGCGCCGGGCACGTTCTCGATGACGTAGGGCTTCCCGGTCTGCCGCAGCGCCCGGCGCGTAGGCGCGATCAGGTCGGGGTGCCGGTGCGCCGTCCCGAGGTTGCGCGAGAACTTCGAGTAGCGCTGGCACGGCGGGCTGGCGTGGATGGCGTCGTACTCGTGCCCGTGGGCCGCGACGAACTCGAGCGCGTCGGCCTGGTGGAACGCGAACGGATAGCGGGGCTGACGCACGCAATCGACACCAACCACCTCGAAACCAGCCCTGGCGTAACCTACGGCCGCCCCGCCCGCCCCGCAGTAAAGATCCAAGAGGCGCGGCCTCACCGCGCCCGCCGCTCCTCGAACAGCGCCAGCGAGACGCGCTCGGCCTCGCGGATGTCGGCGTGGCTGCTGTGCAGCACCTCGCGCCCGTCCACCAGATCGCCGTCCTCGTCCTCGTACTCGCCCTCGACCACGAAGACGTGGTACTCGTCGCCCACCCGCCGCACCCCGGTGTGCGCCATGTACGCCCGCTCAGTCTCGCCGCTCATCGCCCGCCCTCCTCGTCACTCATCGTGCGTCTCCTCGCGCTCGATCGCTAGGCCGTAGTGCTGCTCCAGCACGTACCTGACGAAGCCGGGATCGCCGAACGCGCGCACCTCGTAGGTGCCGTCAGGTTCGGGCACCGGCAGCCCGTCGCCGCCCGGCGGGACGTGCATCAGCGCGCCCAGTTGTTGCAGGTGCTCGTCCACCCGGCGCATCGCCTGCCGCCCCGAGTAGCCGCCGACGTGCGGATTCCGCACGAAGAGCTGCGTCCACGGTTCCATGCTGTCCCCTCCTCAAGTCACGGATATATACGGTCACGACAAGGCCCATAAGGATGAATTGATGTCGCTCCTACCTGAGAACCCTTCTCCGCGCCGCGCGATCGCGCGCCCAGCACCAGCGCCGCGCTCGGCGCAAGCCGCGATAGACGACGCGCTCCGAGGCGGCGCCCCAGCCGATTTCAGCCCACATCAGGATATTGGCGATGCGCCCCCAGTTCACGGTCGCGCCTCCCCTCGTCGCTCATCGCCCGCCTCCTCCCCGTCCAGCGCGCGCAGCGCCCGCTCCAGGTGGTCCTCCCAGTGGAGCAGCCCCGGCGGCGGCGTGAGGTCGCGCGCCGTCCAGGTGTCGATGCGGGCCTGGCACTCGCGCCATTGCCGCTCCAGCTCGTCCGCCGTCGCCGCCACGCCCGCCGCCGTCGCCGTGGTCATGGTTGCTAGCCCTCCTTCCGCTTCGGCCGCCCCCGAGGGGGCGCCACATACCCAGCCACCGCGCTCTCAGGGATGCGCCAGACCGGCCCGCGCGGCGTGTCCTCGCGCACCGCCCCCGGCAGCCGCCCGCGCGCCAGCAGCCGCCGCAGGTAGTGGGGGTGCAGCCCCAGGCGCGCCGCCGCCTCGCGCGTGCTCAGCCACTCCTCTCCGGTCACGCCGCCCCCTCTTCCCGCTCGCTCGCGGCCAGCAGCCGCCGGCCGATAAACTCCGCCACCTGCGGCACCACGGCGTTGCCTAGTCCTCTAAGTCGGTCCACCCGAGCGGGAACCCCATCAGCCACTCGATGAATTCCGGGTTCGCCCGCCGCCCAAGGTACGTCCCGCGCTGCTTCGCGGCCTTGCGCGCGTTGGAGCCGCCACAGTTGTCCCTCCCGTCCGCCCTGGGGGTAGGCCAGAATGAACAGGCGCTCGCGTGTATGTGGTGCACCCAGGGCGCACGCCGAAAGCAAGCTCCATTCCGCATCGTACCCGAGTAGGGCCAAGTCCCCGAGAACGCGCTCAAGTCCCCGAAGAGCGAGAGATTCGACGTTCTCCACAAGCACAAAGCGGGGTCGTAGAACGCGAATGAGCCGAGCGAATTCGCCCCAGAGCCCGCTGCGTTCCCCCGCGATGCCGGCGCGCCGGCCGGCGTTGCTGATGTCCTGGCAGGGGAATCCTCCCGCGATGAGGTCGACACGCTCCAACTCCTCCCCGCTGAGATCGCGGATGTCGCCGTACTTCGGCACCGCAGGCCAGTGCTTCGCCAGCACGCGCCGGCAGTAGTCGTCGATCTCCACCTGCCAGCGGCATTCCCAACCGGCCCGCTCGAGTCCGAGGTCCAGGCCGCCGATGCCGGCGAAGAGCGAGCCGAAGGTGGGGGGGCGCGTCACCGCGCCCGCCGCTCCTCGAACAGCGCCAGCGAGACGCGCTCGGCCTCGCGGATGTCGGCGTGGCTGCTGTGCAGCACCTCGCGCCCGCCCACCAGATCGCCGTCCTCGTCCTCGTACTCGCCCTCGACCACGAAGACGTGGTACTCGTCGCCCACCCGCCGCACGCCGGTGTGCGCCACGTACTCGCGCTCAGGCTCGCCGCTCATGGTGCCCTCCTCGTCGCTGTCCCGATCCAACACCAATATTGTACGCCCATGCGCGCCATTTGTCAAGGAGCGCGGATTTCCCTGCCACGAAGCGGAAAAGGCCCCCGCCCGGCCTTGTGCCGAACGGGGGCTGAGAGGGGAGGGAAGGGGATAAGGAGTAGTCGCGGTCAGGTGATCGGCGGCACCGGGCGCTCGCCGTCGGGGGCGGGCGCTTTCCCGAGCGCGGGCACCACGCCCTTGTCCTCTAATGCATTCTGGATCGCGCTGACGACGGGCGTCGCTAGGCCGAGGATCGCGGTATGCTGCACCGGCGTGATCGGCACGCCGAACGCGAGCAGCACCTGGATCACCGCCTCGACGACGGCGACCTGGGCGAGCGTGCGGATAGCGCGCCGCAACCAATCGGGTAGGGTGGACATCATGCCTCCTGCTTGAGTTCCCGCACCTGCGCCTCCAGCTCGGCCACGCGCGTGCGCAGCCGCTCGTTGTCGCGGCGCACCTCGCGCTCGCCCGCCTGCACCTGGAGCAAGTTGGCCCGCAGGTCCATGTTCTCCTGGGTCTGCGCCTCGGAGCGCGCCTCCAGCGTGTCCAGGCGCTCCCGCAGTTCCTTGATCTCGGCGCGCTGCTCGGTGACGATCCGCCAGACCCCGGCGTCGTAGCGCCGGGCGCCGTCGTCGCGGCTCTTGAAGCGCCCGGCGATCGTCGGCCCCAGCACCGCGGTGAGCGCCGCGCCCCCCAGCCCGGCGAGCGCGGCCAGCAGCGTCTCACTCATCGCCGCGGAGCACCCGCACGAAGGCCACCGCCTGCCAGATCGCCAGCAGCAGGAAGGCCCCGTACGTCAGCGCCCCGTGGTAGCGCAGGTAGATGATCGTGCCGAGCGCGGTCCAGAGGCCCACCCCCGCCAGCAGCCCGGCGATGCGGCAGCAGCCCCAGCCGCGCCACACCCCGACGATCTTGAGGGTCGCCGCCGCCAGGAAGAGCACCGCCCAGAACCGCGCCGGCGTCAGCCCCGCGTCGGCGCCGGACCAGGCCAGCCGGAGCGCGAACCATAAGCTGAGGCTCGCCGTGACCAGCTCCACGTCGCGTCCGCCCCGCCGCGCGGCCATGCGCGCCCCTTTCCGTCGTGCCATGCTCCATGTCGCCTCCATCAAATGCGCCAATCCTCGCGGATCGTGCTATACTGAAAGCGATGGAGCCCCGCACCCCTTGCGGGGTATGACAAACCCCCGGCGCTGCTTGCGACAGCCCGGGGGCGTGAGGCACGGAAGGAGTTAGCTCCCATGCCCGTCCCGCATTGTACCCGCATCCGGCCCATCCGGCGCGCCATCCCCAGCGTCCTGGGGCTGCTCGCCCTCGCGCTCGCGTTCGCCATGAGCCGGCCGGCGGCCGGCGCCGGGGCGGACGGCGGCTACTACGCCAACGCCACCGCGCGCGACGCCTGCTACGCGGGCGTCTCCTACCGCGCCCGCCGCGAGGACGACGCCCGGGTGTCCTTCCAGTACTCGGTCAACGACGGAGCCACCTGGCTGGCCGGCGGCGACCTCGGCGGGGTGGTGCCGGTGGCCGGCTACCCCTTCGCCGTCTCGGTCGCCTGCTTCGACGGCGACGTCTACGTGCTCGCCGTCGGGACCGACGGGCGCTACGAGCGCCACGCCGCCGCCGGCAGCCTCGACGCCTACCAGTTCACCCCGTGGCGCAAGTGGGCGCCGTGAGCCCTACATCCCGAGACGCTGCTTGATTGCGCTGACGTCGCTCTTGAGCTGCGCCACGTCCTGCTGATTCTGCCGCGCCAGGGCGACCACCCGCCGGAGCACGCGCAACACCGCGAAGAAGCCGCGCCCGCTGTCGAGGCTGGGCGCGGCCCCGCCCGTCACCAGCGAGGCCCGCGCCGGGTCGGGCTGCGCGTCGGGCTGACTCGCCAGATCCGCCAGCAGATCGTCGTCGGTCGCCATTGCCCCCCCCCCCTACCCCGCCGGGTCGAAGCTGATCCCGTCCAGGCTGGTCCAGGTGGCCGAGCCGCCCGCCTGGAGGTAGACGTTGCCGTTCGGGTTGACGCGCACCTCGGCGTAGCCGGCGAACGAGGCGACCACGAAGATGTGCTCCGTCGTCGGGCGGACGTCCCGCCCCGCCGGCAGGGTCAGGATCGTGTCGGGGATCGCCAGGGCGGCCGCCTTCTTCGCCAGCCCCTTGAGCCAGACCCGCCCGGCCGCGTCCCGGCGCCACTGCGCGGTCGCGAAGCCCGCGCCGAAGTCGCTCCAGTTGGCGGCGTAGGCCGCCGCCTGCCAGGGGGTGCCGTCGCGCAGCCCCGCGCGGGGCGCCGTGCCCTCGGGCCAGAAAATCCCGCTCATGACCGCTCCACATCCGCTCGATTCGTGGTATACCTACCCCCGCGCGCCCGGCATCGGGCGGTCGACGCGAGGGGGGACGAGCGATGATCCGGGGGTTCGCCGTGGGGTTGGGGCTGGTGCTCGCGCTGGCGGCGGCGCGGCGGTGCGGCTACGCGCGCGGCTACGGCGCGGGCCAGGAGTTCGGGGCGGCGCACGCCGACGCGGTGCACCGCGCGCTCGCCCGGCTGCGCGAACGGCGCGCCGAGGCGCCGGGGCCTTAGCCCCCGCGCCCGCGGATGCTGATGTCGATGCCCTCCAGCCCTTTCCCGACCACGTAGTGGGGGTCGCGCAAGAGGGGTTCCATGTCCATCAGGATGAGCAGGTAGCCCTGCCCGTCGAGGATGGCGCGGCGTAAGAGGTCCATGCCCGGGTCGGGGTGGGTGTACACGGACTCGGGGTCGAAGACGATCGCGTGGTAGTGCCCCCCGGACGGCCCCAGCGCCCGCCCGCGCCCGTAGGGGAGCACGAAGTCGGCCCGGAAGAAATCCCGGCTGGCGTAGAGTTCCGGCGCGAAGAGGTGCGCCTGGTAGTACACGTCTTGATTGAGCTTGAAGTGGCGCACCTCGATGAGATCGTAATAGACCGCCCATTCCGTAACCGGCCCGCTGAACCATGCAGGTTTCTCGGGGAACGGGCGCTGCGATTCTTCGCTCAGGTTGGTGGGGCGCGCCTTGGGCGGCCCCTTCGGCGCGGCCGGTTGCCGGGGCATCCGGGGCAGGTCGATCCGCGCCATCACTAGCCCGGGGCGGGGTAGCTCATGTCGACCAGGCGCAGACTGTAGAGCCCCGGCTCGCCGGTCTGCGGGTCGAGCGTGGCGTCGAACTGGACCTTGACGGCGGTGAGCGCCACCCGGTCGGGGTTGTTCGGGTCGTCGCCCCCGTAGGCGAGGGCGGCGCGCGGCCCGTCGGGCAGCGCCTCCAAGAGCGCCCTGAGTTCGGTGAGGGTCTTGCCGGCGTAGCTGCTCCAGCCGTTGCGGCTCCACTCGCTCGCCCGCAGGTCCACCTCCGCCACGTAGGCGTAGCGCGTGGCGGGGGCGCGGTCGCAGTGGAGCGAGAGGCGCGCCACGTTGGGCGTGGCGGTCGTGGCGGTGCCGCGGGTGAGCGAGAGCTTCAGCTTGGCGCGCTTGAACTTGGTCCCCAGGCCGCCGGCGATCGGGAGCACCGCCGGGAAGGTGTCGGCGCTGGTGAGCGTGCCCAGGTTGGTGTAGCTGCCCGAGCCGTCGTACTGGATGTCCACCCGCACCGTCGCGCCGGTCGGCAGGCCGGGGGTGGTGTTGGCCCCGTCGCGGCAGTCCACCTCGGCCCAGAGGGCGTACTTCGGCAGGTTGGGCGTGCCGAGGTCCAACCACGCCGTCTCGTGGGCGTAGGTGCCGCTGTAGTAGCTGCGCCCGGTGGCGTTGGCGGGGATGTCGGCCACGTCGGGGACCGCCTGCTCCAGCACCGTCCCGGGGACGAAGACGGTCCAGAGCTTGCCCTCGCCGTAGCCGCCGCCGATCACGGTGGTGGTCCCGCCGGTGTCGCGCAGCAGCGTGTGCCAGCCCTGCTGCTGGTTCATCGCCAGGGTGCGCCCGCCGTTGGTGGTGGTGGGGCGCTTGGCCCCCCAGCCGAACAGCCAGTGCAGCCCCCCGACGAGGTGGGTGAAGCCCACCCGGTCGGCCGCGGGCATCCCCCCCTTGCGGTTCGGCCCCACGTCGGTGACGGTGCTCCCCGTGAACTGCAGCACCGTGTCGGTCCCGTCCTGCACCGCCGAGTTGTAGAAGCTCACGTAGAGGTTGCCGTCGCGGCGCCAGACGTGGGCGGCGGGGACGACGGTGGACGTGCTGCCGAACAGCGGCGTGAAGTCGTAGAAGGTCTTCCAGGTCTGCGCGTCGTCGCTGAAGCGCAGCAGGCGCTGGCTGGTGACGGCGTAGAGCGCCGCGCGCCCGCTCTCGTCGCGCCACTCCACCAGCCCCGTGGCCGTCTCGTTCGGCGCCAGGTAGAAGAGGTCGCCCGCCGTGGTCCAGACGGTCCCGGCGTCGGCCAGCCGGGTCGTGTACTTCAGGCGCGTGGCCCCGGTGCCGGCCTGCTCGTCGAGCACGTAGAGCTTGTCGTCGTGGGTCGCCATCCCGCCGCCCGCCAGGCTGCCGAAGAGCACCGCGTTCTGGTCGGGCCAGCTGCCGGTCCCGGTGGCGTCGGGCGAGGCGGAGACGCCCGGGGCGCTGTTCATCAGCGCCACGAAGCGGTTGCTGAAGCGGGCGAAGCCGAGCACGCCCGCCATCGGCACGCCCCCGAGCACCGGGATGTTCACCGTGCCCCAGGTGTTGGCGGTGGCGTTGTAGAGCTGGGCGTTGCCGCTGCCCAGGCGGTAGGCGAGCAGCCTGGCGGTGTTGTCCACGCCCAGGTACTCCACGCGGATCGGGGGCGCGGTGAACGCGGCGATGGCCCCGCCGAGCTGGGTCACGTCCGGGCGCAGCACCAGCGAGCGCTGGAACCGCGTGTCGCAGTCGCCGGTGGTGAAGGTGGCGAGGCCCTGGCTCTCGGTGTACTCGTACTCGCCGAGGCCCTGCGTCCAGTCGACGAAGTGGGCCGCCGCCGTCCGCAGGTCGCTCACCTGCGAGGAGTCGCCCAGGTTGACGGTGGCGGCGAACGGCGCCTGCGGCGTCTTGCGGAGCACGCTGCCGGCCCTGAGCGGGTAGCGCTGCCCGCCCAGCAGGAACGTGCTCACAGCCCGACCTCGTTGGTGCGCGCCAGCCGCCGCGGCAGGCCGCCCTCGAGTTCCCTGAGCCGGAGCACCGCCGCCTGGCGGTCCTCGGGCCTGGGCGAGATCACCTGGAGGCGCGCGAGCGCCAGCTCCCTGAGCGTCGCCAGCTGGCCGGGCGTGGCCGCCGGCAGCCAGGAGGACCAGAACCTGGGCGGCTGGGCGTAGACGAGGCCGCGGATCTCCAGCGGCGTCCCGCTGAGGAAGTAGTAGGGCGCGTCGAGGCGCACCACCCGGCGCACCGGGTCGACCGTCACGCGGTCGGGCGCCAGGCGGCACCAGTCGCCGGTGTAGCCGCTGTAGTTGTCGTGCCAGAGCACCCCGGTGACGGCCGCCCAGCCGGCGGGGATGGCGTACTCGAAGTCCACATTCGTGGTGGTGAGCGTCACCCGGTCGGCGACCTCCTCGCGCACGCCGAGGCGCCGGAGCGCCTGGCCGATCTCCGCGAGGTACTGGCCCAGCCGCCACCCCGTCCCGCGCCGGTTGAGGAGCACGTAGTCGACGCCGCTCCCCACGCTGGTGACGGCGGGCGTGAACGTGAAGGTGCCGTTCGCCTGGTTGAACGCGGTCACGCGCACGCTGCGCGCGTCGGCGACGTTGCCCGGCTCGAGGATGACCAGCTCCGAGCCGACCCAGGTGTTGGCGTCGCCCCAGGCGTAGGCGCTGTCGACCAGCGTGGTGGTCGAGCCGGCCCCGGTGCTGGTGGAGAGCCAGCCGTCGCCCAGGTGCTCCACCAGCTCGGCCAGGAAGTCCCTGAGCGTCGGCTGCCACGGCTCGACCCGGCCCACCGAGAAGGCGTAGCCGACGTTGGTGCCGCTGACGGTGCCGCCGAGCGCGGCGATGTTGGCGGTGTAGGTGCCGGGGGAGGTGAGGAAGCTCCCGGCGACCGGGATGCCCCACCAGCCGTAGCCCTGGTGGCTGATCGCCCCACTGGTGAGCGTGGCGGTCGAGTCGGGGCCGGCGATGGTCATGGTCCCGGTCTCGCCGCTGGTGAGGGGGCTGCCGTTGCTGTCGCGGATGAGGATGGCGGCGGTATAGGGTTGTCCCAACGCCGCGTCAGGCACGGTACTTCCCGCACTTGGTGCACTTGCCCTTGGTCATGGGCATCCCGCAATTGGGGCAGCGCTTCATTTGCCACCTCTCTTGTGCTACAATTGGGGAAATAGAAAGCACCGGCGGTGCTGGTAACACCCCGGTGCGTGACACCCCCGAACCTGTGTAGGAGGTTCAGCAGATGCCTCGCTATCTTAACCCAGCCGCCGTCTTCTGGTCCAAGGTTCACAAGACCGATTCGTGCTGGCTGTGGACCGGCGATACTTTCAACAAGGAGTATGGCCGCTTCGGGATCGATGGCCGCCAACAGCCGGCCCACCGCGTGGCTTGGCAACTGACCCACGGCCCCATTCCGGAAGGGCTATTCGTCTGCCATAACTGCCCGGATGGCGACAATCCCCTCTGTGTCAACCCCGAGCATCTGTTCCTCGGCACCCACGTTGACAACATGGCCGACAAGGTTCGCAAAGGCCGGGCATCGCGCACCCGTGGTGAGCGGAGTGGGACAGCCAAGTTGACGCAGGACCGGGCAGATGAGATACGCCATCGTCACGCGCGAGGCGGTGTCTCACGAGCCGCGCTTGCCCGAGAGTACGGCGTCAGCCAATCAACAATCAGCGCCATTATCCTGCGCCGTAGGTGGCAGTAACCCTACCGCGCACTCTTCTTCTTCTTGCCCGCCTGGGCCATCTTCTGCATCGCCGCCTTGCCGTGGGCCTTCATGCCCGCCGCGGCGGCGATGGCCGCCGCCTGCTCGGCGCTCTTGCCCTCGGCCATCGCCTGCGCTTTGATCGCCGCGAAGCGCCCGCCCTGCCCGAGCGGCGCTTTGGCGTTCGGTTTCGCGCCCTTCTTCGCCATCGCTACTTGCCTTTCTTCTTCTTGCGCTTGACCTCGCCCAGCACCGACGGCCCGCCCCCGGGCGGGATGCACACGGGGGCGTAGGTGTCCTTGCTCGGCTTGACGGTGCGGATGCGGCTGCCCTTCTTCTGCGCGCACTTATCGAATGCCTTGGGCATCAACACCCTCCCTTTTTGCCCCCGATGTGGCCCGTCTTCACCGCCGTGCCCACGCCCACGCCCATCGCCGCCTCCGTGTCGTCGTCACGCCTTCTCCGCGTAGCCCAGGTCGGGCGCCGCGCCCAGGTAGTCGTCGTTGATGCCGGCGATCGCCACCCCCGCGTCGATGCAGGGCGAGCCGGCCTGCAGGTGGAAGTCGCTCCCCACCGCCACCACCTGCGCGCGCTGGAACGCGGTGGAGTGGGCGTCCTGGCCCGAGGTGGCCTGCCAGTTGGCGTAGGTGACGTTGGTGCCGTTCCAGGTCCAGCGCAGCCCGCTGGGCGCGGCGGCGGTGTCGTAGAAGTTGTAGTCGGCGGTCACGCCCGCGCCCGCCCCGGTCGCCACCCCCAGCAGGAAGGCGCCGGTCGAGCCGGCGAGCCACAGGTTGTCGCGCAGGCGCACACTCGACGCGGGGCTGCCCACCACCACCATCGCGGCGGCGGTGGTGTTCGCCGCCTGGTAGATGGTGTTGTGGGCGAACTCCAGGTCGGTGCAGCTGCTCAGGTTCACCTGCTTGTCGGCGCTCAGCTGGAGCAGGTTGCGGTAGACGCGGTGGCCGGTCCCCTGCACCTGCACCTGCACGCTGCCCGCCCCGACGCCGTTCTGCAGCGTGCAGCGGCGCACGGTGACGTTGGTCGGGAACACGGTGCTCGCCGCCGTCTTGGTGAGGTTGAGGTCGTAGGTGCCGTTCGACGCGAAACGGCTGTCCTCGATCGTCATGTCGAACGGGTTGTTGGTCGTGTCGCCGGTGAGGATCTGCGCGCCGGAGCCGGTGTTGTCGTGGCTGTAGACGTTGCGGATGGTGACGTAGCGCGGCACGTCGGTGCGCCCCTGCGGGTCGGCGGCGCTGTGGTTGTGGCAGGCGATCCCGCAGGTGGCGTTGCCGTAGCACTCCGCCCCGTCGATCAGGAAGTTCTGCCCGCCGTCGCCGATCTCGATGCCCGAGGAGACGTAGGTGCCGGTGCGGTTCTTGGCGTTGGCGTAGGTGCCGCGCAGGATCGTGACGTCGTGCGAGCCGCTGAACACCAGGATGCCGTCGTTGCCGAAGTCGTGGATGTCGCAGTCGGCCACCACGATGTTGCCGCAGCCGGCCATCGAGATGCCGAAGTCGTTGCCGTTGCGCAGTTCCAGGTTCTCGATGGTGACGTAGCTCTGGCTGCCGCTGATGAGGATGCAGTCGACGCCGGCGGCGTAGGGGCTGAAGACCGTCCCGCCGTCGATCACCGGCTTGGCCCCGCTCCCGTAGGCGCCGACGGTGATCGGGGCGCCGGCGACGCCCGAGGCGGCGAGCACCAAGCGCGTGCCGGTCCAGACCCCGCCGCGCTTGAGGAGCACGCTGTCGCCCGGCAGCAGGGTCGCCGCGTTCACCTTGGCGAGCGTCTGCCAGGCGGCGCCGGTCGAGCGCCCGTCGTTGGCGTCGCTGCCGCCGGTCGCGTCCACGTAGAAGGTGCGCCCGCGCCCGCGGTGCCCCCGCACCAGGCTCAGGCTGAGGCTGTGCTGCATCGGCCCGGCGTCAGTAGAGGCCCACCAGGCCGGTGGCCGTGGTGAGCGTGGCGTTGATCCGCTTGAGGCGCAGCGCGTAGACCGTCCCCGCGGTCATGCCGCTGAACGTCACCACCGTGCCGTCCTGCATCACCCCCACGACGTTGCCCGCGCCGCCCACGTAGAGCGCGCGCGTCACGTTGGCGAAGTTCACGCTGTCGCTCGGGGTGATCGCGAACGCGCGCGAGGCGGGCACCATCTGCTGGAGCAGCTGGGAATCGCCGGCCATTTAGCCCTCCCTGGTGATGAACGTCGGCTCGGGCATCGGCGCCAGTTCCCGCGCCCGCCGGCTCTCCGCGATCTTCTGCTCGATGCTCTTCTCGCCGCCCGCGCGGATGTTGCGCCCCCACGAACTGAGCGAGTCGCGGCTGGCGGTGCTGTTCTGCACGCGCGGGACGGAGAAGATCACCCGGGCCGCACCGCCGCAGTCGCACGCGGCCGGCAGCGCCCGGTCCTCGACACGGCGGCGCCGCGTGTGGACCTCGCCACACGCGGCGCACTTGTACTCGTAGGTGGGCACGCTACTTCTTGCCCTTGGCCGGCTTCGGCTCCTCGGCGGGCGCCGGCCGCCCCGGCGGCGCCCGGTCGGGCGCGACCGCCGGGGCGACCTCGGGGGCGATGTCCGCGGGCACGTTGGGGTCGAGGCTGAAGTCCTTGGGGCTGAGGGTCACGCCCGGCTCCGGCCCTGGCTTCGGGTTGACTGGCCCGACGTTCGTGCCGTCAGACGTGTAGGCGCCTTCCTTGGTGGGACCAAACTGCCCCTCGTGGACCTCCTCGAGCGACTTCGGCTGCTTGTCCTTTTTGTCGGCCATCGGTTACTCCTCCTGCCCACCCAGGTGGGCGCGCATCGCCTCGATCGGGACGCCGCGGTACTCGTAGGCGCCCTCCTCCGGGGCGAACAGCTCGCTCACCGGCCGCCGGCCGGCGTGGTAGATCTGCTCGTGGCGCTTCCACGCCTCCAGGTTGGGGGTCATGAAGCCGTGCTCGCGGCAGGTGTAGACGTCGGGGGACATGTCCTCGTAGAACGGGGCATACGCCTTGGGGTCGTTGATCTGGCGCCGCAGCTCGGCGATCGTCGCCTCATCCGAGGTGACGAACTTGCCGCCGCGGAACTGGGCGTAGCGGTCGTCGTCGCCCTTGCCCAGCCGCGCCAGGTACTCCGCCTGGGTCGGGTCGAGCCCGCGGCGGTCGGCCTTGCGGCTGAGGCGCGGGAGCAGGACGCGCAGGTCGGCCCGCTCGTCGAGCGCGCGGAACTGCACCACCGGCCCACCGGGGACGGCGGGTTGGGGCGCCGGCGCGGCGGGGGCCACCCCCGCGCGCGCCAGCGCCGCGTCGATCAGCGCCTGCACCTGCGACAGCGGCACGGTCGGCTCGGGCGCCGCCGGCGCGCTGTCCTGCCGCGGGGTCAGCTTCACGGGTTCCTTGGTGGTGGTAGCCATGCGGTCCTTTCTTACGCCACGCTGACGTAGGCGCCGATGTCGATCGGGACGTAGTAGAGCACCCAGCGCACGCGCGCCGCCGCGTTGGAGGCCGAGGTGGTCAGGTCGATGGTGCCGATGTTCGCCAGGTGCGGCGTCATCTGCATCACGATCGCGCCCCCGGCGGTGTTGAGCGCGCCGCCCACCGTGTTCGCCAGCGCGAGGCTGGCGCCGATCGGCGAGCTGGTGATCGCGGTCGCGGAGCTCAGGTTGGTGGTGGCGCCGCGGTCGGCCGCCGCGCCGGTGGTGGTGTTCACCACCTGCAGGGTCGTCACCGTGGCGTCGGCCGCCGCGGTGAACATGCCCACCAGATAGATCGCGCAGCGCCCCCCGCTCACGCGATAGATCGAGGCGGTGCCGGTCTGGGGCAGCGCCGCCGTCGGGCGCGCCACCCGGATGCCGAAGGGGCCGGCGGCGGGGTGGTTGATGTAGCCCCCGCCAAACGAGGCAACCATGCCGTGTCCTTTCTCTGCGGGAAGTCAGCCTACGGGGTCGGTCACGCCGCCATCGAGCTATAGTCCGCGGAGCTGGTCGAGAAGCCTGTCAGTTTCGCCGAGGCGCGGTTGCCCATGGCGATGAGGACGTAGTCACCAGCCACATGCCCGCGCAGGTACTCGCCGTCGGCCGGGAGCGGGCCGTCGTGCCACTCGCCATAGTTGGCGTAGGCGCAGATCTCGTAGTTCTTCGGGTTCATGAAGTACAGCTCGGTGGCCGGGCACCAGCGGTGCATCATGATGTCCAGCTCGCCGAAGTCGGTGATGATGGTGTCGATGCGCGCGGTGATGGCGGTGTCGCTGCCCGAGAGGCGGCGGCCCGGGTCGGCCCAGGAGCCGATCACCTGCTTGGCGAAGCGCCCGCAGATCACCGTGTCGCCGAGGCCCGACGGCCCGATGTCGTCGAAGGCCGGCCCCAGCGCGTCGAGGAACTGCCGCTCGGTGAAGGCCGCGCCCGCGAGCGTGGTCACGTTGGTGGTGATGAACTGCGGGAAGCCCGACATGGCGCTCGGCAGGGTGCCGGTGGCGTCCACGCCCACGCCCAGGAAGAGGGTGCGCTCGAACTCGCGCTTGCACTGGGTGAGGAGCTGCTTGAGGCGCCACTCGTACTCGGGCGTCCGGGTGAAGTAGTTGTTGGCGTAGTTCTGCCGGTTGCTGATCTGGATGCCCTTGTCCCAGAGCTGGCAGAAGTTGTTGTAGGCCGAGCCGAGCGCGACGCTGGCGGGCGGGGTCGGGGTGTTCTCCGGCATCGCCACGCCCACGATCTGGATGGCCGCGCCGTTGGCGTGGTTGGCGTTGGTGGTGCCCGCCCAGGCGGTCGTCACCGTGAGGGTGTTGGTGCTGATCGCCGTCACCAGCATCAGCTCCGAGTCGATCTGGATGACGTTGTACTGCTGGAACTTGGCGCCGTTCGAGACGGTGATGGTGCCGCCGCCCGAGGTGTAGCCGGCGCCCAGCGTGTCGGAGACGGCCGGCAGGATCTCGTCGGTCCACTCCACCTTGCGGTTGTCGACGCGGCGCTTGGAGAACCCGATCATCGAGGTGAGCGGGGTGTCCTTGTAGTCGAGCGATTCGATCAGCGGCAGGACGAAGCGCACCGCCGAGTTGCTGAGCTGCGTGGTGGTCGAGTCGTAGGTGTTCGCCGTCCCCGGGAGGGTGGGGCGGTTGTACGTCGCGGGCATCGTCTACTCCTTCATCGGGTCGTCTAGCCGCGCTGCGCGGCGGCGAACTGCTCGTTCACCGCCTTGAGCGCGTCGTCGTAGTGGTCGCCGGGGTTGGTCGGGGTGCTGCGGAACTTGGTCGGGTCGGCGGGGGCCGCGCCCGCCGCGCCGGCGCCGCTCTCGCGGCGGTGGGCGCCGCTGCGCCGGGCCTCCTCGCGGTTGGCCTTGATCTTCTGCTCGTGGCGCGCGGTGAGCGCCTTCTCAGCCCACTGGCCATAGTGCAGGAAGGTCCGCATCAGGTCCTCGGGCCTAGCCGCCTCGGCGAACGCCTGACGTACCAGCGGGTCGTCGAGCGCCGCCGTGATGTCGGCGTAGTCGTCCGGCTCCAGGCCCAGGTCTTTGGCGTACTGGTCGGGCCAGGTGGCGAGGGACTGGTAGGTCTGCGCCTTGGTGGCCGCGGCGCGCTCCCGCTCCGCCTGCTGGGTCATCGCGCGCAGCCGCTCGTTCTCGGCGCGCAGGGTGGCCGCCTCCTCGGCGTGGGTGCGCTCGGCGACGCGGTTGTTGAGCAGGGTCTGCAGGTACTCCTTCGCCACCGGGTCGGTCGCCTGGGCGATCGCCTCGCGGTAGCGCGCGTCCTCCGCCTCGTCGCGCGCCTTCAGGTCGGCGCGCAGGCGTTCGGCCTCCTGGCGCGCCTGCTCGGCCTGGCTGCGGGTCTGCTGGAACGTGCCCTGCAAGCCCTCGTACTGGCGCCGCCAGTCGGGCTCCTCCTGCCCCTTCGCGGCGGCCTTCCCCTTGGGCGGCGCCGGCTCGGCACCCTCGCGCGGCGCGGCGTCCGGGGCTTCCGGCTCGGCGCTCCGCTCCGTGGTGGCGTCCGGCGCCGGCTGCCCGTCGGGACGGCTCGGCGCGTCGGTGTCGTCGCTGGTGGCCGCGTTCACCGCGGCGAGGGCGGCCTGGTAGCGCTCGTCCTCGCTCTGCGTCGCGGCGGGGTTGGTCGTCTCGGTGGCTGCGCTCATCGGTTAGCGTTGCTCCTTACTTGCCCGTGATCGACTTCTGGTAGGCTTTGCGCTCCTTCGCCCAGACGGCGGGCGCGAGCATGTGCAGCCCCTGGTGCTCCAGATCCCACTGCTGCATGAGCGCGTCGCTGCGCCCCT
>DASUXC010000209.1:0-2952 GCA_036378095.1 Gemmatimonadaceae bacterium | reverse complement strand
TGAGCGACGCGGGGACCGGCGAAGGCCGGTCCCCGCGTCGCATTCCATGTTCACGCACCCCGCACCCCGCACCCCGCACACCGCGCCCCGCGCCGTTCCGCCCCGCGCCGTTCCGCCCCGCGCCCCGTTATTTTACGAAATGCCCCTCCTCGCCACCGACGCGATCGTGCTGCACGCGTTCGACTACTCGGAGACGTCGCGCATCCTGCGCATCGCGACGCGCGATGCCGGGGTGCAGTCGGTGCTGGCGCGGGGCGCTCGGCGCCCCAAGAGCCGGTTCGGGAGCGCGCTCGACCTCTTCGCGCAGGGGAGCGCGCAACTGTACCTCAAGGAGGGGCGCGACCTGCAGACGTTGAGCGCGTTCGACGTGACCCGCGCCCGCGCCGCGCTCGCGGCGGACCTGGGACGCTTCGCCGGAGCATCGGCCGTCGCCGAGCTCGTGCTCCGATTCGGCACCGCGGATGACGCGCACGCATCGCTCTTCGATGCGCTCGCCGAGTCGCTCGACCAGATCGCCGACGCCGAGCCGACGCGGGCCGGCGAGGCGGCGCTCGCCGGCGCCTGGCGCCTCGTGGCGGAGCTGGGCTTCGCTCCCGCGCTCGAGGGGTGCAGCGTCTGTCACGCGGTCATCGACGATGCCGGCGAGCTCCCCTTCAGCCACGTGACCGGCGGCGTGCTGTGCGCCTCGTGCGCGCGGATGCACCCGGGCGGCCGCTCCCTGCCGGCGCCGGCCCGCGCGTGCATCGCGGCCTGGAGCGGCGCGGGCCGCGTCGCGCCGCTCCCCACCCGCGAGGCGCGCGCGCACCAGCGGCTGCTGCGCGAGTTCCTGCAGCAGCACCTCGCCGACGGGCGCGCGCTGCGCGCGTTCGAGGCGTGGGAGCACGGGGGGTGGGCCACCGCATGATCCTCGGCACCGCGGGACACGTCGACCACGGCAAGACCGCGCTCGTGAAGGCACTCACCGGCGTGGACACCGACCGCCTGGCCGAGGAGAAGCGCCGGGGGATCACGATCGACCTGGGCTTCGCCCCGCTGCGCCTCGCCGACGATCTCGTGCTCGGCGTTGTGGACGTGCCGGGGCACGAAGCGTTCGTGCGCAACATGCTCGCCGGCGCGACGGGAGTGGATCTCGCTCTCCTGGTGGTGGCGGCCGACGAGGGCGTGATGCCGCAGACGCGGGAGCATCTCGCCATTCTCGCCCTGCTCGGAATGCGCGGGGGCGTGGTGGCGCTCACCAAGGTCGATCTCGTGGAGCCGGACTGGCTCCAGCTCGTTCGCGAGGATCTGCGCGGCGCGCTGGCTGGCACGCCGCTCGAGGGCGCGCCGGTCGTTCCCACCTCGGTGGTCACGGGGGAGGGGCTCGACGCGGTGCGAGCCGCTCTCGCCGCCGCCGTGCGCGCCATCCCCGCTCGCGATGCGGACGACCTCTTCCGGCTCCCCGTCGATCGCGCGTTCTCGGTGCGGGGCACGGGCACCGTGGTCACCGGCACCGTGTGGAGCGGCGCGCTCGAGCGCGACGCGGTCGTGCGGCTCCTTCCGGCCAACCGGCAGGCGCGCGTGCGCGGGATCGAGTCGCACGGTGCGGCGCTCCCGCGCGCGCTCCCCGGGACGCGCGCGGCGATCGCGCTCGCTGGTGTGGAGGTGAGCGACGTCCCGCGCGGCACGGTGGTGGTGAGCGACCCGGCGTGGACGCCGTCGCGCGCGCTGCTCGCCGAGGTGGCGCTCCTCCCCGATGCCCCCCGCGCGCTCGGCCCGCGCACGGCGGTCCGCTTTCATCTCGGGACCTCCGAGGTGGGCGCGCGCATCGTGACCAGTGGCGGCGCGCTCGAGCCGGGCGCGCGGAAGCAGGCGCGCGTGGTGCTCGATGCGCCGGTGGTCGTGCGCGCTGGCGATCGATTCGTGCTGCGCGGCACCTCCCCGGTGGGCACGATCGGTGGCGGGATCGTCAACGATCCGGTCCCCGTGCACCGCCGGGCGCGCCCGTGGGCGACCGGGGGGGCCGGCCCGGCCGAGCGGCTCGCTCGCGCGCTCGACGCGGCGCTCGCGCACGGCGTCTCGGTGTCCGCGCTCCCGGTGCGCGTGGGCGTCGCGCCGCGCGATGTCGAGGCGCTGATCGCCGGCGCGGCCGATGGCGCGCGCCGGGTGGGCGACCGCCTCTACGCGGCGTCGGCGGTGCACGCCCTCGGCGAGCGCCTGACGAGCATCGTGGAGGAGCATCACGCGCGCGCGCCGTTGGACCCCGGGGCCTCCCTGCAGTCGGTCCGCGCGAGGCTCGGGGCGGACGCCGCGCTCGTGGATCTCGTGGTCGACGAGGCCGTGCGTGCCGGCCGTCTCGACGTGAGCGGCGCGCTCGTCATGCGGCACGGGTGGCGCCCGGAGCTCTCGGCGAGCGAGCGTGTGTCGCGCGATGGGATCCTCGCCGCGCTCGCCGATGCCGGGCGGGAGCCGCCGGGCGTCGGGGAATTGGCGGCGCGATTCGGCGCCGCCACCCCCGCGCTCCTCCGCCTCCTCGAGCGGGAGGGCGCCGTCGTGCAGGTGGAGGAAGACCGGTTCTACCACCGCGACGCCGTGGGCGAGATGGTCCGGGCGATGCGCGCGGGGATGGCGCCCGGCCGGTCGTACGGCCCATCGGAGCTTCGGGACGTGCTCGGCTTCTCCCGGAAATTCCTGATCCCGTTCCTGGAGTATTGTGACCGAACCGGTGTCACGGAACGGCGCGCGGATGGCCGGGTACTGAGCGGCCGGTGAGCGCAGGGCGGTTTGCTTGACAGGCCCGTCCTGGCGGCCTATGTTCGCCGACGAAGCGTCACATCCACACACCACCTAGAGGAGTGTTCACCTAGCACCGTCTTTCGTCAGTCGAGGAAGGCACATGAAGCACCGCTGGGCAGCGCTGGTTGGCGTGCTCGCCCTAGGCGCGCTCGTGCCGAGATTCGCGGCGGCGCAGGGGAC
>DASUXC010000208.1:0-4483 GCA_036378095.1 Gemmatimonadaceae bacterium | reverse complement strand
TCGAGACCGAGCACCACACCCTCCTCGCCGACCAGCGGCACCCACGGCAGGGGGACGCCCGCCTCCATGGCGATCCGGTGCCGCACCGCCGGGGGGAGCACCGCGTCGCGGTACTCGGGCGTCTGGCTGGCGAACAGCTCCATGCTCGGAACGCTCACCACGCGGGATTCGATCCCCTCCGCGCGGAGCATCCCCTGTGCCTTCAGCAGGATGTGCACCTCGGAGCCGCTCCCCATGAGCACGACGTCGGGGGCGCGCCCCTCGGCATCCGCGAGCACGTACGCGCCGCGCGCCACACCGGTCGCGGGCGCGAGCCGGGAGCGGTCGAGCACGGGAACGTTCTGGCGCGTGAGCGCGAGCGCCACCGGTCCGCGCAGCGACACCGCGGCGGCCCACGCCTCGGCCGTCTCGTTGGCATCCGCGGGTCGAATGACCGTGAGCCCGGGGATCACCCGGAGCGCCGCGAGCTGCTCGATCGGCTGGTGCGTGGGACCATCCTCCCCCAGGCCGATCGAGTCGTGGGTGAACACGTAGATGACGTGCGCGCCCATCAGCGCGGCGAGGCGGATGGAGGGGCGCATGTAATCGGAGAAGACGAGGAACGTGGCCCCGTACGGGATGACCCCGCCGTGCAGCGCCATTCCGTTGAGCGCCGCGCCCATCCCGTGCTCGCGGATCCCGAAGTGCATGTTGCGCCCCGCGTAATTGCCCGCCTCGAGATCGCCGCTCGTGTCGATGAGCGTCTTGGTGGATGGCGCCAGATCGGCCGAGCCGCCCACCAGCTCGGGAATGCGCGACGCGAGGGCGTTGAGCACCTTCCCCGATGCGACGCGCGTGGCCATCCCCTTCTCGCTCGGCGGGAAGGTGGGGAGCGCGCCGCGCCAGTCGGCGGGGAGCTCGCGGGCGAGACGGCGGGCGAGCTCGCGCGCTTCGGCGGGGTGGCGGCGGGCGTACTCGTCCATGGCGGTTCGCCACGCCTCGCGCAACGCGGCGCCCCGGGCGCCGTGCTCCCGCCAGGCGCGCAGCGCCTCGGGAGGAACGTGGAACGGCTCGGGCCACGGCCACCCCAGGTTCTCCTTCGTGAGGCGCACCTCCTCCTCCCCCAGCGCGCTGCCGTGCGCCTCCGCCGTGTCGTGCTTGTTCGGGCTTCCGTAGGCGATGTGGCTGCGCACGATGATCAGCGACGGCCGGTCGGTGATCGCCTTGGCCTGCTCGATCGCGGCGTCGATCGCCTCGAGGTCGTTGGCGTCCTCCACGCGCTCCACGTGCCAGCCGTACGCGGCGAAGCGCGCCGCGGCATCATCGGAGTACGCGAGCGCCGTGTTCCCCTCGATCGTGATGCGGTTGTCGTCGTAGAAGCCGATGAGCTTCCCGAGACGGAGGTGCCCGGCGAGGGAGGCCGCCTCGTGCGACACGCCCTCCATGAGATCGCCGTCGCTGGCGATGAAGTACGTGTGGTGGTTCACCACGTCCGCATCGGGACGGCCGAACTCCGCGGCGAGGTGCGCTTCGGCGATCGCCATCCCGACCGCGTTGCCGATCCCCTGCCCCAGCGGCCCGGTGGTCGTCTCCACGCCCGGCGTGTGCCCGTGCTCGGGGTGGCCAGGCGTCTTGCTCCCCCACTGCCGGAACTCGCGAAGATCATCGAGCGTGAGGTCGTACCCGGTGAGGTAGAGCACCGAGTAGAGCAGCATGGACGCATGCCCCGCGGAGAGCACGAAGCGGTCGCGACCCGGCCAGTCCGGGTGCTTGGGGTCGTAGCGGAGGTGCCGGGTGAACAGCACGTAGACGAGCGGCGCCAGCGCCATGGGCGTGCCGGGGTGCCCGGAGTCCGCGCGCTGCACGGCATCCATCGCCAGCGTGCGGATGGTGTTGATGCAGAGCAGATCGAGCTCGGTGCCGGTCGTGCTGGTGGTAGGCGAAGCCATGTCAACGTCCTCTCGCCGCTCCGTCGCCCATGGCGGCGGCCGACTCGGCGACATCGGGGAGATCGATGTCGTCGGTGGCCGCGACCGCGGCGCCGAAGAGGCCAATGCTCGGGTTCATGACGACGTGTACGGGGATGCGCTCGAGGAGATCCGCGAGACGTCCCTTGGCGCGAAAGGCGGCGATGAAGGTGCCGTCGCGCAGCTTGTCAATGATGGATGGCGCGATCCCGCCGACCACGTACACGCCGCCCGTGGCGAGGACGGTGAGGGCGAGATTGCCGGCCTGCGCGCCGTAAGCGCCGGCGAAGATCGTGAGGGCGTCGGCGCACAGTCCATCGGTGCCGGCGAGCGCGTGCCGAGACACGGCCACGCCCCCCTCACGCTGGACCTCGGCGTGCACGCTCGGCGCCACGCGCCCGGGCGTCCGCTCGGCGAGGAACTGGTAGATGTTCAGCAGGCCGGGGCCGGAGAGCACGCGCTCGGCGGACACGTGCCCGTAGCGCGCGGCGAGGTGGCGCTGCAGCTCCCACTCCACCTCGTTGGCCGCGGCGAACGATGCATGCCCACCCTCGGATGGCCGCGGGCGGTAGCGCCCGCCCTCCCACGCGAGGAAGGCCTGCCCGAGGCCGGTGCCGGCGCCGATGATCCCGACCACGCCGCGCTCGACGGGGCGCCCCGGCTGCAGCGTGACGACATCGCCGGGCCCGAGTCGGTCGATCCCGTAGGCGATGGCATCGAGATCGTTGATCACGCGCGTACGCGCGATCCCGATCTCGGCGGCGAGGCGGCGCGCGCTGATCGTCCACGGAAGGTTCGGGGTCTCGCAGTCGCCGCCCACCACCGGGCACGCCACGCCGAAGCAGGCGCGGTCGAACGTGGCGCCCGCGGCGGCCAGGAACTCCCTGACGATCGGTGCCAGCCCCGGGAAGTCGCGACTGGCGTACGCATGCGCCTCCACCACGCGGATGGTGTGCCGCGTGATGTCCACCACGGCCAGGCGTGCGTGCGTCCCACCGATGTCGCCGGCCAGCACTCTCATGCGCGTACGGGCGCGAGCCGCGAGGCCGCGTCGTCGTCGAGCATCCACACGCCATCGCGGGCGAGCCGGGCGGGCACCTCGCGAGGATCGGTCGACGCGTCCAGCGCGCGCGCCACGGGGGACGCCTTGCCGGCGCCGACGGCGATCACGAGCGTGCGGACGGCGCTGGCGATCACCGGCGGGGTGATCGTGAGGCGGTGCACCGGAGGGAGCGGGCTCACCGCGGGGAGCACGCGCCGGCGCTCCTCGCCGAGCGTGGGAGCGCCGGGGAAGAGCGATGCCGTGTGTCCGTCCTCCCCCACGCCGAGGAGGAGGAGATCGAGCCGGTCGGGGAGGACCGCCTCGTACGCGCGCGCGGCCGCGTCGCGGTCGGCGCGCTCCGCCTCCATGCGGTGCACGCCGGCGGGCGGGACGGGCACGTGCCGCAGCAGCGTCTCCCACGCCATGTGGAAGTTGCTGTGCGGATCGGACGGGGGCACGGCGCGCTCATCGCCGAAGTACACCTGCACGCGGCTCCACGGCAGCTCGTCTGGGCGGGCGGCCAGCTCCGCGTACACCGCGCGCGGCGTGTTGCCTCCGGCGAGCGCGAGCGCGCACGCGCCCCGCTCGGCCACGGCGGCGCGCACCTCGGCGGCGATCCACGCCGCCGCCTCGGCGGCGATCGCGGCGCGCGGCCGCACGATCAATCGCGCCGGCGCGGGCGATGGCATGAGCGGTGATGGCGAGGCATGATCGTAGTAGTGTACCCCGCGCTTCCCGGCGGTGACAAGGCGCCCCCGCGCCCTCGGGGCGCGGTCGGCGTCTGGCGCGCGAACGTGGGGGGGCGCGGAGGCGGGGAAGCGGCTCAGCCGCCGATGAGCACCGTGGGGAGCCCGACGACGATCGTTCCGCCGTGCGCGCACGTGTCTCCCATGCGCGCGGCGGGGAGGCTCCCGATGAGCACCGTGACCGACCCCTTGACGATCACGTCCGGCGGCCCCACGCACGTCGCCATGTCCGTGGCGCGCGCCGCGGGCGGGCCGCCCACGAGCACCGTCGGGCAGCAGGCGGGGAGAATCGGCCCGCCGACGTGCGGGATGGGGGGCACGCCCGGCGTGACCATCGGGCACACGTGCATGTCGCCGAGCCGCGCGGCTGGTTGGCCCATGGGTCGCTCCTATCCCCACAGTTGCAGCTTGTCCACCACGTCGAGCCCCTGCGCCACGAAGGCGCGGAACCGATCCGGCGCCTGCGCCGGATCGGGGCTCACCGCGGCGGCGATGACCGCGCCGGCGATCGCCTTGGCGCACACGAACTCGGGCGCGGGGACGGGCGGCGAATCCACCGGCGCGATGCTCCCGCCGCTGAAGTACACGGCCAGCGCGGCGCACCCCGCGGGGGTGCTGAACTGCGCGGCCTCGGCGGTGCGCATCGCCACACGCCGGTGCTCGTCGGTGGGCTGGGTGATCCACCGTTCGGTGGCGTCGAGCGCGGCGCGGATGACGGGAGGGGGCTCGGCGCCCGCCGCGCGCCGCGC
>DASUXC010000207.1:0-3175 GCA_036378095.1 Gemmatimonadaceae bacterium | reverse complement strand
CGGCCCCCGGCCTCTGGCCCCCGACCCCCCTAGAGTTAGATTGCCTCGACCCAACCCGGAGCCGACACCCACATGCCAACGCCGCCGAAGAAGCTTCGAAAGAAGTACACGAACGACGACCACCCGCTCGTCGTCCTCCGGTTCGAGGACGGACACGAAATCCAGGTGCAGAAGGGAACGGGGAAGTCCTTCGACGCCTACAGTGGCGAGACGATCAAGGTACTCGCCATCTACGATCGCACCTCCGGCGAGCGCGAGCTCGTGGAGAGCCGGAAGGCCGACGACTTCGCGGATGCCTGACGCGCGCGCTCACGCCCGGCGAACGCGCAGGGTGGCGCTCGCGCTGCTCGCCGCGCTCCCCGGGTGTGTTCGCGCACAGGGGAGCGCCCCCACCCCCGCCCCCGCACCCGGCGCCGGCCAGCTCGCTCCCGTTCGCGCCGACACCGCCGCGCTCCGCCATACCCTCGACTCGCTCGCCAGCGCCCATCACGGCGTCGTCGGCTACAGCATCATCGACCTGGACACGGGCGAGCGGCTCTCCCTGCGTGGCGACGAGACCTTCCCCACCGCGAGCCTGATCAAGGTCCCGATCCTCGTCACCCTCTACGACCTCGTGGAGCACGGCGAGATCTCCCTCGACGACCCGCTCACCGTCCTGAAGATCGACCAGGTGCCGGGATCGGGGGTGCTCCAGTACCTGCACGACGGCGCCATCGTCACGGTGCACGACGCGGCGTGGCTCATGGCCACGACCAGTGACAACACCGCCACGAATCTGTTGCTCGACCGCATCATCATCCGGCGTGTCTGGGACAAGATGGAGGCGCTCGGGCTCCCCCACACCAAGGTCCACTCCAAGACCTTTCTCAGGATCTCCAGCGTGGCGATGGACTCGTCGGTCAAGTACGGGCTGGGAGTGTCCACGCCGAACGAGATGGCGCACCTGTTCGAGCTCATGGCCGAGGGGAAGGCGGTGAGCGCGCACGCCGACTCCGCGATGCTCGACATCCTGGAGCACAACGACGACGGTACGCTGCTGCAGCGCTACCTCGACGGGGTGCGCGCCGCCCACAAGACCGGCGCGGTGGACGCCGCGCGCACCGAGTGCTCGCTCTTCTATCTCCGCTCACGGGTGGTCGCCTGCGTGTTCACGAAGGAGAACGCCGACCAGCGCTGGATACTGGACAGCGAGCCGCAGCTCACGATGGCCCGCATGGGCGCGGCGATCGCCCGCGCGTGGGGGCTCCCGGAGAAGGCGGCGGTGGCGGAGCCGTGACGTGATCGGGGAGCGCACGCCACTGCCGTCGGCACCAAAAATGCTCGTTTCCTCAACGACCGGTCAGGATGTCCTGTCGTCGGAGGAGACCCGTGAAGATCTCGTACACCGCCGGGATCGCGCTCGTCATCGTCTGTGCCGCCAGTCCGGCCGCCGCCCAGTTCACCGCCGCGGTCGTTCCGCCCGAACGGGTGGTGGTCAAGGACACCACCACGCCGAAGGACTCGGCCCGCAAGGCGCGCGTCGTCCTGGAGCAGCGCATGTCGGACATGAAGGCATGGGTCGACTCGGCGGCGGTGGCGCTGGCATCGCGTCCCGACTCCGTGCCGCCGGAGACGACCGTGGTCCGTGCGGAGTCGACCGTCGCCGCACCGGTCCGCGCCTCGCCCGACTCGGTGACCGCGGTCGCCTCGGGCGAGGTCGTGGACGAGCGATCCGGCACCACGAAGTTCCGCCCCGGCGCCCCGGCGCCCGAGACGGCGACCCCCCTGCCGCTGTTCGCGGTCGCCGGCGCGACGATGCTCGCGTTGGGGCTGCTCCTGCTCAGGCGCTGAGATGCGGCGCGCGTTAGGCGGCGTGCTCGCCCTCTCGGGCGCGGTGCTCCTGCTCGTCGTCGGCGTGGCGTACGCCCGCGGCGCGCTCGCTCGCGACCGCGCTCGCGCCGAGTGGAGCGCGAGCGATGCGCGGGATGCCGTGCTCGCGATCGACCGCCACGTCGGCGCGAGCGCCGTGCGGGAGCCGCTCGCCGCCGGTGCGCCCATGGCGCGCCTGATCATCCCGGTGATCCACCTGGACGAGGTCGTGGTGGAGGGGGTGGAGGACGCGCAGCTCGCCGCCGGGCCGGGCCACCTCCCGGCGAGCGCCTTCCCCGGCGACTCGGGCAACGCCGTCATCTCCGCGCACCGCGACCGCCACTTCCACGGGCTCGACGAGCTGTCGCTCGGCGACACGGTGATCACCGAGACCGTCGCCGGCCGCACCACCTGGGTGGTGGTCGGACGGCGCGTGGTGGAGCGCGGCAAGCCGGCCCTCTTCCCCACGGAGACGCCGACGCTCACCCTCACCACCTGCTGGCCGGTGCGCTACATCGGCCCGGCCCCCGACCGGCTGCTCATCACCGCCAGGCCGGTTCCCTCCGCGCGGCGCATCTGACACACGCCTGACCGACGCGACCTTTCGTAGCGGCGGACATTTCACCATCGTTTCGCGGTGTCCGTGAAGCAGACTCCGCGCGTGGTCCAGACGAAGAACGCCGAGGACCCCGCGCTCCGCGCCTGGATCGTCCTCGCGAGGGCGTACCACACGATCGTTCGCGCCGTGTCTCGCGACGCGGCGAGCCATGGGCTCACCCTCGGACAGTTCGCCATCCTCGAGGCGCTCTATCACAAGGGGCCGCTCCCGCTCGGCCGCATCGGCGCGCTCCTCCTCGTGACGGCGGGGAACGTGACGTACGTGGTGGACCAGCTCGAGCGCCGCGGCCTCGTGGTCCGCGAGCGGCGCGACAACGACCGGCGCGTGGTCTACGCCTCGCTCACCGGCGAGGGGCGCGAGCTGCTCGACGGGATCTTCCCGGAGCACGCCCACTTCGTCTGCACGCTCTTCGACACGCTCGACCTCGGCGAGCAGATCGAGCTGCGCCGCCTCCTGAAGAAGCTCGGACTCGCGGTCGCGGAGATGACCCTCGGCGACGTGGAAGCCGGCCCTGCCGCGCGCCAGCCGCGAGCGGGGGGGAGGCGGAGGGGGGCGGTGAGGGGGTAAGGGGGGCTCGGCTGTCGGCTCTCGGGACGACGCGGCTGTCGGCCATCGGCTCTCGGCTCTCGGCTACCTGCACACCAGAGAGAGCTCTCGGCGTGTGCCGCAAGCCGAGAGCCGAGCGCCGAGAGCCGACAGCCGGGTCCC
>DASUXC010000206.1:0-29608 GCA_036378095.1 Gemmatimonadaceae bacterium | reverse complement strand
GGGGGAGACGCCGAGCTTGCGCGCGGCCGCCTCCACCAGCCGCTCCACGACGAACGTCGCCTCGGGCCGCCCCGCCCCGCGGTACGCGTCGACAGGGGTGGTGTGCGAGTAGACGAGCTTCACGTTCGCGTAGATGGCCGGCGTCGTGTACTGCCCGGCGAGGAGGCACGCATAGAGGTACGTCGGCGTCGCCGACGAGAACAGGCTCATGTACGCGCCGATGTTGGCGATCGTGTCGACCTTGAGCCCGATGAACCGGTGGTCGGCGTCGAGGGCGAGCTTCGCCTTCGTGACATGGTCGCGGCCGTGCGCGTCCGTCATGAAGCTCTCGGAGCGGTCGGCGACCCACTTCACCGGCCGGCCCGTCCGCTTCGCGGCGAAGAGGCAGGCGATCTCCTCGGGGTAGATGTAGATCTTCGACCCGAAGCCGCCGCCGACGTCGGGGGCGATGACGCGGAGCTTGTGCTCGGGGATGCCGAGCACGAACGCGCACATGATGAGGCGGTGCACGTGCGGATTCTGCGACGTCACCCAGAGCGTGAGCTCGTCGGTGGCGGCGTGGTAGCTGCCGAGCGACGCGCGTGGCTCGATGGCGTTGGGCACGAGCCGCTGGTTGACGAGGCGGTGCCTGACGACGTGCGCGGCGCCACGGATGGCGGCATCGGTGCGCTCGGCGTCGCCGAGGGTCCAGTGAAAGCAGCGGTTCTCGGGCGCGTCGTCGTGCACGAGGGGGGCTCCCGGCGCGAGCGCGCGCGTGGCGTCGGCCACCGCGGGAAGCTCCTCGTAGTCCACGCGGACCCGCTCGGCCGCGTCCCGCGCGGCCGCCGCCGTGTCGGCGATCACGACCGCCACCGCTTCCCCCACGTAGCGCGCGCGGTCGGTGGCCAGCGCGCGCCGGGGCGTGGTGTGCATGCCGGGGAGAACCCACCCGGCCGGGATCGGGTTCACGCCGGCGTCCGCGAGGTCGGCCCCGGTGAACACCGCGCGCACGCCCGGCATGGCGAGCGCGCCGGCGGCATCGACGCCCGTGATGCGCGCGTGCGCGTACGGGCTGCGGACGAAGGCGGCGTGGGTGGTGCCGGGCAGGGTGATGTCGTCGGTGTACTGCCCCCTGCCGGTGATGAAGCGCGGGTCCTCGCGGCGCTTCACGCGGGCGCCGAACAGGCGGCCGGGTGCGGAGGTCGTGGTCATGGCATCTCCCTCTCAGTCGGCGGCGGGAGCGGCGGGAGCGGCGGGGGCGGCGGTGCGCTCGTCAGGCAGCACCGTGCCGCCCCGGGAGGTGGACATCGCGCGCGCCGCGTGCTGCACCGCGCGCACGATGTTGTGATAGCCGGTGCACCGGCAGAGGTTCCCCTCGAGTCCGGCACGGATCTCCTCTTCCGTGGGATTCGGGTTGCGCGCGAGGAGCCCGCACGCGGCGAGGATCATCCCCGGCGTGCAGAAGCCGCACTGGAGCCCGTGCTCCTCCCAGAATCCCTCCTGCATCGGGTGCAGCCGCCCGTCGCGCGCGAGCCCCTCGATCGTGGTGACGTCGGCGCCGTCCGCCTGCACGGCGAGCACGGTGCACGACTTCACCGGCTCGCCATCGAGCAGCACGGTGCATGCGCCGCACTGGCTGGTGTCGCAGCCCACGTGCGTGCCGGTCAGCCCCAACCGGTCACGGAGGTGGTGCACGAGGAGGGTGCGTGGCTCGACGTCGTGCGCGTGTGTCGTGCCGTTGACCGTGAGGGAGATCCTGGTCATGGCTGCCATCTCCGATGGGCGGGCTGAGACAATGCCTATCGGGCCGGGACGCGTCAAGGCGCGTGAGGCGGGGGGCGTGAGGCGTGAGGCGGGGCGCGGGGCGCGGGGCGCGTGTGAACAGGGACTGAGCGAGACGGGGCCGGCAGATGCCGGCCCCGTCTCGCATTCCATACCCGACGCTCCACTCGACTCCCCGGCCCCCGGCCGCCGGCCCCTGGCCCCTACTCCGCCCCCCCACCCGCCAGCCGCGGCGTCATCCGCGCCCCACGCCACGTGAGCGTCCACTCGCGCGTGGCGCCCGGCTCCAGCCACGCGGCATCCCGCCAGGCGCCGAGCGCTTCCGTGAGCGAGTCGGGGGCGCCGATGCACGGCTCCAACCCCAGGTTGCGGTACGCTCTCTTGCGACGGAACGGCGACCAGCCCCCCCGGTTGAGCCAGAGGCCGAGCCCCGGCACCTCCGACGGATCGAAGCCGAGCTCGAGGCGCGCGTCCCCCTCCTCCACGGCCGCCACTCCGCTCCGCATCTCCACGAACAGCTTGCACGCGTACGCGCGCGCGACCTGATCGGGGCGCGAGAGATCCACCAGCCGCCCCCCGACCGCCGCGCGCGGCCAGTGCAGCTCTCGCCCCACTCCGCCGAGCTCGATCCCGTGCTGCGACCACACACGCACCCGCGCCCCGTCGGGGAGGACGAGTCGCGTGTCCGGGCCGAGCGGAAGGAGCGGGTGCGCCGACCAGATGAACGGGAGCGGCGCCTTCCCGTCGTTCGTCACCGCGTAGTGCATCTCCACGCGGTCGCCACCTCCCACGAACACCCCTCGCGCGAAGCGGTACGGCATGCGACGCCCGTACCACCCGGTCGTGGCGTACATCCCGTCGGCCCGCGTCTCGAGCGCGAACGTGGTGGGCTGCGACCAGAGCTCCCCATGGTCGGGGAGCGTGAGCCCGCCGAAGTGCGCCACCGACGACGGGACCGTGCACGGCGCGATGGTGGGGAAGCACTCGTCGTAGCCGCCGCTGTCCCCCGTCTCGGCGTACGACGCGCCGTCCACCGGCGGCTGCCGCGGGATGATGCTGCTCGTCCAGAGCCACTCGCGCCCGGCGAGCCGCATCGACACGATCTTGCCTCCCAGCGCGGGCACGATCACCACGCTCGCGTCGCCCGAGCGAAGCTCGGCCGAGCCGAAGGAGGGAGCGGTCTTCGTCGCCCTCACGCGCCGCCGTACGGGTCGATGCCGCGGGTGGCGAAGATGCGGGCGATCGCGTCGCCGATCTTGTTGTTCGGGGTGCTCGCGCCGGCCGTGATCCCGACGCGCACGGGGCCGGGCTGCGCGAGCCACCGTTCGGTGACGATCTCACCGGGCTTGCCGATCGGCTTGTGCCGGATCGTGCCGGCCTCGACGTCGAGGCACGTCGCGTCCTCGACGTGGTACGTCGTCACGCGCTCGGCGCAGATCGCGGCGAGCGACATGGTGTTGCTCGAGTTGTAGCCGCCGACCACCACCATCACGTCGAGCGGCTCCACGAGCAGCTCCTTCACCGCATCCTGCCGCTCCTGCGTGGCGCTGCAGATCGTGTCGAACGAGCGGAAGTTGGCCTCGCGGTAGGCGGCGCCGTGCGCGCGCTCCATCGCCTTGCCCACCTCGGCGGCGATGGCGAGCGACTCGCTGGCGAGCATCGTGGTCTGGTTGGCCACCCCGATGCGCCGCAGGTGAAGGTCGGGATCGAAGCCGGGCGACGCGGCGTGCGCGAAGCGCGCCAGGAACCCCTCCCGCTCGGCGCGCCCCTCGATGTAGTCGCACACCAGCCGCGTCTCGCCCATGTCGCGCACGACGATGAACGCGCCCCCGGGATACTTGCTGACCTGCGATGCGGTGGCGCGCGTCTCCTCGTGGTAGTGCTTGCCGTGGATGAGCGCCGTGTACCCGTCGCGGGCGTATCCCTCCACCCGCTTCCACACGTTGAGCACCGAGCCGCAGGTCGTGTCCACCATCACGCACCCGATCCCGCGCAGCGTCTCGAAGTCGCGGATGGTGACGCCGAACGCGGGGAGGATGACCACGTCATCGGCGGAGACGCGCGAGTAGTCGAAGCCATCAGTCCCGGGGAGGAGGATCTCCACCCCCATCGCCCGCAGCTTGGCGTTCACGTGGGGGTTGTGGATGATCTCCCCGACCAGGATGACGTGCCGGTCGGGGAACTTCGCCCGCGTCTGATAGGCGTAGTCGACGGCGCGTTCGACGCCGTAGCAGAAGCCGAACTCGCGAGCGAGCCGAACGGTCGTATCGCCGGCGGTGAGCGCGAACGCGTGGTCGCGCAGCAGGTCCACCAGCCGGCCGGAATAATCGGCGTCGAGGGTGTCCTGCACCTCTCCCTTGAGCCCGAATCCCTTCCGAAAGTACGTGGGGTCGCGATCCATGCTCTGCAATGTAGAGCCGGGAAGCGTCACCAGCCACCGCGCCCCGCGTCCCGCTCCCCGCGCACCGATTCCCGATTCCCTATTCCCGAGTTAGCATTGACCCCATGCCCGAGCCCACCCTGGACCTCGATTTCATCGCCCTGCAGCAGGCATTGGCCGGGCAGTATTCGCTGGAGCGCGAGCTCGGGCGTGGGGGGATGGGGGTCGTGTACCTCGCGCGCGAGGTGCAGCTCGACCGCCCGGTGGCGATCAAGGTGCTCCCGCCGGCTCTCGCCGCGCGCGCCGAGCTGCGCGAGCGCTTCCTGCGCGAGGCGCGCACCGCCGCCAAGCTGTCGCACCCGAACATCGTCCCGATCCACCGCGTCGACGAGATCGGCGGCTTCGTCTTCTTCGCCATGGCGTTCATCGACGGAGAGACGCTCGCCCAGCGCGTGCGCGCGCGCGGACCGATCCCGCCGCACGAGGCATCGCGCCTCATCCAGGAGATCGCCTGGGCGCTCGCCTACGCGCACGCGCGCGGCGTGGTGCACCGCGACATCAAGCCGGACAACATCCTGCTCGAGCGTGGCGGCGCGCGCGCGCTCGTCACCGACTTCGGGATCGCGCACGTGGAGGCGGCCAGCGGGCTCACCGAGGTCGGGCAGGTGATGGGGACGGCGCACTTCATGAGCCCGGAGCAGGCCGCCGGGGAGGCGCTGGACGGACGGAGCGACCTCTATTCGCTCGGCGTGGTCGCGCACTTCGCGCTCACCGGCAAGCTCCCGTTCGATGGCCCGACGGTGCAGTCGATTCTCGCCAAGCACCTGACGCAGCCGCCGCCGCTGCTCGCCGCGGTGAGCCCCACGACCCCCCGCGCGCTCGCCGCGGCGGTGGACCGCTGCCTGGCGAAGCAGCCCGACCAGCGCCACGCGACCGGCGAGGCGCTCGCCGAGGCGATCGCCCTCGCCCAGGAGCAGCGCCGCGAGACGCCGGCCCCGCTGCGCGTCTGGCTGCAGAAGGGGGATGGCGTGAAGTGGGGGTACGCGGCGTACGCGCTCACCTTCGGGGTGTCGGCGATTCTCGCTCCGTCGCCGGTGGGCACCCCGGTGAAGCTGCTCCTCCCGCTCGCGCTGCACGGGGTGTACGAGACGTACCAGACGCGCCAGGTGCTCGCCGCCGGCTACGACATGGACGCGCTCATGCGCGCGCTCCGCACCCACGTGGAGCAGCGGCGCGAGGAGATGGCGTTCGAGTACGACCGCGAGCCGGCGCTGCTCTGGAAGCTGGTGCGATGGCTCACCTACGGCGCGCTGGCCGTGACGACCGCCGCGGCCGCGGTCACCTTCTTCGACCTCCCGCTTCCCGCGGCGCTCCCCTGGTACGCGCCGATGGTGATGTTCGGCTTCGGCGCCGTCGCCACGGTGGTGGGCGGGTTCATCGGCCTCGTGAACCCCGGGCGCCGCGTCGCGCGGCAGCAGTCGTTCGCGGAGCTCCGCCTGAAGCTGTGGAGCGGGCCGGTGGGGCGCGTCATGGCGAAGGCCGCGTCGTTCCGCCTCCGCCCCGCGACGGGGAGGACGACGGGAGCGATGCTCGCCGATCGTCCGACCGAGGTGGCGATCGGCCTCGCCGCCGCCGATCTCTACGCCGCGCTCCCTCGCGAGGCGCAGCGCGAGCTTCGCGACCTTCCGGGCACCGTGAAGCGGCTCGAGGAGGAGGCGCGCGCGATGCGACGCCGTGTGGACGAGCTGAGCGGGCAGCTCGCCGAGGTGGGCGCGGGTGCCGACGCGTCGCCCCCGCGCTCCGAGGCGGTCGAGCGCTACGGCGACGCCGGCGAGCTCGCCGAGCGGCGGCGCCGGGCGGCGGACGACCTCCGCGCCGCGCGTGATGCCGCGGGGCGACGGCTCGCCGCGGCCGTCGCGGCGCTCGAGAACATCCGGCTCGACCTGCTCCGGCTGCAGGCGGGCGCGGGGAGCATCGAGTCGATCACGGCGGTGCTCGAGTCGGTCCGGCGCATCGGCGACGAGGTCGATGCCGCCGTGGCGAGCCGCCTGGATACCGGCGCCGCGCGAGCGTTGCTCTCGAAATGATCGCGCAGACGGGCGAGCACCCGCCGGCGCTCCTTCGCCCTCCGGCGCTGGTGAAGGGGGACGCGATCGGCGTCGTGGCGCCCTCGTACGCGCCGCGCCCCGGGTGGCTCACGCGCGGCGTGAAGGCGCTGGAGCACGCCGGCTTCTCCGTGATCCTCGATCCGGAGATCTCGCAGGGACGCCGCTTCAAGCGCGCCGAGGACGAGCGCCGGGCGGAGAACTTCATGGGTGTGTGGCTCGATCCGCGCGTGAAGGCGGTGATCGGCGGCACCGGAGGATACGGCGCCGTGCGCATGCTCCCCTACCTCGAGCCCGAGATCTTCCGCCGCAACCCCAAGCCGTTCGTCGGCTACTCGGACATCACCGCCCTGCACCTCTGGCTCATGCGCCGGTCGGGACTCCGCGTCTTCCACGGTCCGACGGTGGACGACCTGATCCCGAGCACGCGCGATCCGACCATGGCGTCGCTGCTCACGGCGCTGACGGTGCCACGGCCGGCCACGCGGATCGGGCGAGGGATCGCCCGCGTCATTCGCCCGGGGCGCGCGGTGGGACGCATCATCGGCGGCAACCTCTCGCTGGTGCAGCAGACCATCGGCACGCCCTACGAGGTGGACACGCGCGACGCGATCCTGTTCATCGAGGAGACGCGCGATCCGATGAGCGTGCTCGACGAGCGGCTCGTGCACCTGCGCGCCGCGGGGCTCCTGCGCAACGTGCGCGGGGTGGTGTTCGGCCAGCTCTCGATCGACCGGTCGGAGGAGGACGAGTTCGACGACTTCCTCCTCGACCTGGTGTCCGACCTCAACGTCCCGATCCTGACCGACTTCCCGGCGGGGCACGAGGTCCCCAACCTCACCGTGCCGTTGGGCACTGAAGTGGAGCTCGTGGCCGAGGAGACGACGGGGTGGATCGCGTACCGCGAGGACGCGCTGGAGCCGTCGCCGAACGCGCTGCGGCCGGTGGGCGCCCAGGCCGTCGGCGAGTCGGCGGTGCCGTGAGGCGCGGGGTCACCGGCCGACGGGTGACCCGCCCCGGAGCGCGCCCCGCGCCTCCTCGCACGACATGGTGAACGGCTCGAGCGCCTCCACGATCTCCGCGGGGAGCGGCTGCTTCGCGAACGACGTGCGCGAGACGCAGACGAGCACCTGATACGCGGCCGCGTGGAGCATGGCGCCATCCGCGCTCATCACGTCGAAGTTGATCGTGAGCGAGGAGTGGCCGACGTGACTGAAGTACGTGACGACCTTCAGGTGGTCGTCGAGGCGCGCCGGAGACACGAACTCCGTGTGCATCACCTTGCGAGGGAGCCACATGTCGTACCGCTCGAACATCTCGCGGAACGGCAGCCCGGCCGCCCGGAAGATCTCGGTCTCGGCCAGCTCGTAGAAGCGAATGTAGGCGCCGTAGCAGATGATGCCCGCGAGGTCGATGTCCCCCCAGCGGACGTACTCGGTGATGACGAAGGGTGTCTTCATGGCCGGAATCTACGTTGGGGGTCGGGGGTCGGGGGGGATGAGGCGGGAATGGGGAAGAGGGATCGGGAACGTCAACGACAGCGAACGGCGGGACGAGGGCTGTCGGGGTGTGCCGTCCCGCCTCGCTCCATCCCCGCCGTTCCCCCCTGGCCCCTGGCCCCCGTCCCCCGGCCCCCAGCCCCTGTCACACCGCCCCGACCCTCCATTATCATGGACTTGCCTACCCCGGAGCCCTCATGCCCACAGGCGATCCGTCCCGCAGAACGTTCGTCCGCGCCGGCGCCCTCGCGCTCGCGGGGATCGTGCTGGGGACGCGCACCGGGCTCGGCGCTGCGCCGCCCGCCGACGCCGGCCCCGACGACCTCCCCGAGCCCGTGAAGAAGGTGCTGCGCGAGCGGTTCGGGGACCGCACGCCGAAGAGCGGCCACGTCCAGCTCGACGTTCCCGAGGTGGCGCCCGACAGCCGCGAGGTCCCGGTGTTCATCGAGACCGACCTCCCGGTGGACGCCGAGCGCTGGGTGAAGGGGATCCACATCATCGTGGATCACAACCCGGACATCTACCTCGCCGGCTTCACCCTCTCCCGCGCGCTCGGCGCCGCCTCGATCGACACGCGCATCAAGATGCGCCGTAGCTCGCACGTCCGCGCCATCGTCGAGACGAGCACCGGCGAGCTGTGGGCCGCCTCGCGATTCGTGTACACCACGCTCAATGGCTGCGTCTGATGTCCGTCACCATCGGCGACCCGCGGATCATGCTCCCGGAGAAGATCGGCAAGGACGCCGTGATCTCCGTGCGCGCGCTCATCACGCACCCGATGTACACCGGCCTCTCCCGCGATGCGCAGGGTCGCCCGATCCCCGCGCACTTCATCGACCGCGTGGTGGTGCAGTACGGCGGCGAGGAGGTGGCGCGCTTCGAGTGGACGTCCGGCATCAGCCGCGACCCGTTCGTCGCCTTCCCGCTCCGCGCCACGCGCGAGGCGCCGCTCACGATCACCTGGCACGACAACGCGGGTGCGACCTTCCGGCAGTCGGTCGACGTGCGCTTCAGTGCGTAGAGGGAGGCTCTCCGTCCCCGGGAAGACGCGGGTCTCGGGACGCGGCTGTCGGCCCTCGGCTCTCGGCTCTCGGCTGGGGCACACGCCGAGGGCTCTCTACGCTGTGCCGGTAGCCTAAGCCCAAGCGCCGATGGCCGACAGCCGCGTCGTACTCACCATCGCGCTCCTCCTCGCCCTCGCCCTTCCCGCCCACGCGCGCGCGCAGTCGGACGCCGTTCCCTCCACCCTCTCCGCCGACTCCGCCACGCGCGCGGCGCTCGCGTCCAGGCTCCCGCGCGAGCGGCTCGACACGGTCGCCGCCTTCCCCATTCGCCGTCTCGCCGACGGCGTGTACGCGGTGCTCGGCGACACCGGGCGCGGCTCCGAGGGGCGCTCGAACGCCGGCTTCATCGTCGGTCGGGACGGCGTCATCCTCATCGACGCGCTCGCCAGCCCGGGGCAGGCGCGCGTCCTCGAGCGCACGATCCGGACGGTCACGCCGCTCCCGGTGAAGTGGCTCATCCTCACCCATCACCACCCGGACCACACCTTCGGCGCGATCGTCTTCCGGCGCCGCGGCGCGCGCGTGATCGCCCACCCCGACCGCCGCACCCTCGCCTCCGCCGACGGCGACGATGCGCTGGCCAGCGCGTGGAGCGGCGTGATGGGGCTGCGCGAGATGCAGGGCTTCGCCTACGCCGACACCCCGGACCTCCCCGTCACGCGCGACACCACGCTCGTCCTGGACGGACGCACGCTGGTCGTCGGCCACCCCGGCGCGGCGCACACCGCCGGCGATCTCACCGTGTGGCTCCCCCGCTCGCGCGTGCTCTTCGCCGGCGACATTCTCGTGGAGGACGGGATCACGCTCGTGGTGGACGGCAGCTCCGCCGCCCTGCTCGCCGCCCTCGACACGCTGGAGGCGCTGCACCCGGCCGCCGTCGTCCCCGGTCACGGTCGTCTCCCCGGCCACCCCGACGCCCTCATCGACCGCACGCGCTGCTGGATGCTCGGCCTGCGCGCCGACATGCGCGCGGCGGTGGAGAACGGCGTGCGCATGGGGCGCGCGCTCGAGACGCTCCCGCCGGCCGACCGCGACCGCCCGGTCTCCCCCGCCTCGCGCCGGCGGCGCGACGCGGTGCGGGTGTACACGGAGATGGAGCACGACGTGATGCGTGGCGCGGCCACCCCGGCATCGCGCGCCGCCGAGGCCCGCCGGCGCGCCGCCTGCCCGCGCTGATCCATGGGACGACGAACGATCCTTCAGGGTTTCCCTGACCACGCCAGCCGGATCGCCCGACAGAACCACCGCGCCGGCGCGATCAGATTTCCCCGCTTCACGACTCACCCGGGAGCGTACTTCGATGGACTGGTTCGTGCGGGCCTTCCTCAAGGCCAGCCTGACGTGGCTCGGACTCGGCGTCACGCTCGGCCTGCTCATGGCCGTGCACCCCACCCTGATCATCTACCGTCCGGCGCACCTGCACATGAACCTGCTCGGGTTCGTGACGATGATGATCTACGGCGTCGCGTACCACGTGCTCCCGCGCTTCTCCGGCAACCCGCTCCACAGCCGCACGATGGCCGGCATCCACTTCGGCGTCGCCAACGCCGGGCTGCTGCTCCTCGTCGCCGGCTTCGTGGTGCGTCCGTGGAGCGAGGTGGCGGGCTACACCGTGCTCGGCGCGGGGGGCGTGCTCTCCGCGGCGGGCGCCTACCTCTTCATCTACAATCTCTGGCGCACGCTGGATGGCGCCGTGGCCGCGCGGCGGGCGCCGCACGCCGAGCCGCGCAACGGCCTCACCCTGATCGGCAGGGCCGGCGCGAAGCGGTGACCACGGCCGGCAACTCCGGGCGCCGCTGACGCACGATGCACACACTCGTCCGGCGCTTCGTCAAGACCGCGATCCTCTTTCTCGGCGTGGGCCTCGCCCTGGGCGGGTGGCTCATCGTCCGGCGCGAGCTGCAGGGGTTGGGCGCGGATCCCTACCTCGTGAGCGCCCACACGCACGCCCTCCTCGTCGGCTTCGTCATGATGATGATCCTCGGGGTGGCGCTCTGGCTCTTCCCCCGGCCGGCGAAGGACGACGAGCGCTACGACCCGAGAGCCGCCGAGGCGTCGTACTGGATCCTCACCATCGCGACCGCGACGCGCATCGCCGGCGAGGTGGGGCGCTTCGCCTCGGAGGCCGTGTGGCTGCGCTGGACCGTGGCGCTCGCCGGGCTCGCGCAGGTCGCGGGGATCGCCCTCTTCTTCTGGACGATGTGGCGCCGCATCCGCCCCGTCGGCAGCCATCAGCGCGAGGCCAAGGGCGAGCGCTTCTGAGCGCGAGCCGCCCGGCGGACTCGTTCGGCGGCGTGCGCGGCGTCGGGGCAATCCCGACTACACCACCGTCGGCGTCACCCTGACTTGCGTTTCGCTCTCTCCCCGACTGTCCGGTCGCGCGGCGCGCCTAGCTTTCCCGCTCACACCACGACGTTCCGCACCCGACCGCGGGCGTCCTCCGCCCTGTTCATCACGTCGTCTCGAGGATTCGGGCAATGCAAACGGGAAAGAAGGTCGCCCTCGGCATCGCGGCCGCGGCCGCGACGGCCACCCTGCTCTTCGCCTGCCGGAGCACCGGCGGCGGCGGAGCCTCCACCTCGCTCGCCGCCGGTGACGCGGCGTCCAAGGTGTACGTTCCCCCTGGCAGCTACGACGAGTACTACGCGTTCCTCTCCGGTGGGTTCGACGGCCAGCTCTCCGTGTACGGCCTCCCCTCCGGGCGCCTCCTCCGCCACATCCCCGTCTTCTCGCAGAATCCCGAGAACGGTTGGGGCTACAGCGAGGAGACGCGGCCGATGTTCCAGACGACGTTCGGCTTCATCCCCTGGGACGACTCGCATCATCCCGAGCTGTCGCAGACGAACGGCGTGCCCGACGGGCGCTGGCTGTTCATCAACGCGAACAACACGCCGCGCGTCGCCCGCATCGACCTCACCCGCATGATGACCGAGGAGATCCTCCAGATCCCCAACGCCGCGGGTGGTCACGCGTCGCCGTTCACCACGCCCGACACGAAGTACATCGTGTCCGCCACGCGCTTCAGCGTCCCGATCCCGAACACCGACGTCCCGATCGAGTCGTTCAAGGACAACTTCAAGGGGACGCTCTCCTTCATCTCCGCCGACAAGCCGGGGAAGCTGGACATCGCCTTCCAGATCCTCATGCCGGGGTACAACTACGACCTCGGCCACGCGGGCAAGGGCGTGTCCGACGGCTGGTTCTTCTTCACCACGTACAACACCGAGCAGGCGTACACGAAGCTCGAGACGAACGCCTCGCGGAACGACAAGGACTACGTGGCGGCGGTGAACTACCGGCTCGCCGAGCGGTGCGTGGCGGACGGCAAGGCCACGGTCGCGCCGGCCGAGTACTACCACAACTGGGTGGACACCAGCACCGGGCTCGCCGTGTCGGAGAAGAAGACCGGCGTGAAGATGCTCGATCCGAAGGACTGCCCCGGCGTCGTGTACTTCCTCCCCACCCCCAAGTCGCCGCACGGCGTGGACATCGATCCGACGGGCGAATACATCGTCGCCAGCGGCAAGCTGGCCACCGTGATCCCGGTGCACTCGTTCTCGAAGCTGCAGAAGGCGATCGCCGCCAGGGCGTTCGAGGGTGAGATGAACGGCATCCCGGTGGTGCGCTACGACGCCGTGCTCGCCGCCGAGGTGAAGAACCCGGGGCTCGGCGCGCTGCACACGGAGTTCGACGGGAAGGGCTACGCCTACACCTCGATGTTCATCTCCTCGGAGATCGTGAAGTGGAAGCTCGGCACGTGGGAGGTGGTGGACCGCATCCCCACCTACTACTCGATCGGCCACCTCATGATTCCGGGCGGCGATTCGAAGAAGCCGTTCGGGAAGTACATGCTGGCGATGAACAAGATCACGAAGGACCGCTACCTGCCCACGGGGCCGGAGCTCAGCCAGTCGGCGCAGCTGTACGACATCAGCGGCGAGAAGATGAAGCTGCTGCTCGACTTCCCGACGATCGGCGAGCCGCACTACGCGCAAGCGCTCCCGGCGAGCATGATCAAGGACAAGCAGGTCAAGTTCTACAAGCTCGCCGAGAACCGGAATCCGTGGATGGTGAAGGCGGAGAGCGACGGCGGGATCGAGCGCCGTGGCAAGGCGGTCCACGTGAAGATGGCGGCGGTGCGCAGCCACTTCGGCCCCGACAACTTCGAGGGGGCGCAGGTGGGCGACACGGTGTACTTCCACGTCACGAACATCGAGCAGGACTGGGACATCGTGCACGGCTTCGGCGTGCAGGGCGCGGAGAACGCGGAGCTGATCGTGCTCCCCGGCGAGACGCGCACGCTGCGCTGGGTGCCGAAGAAGCCGGGCGTCTACCCGTTCTACTGCACCGATTTCTGCTCGGCGCTGCACCAGGAGATGCAGGGCTACATCCGCGTCTCCCCCGCCGGCTCGAGCGTGGCGCTGACCGCCAACACCAGCGATCGCGCCCGCACGCAGCAGGCGCGCGCGGCGGCGATTCCGGCGGCCGCGCCGCACGGGAAGTGACGTGAGAGCGCTGTTCCTGGCCTCGCTGGCGCTGCTCGCGTGCGCGCCGGCGGGGCCGCGCCCCCTCCGCTACGGCGCCGACGCGTGCGACTTCTGCCGGATGCAGATGACCGACCCGCGCTTCGGCGGCGAGGTGGTGTCGCGCACGGGAAAAGTCCGCGTGTTCGACTCGATCGAGTGCCTGGCCGCGTACACGCTGCAGTCGGGCGGCTCGGACGCCCCGCGGTCGGTGTGGGTGGCCGACTTCCGGCGTCCGGGCACCCTCGTGCCCGTGGAGCGCGCGAGCTTCCTGCACGCCGGGGCGGGGCCGGCGAGCCCGATGGGACTCGGTCTCGTCGCGGTCCGCGACGCGGGCGATGCCGCCGCGCTGGGCTCCGCGCTCGACGGCGAGGCGCTGCGGTGGCCGGAGGTCCTCGCGCTCGTCGAGCGCGAGCAGGCGCGGCTCGGCCTGTCGGGCGAGCGGACGCACGCGATGGGGGGTGGCGGTGATGACGCGGCGCGCTGAGCGCCGGCGCGCGCGCGCCGCTCGCCGGACCGTCGCGCGCGCGGTGGTCGCGGCGGCCGGGGCGCTCGCGCTGTCGGCCGGCGCCGCCGCGCTTCCGGCGCAGCGGCAGACGATCGTCGTCGCCCCGGGGAGCGCCGTTCCCACCCTCGCCGCGGGCCTCCGGGCGGCCCGCCCCGGCGCGCGCATCGTCGTGCGCCCCGGGGTCTACCGCGAGCCGATGATCGTCGTGGACCGGCCGGTGGAGATCGTGGGCGAAGGGTGGCCGACGCTCGACGGCGAGGAGCGCCGGCAGATCATGTCCGTCACCGCCGACGATGTGACGGTGCGCGGGATCCGCTTCGCCCACGTCGGTACCAGCTACATGGTGGACCGCGCGGCGATCAAGGTCGCCGGCGCCGCCGACTGCGCGATCCTCGACAATCGCTTCGACGACACCTTCTTCGGCATCTACCTGGCGAAGGTGACCGGGTGCCGCGTGGAGGGGAACGTGCTGCGCGCCGGCAAGCGCACCGAGTCGGCGTCGGGCAACGGCATCCACCTGTGGTCGTCGCGCGGCGTGGTCGTGGCGCGCAACCGGATCACCGGGCACCGCGATGGCATCTACCTCGAGTTCAGCCGCGCCGACACCGTGCGCGGGAACGTGAGCGAGGGCAACCTGCGCTACGGCCTGCACTTCATGTACTCCGACAGCTGCCATTACGTGGACAACACCTTCCGCCGCAACCAGGCGGGGGTCGCGGTGATGTACACGAAGGTGGTGGAGATGACCGGCAACCGGTTCGAGTCGAACTGGGGGAGCGCGTCGTACGGGCTGCTCCTCAAGGAGATCGCCGACGCGACGATCGTCGGAAACCGGTTCGAGCGAAACACCATCGGCCTCATGGCCGACGGCGCGAGCCGGATCACGGCGCGCGACAACGACTTCATCGGCAACGGGTGGGCGTTGAAGCTGCTCTCCAGCACGTACGACGGACGATTCGCCGCGAACAACTTCGTGGCCAACACCTTCGACGTGTCGACCAACGGCCGCGAGAGCGAGAACGCGTTCGACGGCAACTTCTACGACACGTATCGGGGCTACGACCTGGATCACGATGGGGTGGGCGACGTCCCGCACCGTCCGGTCCGGCTCTTCTCCATCATCGTCGAGCGGAACGAGCCGACGCTGATCCTCCTCCGCGGGATCTTCGTGGGGCTGCTCGATGCCGCGGAGCGGGTGATCCCCGCGCTCACGCCCGAGACGATCGTGGATGCCCACCCGGCCATGGCGCGCATTCCGCGGCGAGCGGGGTCCCGATGATCGAGATGCGCGGAGTCAGCAAGCGCTTCGGCCGCGTCGATGTGCTGCGCGGCGTCGATCTCGACGCCCGCACCGGCCGCGTCACGGCGGTCATCGGCCCCAATGGCGCGGGGAAGACCACGCTGATCAAGATGATCCTCGGCCTCGCGCGCCCGGACGGCGGCCGGATCCTGTTCGACGGCCGCGACGTGGCGAACGAGGTCGGCTACCGCGCGCGCATCGGCTACATGCCGCAGATCGCGCGCTTCCCGGAGAACCTCACCGGCGCCGACCTGCTCGCGATGCTCGAGGACCTGCGCGGCGGCACCACGCCGGTGGACCGCGAGCTGGTGGAGCGCCTCGCGCTCGGCGACCAGCTCGCGAAGCCGCTGCGCGTGCTCTCCGGCGGCACGCGACAGAAGGTGAACGCCGCGCTGGCGTTTCTCTTCCGCCCCGAGCTCCTGATCCTCGACGAGCCGACCGCGGGCCTCGATCCGGTGTCGAGCAGCATCCTGAAGGACGAGGTGCACCGCGCGCGCGCCGAGGGCCGGACGTTCATCATCACGTCGCACATCATGAGCGAGCTCGAGGAGCTCTCCGACGACGTCGCCTTCCTCCTCGACGGGACGGTGCGCTTCAGCGGCACGCTGGAGGAGCTCAAGCGCGTCACGCGGCAGGCGAACCTCGAGCGCGCGATCGCGCAGCTCATGACGCGGGGGGCGGCCGCATGAGCCGCATGAGCCGCATGAGCCGCATGAGCGCCACGACCAAGGTCATCAAGTACGAGATGAGCAACGTGGTGCGAAGCCGCTGGGTGCTCGCCTACGCGCTGTTCTTCTTTCTCGTCACCGACGCCCTCCTCCGCTTCGGCGGGGATGGCACGCGGGCGCTGCTCAGCCTCGTGAACATCGTGCTCTTCATCATCCCGCTCGTGACGATCGTGTTCGGCACGATGTACCTCTACGATGCCCGGGAATTCACCGAGCTGCTCCTCGCGCAGCCGGTCCACCGGCGCCAGCTCTTCGCGGGACTCTACGTGGGGCTCGCGCTTCCGCTGTCGCTCGGCTTTCTCGCCGGTGTCGGCCTCCCGTTCGCCCTGCACGGGCTCGGCGGCGCGACCGAGGGCGCCACCCTCGCCGCGCTGGCCCTCGCCGGCGTCCTGCTCACGAGCGTCTTCACCGCCATCGCGTTCCTGATCGCCGTCCGCTCCGAGGACAAGGTGAAGGGGCTCGGCCTCGCCATCGCCATCTGGCTCGCCTTCGCCGTGGTCTACGATGGCCTGGTGCTCCTCGCCGTGTCGATCTTCGCCGACTATCCGCTCGAGCGGCCGATGGTGGCGATGATGCTCGCCAATCCCGTGGACCTCGCGCGGGTGTTCCTGCTCATGCGCTTCGACGTCGCCGCGCTCATGGGGTACACGGGCGCGGTCTTCGAGCGGCTGTTCGGCACGGAGCGGGGGGTGATCCTCGCGCTCGGCGTGCTCGGCGCGTGGTGCGCGGTGCCACTCGCCCTCGGCCTCCGCTGGTTCCAGCGCAAGGACTTCTGATCGCGGACCCCCGTTCCCTTTCACCGCGGCGGCTCCGTGCTCGCCGCGCTCGGTGGACGACCGGACGTGCCGGGGCCGGTCCGCCGAACCCCTCCCCGGCGCGCCGGGCTCGCCCCGGCCACCTCTACGTACCCTCTCGAGGCTTCGATACCGATGCGCTCATTCAGCAAGCTCGCCGCCGCCACCCTGGGTCTCACCCTCGCCGTCGCCGCCTGCGCCAAGGAGCGGCGGGGGGCGGCCGACACGACCGCCGCGGCGCCCACCGCGTCGACCACGAGCGGCGCGCCGGCCACCCCCGCCGCCGGGGGAAAGGTGATCACCATCAACCTGATCAGCGACGAGAAGGGGAACCGCTTCGAGCCGAACGAGATCGAGGCGCACAAGGGCGACGTCCTGCGCTACACGCTCGTGAGCGGCGTCCACAACGTGCACTTCCTCCCCGACTCGAACCCCGGCAAGGCCGGGCTGCCGCCGGCGAGCGACATGATCCAGCTCCCCGGCCAGACGTACGACGTGCCGGTCACCTTCGAGGAGGGGCACTACTACTTCCAGTGCGACCCGCACGCGCTGCTGGGGATGAAGGGGAAGCTGGAGGTGGAGGACTGACGCCGAACATCAGGCGTCCTCCGACACGATTCCGGCGATAGTCCCGACTGTTCCCGACCGCGGGTCGCGCGATGTTGCGGCATCGACAGCGACGTGCGGGAGGGCGCATGCGAACGGAGACACGGAACGGCGAGCAGACGCGGCGTGCGAGGCTGCGGATCCAGCTCGCCGTTCACGCCGCGCGAATCGCGCGCGGCGAGCCGCACCCGATGCACCGGCGCTCGCGCCGGGAGGATGGGATGACGCCACGCATTCTGGTCGCCACGCTCGGACGCGTCGGGAGCGACGCGGCGCTCCGGGCCGCGGCGGCGATCGCCGCCGCACATGGCGCAACCGTGGACGTGCTCACGGTGCTCGAGCCGCTCCCCATCTTCGATGCCGGGTTCGTACCGACCGTCATCCCGTACGAGGACATCGAGCGGCAACGTCGTGATGAGCTGCTCGCGCGGGTGCGCGCGCAGGTGGAGGAGATCGCCGGCGCGGCGAACGGCTGGAAGATCGCCCTGCGCATCGGCAGCCCCGCGCACGCGATCGTCGATGCGGCGCGTCAGCCGCACACGCTCCTGGTGGTGCTCGGCATCGGGCGGCACGAGCCCGCCGATCGCATCTTCGGCAACGAGACGGCGATCCGGGTGAGCCGGCTCTCGTCGGTGCCGGTGCTCGCGGTCGCGCCCGGGCACGGCGCGCTGCCGTCGCGCGTCATCGCCGCCACCGACTTCAGCCCGTCGAGCCTGCGCGCGGCCCGCGCCGCGGCCTCGCTCGTCGCGCCCTCCGGCACGCTCACGCTCGCGCACGTGGCGCCGACGCTGGAGGCCGACGCGACGCTGGCGGAGAGCTGGGAGGGGCGCTACGCGGAGAGCGTCGCCATCGCGTTCGAGCGCCTGCGCCGCGACATCGACGTGCAGCCGGGCGTGTGCGTCGAGACCGTCGTCCTCCGCGGCGACGCCGCGGTGGAGCTGCTCGCCCTGGCGCGGCGCACGAATGCCGGGTTGATCGCCGTGGGGAGCCACGGCTTCAACTTCGCGGAGCGGATGCTCGTGGGGAGCGTGGCGGCCAAGCTGCTGCGCACGGCCCGCTGCTCGGTCATGGTCGCGCCAGCCGACCGCGCGCTGCGCGCCCGCCACGCCGAGGGGCTCGGGACCGTGGAGGAGCAGATGGCTGCCGTGATGGCGGTACGGTCCACCCCGCCGCGTCCGGCGATCCCGGCGCACTGACCGGCCGGGCGAGGCTCGTGCGCGGCTCCGGTGGCGCGTGTCGACACGCGCCACCGGAGCCGCGGTCATCCCGCTTGCCTCCCGATAGGCCCCGGGCTAGACTTGTGTCCCCCTCGCCAGCCCTCAGCCCGTGATGACCCACCCCGCGCCGTCCGTCGTCATGCAGCCGTTCGTGTTCATCGGCGAGCGACTCTGGCTCGACTTCGTGAACACGGACGACGTGCGCCGCGGCGTGCGGGTGGATGTGCTGCGCGACTTCGACGTGCTGGTCCGTTGGCTGGAGGCGGCGTCCGTTCTCGACGCGGAACGTGCCGCCGGGATCTGCCGGCGGGCGCGTCAGCAGCCGGCGGGCGCCACGGCGGCGCTCGCCGACGCGCGCCGCATCCGCGCCGCGCTGCGCGTGCTCGCCGAGCGCGGCGCGACCGTCCCCGACGTGCGGGCCAACACCGTGGGGGAGATCAACCGGGTGCTGGGGCGCAGCGCCGGCACGCGCCGCCTCGACGTGCGCCCGGATGGATCGTTCGTCCGCAGCTTCGTCCCGGTGGGCGACGCGTTCGCCGGGCTCATGATCCCGGTCGCGGAGTCCGCCGCCGAGGCGCTCGTGCTGGGCGAGCTGCCGCGCGTTCGGCGGTGCGCGGACGCGCGCTGCCTGCGCGTGTTCTTCGACGGCACCAAGAACGGGCGGCGCCGGTGGTGCGACATGGCCACGTGCGGCAACCGCGCCAAGGCGGCGCGGCACCGGAGCAAGGTGCGCGCCGACGAACCCGCCGACGGACTCGGCGCGCGCGCCTGACGGCGCGCGCGCTCGTCAGGCAGCCGGCTCCGACGCGCGGATGTAGCCCATCTCCACCGCGTAGTCGCGCAGCTGCTTCTGGAGAATCCGCCGCCCGCGGAAGAGACGCGACTTCACCGTCCCCTCCGGGATCCCGAGGATCTCCGCGATCTCCGCGTAGCGCAGGCCGTGCACGTCGCTCAACACGAGCGTCATGCGGTAGTCCTCGGGGAGCGAGTCGATCGCCCGCGTGATCTCCTCGTCCACGAAGGAGTCGTAGAAGCGCCCCTCCGGATCGGGGTCGCCCACCGTCTCGTTCGCCGACCAGCCGTCCGAATCCTCGGGGAGCGGGAGCTCGCGCGCGTCGATCCGCCGCTTGCGGCTCACGAACGCGTGATAGAGGATCGTGAACAGCCAGGCGCGCGCGTTCGTGCCGAGCTGGTACTGCTCCCACCGGTCGAGCGCGCGGAGCACGGTCTCCGACACCAGATCTTCGGCGTCGTCGCGCTCGTGCGTGAGCTTGAGCGCGAAGCTGTACAGGGCATCGAGATGCGCGAGCACCTCCGCCTCGAAGCGTGCGCGTCGGTCGCGCGCATCGGCCGTGGACCGCGCCGGCTCGGCGGGCGCCGACACCGGGTCGGTCCGGACCGGCGGTGCACCGGAGGCGCCGCCGAACGCGTTGCTCGTCGTCATCATCATCAGCCAACCTCCCTGTACCGCCCCCCGGCGCCAGCTCCGGCGCGCACGAGAGACTCTTCGTCCGACTGCTTTGCCTGGGCCGGTTCCCGAAGGTGCGAGGCGACGAACCGCTTGAGGTCCGCCGCGATCCCTTCCAGCACCGACACCTCCTGCTTCACACGCGACATGAAGAGCGCGCCCTCCAGCGTGGCGACGATGAAGCGCGCGAGTCGCTCCGTGTCCACCCCGTCCACCAACTGCGGGCGCGCCTCCCAGAGCAGCGCCTGCAACTGCGCCGTCCAACGCTCGAACAGCAGATCGGCGTGACGGCGAAATCCATCGTGATGATCGGCCATCTCCGTGACGAGCGCCCCGCAGGGCCCCGCCGCCCGGCACCCGTTGCTCGCCGCGTGACGCCTCACCAGATCGTCGATGAAGCGGTCCAGCCGGGCCATGGGGTCGAGCATCGGATCGCGGAGAATGGCCAGCCCGCGCTCCGCGAACAGCTCGAACTGCCGGCGGAGCACCTCGTACCCCAGCTCTTCCTTGGAGCGGAAGTAGTGGTAGAAGTGCGCCTTGCCGCACAGCCCCGCCTCGCGGATGACGTCGTCCACCGAGGTCTGCGAGAACCCCTGGCGACCCATCACCGTGATCGCGGCCTGAACGATCTGTGATCTCCTGTCCTTCATGGTTCACGATGATAGGACTGACCAGTCTAAAAGTCAAGCCACGGCATCGGCGACTGTAAGTGTAATTAAAAGACTATCATAGAAGATTCTTGCTGCTCGATGTCGGACTGATCAGTTCCTCGATTTTGTTCAAATTTGTACCGTCCGGTCTTACCGGGCTCGGCCGTTCGGCGCCGTGCCGTCGCTCCGCGCGCGCGCTATCTTGGCCGCCATGCCGCCGGTCGACGTCCTGCGCACCTACCTCCAGCTCACCGACCCGTCGCAGCTCCGCGCTGCAGGGCGCGATCCCCGCCTGCGCGTGGAGCGCGTGGAATCGTGCCCGCCGTCGTTCTACCGCTACCTGTACGTGGAAGTGGGAAAAAAGTGGCACTGGCGCGACCGGATCGAGTGGACCGACGAGCGCATCGCGCGGCATCTCGCCGATCCGGCGGTCTCCCTCTGGGTGGGTTGCGTGTCGGGAGCGCCGGCGGGGTGGTTCGAGCTGGTGCGCCACGGCGATGGCTCGGTGGAGATCGCCTACTTCGGTCTCCTCCCCGAGCGCACCGGCCGCGGCCTGGGCCGGCGGCTCCTCACCGACGCCGTGGAGCGCGCCTGGTCGCTCGGGGCCACCCGCGTCTGGCTCCACACCTGCTCGCTCGACAGCCCGGCGGCGCTCCCCAACTACCTCGCGCGCGGCTTCGTCTCCTTCAAGGAAGAGCGATACACCACCACGATCGCGGACGGCGCCTGAGCGGTCGCTGCGCTCCGCTCGGAGCGCGCGAGAACGACCCCAGGCGACGTGCTCACGCCCGATCCCGCTCGACCGCCTGGAGCACCAGCGCGCCGGCACGCTCGAGGTGGGAGACCAGGAGGCGGCGGGCGGCGCCCGCATCGCCGGCTCGGCAAGCGGCCACGATGTCATCGTGGTCGCGGAGCCACTCCGAGGTGTGAGCGGGGAGGGCCTCGTACGCTCGCCAGTACCGGTCCACGGAGCCGCGAAGACTCGCGATCAGCGCGAGCTGGCGCGGCCGGTCCGCGGGGGCGTACAGGCCGAGGTGAAAGGCGTTGTCGAGGGACGCCCAGTCCGGGCCGCCCGCTCCCGCGGCGGCCGCCGCGCGCGCCGCGTCGATCCTCCGCAGATCGTCGCGACTCATCCGCGAGATCGCGCACTCGAGCATGTCACCCTCGAGCAGGATCCGGAGGTGGTAGATCTCCGCGACCTCCCTGGCGGAGAGCGACACCACGAAAGCGCCGCGATTCGGGTACACGACGACCAGCCCTTCCGATTCGAGGCGCAGCAGCGCGTCGCGGATGGGAAGCCGACTCACCCCGAAGCGACGGGCGAGCTCCTCCTGACGCAGCGCACTCCCCGGCGGCGCGATCCCCCCTTTGATGTCGGCGCGAAGGGCGTCGGCGATCACGTCCGATGTGGTCTTCTGCCGGTGCGTCTGCTGCCGGTGTGACGTCGCCATGGTATGTGCACCCACCGGACGCGCTCCGCGCCGGTGGCGAACGTTGGAGGAGGAGGGAGAGTGTTGACGGACGAATTGTATACATGTTAACATGATCCGTCGCTCTCAGCGACCCCGCCCCCTCCAACCTCGACCGATCATGGCAGAACACCGAGCCCTCGTCCGCTGGCACCACGCCGGCGGCTCGTTCATCAAACGACAGTATTCCCGCGAGCACAGCTGGTCCTTCGACGGCGGTCTCACCGTGCCCGCATCCTCCTCGCCATCCAACGTCCCCCTCCCCTACTCGAATCCCGCCAACGTCGACCCCGAGGAGGCGTACGTCGCCGCCATCGCCAGCTGCCACATGCTCACCTTCCTCTTCCTCGCCGCGAACGCCGGGATCGAGGTGCTCGCCTACGAGGACGATGCCGTGGGACACATGACCCGCGACGAGCGGGGCACGTCGTGGGTGAGCCGGGTCGATCTCTCGCCGCGCATCACCTGGGCCGAAGGCGCCGAGCCCTCCCCCGAGCGCCTGGCCGAGCTGCACCACCTGGCGCACGAGCAGTGCTTCATCGCGAACTCCGTCCGCACCGAGATCGCGGTGCGCGGCATCGAATCCGCGAGCGAGACGCGTTCCGCGCTCGGCGCGTAGTCCGGCCATCTCCGCCGTATCCGGAGGTGGACGGTAAATGACCGGGGGAGGGGTGGTCGACGCGCCCCTCCCTTCGTTCAGCGCCCCCTCCCCCTCCCCCTCCCCCTCCTCCCCCGGGGCGCCCCGCCGCGCCCGCCGCCGTATCGTGCGCCGTGCCCGGGCCCGTGCCCCCGCTCTCGCGCCCCCCCGCGATCGGGTCGCCTCCCCCTCCCCCTCTCCCTCCCCCTCCCGCGCGCACCCCGGTCCTCGCGCTCCGCGTCCACCTCCTCCGGCATCCATGGGCGATCCATCAGCTCGTGCAGCTCGTCGAGCGTCGCCGCGCGCACCGCGCCGCGCTCGCCGCGCGGCACGACGAAGCGCAGCGGCCGGTCGAGCTCCGGCAGCTCGCTCTCCACCAGCGATCGCGCCAGCTTCTCCGGGAGCCGCAGGCGGGCCACCCCGCCCACGCCATCCTCCACGTCGTACTCGATCGGCACCGCCCGGTCGCGCACCTCCACCGCGTCGGGGAGCGACCGATAGCGGGCGCGCTCCTCCGCCGGCACGATCTGGTCCGGATCGATCCGCGCCTCCACCGCGCGGAACTCGTCCAGCGAGCCGACGTCCGCCAGCATCCGCTCGTAGAGCGCCGTCAGCTCCCGCTCGCCCATGCGCGGCGTTCGCCCCCCCGAGCGGCGCCACGCCGAGCGCAGCTCCTCGATCGCCGCGCGGTTGCGCTTCACCGCCGGGTGCCGCGCCTCGAACCGGGCCATCGCTTCGGCGAGCACGTGGCGCGCCTCGTCGGCGTGCTCCGGCGGGAACCGGTCGATCGGCTCCGTCTCGCGCCCCAGCTCGAAGCCGAAGTACTCCACCCGGCGCGACAGCACCAGCGGACTGCGCTTCCGGCGCGGATCGTACTCGACGCGCGGCGCGCCGTGCGTCGCGTACTTGCGGATCAGGTCGAACGGGATCTGCGTCCCCTCGATCGACGCGCGCGGGATCCCGAACCGGTCGGCGAAGTAGCGCAGCTCCCCCGCGACCGCGCCCCAGCTCCCGCACACGCTCGTCTTCGAGACGCGCGCCGGCTCACCCGTCGCCGTCTGCTCCTCGATCACCAGGTCGAACGGCATGATGCGCGCGAGCAGGTCGGCGAAGCGGCGCTGGATGGCGTCGTCGGCGAACGGAAGTCGCGCGGGGAGCTTCAGCTCCAGGGCGCGGTAGATGCTCGCCATCCCGAGCGCCGCGTCCTCCACCGCCTTCACCAGCGCGCCGCGCCGCTCCGCCCACTCCTCGATCTCCTCGCGGAACAGGTGCCTCGGCAGCCCGTAGACCTCTCCCACGAAACCGTACGATCGGTATGCGTCGGCATACAGGTTGTACGCGGTGAGGTGGTCGCTCCCCGGCACGATCACCCCCTCGAGGTCGCGCTCGGGACGCGTCATCCGGTGCAGCGACTCGATCGACGACATCACCGCGAGGTACGGCACGAGGTCGTCGTCGGCGTGCACGAGCAGCTCCGCCCACGCCCGCTCCACCGGCAGCGCCTCCACCAGCTTGCCGTACCGCGACAGTCGTCCGTTCTCGATGATGCCACGCCGCTCGAGCCGGGCGACCGCCTCCCGGTACGCTCCCCGGTCGAGCGGCACCGGGAGATCGAGCTCGTCGGCGCGGACCCCGAGGTCGGCGCAGGTGAGCGCCACCCGCTCGGAGTCTCCCGCCAACTGGAACTCCGGCTCCGTCGGGCGCAGCGCCTCGAAGGCGATGTCGCGATCGCTCAGGATGAACACGCGCCCCCCCTCCACCCGTCCGTGCACGCGTCCCGCCATCTGCAGGATCTCGTTGGCGCCGAGGTGCAGCTTGGTGAGCACGTTCTTCCCGTGCTCGATCAGGTTCGTGAAGCGCACGTCGTCGATGACGACCGTGTCCAGCCCCTGCACGTTGAGCGCGCTCTGTCCGGCCGCGGTCATCGCCAGCAGGTACGGCTTGCGCACGTCTCCCTCGAGGAAGGGCCGGATGACACGGATCGGCTCTCCGCCGTGGTAGTACGCCGTCTCGATGCGCGGCCACTGCCGCGCGATCACGCTCGCCACTTCCTCCACCGCCGCGCGCGTGGGGAGGAAGACGCCCACCCCCCGCTTCTCGCGCTGCACGCGCGAGAGGAACCGCTCGTCGAGAAACTCCAGCGGCTCGCGATTCACCACCGTCACCTTCGCCGCCTTCTCCGGATCGTACGCGTACGTCTCGAGCACCGCGGCCGAGTCGAGATAGCGCGCGTAGAACGTCGGATCCACGGTGGCGGAGAGCCAGATGAAGCGGCACCCCACGCGCTTCCCGAGCGCGAGGCAGAGCTCCAGCTCGGCGGAGGTCTGGTGGATCTCGTCCACGATGAGGGTGTCGTGCGGCAGGATGTCGCCGTCCTGGAACCAGCGGCGGGCGATCCCGGTGGTCACGATCACCACGTTCCACGACGGGGTCTCCGGGGTGGCCTCGCGCTCGCGGTTGACGACGCCCACCCTGAGCTCGTCGGTGCCGAGGATCGTCTCGGCGATCGGGCGGATGGAGAGCGTCTTCCCCGTCCCCGTCCCGGCGACGATGCCGAACCCCTTGCCGGCGCGCGCCAGGTCGCGGATCTCCGGGCCGTGCTCGCGCTCGAGCAGCGTCTCGAGGTGAAGTCCCACGGCGAGCTCGATCGTCTCGCACGCGGCGCGGGTGGGCGCGATCACGATGATGCGTCCCGTCGGCGGCTCCGCGGCCACGTAGGCCGCGTGGTCTGGGGGCAGGTAGTGATCGTGGATCTCGCGCATGCGCTGGAGGTGTGCAAGGAGAACGCCGGATGCGACGAACCCGGCGGGGACGGTGTCCTCCGCCGGGCTCTCGCTCCCACTCGGGGAAAGTATCGGACGTCGCGCGGCGCACCAGTGGCGTCGCGGGGGCGCGCGGCCTCGCTCGGCGGCCGACGACGTCAGCGCTCGAAGCGCCGGAACGACTGCGGGGGCTTCCCTCCGCGCGGTCGCGACTGTACGGTGCGCGGGCGCTGCGGCCGGTCGTCGCGCGGTGCGGCGCGCCCGCGGTCGTCGCCCCTCGCGGGGCGCGCGATGCGCCCGTCGTCGCGCGCCGGGGGCGGGGCCGGGGGTGGGGGCGGGGGCTCGCTCGGCCGGCGGTCGATCCGCGGGCGGGGGCGTGCCTCGTCGGTGCGGTCGCTGTCCGTGCGCTCCGCGGGGCGAGGCGGCTGCGCCCGCGGATCGTCCTTGGCCGGCGGCACGAGCTGCTTCACCCCCGGATCGGGGTGATCGTCGCGCTGGTCGCGCGGCGCGCGCAGCTCCGCGCCGAAGACGACGCGGGCGTTCGGCGGGCGGCGGCGGATGGCCGTGGCGCAATCGGTGGGCGCGGGCTGTCTGGCCGGAGGCACGCCGTCGATCCAGATGCGGCACATCCCCGGCGGCGGGCGATGGCCCTGTGGTACATCGACATTCTCCCGCTCGCGCGCCTGCGCCGAGAGGGGCGCGGCGATGGCGCAGGCGATCGCGAACTGAAGAACGAGCATCGAGCGTGTCATCCAGCCTCCAGACCTGCGAGATTCCCGGCCCCGGGGAAGTGCACGGCCGGTGCCAGGGACACACCCCGGGAGGGGCAACGTAACTATATGACACCCCACGACTTCCATTGCAAGCCCCGGTTCCGCTCGCCCCCCGGGTGTCCTCCCGGCCGGACAACGCCGTCCGGCTGGAGAGACTGGGTGTGACTCCCCGACCCGACCGGGGGTTCATCGTCGTGGACATGACCGATGCCGCGCTCGTCCAACGTGTCCTCGCAGGCGAGGCCGATGCCTTCGGGATCCTGGTGGAGCGCCACCATCGGCGCTGCTCGCGCTACGCCCGGCAGATGCTCGGCAACCGCGAGGACGCCGAGGAGGTGGTGCAGGACACGTTCATCCGCGCCTTCCGCTCGCTCGCGCGCTACGAGGACCGGGAGCGGTTCGGCGCCTGGATCCTCCGCATCCTCGTGAACCGGTGCCGCACGGCGATGGCGCGGCGGCGGCGGCGCGACCGGACGTTCGTGTACCGGGATGGCGCGATCGAGGTCGCGTCGCGCGAGCATCCGGCGGACGGTGTGGCGTGGCGGGAGGAGATCGCCCGCGCGCTCGCGCTCCTGGACCCGAATCATCGCGAGGCGTTTCTGCTGAAGCACGTGGAGGAGCTGAGCTACGAGGAGATGTCGGCGCTCACCGGCGTGGGCGTCTCCGCACTCAAGATGCGCGTGAAGCGGGCCTGTGACCGGCTGCGCGAGCTGCTCGAGGAGGTGCACGATGTTCGATGAACGGGACGACCTGATCGACGACATCGCGCGGGAGCTCCGGGATGCGTTTCCCGACGACGCCGCGGCGCGCGCGCGCGTGATGGCGGCGGTGCGGCGCGACCGGGCGCGCGCGACGGCGCGGACGCGCGCGTGGACGCGGTGGTGGGGCGCGCTCCGCGCCCCGCGCACGATCCGCGTGTCGCCGCTCGCCGCGCTCGCGGCCGCGGCGGCGGCGGGGGTGGTCGTCGCCATCGCCCCCCTCCGGCGCGATGGGCACGCGGCGCGCGGTGAGGCGCGCGGCGCACCGGTGCTCGCGGGCGCGGAGGGCGCGGCGCCCGGGCGCACGCAGCGCTTCGTGGCGGCGAACGGCGCGGAGGACGGCGCGCGGCTCGTGCAGTTCGTGCTCGTCGCGCCCGGCGCGCGCCGGGTCGCCCTGGCCGGAGACTTCAACGGCTGGAACGCCTCGACGATGCCGCTCGCCCACACGAGGAGCGGGGTGTGGTCCACGACGGTGCCGCTCGCGCCGGGGCGCCACGTGTACGCGTTCGTGGTCGATGATTCGACCTGGATGCCGGATCCCACCGCGGCGCGCGCGCCGCGCGACGACTTCGGCAATCCGAATTCCGTGATCGTGGTTGGAGGTGACACGTGACCCGCACGCTGTGGTTCGCGGCGGCCGCGCTCTGCGCGTTCGCCTCCGCGGCACCGGCTCAGTCGCTCGCGAGCCGGGACGGCCGGCTGAGCGGCCGGCTCGATTCCGCGACCGTCGTCCGCGTGGAGGCGATCGCCGACACGACGCGTGCCGCGGGTCTGCCGACGGAGCCGCTCATCGACAAGGCGCTCGAGGGCGCCTCCAAGCACGCGAGCCCGGAGCGGATCGTGGATGCGGTGCGTGGGCTGGCGCGGCGGCTCGCGGTGGCGCGCACCGCGCTCGGCGCCGATGCCTCCGACGCCGATCTCCTGGCCGGCGCGGGTGCGCTGTACGAGGGGGTGTCGAGCGATGACCTGACGCGGCTCCGCCGCGCGCGCCGCGCGCAGCCCGTGGCGCTCCCGCTGGTGGTGCTCGCCGACCTGATCGAGCGCGGCGTGCCGGCGGGCACCGCCACGCGCATCGTGCTCGACGTCGCGCGCTCGGGCGCCGGCGACGACACGTTCGCGTCGATGCGCCGCGACGTGGAGCTCGACATCCGCGCCGGCGCGCCGCCGGCGATCGCCGCCTCCACCCGCGCGCGCGGCGCGATCTACTCGCGCCCGTCGCTCCCCGGCGCCGCGGCGGCCGGCGGCCCGACCAGCACGGGCGAGGCCTTGGGCCCCACCAAGCACCCGTAGCGCGCGCGCCATGCACACGGCTCTCGTCATCGCGGCCGCGCCGCTCGTGCTCCTCGTCGCCGCGCCAGGCGCGGCGCGCTCGCAGTTCGTGTACTCCCTCGAGGCCACCGGCACGACGGTGAGCTACGCGCACGCTCCGGACGCGAGCGGCATCGCCTTCCGTCCCGAGATGCGGCTCGAGCTCCCGCGCTCCTCGCTCGTCGCCAACGGGACGCTCGCGCTCTTCGATCGTGGCGAGTGGAGCGCGCAGGGCTTCGTCTCCGCCTCGCTGTTCACCGGCACCGCGCACGGCGTGCGCGGCGAGCTCGCCGCCACGGCGAGCGGCATCGCGTTCAACGATGACGGGCGCAGCGCCTTCCTCGTGAGCGAGGGGCGGCTGCACCTGGCGGACGAGCGCCGCGGGGTGTGGGCTGGCGCGGGCGCCGGCGGCACCGGCACGCGCGACGTCGGCAGCCCGCTCGTCGTGCTCGACGCCGGCGCGTGGCTCCGCGCGGGAGGCGCGACGCTCACCGCGTCGTTCACGCAGAGCCGGTTCCGCTCGAGCACCGCGTCGGAGAGTTTCCCCGCGTGGCTGATGCGCACACCCGTGCTGTCCACCTACTCGGTCGCGCAGCGCGCGCCCGGCGTCCGGCGCCGCGTGCTCGATGACGCCGTGCTCACCCTGCACCTCGAGCACGCGGCGCTGACCGTCGACGCCACCGCCGGCGCGCGCCTCCCCACCAGCTCCGACGAGGCGCGCCAGTGGGGCGCCGTCACCGGCGCGCTGCGCATCGCCCGCGGGATGGCGGTGGTCGCGAGCGCGGGGCACTATCCCGAGAGCTTCGTGCAGAGCTTCCCGAGCGTGCACTACGCCTCGCTCGGCCTGCGCCTCACCACCGCCGCCCCGCGCGCGCACGAGCGCGTGCGCCATCCGGTCGCCGCGCGCGAGCAGGACTTCGCCCTCCTCCCCGACTCCGCGAACCGCCGCGCGCTGCGGGTGATCGCCCCCGGCGCCCAGCGCGTGACCGTGATGGGCGACTTCACCGACTGGACGCCGGTCGCCCTCGAGCGCGTCTCCGACGACGCGTGGGAGACGCGCCTCACGATTCCCGCGGGCACCTACCGCGTGAGCCTGCGCATCGACGATGGCCGTTGGACCGCCCCGCCCGGCACCCCGGCCCGCACGGACGAGTTCGGGGGGGAGACGGGGGTGGTGGTGGTGCGGTGAGGGGGTTGGGGGCTGGGGGCTGGGGACCAGGGACCAGGGATGAACCGCGGGGCGGGCGCCTTCGGCGCCCGCCCCGCACCATTAGTGCGAGGGGGCGGCGCGCATGCGC
>DASUXC010000205.1:0-27227 GCA_036378095.1 Gemmatimonadaceae bacterium | reverse complement strand
AGGTGAGTGCAATGGCAATGACGATGGAACACAAGGGCTACATCGGAGCGATCGACTACGATCCGGATGGCAGGGTATTTCACGGCCGCGTGATCAACACGCGCGATGTCATCACGTTCGAGGGGCGCTCGGTGGATGCGCTCGAGCGCGCGCTGGCCCGCTCGGTCGACGACTACCTCGAGATGTGCGCGGAGGATGGGGTCGAACCCGAGAAACCGCTCTCGGGCAAGTTCATCGTTCGCATCGATCCGTCGCTGCACCGCGAGGTGGCGGCGCTCGCCGTGAAGGAGGGGAAGAGCATCAACGCCGTGGTGAAGGAGGCGATCGCGGAATACGTGTCGGATCACGAGTCCTGATCGAACGCCCCCTTGCGCCCATCGCCCCGGGTGTTGATGCCCCCCTCACTCGTCCGTCGGCGACTCCGGCCCCAGGTCTCCGCTCTCCAGCGCCCCCTCGGCCAGCGCCTTCATGCGCGCGTCCTGGTTGCGCGCGAGGCCACGGATGCTCCGCCGCGCGCGGCGGTACGCCATGGGCACGAAGATCCGCGCGCAGTCGAGCTGCGCTCTCGCGCCGTCCTCGCCGCACGCCCGCTCGATCTCCCACGTGGTCCGGCTCAGCACCGCGGTGGCCAGGAAGATGTCGATCGCCGCGTTCGCCATCCGCTCCTGGAGGAACTGCCGCTCGATGATCCCCTTCCCGTGCTCGCGGATCGCCCCCTCCACCGCCAGCCCGAGGTCGTGCACCACGGTGGACACGAGCTCCGCCTCGCGCGCGAGCGCCGGGTGCACCCTCGTGAACGCCGGCTTCACCACCGTGCGCCGCGCCCGCCCCGCGAAGTACGTGCCGATCGCGCCTAACGAACGAATCGGGTCGCCGAGCGCCTTCCCCAGCGCCTTGAGCCGCTCCCCGGGCTGCTGCAGCCCCATGAGCGCCACCAGCGCCCGCAGGATCTCGTTGGTCCCCTCGAAGATGAGGTTGATCCGCGCGTCGCGGACCATCTGCTCGTACGGGTACTCCTTGGAGTAGCCGATCCCCCCCGCGATCTGCAGCGCGTCGTTCGCCGCGCGGAAGGCGAGCTCCGATGCGAACACCTTGCACGCCGCGGTCTCGAGCGAGTAGTCCACCCCGCCGCGATCCACGAGCCCCGCGGTGAGCACCACGGCCGAATCGGCCGCGTAGCACTCCACCACGTTCACCGCGATCTTCCGCTGGATCATCTCGAACGAGCCGATCGGGCGGCCGAACTGCTCCCGCTGCTTGGCGTGCGCGATCGCCTCGCGCATCACGCGCCGCGTCCCCCGCGCCGAGCCGGTGGCGAGCCCGAGCCGCCCGGAGTTCAGCACCTCGAGCGCGATGTGAAAGCCCTGCCCCACCTCGCCGAGTCGGTCCTCCACCGGCACCCGCACCCGCTCGAACGTCACCGCCCGCGTGTCCGAGGCCTTGATCCCCATCTTCTCCTCCACCTTCCCCAGCTTCACCCCCTCGGCGTGCGCATCCACGATGAACGCCGTCACGCGCCCCTTGAGTCTACCGTCCACCTCCACCGGCACCTTGGCGAACACGGTGAAGAGATCCGCGTACCCGGCGTTGGAGATCCACAGCTTCGCCCCGTCGAGCACGTAGTGCGTGCCGTCCGCGCTCGGCACGGCGGTGGACTTCATCGCCTGCGCGTCCGAGCCGGAACCCGGCTCGGTGAGACAGAACGCGGCCACCAGATCCCCGCTCGCGCACTTCGGGAGATACTTCCGCTTCTGCTCTTCGCTCCCGAAGAGCACGATCCCCTTGCACCCGATCGACTGGTGCGCCCCGAAGTACACGGCGAGCGCGGGGTCGGTCGCCCCGATCTCGGCGAAGACGCGGTTGAACACCTTGGACGACGCGCCGAACCCGCCGTACTCCTCCGGGATCGACAGCCCCATGAGCCCGAGCTCGTGCATCCCCTGGCGCACGCCGTCGGGGAAGCGCCCCTCGCGGTCGAAGCGCGCCGAGTCCACGTGCTCGGCGGCCCACGAGCGGAACGAGTCGAGGATCATGCGCAGCGACTCGCGCTCCTCCTCGCTCAGCGTGGGATACGGGAAGAGGAGATCCTCGCGGATCTCGCCGAGGAACACGCTCTTGAGGAACGACGGGTTGACGTCGGGCTGGGCGAGGTGGGGAGCGGGCATGGGGGGTCTCGGTGGAATGCGGCTCTCGGGAAGGCGGGGCTGTCGGCTCCCGGCTCTCGGCCATCGGCTTGCGGCACACCCCGTGAGCTCTCCACGCTGTGCAGGTAGCCGAGAGCCGAGGGCCGACAGCCTGGTCTCGTAATCTACACCCCTCCACTCGGGTAGCCCGCCGCCGCCTCACTCGTTATCTTTCATTGGACAGTCGCCGCGCATCGCACTCGGGGGCCGAGTCCCCGCGATCGCGCGATGGCCACGAACGCGACGGCGGGAACCGGGTTCGCCCGGCTCTCGCTGTCGCGTCCCTTTTCACCCTCAACGGAGGTCACCCTCGGGAGGTCACCCATGGCCGACGTGACGATCACGACGACCACGACAACCACCATCGAACAGCTCCTCCGGCAGGCGGGCCGGGAGCGGCGCAAGGTGCGCGCAACCTACCGCTATCACGGCGAGCACGGGCCCGTGCAGTTCTGGCGCCTCTGGGAGCCGTACGCCATCGAGAACGGACACGCGGTCGTCTTCTCCTACTTCCGCGACGAGTTCCGCTCCGTTCCGCTGGAAAGCATCGTCGACGTGCAGGTGCACGACGAGCAGTTCCGTCCGAGACGCCCCATCGAGCTCTGACACCGCCCGTACCGCCTGACGCGCCCCATGGGGCGCGTCACGGGACCGGCATGGGATCCCCCCGCACGCCGCCGAAGCGCGGCAGCGCCGCCACCCGCGTGGCCAGATTCCACGGCGCCCCACCCGTCCGGTTGGTCAGCACGATCACCGTCAGGCGCCGCTCCGGATACTTCACGATCGCGTTCGTGAACCCCATCGTCTCGCCGTAGTGCCAGAGACGCGGACCCGCCGCGTCGCGGTCCACGAACCACCCGAAGCCATAGCCGGTGCGCGCGCCGTCGGCGAGCGTGCCAGACGTCCATGCCTCGCGCTGGAGCGCGGGGCCGGCGAGCGTCCCCTCGTCGAGCGCGCGGTTCCACGCGACCAGGTCGTGCACCGAGGTGTACACCCCGCCGTCGCCGAGCGTCGCGCTCGTGGGGCTCTGGTCGGTGCGGCGAAAGCCGCCCGCCGAGTCGGGCGAGTAGCCGTACGCGCGCCGCGGCACGGTGGACACCCCGGCCTCGTACGCCACCGTGGAGTCCATCCCGAGCGGCGCGAAGATGCGGTCGCGCAGGAAGCGCGGGAACGACTCCCCCGACACGTGCGCCACCACCATCCCGAGCAGAACGTACCCCGTGTTGCTGTACCGCCAGCGCGTGCCCGGGGGGAAGTACGTGCTGTCCACCCGCCGCAGCGCGTCGAGCACGAAAGCGTCGTGCACCTGCGTGCTCAGCGTGTCGGGGACGAAGTCCTCGTAGTCCCAGAGCCCGGACGTGTGCCCGAGCAGCTCGCGGATGGTGACGGCGCGCGCGTAGGCGGGGAGCCCGGGAAGCACGTCGCTCACGCGGTCGTCCAGGTGGAGGCGCCCGTCCTTCACGAGCAGCATCACGGCCATCGCCGTGAACTGCTTGGTGAGCGACGCCAGGCGATAGTCGGTGTACACGGTGGCTCGCTCCCCCGTCTCGAGGTTCGCGAGCCCGTACGACTTCATGAAGGCCACCCGCCCGTCGCGGATGACGGCGACGCTCGCCCCCGGCGTCCGGGGACGGTCGTACCCCGCGAAGATGGTGTCCACGTCCAGCGTCTCAGCGGCCGACGGCGACCCGATCCTCGCCGGCGCCGGCGCGGCTGGCGCGGCCGGGCTCGCGCGTCGCCGTCCGCCCGCGCACCCGGTCAACGCGGGCAGCAGCGCCGCCGCCAGCATCACGCGCGCACGCGTCCGCCCCGACCACGTTCCGAGATCGTGCATTTGATGAATGCAGTGCCTCCTCGCTCGAGAGACTGATCCCCCCGGGAACGCACGACGCCACCGGACATCGCGCGGGCCCGCGTGACGCGGAGAAGTTCGGTGCGCGCGCGCCCGCTGTCCATGGGGCCGCCAGCTTCCTGGCGCGCTCCGCCGCCGCGCGCACGGAACCTGCGCTCGTGCGCCACGCGGCCGGGATTCCGTTGCTCGGTGATCCGGTGTGCTCTCCGCACGCCGGCGACTCGTCCCGACCGAACGGCTCACTCGGGAGGCGATGGTGCATCGAGCCGACAGCCACACCACGAGCGAGTCCCGGCCGGTGCGGGCGGTGATTCGCGTGCGTTCCGGGCGCGCGACCGCGCGCCGCGCGCTCACGACGGCGTTCCCCCGCTGGCCCCTGCTCACCGCGCTCACGCTCGGCGCCCTGGCCGCCGGGTGCAGCAACGACGACCACCCGGTGGCCCCGATCGGCGTCCACGTGACCGACTTCACCGTGGGCGCGGTGCCGAGCAACGTGCTCGCGGCCGTGGCGCGGTTCGACGCCCGCGGCGCCGACTCGGCGGCGGTGGTGTACTGGTCGGACTCCGAGCCGCCGCGCGCCACGCCGTTCTCCACCACCCTGACGCCGGACAGCACGGTGGTGCTCGGGCTGCGCCCATCCACCGCGTACCATCTCCGCGTAGATGCGATCGCCGGCGGCACCGTGATCAGCTCGGACACGATCACGTTCGGCACCGGCGCGCTCCCCGACTTTCTCGCCAACTCGCACCTGCGCGGAAGCGTGCGGGCATCGGGTGGATACATCCTCACGGCGCTGAGCGACACGGCGTCGGCGTACGTGGTCGCGTTCGACTCCACCGGCGAGGTGCGCTGGTACCACGGCTTCGATGAGGGGGTGCCGGTCGGGGAGGTGAAGCAGCAGGCCAACGGGGACATCACCGCGTTCCTCGGCGCCACGCACGGCGGCGACCCGGTGCCGGGGCGCTACGTCGAGCTGTCGCCCGGCGGCGACGTGGTGCGCGAGATCGGCGCGCCGCCCGGCGCGTACGTGGACAACCACGAGCTCGTTCTCGTGTTCAACGACGGACAGTACGACGGCGCGTACCTGTCCACCTACACGCAGCGGCAGGTCGATCTCTCGTCGCAGGGCGGCCCCTCGGACTCGCTCGTCTCGGGACACCAGATCGTGCGCGCGAACGCCGACGGCTCCACGCACACGATCCTCGACGCGTGGGACACCTTCACGCTGGCCGACAACGTCGAGCCGATCGAGGGGGAGGTGGACTTCGACCACCCGAACTCCATCGACGTCGCCTCCGACGGCAACCTCGTCGTGTCGTGGCGCAACTTCGACGCGATCACGAAGATCGACGTCAACTCCGGGGCGATCATCTGGCGCCTCGGGGGGCCGCACAGCGACTTCACCTTCGTGGGGGATCCCCTCGGCGGGTTCAGCGCGCAGCACAGCGCGCGCGTGGTGGGGGACAACGACATCCTGGTCTTCGACAACGGCACGCAGCACTCCCCGCCGGAGAGCCGGGCCGTGGAGTACACGCTCGATCCGACGGCGAAGACGGCCACGATGAAGTGGGAGTACCGGCACGTGCCTCCGGTGTACACGACGTTCACCGGCTCGGTGCAGCGCCTCGCGAGCGGCAACACGCTCATCGGGTGGACGTGGCCCCCCACGCTGCTCGTCACCGAGGTGACGCCGGGCGGGACGGTGGCGTGGGAGGGGACGCTGGAGGCGCCGTCGCTGTTCTCCCCCTATCGCTTCACCGCGATCAGGTCGCTGTACGGGTACGAGCAGCCGTGAGGCGGATGTTGGACTCGGCTGTCGGCCATCGGCTCTCGGCTCTCGGCTACGGCACACCCTGAGAGCTCTCCACGGTGTGCAGGTAGCCGAGCGCCGAGAGCCGAGAGCCGTTCGTCCTCATCGCCCCACCTCGATGATCACGAACGACCCCGGCACGACCGACGGCCGCGGGTGCGGGTGGTCGGATGTGGGGGCGGGCGCGGGGCCGAACTCCGCGCTCACCGTGTACACCGCGTGCGTGCGCGGGTCGATGGTCATCGTGCGCGCGCCGCGCTGCGTCGGCACGTTCGACACCACGGTGAAGCTGTCCGGTGAATCCTCGTGCACCACGGTGAGCATCCCGTCGCGGCCGGTGGAGGCGAAGGCGAGCTGCGTGGCGGGATCGAAGCCGGTCCCGTCCACCCCCGGACCGATCGGGATCGTGGTCACCATGCGTCCGCTCCCCGCGTCCACGACCGCCATGCGCTCGTTGGAGCAGCCGACGAACAGGCGTGCGTGCGCGCGGTCGATCGCCAGCCCCGTCGGTTCCTCGCACGGCGCCAGCGGCCAGGTGGCCTTCACGGCGAGCGAGCGCGCATCGAACGCCACGATCTCGCTCCGGTCCTCGATGTTCACGAACACCCGCCCCGTGCCGTCGGCCACCGCCTCCTCGGGCTTCCCGCCCAGCGGCACCGTTCCCACCACGCGCCCGGTGGCGGCGTCGATCGCCGTGGCGTTCCCGCTCCGCCCGTTGAACGTGAAGACGCGCTTCGTGGTGGGCTCGTACATGATCGCGTCCGGGTTGGCCCCGGTCACCTCGACGGTCCCGATGGTGGCCAGCGTGCGCGGATCGAAGATGGTGACGCTCGAGTCGCGCCCGTTGCTCGTGAACGCGCGGCCGAGCGACGGCACGACCGCGATCCCGTGCACGCCGTTCGTGTTCGGGATGTCCCCCACCACCGACCCGCCGCGCAGGTCCACCACCATGACGTGCGTGCCGCGGGAGACGAACAGCCGGTCGTCGGCGGTGTCCACGGTGAGGTAGTCCCACCCGCCCTCGCCGCCGACGGCCAGGCGCCTCACCACGTGGTACGATGCGTTCCCGCGCCCCGCCTGGGCGCCCGCGGCGGCGGGCGCGAGGAGAGCGGCGAGCGACAGCGCGACGATGCGACGAGTGAGCATGGTGGATCCTCGAGATGAGGTGGTGCGTCAGCCGCCGATGGTGTATCCGCGGCCGCGAATGGCGACGAGCAGGGTGGGCACGAGATAGAGAGTGATCGGGGTGGAGAGCGCCAGCCCGCCGATCACCGCCAGCGCCAGCGGGCGCTGCAGCTCGCTCCCCGCGCCGAGCCCGAGCGCGAGCGGGAGCAGGCCGAACAGGGTGCACAACGTGGTCATGAGGATGGGACGCAGCCGGATGCGCGCCGCCTCGCGGATCGCCGGCTCGAGCGCGAGTCCGCCCGTGCGCATGCGGTGGTGCGTGAAGTCGAGCAGGATGATCCCGTTCTTCACGATCAGCCCCACGAGCAGGATGAGCCCCATGAAGCTCGACACGTTGAGCGCCGTGCCGGTGACGAGCAGCAGCGCCATCGCGCCCACGAACGAGAGCGGGGCGGCGAGGAGCACCACGAAGGGCTCGACGAAGGAGCGGAACTGCACCACCATCACGGCGACGACGCTCATCGCGGCGAGCGCGAGCACGAGGAGGAGCGCGCGGAAGGCGACCTGCTGGCTGGCGTACTGCCCGGCCAGCTCCAGGCGGATCCCCTCCGGCGGCGGCTCGCTCGCCACCACCCGCTTCACGTCCTGCATGATCGCGCCGAGTGAGCGCCCGCTGATGTCCGCGGTCATGTCGATCATCTGCTGCTGGTTCTCGCGCAGCAGCTCGGCCCGCGTCTCCATCGGCCGGAAGGTGGCGAGCGTGGCGAGCGGCGCGATCCCCCCGGTCGTGGGCGACACGATCGGGATCGCGCCGAGCTGGCGCGGGTCGAAGCGCACGGAATCGGGCGCGCGCACGCGGATCCCCACCGAGCGGTCCTCGAGCCGCAGGTCGCCCGCATCGACGCCCATGAGCGCGCCCGACACCTCATCGCTCACCTGCTCGGGGGTGAGCCCGAGCCGGTTCGCCTCGGTGCCGGCGATCGTCATCGCCATCTCGGCGCTCGGCTCGCTCACCCCGTCGTACAGGTCCTCGATCCCCCGCACCGCCTCGAGCTTCGGCGCGATGCGCCGGGCGTAGGCCTCGAGGGCGTTCAGGTCGGGACCGAACAGCTTGATCTCCACCGGCCGCGCCGCGCCGGCGAGGTCGTTGATCACGTCGAAGAGGATCTGCATGAACTCGATGTGCAGCCGTGGCACCGCCTCGGCCACGCGCGCGCGCACGTCGTCGATCACCTCGAACACCGACCGGTCGCGCCGGCTCCGCGGTGCCAGCCGGGCGACGATGTCCCCCGAGTTCTGCTGCGTGGCGAAGAAGCCGAGCTCGGCCCCCGTGCGGCGCGACGTCCCCACGATCTCCGGCGTGGCGGCGAGGATGCGCTCCGCCTCGTTCACCTGCCGGTTGGTCTCGTCGAGCGCCGTGCCGCCGGGCGTGAAGTAGTCGAGCACGAACGCCCCCTCGTCCATCTCCGGCAGGAAGCCCGTGGCCACGAGCCGGTAGGCGACGACTCCCGCGACGACGAGCAGCACGGCCACCACCCCGAGCCGGCGCGCGTGGTGCAGCGTGGCGCCGAGGGAGCGCTCGTAGCGCTCGGAGAGCGCATCCACCGCGCGCCCCAGGCGCGCGAGCACCCCGGGATGCGGCGCTTTCGCGAGCGACTCCGCCCGCTCCGCATCCGCCGCGGTGAGCCACTGCTCGCTCAGGAGCGGGATGATCGTGAGCGCGAGCAGGAGCGACACGAGCACGGCGATCGTGAGCGTGACCGAGAGCGCGCGGAAGAACTGCCCCTCCACCCCCTCGAGGAGGCGCAGCGGGAGGAAGACGACCACGGTGGTGATCGTGGACGTCGTCACCGGCCAGATCAGCTCCTGCACCGCCCGCCGGATGGCGCGGTCGCGGTCGGGGTTCAGGTGGTAGTGGCGCACGATGTTCTCGGTGACCACGACCGCGTCGTCGATCACGAGGCCGATGGCGATGGCCATCGCGCCGAGCGTCATGAGATTGAACGTCTGCCCCACGAGCCACATGACGAACACCGTGATCGCCATGGTGAGCGGGATCGACGACGCGCTGATCGCCGTGATCCGGCCGTGCCGGAGGAAGAGGAGGAGGATGACCACGGCGAGGGCCGCGCCGATGAGCATGGCGTCTCGCACGGACTTCACCGCATCGCGCACGAGCGCCGCCTGGTCGTACACCGGCTTGAGATGCACGCCGGGGGGGAGGGTGGGAGCGATCGCGCGCACGAGCGCCGCCACGCTGTCGGCGATCGCGAGCGTGTTCCCCCCCACCTGCCGCGTGATGTTGATCAGCGCGGCGGGCCGGCCATCGCCGGCGATGATGCGGACGTGATCCTCCGTCCCCGGAATCACCGTGGCCAGGTCCCGCACCCGCAGCCCGTGCCCCACCACGACGTTGGCGATGTCGCTCGGCGCGTGCGCCTCGGTGGTGGACACGATCAGGTACTGCCGGTACGTGGCCGGCATGCGCCCCACCGCGGTCACGGTGGTGGCCTGCCGGATCGCGCCCGCGAGGTCGTCGTAGGTCATCCCCTGCGCGGCGAGCCGCGCCGGATCGGCCACCACCTCGATCTCGCGCACGTCGCTCCCCTGCACGTCCACGCGCCCCACCCCGGGCACGCGCGAGATGAGCGGGCGGATGTCGTAGCGCGCGATGTCGTACAGGGTGGCCGGGTCGCCCCCCTCCAGGTTGTAGCTCACGATGGGGAAGAGCGACGGCGTGAGCCGCTCCACGTCGATGTCCAGCCCCGGCGGGAGCTGCGCGCGCGCCTGGTTCACCCGCGCCTGCACCTGCTGCAGCGCGTAGACCATGTCGGTGCCCGGGGCGAACGTGACGTTCGTCTCGCTGCCGCCGCGGATGGAGCGCGACTGCACGCGCGTCACGCGCGGGACGACGCTCACCGCTTCCTCGATGGGGCGCGTGATGCCGAACAGCACCTGCCGCGCGCCGAGCGCCGAGCCCTGGGCGAGCACGGTGATGCGTGAGAACTCGAGCTCGGGGTAGATGGCCGAGGGGAGCCGCAGCGCCGCCCACACGCCGGCCACGCTGAGGAGCGCCACCACCAGGTACACGAACCGCCGCTGCTCGGCGAGGAGGGTGAACAGCGTGCCGCGGCGCGGCTCCGCGGGAGGGGGTGCCGTCATCGGCGTCCCTCGGTGTCGCCGGCCGGCGGGGCGCGCCGCGCTCCTCGTCCGCGTCCCACCGGGACGATCCGCGCGCTGTCCTGCACTCCGTACGCGCCGTACGTCACCACGCGCTCTCCGGGCGCGAGCCCGCGCGTGATCTCGGCCATCGAGTCGGCGCGCGCGCCGACGGTCACGGCGCGCGAGTGCGCGATCCCCGCGCTGTCCACCACGAACACCTTGTAGCCATCCCCCTCGGGCACGAGCGCCTCGAGCGGCGCGGACACCGCCCGGGCCCGCGTGGCCACGGCGATCGCCCCGAACACGGTCTCGCCGATGCGCAGCGCCCGGCGCGGCGCGGTGACGCGCACGCGCACGGCGACGCTCCGCGACACCGAGTCGACGGCACCGGCCACGTCGGCCACGCGCCCGACGCCGAGCGGCTCGCCGCCCGGCTGCTGCCCCGCGCTCAACGTCACCGCCGCGCCCGGGTGGATCCGCGCCGCGTCCGACGGCGTGACGGCGAGCAGCGCGTCCACCGTGGTGGGATCGGCCACCTCGACGAGCGCCTGGCTCGGATCCGCGCTCGCGCCGAGGGTGGCCGCCATGCGCGTGACCACGCCGTCGATCGGCGAGCGGAGCACGGAGAGCTGCGCCTCGCGCCGCGCGGCCACCACGTCCGCCCGCGCCCGGGCGAGATCGGCGGCCGCCTGCTCCTCGTCCTTCCGCGGCGCGATCCCCTCGCTCACCAGGCGACGAGCGCGCTCGTACGCCTGCTCGGCGGCGGCGAGCGCGGCGTCGGCGCTCCGGGCGTTGGCCTGGAAGGTGGACTGCTCCAGCTCCACCAGCGGCTCGCCGCGCCGCACGTGCGCGCCCGTCGCCACGTACACGCGCGAGACGCGCGTGGGGGCGGGAGCGGCGAGCGCCGCCGAGTGCCCGGCGCGCGCGACGACGCTGCCCATCGCCGCCACCGTCTCGGTGAACGGGCCGACCGTCACGGGCGCGGTGGCCGCGCCGACCACGGGCTGTACCGCGTCCGATCCTCCCTCCCCCTCCCCCTCCCCCTCCTCCCCGTTCCCGCGGGTGCCGCACGCCGCGATGAGCGCGACGAGCGCGGCGAGCCCGAGCGTGGCCAACCTGGTGATCGGACGGCGGCGATTCCGGCGCATGGTCATGGCGTGGTGGAGTCGGGCGCGCGCACGAGCGCGCGCAGGGTGGCGGCGGCGATCCAGGCGCTGGCGACGTCGTCCACGTACTGCGCGAGCACGTCGCGCGCGTTGCGCTGCGCCTCGAGCACGCTGGCGAGGGGCGAGGCGCCCTCGCGATAGGCGGTGAGCGACATCGCCGCCTCGCTGTCCGCGCTCGCCACCAGCCGCTGGTCGCGCGCGATCCGGGCGAGGGCGATCGCCCGCTCGCGCGTGGCGCGCGCGATCCGGGCGCGGCTCTCCACGCGCGCGAGAGAGAGCTCGGCCGCGGCGCGCTCGCGCTCCGCCTCGGCCAGCGCGATCGCGCCGCGGTTGCGGTCGAAGAGGGGGAGCGGGAGCGACAGGCCCACGGTGGGGAGGACGCCCGGCTGCGCGGGGTCGCCCTGCTCGAACCCCACGCTGAGGCTCGGCGCCGGGAAGACGGCGCGGCGCTGCGCGCGCGCCGCGAGGCGCGCGGAGGTGAGCGCCGCCCGCGCCGCCGCCACCTGGAGCGTGGCGGGAGGCGCGAGCGCCGCGCCGGGTGCCCCCGCCTCGCCCTCCGGCGCGGCGGCCACGCTGTCCGCCGGCGGAGGGGCGAGGGAGTCGCTCGGCATCACCACCACGCGGTCGGCGACGAGGCCGATCGCCGTCTGCAGATCGAGCAGCGCGGAGATGGCGGCGAGCGAGTCGGCGGCGGCGAGGTTCTCCTGCTGCCCGGCGCTCACCGTCGCGAGCGCCACGTCCAGCTCGCTCGCGTCGCCGGCGTCGCGCCGCCGAACGGCGATGCGGCGCAGGCTGTCCGCATCGCGCGCGTTGCGGCGCGAGAGCCGCGCGCGGGCGAGCGCCGCGAGCGCGCGCGTGTACGTGGTGTCCGCGTCGAGCACGGTGCCCGCGCGCTCGGCGGCGAAGCGGTAGCGCGCCGCCGTCCGCGCCGCTTCCGCCGCGTGCACGCGCGGCCCGCGCAGCCAGGGATAGTCGATCGGCAGGTCCGCGATCACGTGATAGCGGGGAACGGACTTGCTGTAGCTGGCGCTCAGCGTGGGGTTGGGGAGCGCGCGCGCGGCGAGGAGCTGCGCGAGCGCGGCCGCGCTGTCCGCGCGCGCGATGGCGAGCCGGGGGCCGCGCGCGAGCGCCGCGGCCACGGCGTCGGCGCGGCTGAGCGGTGTCGGCGCCTCCTGCGCGCCGGCGCGAGCGGCGAGGAGGGCGATGAAGATGAGGACGGGCGATCGGGGCATGTGAAGACGGGAAGACGCGGCTGTCGGCCATCGGCTCTCGGCTCTCGGCTTGGGGCACACCCCGAGAGCTCTCTGTGCGGGGCTTTAGCCGAGAGCCGAGAGCCGAGAGCCGATGGCCTATGGCCCAGTCTCACACGTTACTCCCCGAAGCTGTCAGCACGATTACAGCGGCGTCGATTCCCCGGGGAAACGTACCACGACGGTCGTCCCGGCACCGGGGGTGGAGTCCACGGCGATGTCGGCGTCGTGCGCCGCGGCGATCCATCGGGCGATCGAGAGGCCGAGCCCCGCGCCGTCGCGGGCGGGCTCCGTGGCGCTCGCGCGACTTCGGGCCGGGTCGCCGCGGTAGAACCGCTCGAAGATGTGCGGGAGCTGGTCGGACGCGATCCCGATCCCCGTGTCCTCCACCGTGAGCGTCGGCACGCCGGCGGTGGTGCCCACACCCACGCGCACGCGCCCCCCGCAGGGGGTGAACTTCACCGCGTTGTCGAGGAGAATCATCACCAGCTGGCGGAGGAGCGCGGCATCGCCCATCACCACCGCCTCCTCGAACTCCGCCATCACCACCTCCACCCCCTTCCCCTCGGCGACCACGCGCACCGCGCCGGCGGCATCGATGGCCACGTCGTCGAGGTACACGCGCGTCCGCTCCACCGGGCGCTCCCCGGTGTCGGCGCGCGCCAGCGTGAGCAGGTCCTCCACGATGCGGCCGAGACGCTGGCTCTCCGCCTCGATCCCGCGCAGCGCCGTCACGTACGAGGCGGGCTCCCTCGGGTGCTGGAGCGCCACCTCGGCGCGGCTCCGCAGCACGGTGAGCGGCGTGCGCAGCTCGTGGGCGGCGTCCGCCATGAAGCGCCGCATGTACTCGATCGTTCGCTCCACCGGCGCGGTCGACTCGCGCACGAGCAGCCAGGCCCCGGCGGTCACGAGCACGAGCGCGACGATCGCCGCGGCGCCGAAGGCCACGATCAACGATGCGTAGCGGTCCTCCAGCTCCACCTTGTCCGCCACGGCGACGGCGATCATCGGCACGCCGCTCGCGAGCGTGAACCGCTCGGCGTGCAGCCGCAGCGCGCGCTCGTGCGGGAGCGCGCGGTCCCGCTCCACGCGCCCGGCCACCGCCGCCTGACGGGCGGCCGCGCGAATCCACTCGTCGGCGCGCGGCGGTTTCACCGCGCGTCCGCTCGGCTCGAGGAGGTAGAGCGCGCGGTCGGGGATGTGCAGCTCATCCACCGCGTCCACCACCTGGCCGCGCGCGGTGCGCGCCTCCATCTCGCGAATGCGGGCCGCGCGCTCGAGCTCCGTGGTGGCGTCCCGCAGCGAGCCGTCGAGCTGCGCCGCGATCTGGTGGCGGATGGCCACGAACAGCCCGCCGCCGAGCAGCGCCAGGATGAGGCAGAAGGTGGCGACGTACCACGCCGTGAGCCGGCGGCGGAGGCGGCCGAGCGGTTGGAGGGCCATGCTCAGGCGCCGAACCGGTAGCCGGCGCCGCGCACCGTGTGGATCAGCTTCTGCTCGAAGGCGTCGTCGATCTTGCGCCGGAGCCGGCGCACGAGCACCTCGAGCACGTTGGTGAACGGATCGTGGTTCTCGTCCCAGACGTGCGCCGTGATCGCCGCGCGGTCCACCACCTCACCCTGGTGCAGCACGAGGAACTCGAGGAGCGCGAACTCCTTCGCGGTGAGCGCGACCGGCCGCTCCGCGCGCCGCACGCGGTGCGCGGTCAGGTCCACCTCGAGGTCGGCCACGCGTACGATCTCCGGGATGGGCGTGGGGCGCCGGCGCCCGAGCGCGCGCACGCGCGCCAGCAGCTCGCGGAAGGCGAACGGCTTGGTGAGATAGTCGTCGGCACCCACGTCGAGTCCCGTCACCCGGTCGTCCACCGAGTCCCTGGCCGTGAGCATGAGAATCGGCGTGCCGATCTCGCGCCGCCGGAGCTCGCGGCACAGCTCGAAGCCGCTCCCGCCGGGAAGCATCACATCGAGGATCATGACGTCGTAGCTGCCCAGCACCGCGCGCGATTTCCCCTCGGCGAAGTCGCGCGCCCACACCACCTGATTCGCCAGCTCGGCCAGCCCTTCCACGAGAATGGCGGCGAGCTCGGCGTCGTCTTCCACCAGGAGAATGCGCACGTCTCGGGAATCGGGAAACGGGACTCGAAGGCACACCACCCTCAAATCCACGTCCTCGCCGCGCTCCCACGCAACCCCCACGCCCGGTGCGGCGCCGCTCCCCGACTCGATTTCCCATCGATCCCTAGCCGTCCCCCCATTCCCGCGCTAGCGTAGCGATGCCGTCCTCCGGTACGGCGGCCGTTCACGCACACTCACTCCCCACGCTCGACGCACCATGCCCCACTCCCCCGCCGCTCTCGCGGCGCTCCTCCTGCTCGCCGCCGGCTGCGCCGGCACGTCCGGGTCTTCCTCGCCGAAGCCCACCCAGTCCTCCCTCGCTCCGTCGCACGTCGTGACCGACTATCCCATCCACTCCATGCAGCGCCCGCAGCCGGTGGTCGTCGTGCCGGCGCCCGCCGGCGCGCCCGTGCCGCCGCCGTCGGATGCGGTCGTGCTCTTCGACGGGCACGACCTCTCGGCGTGGGAGGGCGCCGACAGCGCGGGCACGCCCGCCGGATGGACGGTGCGCGACGGGTACATGGAGGTCGCGGGGAAACAGGGGATCCAGACCCGCCGCGGCTTCGGCGACGTGCAGCTCCACGTCGAGTGGGCCACTCCCACCCCGGGGGAGGGAGAGGGACAGGAGCGCGGGAACAGCGGCGTGTACCTCATGAAGACGTACGAGGTGCAGGTGCTCGACTCGTACCACAACGTGACGTACCCCGACGGACAGGCCGGCGCGATCTTCGGGCAGTACCCGCCGCTGGTGAACGCGAGCCGTCCGCCCGGCGAGTGGCAGACGTACGACATCGTCTTCCACCGCCCGCGCTTCGCGGCCGACGGCGCCCTGCTCCGCCCGGCGCGCGTGACGGTGCTGCACAACGGCGTGCTCGTGCAGGACGACGCCGTGCTCACCGGCCCCACGGCGTTCGGTGTGCGGCCGCCGTACAAGGCGCACCCCGACAGCATGCCGCTCATGCTCCAGAACCACGGCTTCCCCGTGCGCTTCCGCGACATCTGGGTGCGCGAGCTGCCCGACTCCGGCCGGTGACCGCGCATGCCTGACGAGATGGAGGCCCCCCCGCTCGCGCTTCGCTCGGCGCGGGCGAGCGAGCCGTACGACGTGTGCATCGTGGGATCGGGCGCCGGCGGCGGGATGGCCGCGCACGTGCTCACCCGCGCCGGCGCGCGCGTGGTGATGCTGGAGGCGGGCCCGGAGTGGTACGCCACGAAGCAGTCGGCGATGCTCACGCCGGCGTACGCCACGAAGCGGCGCGGCGCGCCCACGCGCGAGCGCCCGTTCGGCGAGTTCGACGGCTGCATCGGCGGGTGGGACATCGAGGGGGAGCCGTACACCCGCGCGCCGGGCAGCGACTTCTACTGGTGGCGCGCCCGCATGCTCGGCGGCCGCACCAACCACTGGGGGCGCATCTCCCTCCGCTTCGGCCCCGACGACTTCCGTCGCCGGAGCCTCGACGGCCTGGGCGACGACTGGCCGATCGGCTACGACGACCTCGCCCCCTACTACGACCGCGTGGACGAGCTGATCGGGATCTTCGGGAGCGTCGAGGGGCTGCACAACCACCCCGACGGCAAGTTCCTCCCGCCCCCGCGCCCGCGCTGCTACGAGCTGCTCGTGAAGCAGGCATGCGACCGGCTCGGCGTCACCTGCATCCCGTCGCGGCTCTCCATTCTGACGCGCCCGCTCAACGGGCGGCCGGCGTGCCACTACTGCGGCCAGTGCAACCGCGGGTGCGCCGTGGCGGCGAACTTCTCCAGCCCCGACGTGCTCATCGCTCCCGCGCTGCGCACCGGACGGCTCACCCTCGTCTGCGAGGCGATGGCGCGCGAGGTCACCGTGGGAAAGGACGGGCTGGCCACCGGGGTGTCGTACGTGGACAAGCGCACCGGCGCCGACCGCCACGTGCGAGCGCGGGTGGTGGTGCTCGCCGCCAGCGCGTGCGAGACGGCGCGCATCCTCCTCAACTCGCGCTCCGCGCTCCACCCGCAGGGGCTGGCCAACTCGAGCGGCGTCGTCGGGCGCTGGCTCACCGACACCACCGGGACCGACGTCGCCGGCTTCATCCCCGCGATGATGGATCACGTCCCGCACGACGAGGACGGCGTCGGCGGCGCGCACATCTACTCCCCGTGGTGGCTCGACAACGCGAAGCTCGACTTCCCGCGCGGCTACCACATCGAGGTCTGGGGCGGGCTCGAGCCCCCCGCGTACGGCACCATGGACGGGATCCAGCGATTCCCGCCTGGCGGCGGCTACGGCGCGCGGCTCAAGGCCGACTACCGCCGCTACTACGGCGCCAGGGTCGGATTCTCCGGCCGGGGAGAGATGATCCCGAACGAGCGCTCCTACTGCGAGCTGGATCCCGACACGGTGGACCGCTGGGGGATCCCGGTGCTCCGCTTCCACTGGGAGTGGAGCGACCACGAGCGGAAGCAGGTGCGGCACATGCAGCAGACGTTCCGGTCGATCATCGAGGCGATGGGCGGGCATGCGCTCTCGCCGATGCCGACCAGCGACGATGGTTGGGGGATCGCCGCCGGCGGGCGGATCATCCACGAGCTGGGGTGCGTGCGCATGGGAGACGACCCTGGCCGCTCGGCGGTCGACCGCTGGTGCCGGGCGCACGACTGCAGGAACCTGTTCGTGGCCGACGGCGGGCCGTTCGTGTCCCAGGCCGACAAGAATCCCACGTGGACGATCCTCGCGCTCGCCTGGCGCACGAGCGATCGGATCGCGGCGCTGCGCGCCAGGAGGGAGCTGTGAGCGAGCGCGACCCCCACACGCTCACCCGGCGCGAGCTGCTCGAGCTGCTCGCCACGATCCCGCTCGCCGGCGCGCTCGGATTCGGCGCCCCCCGCGTGGCGAACGCGGCGCGGCTCGCCGCGGCGCTCGGCGATCGGGAGGGAGCGTTCACCCCCCGCTTCTTCACCGCGCACGAGTGGCGCACCGTGCGTGTGCTCGTGGACGACATCATCCCGCGCGACGACCGCTCGGGAAGCGCCACCGATGCCAGGGTGCCGGAGTTCATGGACTTCATGCTCGCCGACGCCGACACCTCGGCGAAGGCGCGCACGGCGATGCGCGGAGGGCTGGCGTGGATGGACGCCGAGTGCGTGGAGCGGTTCGGCGCGCGCTACGCCGACTGCGACACCGCGCGGCGGCACCGTCTGCTCGACGACATCGCCTGGCCGGAGCGCGCGCGTCCCGAGCTGAGCCAGGGCGCCGCGTTCTTCAGCGACTTCCGCGACCTCACCGCGTCCGGGTTCTGGGCCACCCCCATGGGGTGGCGCGACCTGCGCTACGTGGGGAACACCGTACATCCAGAGTGGCGGGGGTGCCCCGAGCCGGCGCTCCGCAAGCTCGGCGTCGCCTATGCCGACGGCGACGAGCACCCCGCCCGCTGATCCGCCTCTCGATCATGACCGAACGACGACTCGGCGTAGGATTCATCGGCAGCGGCTTCAACGCGAAGTTCCACATGCAGGGGTGGCGCGGCGTGCGCGACGCCGACGTGCTCGGCGTGTGGAGCCCCAACGCGGCCAACGCAGCGGCGGCCGCGGACTTCGCGCGGCAGCTCGACGTGGGCGAGGCGAAGCCGTACGCCTCCATCGGCGACATGGTCGCCGACCCGGCCATCGACGCGATCTGGCTCACCGGCCCGAACCACGCGCGGGTGGAGAACGTGGAGGAGATCGTGCACGCGATCGAGAGCGGTCGCGGCACGCTCGGCGCGCTCGCCTGCGAGAAGCCGCTGGCGCGCAACGTGGCCGAGGCGCGGCGCGTGGCGGCGCTGGCGCGGCGCGCGGGGCTCGTCACCGGCTACCTCGAGAACCAGGTGTTCGCGCCGCAGGTGGAGCAGGGGCACGCGCTGCTCTGGCGGCGGGGCGCCGCGGCCACGGGGCGCCCGTATCTCGCCCGCGCCGCGGAGGAGCACGGCGGCCCGCACATGCCCTGGTTCTGGCGGGGGGCGCTGCAGGGCGGGGGCGTGCTGAACGACATGATGTGCCACTCCGCGCTGGTCGTCAGGCACCTGCTCACCGCGCCCGACGATCCGCTCGACTCGGTGCGCCCCGCGCGCATCACGGCGCGCATCGCGAGCCTCAAGTGGACGCGCCCCGCCTACGCCGAGCGGCTGCGCCGCGCGATGGGGGCCGAGGTGGACTACGCGCGCGAGCCCGCCGAGGACTTCGCCGGGCTGACCATCGAGTTCGAGACCGCCGACGGGCACACCGTGATCGGGGAGGCGACCACGTCGTGGAGCTTCGTCGGCGCCGGGCTGCGCCTCTCGGCGGAGCTGCTCGGCCCCGAGTACTCGATGTCGTGGAACACGCTGGACAGCGGATTGAAGCTCTTCTTCAGCCGCGAGGTCCGCGCGCGCATCGGCGAGGACCTGGTGGAGAAGCAGAACGCCGAGATCGGTCTCATGCCGGTGGTCGCCGACGAGGCGGTGGCCTACGGCTACCAGGCCGAGGACCGCCACTTCGTGCGCGCCTTCCTCGGCAAGGAGCCGCCGCGGCTGGGGTTCGACGACGGGGTGGACGTGGTGCGCGTGCTCATGGCGGCGTACATGAGCGCCGAGCAGGGAAAGACGGTGGAATTTCCGCCGGAAGGCCTCGACGAGTTCGTGCCGGCGGTGGCGAGAGGGACGTGGGCGCCGTGACGTCGGGAGAAGAGCGAAGGGGGTGAGGCGCGAGTCGGAACGAGGAGAACCAGGAGCGAGGCGAGTCGGGGGTGGAGCGCGAGTCGGAGCGAGGACCACCCGGTGCAAAGGACGCCGGGGGGGCGGTGCCCGTCCGACTCGCCTCGCTCCTGGTGGTCTTCGCTCCGTCTCGCGCTCTACCCCCGACTCGCTTCGCTCCGGCCGGTCGTCGCTCCGTCTCGCGCTTCACCCCCCTCGTCCTTCTCTCCCGGTTTTCTTCGCTCCGACTCGCGCCTCACCCGCTACTCCCTACTCACCGACCGCCGCCGCCCCCATCGCCGGCACCGGCGCTCCTTCCCGCCCCGCCCGGAACATCACCGCGAACAGCACCAGGATGACCGCCGCCCCCGCCGCCGGCACGTACCAGATCCCCCGCCAGTCGTGTCCCCCTCCCCCGGCCACCCGGTACGCGTCCACCACGCGACCCGAGAGCCAGGCGCCGATGAACAGCCCCACGCCCTGCGTGATGAAGGCGAGCAGTCCCTGGGCGGCGGCGCGGATCTTCACGCCCGAGCGCTGGTCCACGTAGATCTGCCCGGTCACGAAGAAGAAGTCGTAGCAGACGCCGTGCAGCAGGATCCCGGCGTACAGCATCCACACCATCGAGCCCGTGTCGCCGCGCGCGAAGAAGAGATAGCGCAGCGCCCACGCACCCATCCCCACGAGCAGGATCCGCTTCACACCCAGCCGCGCGAGGCACCAGGGGAGGAGGAGCATGAAGCCCAGCTCCGACATCTGGCCGAGCGTCATCGTGCTCGCCGGCTCCGGCAGGCCGATCTCGTTCAGGAAGAGATTCGTGAACGCGTAGTAGAACTGCAGCGGGATGCAGAGCAGGAAGGAGCCGATCACGAAGATCGCGAAGGAGCGGTCGCGCATGAGGGCGAGCGCGTCCAGTCCGAGCACGTCGCGCGCGCTCAGCGGGCGCCCCGCGGCGTGCGGCGGCGTGTGCGGCAGCGCCAGGGAGAAGACGCCGAGCACCACCGACGCGGCGGCGGCGATGCGAAGGGGGACCGCCGTCGCCTCGAGCCCGAGCCGCCCGATCAGCAGCCCCGCCACGATCCACCCGATCGTGCCGAGCACGCGGATCTTCGGGAAGTCGCGCGCCGGGTCGCCCACGTGATCGAAGGAGATCGAGTTGGAGAGCGCGAGCGTGGGCATGTAGCAGAGCGCGTACGCGATGAGCAGCGGGTAGAACGCGCCGAAGCCGGCGGCCGTGGAGGCGAGCCAGAGGAGCACGCCGCCGATCACGTGCAGCGCGGCGAGCAGCCGCTCGCTGGCGAAGAAGCGGTCGGCGACCATCCCCACGAAGAAGGGGGAGATCATCGCGGCGATCGCCGTCGCGCCGTACGCGAGACCGATCTGCGTGCCATCGAAGTGGAGCGTGGTGCCGAGGTAGGTGCCCATGGTCACGAACCAGGCGCCCCACACGAAGTACTGGAGGAACATCATCGCCGACAGCCTGACACGAACGCCGGTCATGCTCATCCTCGCGCGCGGAAGGTGAGGTGCCGCAGGTACTGGTAGCTCGCTCGCGCGTCGGCGAGCGGCGACGGCGGGTCGTCGTGCTCCACGAAGTAGTGCTCGATCCCCGCGCGGGCGTGCCGGGCGAAGATCGCCGCGAAGTCGATCGTCCCCTGCCCGACGTCCACCATCGCGCCGTCCCGGGCCATGTCCTTCACGTGCACGAGGGGGAAGCGCCCCGGGTGGGCTTCGAAGTAGGCGAGCGGGTCGCGTCCCGCCTTGGCGATCCAGTAGAGGTCGAGCTCCATGCGCACGAGCGCGGGGTCGCACTCGGCGAGCAGGAGGTCGTACGGCACCACGCCGCCGGCGATCGGGGCGAACTCGTAGTCGTGATTGTGGTAGGCGAAGCCCAGCCCGGCGCCGCGCGCCGCCTCGGCGGCGCGGTCGAGCTCCTCCGCCACGCGGCGGTAGCCGTCGGGCGTGCGGTCGCTCTCGTCGATCCAGGGACACACGATCCAGCGCTGGCCGAGCGTGTGCGCGTCGACGAGCGCGGCGGGCCACCGCTCGCGGATGTCCCGCATGGCGATGTGCGACGACGTCGCGCGGAGCCCGGCGCGATCGAGTATCGTTCGCATCTCGCGGGGCGTCTTCCCGTGCAGGCCGGCGAGCTCCACCTCGGCGTAGCCGATGCGGGCCAGCTCGGCGAGCGTCCCTTCGACGTCACGATCCATCGCCGCGCGGACGGTGTAGAGCTGAATGCCGATCGCGCCGAGCCGCTCCACGGGACCGGTCGCGCCGCCGCCCTGCGCCGAGCAGCCGAGGGCGAGCGCCGCATCGCCGAGCATGCCGGCCGACGCGGCGGCACCACCGAGCAGCCGCACGAACGCGCGGCGGGAGAGTGGAGTTGGAGGCACGAGTGCGAAAGTACGGGGGGCTGGGGGCCAGGGGCCAGGGGGGAGCGGCGGGGATGGAGAGCGGCGGGGCGGCACACCCCGACTGCCCTCGTCCCGCCGCTCCCGGTCGTTGACGTTCCCGATCCCTCTACCCCATCCCCGCCTCATCCCCCCCGGCCCCCGGCCCCCGACCCCCACCCTCCGATGCCGCCATTCGCGATTCGCCCCTCCCCCATCCAGGGCCTCGGCGCCTTCGCCACCCGATTCATCCCCGCCGGAACGCGGATCATCGAGTACACCGGGGAGCGGCTCACCCCCGAGCAGGCGGACGCGCGCTACCCCGACGCGCCGGGGGAGCGGCACCACACGTACCTGTTCGCGATCGACGACGACGTGGTCATCGACGCGGCCGTGGGCGGGAACGAGGCGCGGTTCATCAACCATTCATGCGACCCGAACTGCGACGCGGTGGTCGAGGGTGGACGCATCTGGATCGAGAGCATCGGCGACATCGCGCCCGGCGAGGAGCTGTCGTACGACTACGCGTACGTGCTCGAGGAGCGGCACACGCCCGCGGCCAAGCGGCGCTACCCGTGCAACTGCGGCGCGCGCGCGTGCCGGGGGACGATCCTCGCGCGCAAGCGATAGGAGTCAGCCCGGCGCGCCCCCCGCGTGGGACGCACGGGACACCCGGTTGCGCGCCACGTCGCGACCGAAGGTCAGCGCCCAGTCGGCCAGGCTCTCCAGGGCGGGGTAGAGGGTCTCGCCCAACTCGGTGAGCGAGTACTCCACGCTCGGCGGCACGGTGGGGTGCACGCGGCGGTGGAGCAGGCCGGCCGCCTCGAGCTGCCGCAGGTGCTTGGCCAGCTCCTTGGGCGTGATGGCGCCGACGCGGCGCCGCAGCTCGGCGTAGCGCAGCGGCGTGTGCGCCTCGCGCAGCGCGATGAGGATCGGCACCGTCCACTTCGCCGCGATCAGGTCGAGCGTCTCCCGGATGAGGAACGGGCATCGCTCGGCGCAGGGCTCCTTCGAGCCCCAGGGGTCGGTATGCATCTGGAAAGCTGCTCTCTTTTCGGTGCGTTCTTGTATCGTCGGGCTCGCGATGCGTTCGTGAGGACGCCCGCGCCTCCCGACTCCGGCGCGGGCGTCCTTCAATGCCGCAGGAGGCACGCATGCAGACGGCTTCATCCCACCTGTCCAGTCACCCGGAGGTCGCGCCGGGCGACCGTGACGGGATCGTCGACGCACTCTACCGGTTCGGCGCGGGGCAGGACCTGCGCGACCGCGCGCTGTTCGAGTCCGCCTTCTCGCCGGAGGCGACGCTGGACTTCACCGCCCCGGCCCGCCGGCTCGGCGCGACGATCCCGGTGTTCGAGGGGCGACGGGCGATCGCCGATACCGTGTTCTCCACGATCGGCGGCCTCGACACGACGCACACCGTGACCAACCCGCGCGTGACCGCGTACGACGGGGATCACGCGTCCCTCTTCGCGCTCGTCGAGGCGCAACATCTGCCGCGAAACGACCACAGCCGCCACCTGCTGCTCAAGAACATCTACACCCTCGAGCTGTCGAGGACGGACGACCAGTGGGTGATCGACCACATGAAGATCGACACCGTCTGGATGACCGGCGATCCCTCCGTGCTCTTCCCCGCGAGCGCCGGGTAGGGGCGCCCCGGAGTCCGGTACGGGCGCGGCGAGGGGCGTGAGCGCACCTGTCGAACCATCGGCGCCGCGTCCCCGTTCCCCGCGGCGCCAGGCGGCGGGCGCGCCGCGGGCCGCACCTTGCAGTAAACGGGAGTGGATCCGGCAGCGGAGAAGCCGCATGTCGCACTTCGAGCATCCGACGCGGGCCGTGCCGCCGCGCGTTCCCTCCCCCTCCCCCTCTCCCTCGTCCTACGGGCCGGAGTTGGCGCACGAGATGCTCCTGCGCGTCCTCGAGCAGGCGCCGGTGGCGCTGTGCGTGCTGCGCGGACCGGAGCACGTGTTCGAGATGGCCAACGCGTTCTATCAGCGGCTCGCCCCGGGGAGCGACGTGATCGGCCGCCGCGTGGTGGACGTGATGCCGGACGCCGCGGCGCAGGGGTTCATCGGGCTGCTCGACGAAGTCCGCGCCACCGGGGTGCCGTACGTGGGGCGTGGCGTCCCCTTCCAGCACGATCGCGACGGCGATGGGCGGGTCGAGACGTCGTACTTCAACCTCCTCCTCCACCCGCTGGTCGAGCCCGGCGGTGCCACGAGCGGGGTGATCGCCGTCGCCTTCGACGTCACCGACGAGGTGCTCGCGCGCCGTGATGCGGAGGCGGCGCGCCACGAGGCGGAGGAGGCGCGCGCCACCGCCGAGGCGGCGAATCACGCCAAGAGCCAGTTCCTCACCGTGATGTCGCACGAGCTGCGCACGCCGCTCAACGCCATCGCCGGCCACGCGCAGCTCCTGGCGATGGGCCTTCACGGCCCCGTCACCCCGGCGCAGCTCGACGCGCTCGAGCGGATCGCTCGCAGTCAGCGGCACCTGCTGCGGCTCATCAACGACGTGCTGAACCTCGCGCGCATCGAGACCGGGCGGGTGGAGTACGCGGTGGAGGACATCCCGCTCGACGAGGTGGTGGCCGAGCTCGCGCCGATGATCGAGCCGCAGCTCGTCGCGAAGGGGCTGCGCTACGAGATCCGGCTCCCGGAGGCGCCGCTGGTGGTGCGCGCGGACCGCGAGAAGGTGGCCCAGGTGCTCCTGAACCTGCTCTCCAACGCGGTGAAGTTCACGCCGCGCGGAGGTCGCATCACGGTGGATGCGACCACGCGCGCCAGCGTCCCGGACGTCGTGTTCGTGCGCGTGAGCGACACGGGGCTCGGCATTCCGCGCGAGAAGCTGCAGGCGATCTTCGAGCCGTTCGTGCAGGTGAACACCGGCCCCACGCGCGCCACCGACGGCGCCGGCCTCGGCCTGGCGATCAGCCGCGACCTCGCCCGCGGCATGGGTGGCGACCTCCGGGCGCGGAGCGTGGAGGGGCGGGGGTCGACGTTCACGTTGAGCCTCATGAGAGCGGCGGGGTGAGCGTGGACTGCGCGGGGCGCGAACCACTCGGGGCGCGGGGTGCGGGGCGCGGGGTGCGGGTGAGTACGGAATGCGACACGGGGCCGGCGTTTGCCGGCCCCGTCTCGCTCAGTCCCTGTTCCAACGCGCCCCGCGCCCCGCACCCCGCTCTCACGGCGCCGCTTCGTGGAACTCCACTCCCTCCGCGTTCTCCTCCGTCCACCGTCTCAGCCACTCGTTCTCGAAGAGGATCACCGGGTTCCCCTTCGCGTCGTACAGGCGCATGCGGCCGCGGTCGGACATGAGGCGCTCGATGGCCTCGGGGGCGCCGGTGACCCAGCGCGGGTGGCGGTAGGCGATCGGCTCGAGGCGGCAGCGAACGCCGTACTCGTGCTCGAGCCGGTGGAGCATCACGTCGAACTGGAGCATCCCCACGGCGCCGACGATCGGCGTGGGGCCGGTGATGTCGGTGCCCGACGTGAAGAACACCTGCGCGGCTCCCTCCTCGGTGAGCTGGCGGAGCCCCGTGTCGAGGTGCTTGCGGCGCATCGGGTCGGCGATCACCACGCGCGCGAAGTGCTCGGGGGGGAAGCGCGGAATGTCGCGGAACTCCAGGTTCCCGTTCCCCGAGAGCGTGTCGCCGATGCGCAGCGCGCCGCGGTCGAGCACCCCGATCACGTCGCCGGGCCACGCCTCCTCGATCATCGTGCGCTCGCGCGCCATGAACTGCTGCGGCGACGACAACCGCATCGTCTTCCCCGTGCGCACGTGGGTCACCGGCATCCCCGCCTCGAAGCGCCCGGAGCAGATGCGCACGAACGCCACGCGGTCCCGATGGCGCGGGTCCATGTTCGCCTGGATCTTGAACACGAATCCGGTGAACGCCGGATGCGCGGGATCCACCGGGCCGGCGCTCGACTCGCGCGCGGTGGGCGCCGGCGCCAGCTCGAGGAACTCGCGCAGGAAGGGCTCCACGCCGAAGTTCGTGAGCGCGCTCCCGAAGAACACCGGCGTCAGCTCCCCCGCGAGCACCGCGTCGTGGTCGAACGGCGCTCCCGCCTCGTCCAGGAGCGCGATGTCGTGGAGCAGCGTCTCGTGAGCCGCATCCCCGAGCAGCTCGCGGACCGATGCGTCGTCGAGCGCGGCGACGCTGACCGCGCTGCGCGTGGCGCCGTGGTCGTCGCCGCGGTCGAACAGGTGAATGAGCCGGCGCCGGCGGTCGTACACGCCGGTGAACGCGCCCTCACGATGGATCGGCCACGTGACCGGGTGGCAGGCGATCCCCAGCTCCGCCTCCACGTCGCTCACGAGCTGTAGCGGGTCCGCCCCCGCGCGGTCGCACTTGTTCACGACGGTGAAGATCGGCGTGCGGCGGCGCTTGCAGACGGCGAAGAGCTGGCGCGTGCGCTCCTCCACCCCCTTGCGGTTGTCGAGGAGCATCACCGCGCTGTCGGCGGCGATGAGGGTGCGATACGTGTCCTCGGAGAAGTCCTCGTGCCCCGGCGTGTCGAGCAGGTTCACCTGATAGCCGTCGTACTCGAACTGCATCACGCTCGAGGTGACGGAGATCCCGCGCTCCTGCTCCAGCTTCATCCAGTCGGAGGTGGCGTGCCGCTCCGCGCGGCGCGCCTTCACCGAGCCGGCGAGATGGATGGCGCCGCCGTAGAGCAGAAGCTTCTCGGTGAGCGTCGTCTTCCCGGCGTCCGGGTGCGATATGATGGCGAACGTGCGCCGTCGGCGGATGGCGCCCGCGATGTCGTGCGTGGTCATGAGTCCGGCGTGAGAGGCGTAGCCTCTCAATCTAACCCCGTGGCTGGGGGCCGGGGGGCGTGGGGGATCGGGGGTGGGAACGGCGCTCGGGAAGACGCGGCTGGAAGACACGGCTGGAAGACACGGCCGTCAGCTCTCGGCCATCGGCTCTCGGCTAAACCCCGCATAGAGAGCTCTCGGCGTGTGCCGTAGCCGAGAGCCGAGAGCCGATGGCCGACAGCCGTGTCTTCCGAGAGCCGATGGCCTCGCGCCGCGCCGCGCTCACCCCGCGGTCGCGTGCGCGACGTTGTCCACGGAGCGGGTGTCCCCCGATTCGTGCGCGCAGTGCGCGCAGCAGTAGAAGGTGTCGTTCGCCTCGATGCCGTGCCCGATGATCTTGCACCCGCAGTGGTCGCAGACGGGCGCCAACCGGTGGATGGCGCACTCGAAGCTGTCGAACGTGTGGGTGACGCCGGCGGTGACTACCTGGAATGCCATGTGGTAGTCGTTCCCGCACACCTCGCACCGTGCCATGCGGCCTCCTCGTTGGGGGGGGCGGGCTTGAACCGCACGGGACGAGCCAGCGCTGCATAGGGGCCAGGGGCCAGGGGCCGGGGGCCAGGGGGGATGAGGCGGGAATGGGGAAAAGGGGATCGGGAACGTCCACGACAGGGAACGGCGGGACGGGATCGGGGCGGTGTGCCGTCCCGCCGCTCGCCACCCCCG
>DASUXC010000204.1:0-2701 GCA_036378095.1 Gemmatimonadaceae bacterium | reverse complement strand
GCGGGTCGCGAGTCGCGGGAACCGTTCCGACGGCATCGCGACCCGCGTGACCCGCGCGACCCAACCCGATTTTCCGTTTTTCCTCGCTCCACCGTAATTTCCGCCGATGCCCCTCTCCGAAGCCATTCGCCTCGCGCTCCGGGGCATCTGGTCCAGCCGGCTCCGCTCTTTCTTCACCCTCCTCGGCATCATCGTCTCGGTCGGCTTCCTGGTGGCCGTCGTGGCGATCATCCAGGGGATGAACGCGTACGTGAAGGAGAACATCGCCGACGCGATGATCGGCGTGAACACCTTCCAGGTGCGCCGCGTCCCGATCAAGATCGGGCTCTTCGACGACGACGAATGGCGCCGCATCCAGAAGCGGCCCAAGATCACCCCCGACGACGCCGAGGCGGTCCGGCACGCGCTCCCGGGCGCGCTCGCCGTGAGCCTCCAGTCGGGGTGGCCGACCCCGCGCGAGGAGATGGTCTGGCGCGATCACACGCTCGATGACGTCTCGATCTTCGGGGTGACCGCGCCCTACCAGGTGGTGCAGGACTACCGCTTCACGAGCGGCCGCCCGCTCGGCGAGGTGGACGTGCGCCAGCGGCGCCCGGTGATCGTCGTCGGCGCCGACATCGTGGACAAGCTGTTCGGCGGCGTGGATCCCGTGGGTCGCAGCGTGCGCGTGGCCGGCGACCGGTTCACGGTGGTGGGCGTGCTCGCGCGCAAGGGGCGCGTGCTCGGCCAGTCGTTCGACAACATCGCCCTCATGCCGGTCACCACCTTCGAGACGATCTACGGCCGGCGCGGGACCACGACCATCTCCGTGAAGATGCCGACCTCCGCCGCCGTCCCGGTGGGGATGGCGCGGGCCGAGGAGGCGATGCGCATCGCGCACCGCCTGCGCCCCACGATGGATGACGACTTCACCGTGGAGACCGCCGACGCGCTCCTCGACTTCTGGAAGGGACTCACGCGCGTGCTGTTCAGCGTCGTGCCCGCGGTGGTCGCGATCGGCGTGGTGGTGGGCGGCATCGTGATCATGAACATCATGCTCATGGCCGTGAACGAGCGGACGCGCGAGATCGGGATCCGCAAGTCCGTCGGCGCGACGCGGCGCGACATCCGCCGGCAGTTCCTCGCCGAGTCGGTGATGCTGGCGGTGCTGGGCGGCGTGCTCGGTGTGCTCGCCGGGTGGGGGCTCGCCTGGGGCGTGGCCACGGCCTCCCCCCTCCCCGCCCGCGTCACCGGCTGGTCCGTGGCGGTGGCCGTGGCGCTCGGCGCCGGCGTGGGCGTGCTGTTCGGCGTGTATCCCGCGTCGCGCGCCGCGCGGCTCGATCCCATCGTCGCGCTCCGGGCCGAATGAGGATCCGCGAGCGGCTGCGCGAGAACGTCGGGATCGCGCTGGACACGATGCGCGCGAGCAAGCTGCGCGCGGCGCTCACCATCCTCGGTGTGGTGATCGGCGTCGCCACCGTCATGGCGATGGCGGCGATCGTCCAGGGGGTGCGCGACCAGATCGTGCACACGATCGAGATCGCGGGGCCGACCACGTTCTACGTGGCGCGGTCGGCGACGCCGGTGAACCCCGAGAATCCCCCGCCGGAGATCCGGAACCGCCCCGAGCTCGAGCCGGCGGAGGCCGCGCGCATCCAGCTCCTGCCGGAGATCGACTACGCCGCGCTCTGGGGGCAGACGCTCGGCAAGGTGGAGTACCGGGGAGCGCGCACGCAGCAGGTGGCGATCTTCGGCGCGGACAGCCGCTTCACGGAGATCCAGGGGGGCGACCTCACGACCGGTCGCTGGTTCACGCGCGGAGAGCTCTCCGGCGGCGCGTCGGTGGCCGTGCTCGATCACGACGTCGCGGCGCGCATCTTCGGGCGAGAGCGGGCGGTCGGGAAGATCGTGCGCGTGGGCGGGCGCGCGGCGCGGGTGATCGGGATCTACGAGCCGCCGGGGAACATCTTCAATCCCCCCGGACAGTCGACCGGCGCGATCATCCCCTACGCGATGCTCGACCACCAGTTCCGGTTCGATCGCACCAACGGACTGTTCATCGTCGTCAAGCCGCGCCCGGGCATCACCGTGACGCACGCCGAGGAAGCGGTGATGCTCGTGCTGCGGCGCATGCGCCACCTTCGCCCGTCACAGCCCAACTCGTTCGACCTGCTCACCCAGGACCAGATCCTCGACACGTTCAACAAGATCACCGGCGCGTTCTTCCTGGTGATGATCGTGCTCAGCGCGGTGGCCCTGCTCGTGGGGGGGATCGGGGTGATGGCGATCATGATGGTCTCGGTCACCGATCGCACGCGGGAGATCGGGGTGCGCAAGGCGCTCGGCGCCACGCGCACCGACATCCTGCTCCAGTTCCTCATCGAGGCGGCCACGCTCACGGGGATGGGCGGGCTGATCGGGATCGTGATCGGTCTCGGGCTCGGGCGCCTCGTCACCTCGCTCATGCGCATCGAGGCGACCACGCCGATCGCGTACACGGTGGTGGCCGTGACGGTGAGCGTGGCGATCGGGCTGGTGTTCGGCCTCCTCCCCGCCAACCGCGCGGCACGGCTGGACCCGATCGAGGCGCTGCGATACGAGTAGCACCGGCGGAGCCGGTGCTACTCGGGGCGCGGGGTGCGGGGCGCGGGGTGCGTGAGTGTGGAGAGAGAGCGACGAGGGCCGGCACCTGCCGGCCCTCGTCGCATTCCATGGGCACGCG
>DASUXC010000203.1:0-6907 GCA_036378095.1 Gemmatimonadaceae bacterium | reverse complement strand
CGCCGGGGCGGCTCGACGACCCGGGGCGGCCGACGATCCGCGTGGGGTACACCGAGGTGCGCGTCACGCCGGAGGTGAAGCGGCTCGCCGTGTCGGTGACGCCGGCGGCGAGCGAGTACCGCCCGGGCGAGACGGCGCGCGTGCGCGTGCGCGTCGCCGACGCGAGCGGGGCGCCGCGCCGCGCGGAGGTCACGCTGTGGGCGGTGGACGAAGGTGTGCTCGCGCTCACCGGCTACAAGACTCCGGATCCAATCGACCTCCTCTATCGCGAGCGGGGGCTCGGGATGCGGCTGTCAAGCAACATGGCGAACGTCGCGCCGCAGATCCCCGAAGGGGAGAAGGGGCGCCGCTCGCCGGGCGGGGGCGGGGGCGCGGATCGCTCGGAGGTGCTCAGGTCGCGCTTCCAGACCACGGCGTTCTTTCTCGGCTCCGTGGTGACGGGCGCCGACGGGCAGGTGGTGGCGACGGCGAAGCTTCCCGACAACCTGACGACGTTCCGCGTGATGGCGGTGGCGGTGACGGCGGGGGACCGCTACGGAAAGGGGGAGTCGCCGATGCTCGTGACGCGCCCCCTCGTGGCGCGCCCGGCGCTCCCGCGCTTCGTGCGCGCGGGGGACGACTTCACGGCGGGCACGGTGGTGAACCAGCGGGCGGGCGGCACGCCGCGCGTGACGGTCACGGCGTCGGGGAGCGGGGTCGCGCTGCGCGGTGATGCGCGGCGCACGGCGACGCTCGCCTCGGGGACCGGGGTGGAGGTGCGCTTCCCCTTCCGCGCGCTTCCCGCCGATTCGGCGTCCTTCACCTTCCGCGCCGTCGCGGGGAGCGATGCCGACGGCGTGCGGCTGAGCGTGCCCGTGCGCCCGGCGTTCCACCCGGAGTACCTCACGGTGAGCGGCACGGTGCGCGACACGGCCACCGTGACGGTGGCGATTCCCGATGGACTCGACCTCGAGCGGTCGCGGGTGGACGTCACGCTCGGCAGCTCTCCGCTGGCCATGCTGCGCGGGATGTACGACCGCTACCACGTGTACCCGTACCTGTGCACGGAGCAGGTGACGAGCCTGGGGATGCCGCTCATCGCGCTCTGGCGCGCGCGCACGATCGACAGCGCGCTCGCGCGGCGCGACCCGCGGCGCGACCTGGAGCGCGCGGTGGAGATCATCGCGTCGCGCCAGCGCACCGACGGCGGGATCGGCTACTGGAGCGCCACCGACTGGACGTCGCCGTGGCTGTCGGCGTACGCCGGGCGCTTCCTGCTCGAGGCGAAGCGCGCGGGGATCGCGGTGAGCGACACGGTGCTGACGCGGCTCGGCGACTATCTCGCGGCCGACCTGCGCGCGGCGAGTGACTCGGTGCCGCTCATCCCGGTGGCGAGTTGGTACGCGGACCGTCGCGTGCGCCTCGCCGACCGGATCGCGGCGGTGGACTTCCTGAGCCGCGCGCGGCGCGCCGACGTGGCGGCGGAGCACCAGCTCCTGGCCGGCGCCCCGCAGCTCCGCTGGGAGGACCGGCTGCTGCTCGCCGAGGCACTGGCGCGCCGCGGCGAGATGCGCGATGCGCTGGCGCTGGTGGCGCCGGCGTGGGCGGAGGTGCGCCTGGAGGGGAACCGCGCCGTGCTCCCGCCGCGCGCGACGGACGAGGACTTCTACTTCGCGTCGCGCTCGCGCCCGATGGCGCGCCTGCTCACGGCGACGCTGGCGGTGAACCCCACGCATCCGCTGGTGGGGCCGATGGTCGAGACGCTCGTGCAGCAGGGACGCGGCGCCGGGTGGTGGTGGAACACGCAGGATGTGGGCGCGGTGGCCGAGGCGCTGGCCGTGTTCGATGCGCGGCAGCGCCGCGCCGCGGCGCTCGGCGTGACCGTGCGCGCGGGTGGGGCGGGCGGGCGGGTGCTGTTCGCCGTGCGCGGCCCCGGCGCGCGCGCGGCGTCCACCGACAGCGGCGTGCCGCTCGCCGGCCTGGTGCGTGGGCCGAGCGATGCGCGAGAGCTCCGGCTGTCGGTGACCGCGGACGGGGGAGCGACGGGGGACGTGGCGTACTACTACGCCACCGTGCGCGAGGTGCCGGCCGAGCGTCCGGTGCGCCCCACGGACCAGGGGATCCAGGTGGAGCGGTGGTACGAGCGCTACGACACCGGCGCGCCGGTGACGAGCGTGAAGGAAGGGGATCTGGTGCGCGTGCGGCTGCGCGTGACGGTGCCGGTGGAGCGCCACTTCGTGGTGCTCGACGATGCGCTCCCCGCCGGACTGGAGGCGGTGGACCTGAGCCTCCGCACCACCGCGGCGCTCCCCGGCCCGGGCGCGGGCGTGGCCGGATCGGAGGAGGAGGGCGCGAGCGACGATGAAGCGAACGTCGCCCGCTGGTGGTACGGGAGCTGGGATTCGGGGTGGTGGTCGCCGTGGGACCACCGGGAGATGCGCGACGACCGCGTGGTGTGGGCGGCGACGATGCTCTGGCCGGGCACGTACACCGCCACGTACGTGGCGCGCGCGACGACGCCGGGGACGTTCGTGCGCCCGCCGGCGTGGGCCGAGGAGATGTACAACCCGGCGGTGAGCGGGCGGAGCGATGGCGGGCGGTTCGTGGTGCTGGAGCGGAGGGCGGGCGCGCGTGAGTGACGGTGGGCACGCCCGCACGGGCGCCCGCACGGGCGCCCGCACGAGCGCGCGCTCGCGGTGGCGGTGGGGGGCGCTGGCGGTGGCGGCGCTCCTCGCCGGGGGCGCGGCGTGGGTGGCGCTGCCGATCCCCGCCCCGATGCTCTCGCCCGCTGCCGTGGCGAGCGTCACGCTCGAGGACCGGAACGGGCTCGTGCTGCGCTCCACGCGCGCCGCCGACGGGAGCCGCGCGCAGTGGATGCCGCTCTCGGAGATGGACCCGGACGTCATCGCCGCGTTCGTGTCGGTGGAGGACCGCCGCTACTTCGAGCACGGCGCGCTGGATGCGCGCGCGATCGCCCGCGCGCTGCGCGACGACATCCGCGCCGGCCGGGTGGTGTCCGGCGCGTCGACGATCGCCATGCAGACGGCGCGGCTGCTCCGTCCGGCGCGGCGCGATGCGCTCGGGAAGCTGGTGCAGGTGATGTGGGCGCTCCGGCTCTCCGCGCACCTCGACCGGCAGCGGATCCTCGAGCTGTACCTCAACCGGGTGCAGCTGGGGCAGGGGACGGTGGGCGTGCCCGCGGCGGCGGCGCTCTACTTCGGCGCGTCGGCGCGTGCGCTGAGCGCGGGGGAGGCGGCGCTGCTCGCCGGGATCGCGCACGCGCCATCGAGCGACAACCCGCTGGTGTCGCCCCGTCGGGCGCGGGCGCGGCGGTCGCTCGCCCTCCGGCGCATGCGGCGCTCGGGGGCGATCGGCCCCGACGCGGTGGCGCGCGCGGAGCGGGAGCCCGTGGCGCGCGCGGCGCGCGGCGCGCCGTTCCTGGCGCCGCACTTCACCACCCGCGTGCTCGCCGCGATCGACTCGGCCGGCATCGGGACCGGCGATGCGGCGGCCGGCGCGTGGCGCACGTCGCTCGACCTCGCGCTGCAGCACGACGTGGAGGACGAGGTCCGGCGCACGGTCGCCGACCTGCGCGCGCGCGGCGCTCGTCAGGCGGCGGCGGTGGTGCTCGACACGCGCACCGGGGAGGTCCTCGCGTGGGTGGGCTCCCCCGACTTCTGGGCCGACACCGCCGGGCAGATGGACATGGTGGACGCGCCGCGCCAGCCGGGGTCGGCGCTCAAGCCGTTCCTCTACGGGTTGGCGATCGACCGCGGGCTCACCGCGGCCACCGTGCTCCCCGACATCGCGCGCAGCTACCCGACGGCCACCGGTCCGTACCGCCCGCGCAACTACGACCGGCGCGACCACGGGCCGGTGCGCGCGCGCGAGGCGCTGGCCAGCTCGTACAACGTCCCCGCGGTGGAGGTGGCCGACCGCGTGGGGGTGGGGAGCTTCCTCGAGACGCTGCACCGCGCGGGCTTCGCATCGCTCCGGCACGGCGCGTCGTACTACGGGCTCGGGCTCGCGCTCGGCAACGGCGACGTGACGCTGCTCGAGCTGGCGAACGGCTATCGCGCGATCGCCAACGGCGGGGTGTGGCGGCCGTGGACGTGGCGCGCCGTGGAGGAGGGCGCGCCGCCGCGCGGGCCGGCTCGGCGCGTGATGTCGGCGCGCGCGGCGGCGCTCGTGCTCGACATCCTGAGCGATGCCGATGCGCGCGTGCCGGGGTTCGGACTCGAGACACCGCTCGACCTCCCCTTCCGCGCGGCGACGAAGACGGGAACGAGCCGCCACTTCACCGACAACTGGGCGGTGGCCGCCACGGCGGGGTTCACGGTGGCGGTGTGGGTGGGGAACTTCAGCGGACGCCCCATGGAGGGGGTGAGCGGCGTGAGCGGCGCGGGACCGCTGCTCCATCGCGTGGCCCTGCTCGCCGCCCTGCGCCGCGCGCCGGGCACGCTCCCCTCGCCGGCGGGCGTCGGCGACGTACCGGTGGAGATCTGCCGGCTCTCGGGGCTGCGCGCCGGGCCCGAGTGCCCGCACGTCACGGAGTGGTTCGTGCCGGGGACGGAGCCCGCGCGCTCGTGCGATTGGCACCGCGACGGACGCGTGGTGCTCCCGCCGGAGTACGCCCAGTGGGTGGAGCAGCGCGCGCGCGAGGCGGGACGCTCGGAGCGGCTCGAGGTCGCCGGCGCCGACTCGGTTTCCCCGAACGCGGCCGTGCACGGAGCGGAGCCACCTGCGGCGCGGGGGGCGGAGCGCGCGGCCGCGTTTCACATCACGTCCCCCCTCGACGGCGATCGCTACGAGGTGCCGCCGGGCGTCGACGCGCGCTTCGCGACGCTCGCGCTGCGCGCCGTGGGCGCGCGCGAGGGGGCGCGGGTGCGGTGGTGGGTGGATGGACGGGCCTGGCGGGCCGCGCGCATCCCCCTCGAGCGCGGCGAGCACGAGATCCTGGCGCGGGACGGGGCAGGGCACCGGGACAGCGTGCGCATCGTCGTGGAGTAGCGCGCCGCTCGCGGAACGACCGGGGGCGATCCGGGATTTCCTGCCCGGCGCCGCGCACCCCGCCGGCGCTCGTCGTCCCTCAACCGCGGAGCATCCATGCCCACTCCGATGTCATCCCGTGCGACCAGCCGGCGCGCGAGCGCGTGCCGGGACCACCTTCGCCCTGGCGTGGCGCGCGCGCTCGCCGTCGCACTCGCGCTGCCGATGGCCGCCGTCCCCGCGGCGGCGCTGGCGCAGGACACGATCGCGCCGGGCAACCCGGCGCTGCGCATCGACCGCGTGCGCCTGGCGACCGATACCATCGTCGTCCTCATCACGCCGACGGACAGCGCCGAGCGCCTGGGCTCCACGCTCGTGCGCCGGATCGAGCGCGTGCGGTCGGGTCCCGAGGAGCTGTTCCGCGAGACGCAGCACTACCTGCGGGCGAACGGCGACGTGGAGGACGACACGCTCGAGATGTCCGCGCGGACGCTCGCCTTCCGCCGCATCGTGGAGGTCTACGAGGACACGGCGCGGAACGTGGTGCGGAGCGATGGCGAGCGCCTCACCGGGTTCGTCACCTTCCCCGATTCCGGACGGCGCGAGGTGAGCATGCCCGCGGTCCCGTTCTTCCACGACATGGTGGACGAGGCGTTCATCGGCGCCCTGCCGCTCGACAGCGGCGTGACGATCCTGGTGCCGCTCATCGTCCCCCCCAGGCTCGACGTGCACGTGCTGCCGTTCACGGTGACCGGGACGGAGACGATCCGGACGGCGGACGGGCCCGTGGCGTGCCTGGTCGTGAAGGGGCCGGGGAAGACGACGACGGCGTGGCTCGCGGCGACCGACCACCACCTCGTGCGACTCCGCTGGACGCTGCCGAACGGGACGAGCATCTGGAAGCTTCCCAAGCGCGACGCCAACTTCCGGTCGCTGTCGTGAGCGCTCCCCGCCCCGGTGGCCCCGGTGGCCCCGGTGGCCGCGGCGCGGGGCGGGGGGTGTGACGTTCCGGCCGGACTCCGAGTTATCCAGACATGACGCCCGCCGACGCACCGATCGTGAGCCGCGTGCTCGATGGCGACCGCGAGGCCTTTGCCATTCTCGTGGATCGCCACTACGAGCGGTGCGTCCGCGTGGCCATGCACCTCCTCGGGAACCGCGAGGACGCCGAGGACGCGGCGCAGGAGACCTTTCTCCGCGCCTACCGTCACCTGGCGAAGTATCAGGAGCGCGAGCGCTTCGCGGCGTGGCTGCTCCGCATTCTCACCAACCAGTGCCGCACGCAGCTCGCGCGTCGTCGCACCGAGGCGGCGCGCGGCGCCGGCGACGGCTTCGATGCCGGCACACTCCCGCTGGACGAGCCGCTCCCCTCGGAGCGCGCCGGGCTCGGCGAGGAGCTCGCCCGCGCGCTCGCGCTGCTCCCGGCCGACCAGCGCGAGGCGGTGGTGCTCCGCTTCGCGGAAGACCTCAGCTACGATGAGATGGCCGCCGTCACCGGCGCCGGCGTGTCGGCGCTCAAGATGCGCGTGCAGCGCGCCTGCACCCGGCTGCGCGCGCTGCTCATGGAGGTGTACTGTGTCTGATCTCCACGAGACGCTCCCCGAGTGGGTGGCCGAGGAGCTGCGGCGGCCGGTCCCCACGCGCGCCGATCGACAGGCGCGCGTGATGGAGCTGGTGCGCGCGCTCCCCGCGACGCGTCGCCGGCGGCGGTGGTGGCGCGATCCGTCGCGCCCCGGCGCGCTGGGCGCGGGCGCGGCGCTCGCGCTGGCGGCGAGCACGGTGCTCGCGGTGCTGGCATCGGGGCCCGGGCGCGGCATGCTCCCCGCTCCCGTCGACGGCGCGCGCGCGGCGGTCATCGGCGACACGGTGGTGGGCACGCTCCACGACACGCTGCGCCTCGTCCGCTTCGTGCTCCACGCGCCATCCGCCTCGCGCGTGG
>DASUXC010000202.1:0-27109 GCA_036378095.1 Gemmatimonadaceae bacterium | reverse complement strand
GACCGGCCGGCGGTGCTCCGGCCGGCGAGCGACTCCGCCGCGTGGGTGTTCACCAAGGAAGCGGGGCTCACCCCGGTGACCGCCACGACCGAGGGGGCGAGTGGATCGGCATCGGTGGTGGTGCTGCCGCGCGTGTTCCTGCCAGGGGACATCAGTGCCATGCCTGGACTGGACGCGGGGGCCGACGTCACGTGCGCGGCCATAACGCTGGGACGCACCTACTGCTGGGGGGCGTCGGGCGCGGGGCAGCTCGGGCCGAGCGCGGACTCGGTGTGCTTTGGAACCGTGCAGGACTCCCTCGGCCAACCGTTGCCCGGAGAGGTCAGCAAGTCGTGCTCGCTGGCGCCCGTGCGGCTCTCGTCCGACCTGTCGTTCGCCGGGCTCGCGGTGGGCCGGACCAGCGCCTGTGGGATCACACTGGCCGGGCAGCTCTACTGCTGGGGGGCCAACGACCAGGGACAACTCGGAAACGGCCTGGCAGGAGCGAGCGCGGCCCCGACTCTGGTCACTGGCGCATTCGCGTTCCGAAGCGTCGTCGTCGGCGGTCAACATGCCTGTGCCCTCACCACCGACGGCGCCGCGTATTGCTGGGGATCGGATGCAATGGGACAACTCGGCGACGCAAGGACCATCAGCAGTACCACGCCGATTCCCGTCGTCGCCGACACGTTGACCGGTCGCACCGTGCGATTCACTGCCCTGAGTGCGGGCTTGGCGCACACCTGCGGCATCAGCACTGAGGGTGTGACATACTGCTGGGGCGACAACGCGTGGGGGCAGCTCGGTGCCACGACGGCGCAACGGTGCGGCAATGTCTCGTGCAGCTCCGTCCCGGTACCAGTGAACGTACCGGTCAACACGCGTTTCGCCGCACTCACCGCGGGTGCCGATCATACCTGTGCCCTCACGGATGCGGGGGCCGCGTACTGCTGGGGCAACGACAGCACTGGCCAGCTCGGGGACAGGGCGTCCAACTCGACCCGCCCAACGCCCGTGCCCGTCTTCGGCGGTCACGTCTTCAGGCAGATCACAGCGGGAACGCGCTACACGTGCGCGCTCGACGGGACCGCGGCATGGTGCTGGGGCGACGATGCCGACCTGCAACTCGGCCGTGGGCCCTACAGCGGCGGAGACGCCTTCACCGCATCGCCGGTCATGGTCGCCGGCGGTCACGCCTTCGAGCGCATCTCGGCCGGATTACGTCATACCTGCGCGGTCACCGTCGACGGCCACGCCTTCTGCTGGGGCTCGAACGTATTCGGAGCGCTCGGAAACACTCTCCAAGCGGCCTATCGAGGGATCCCGCAGGAGGTGGCGACTCCGCGTTGAGCGTCTCGCGCGCGCTGGCGGCGCGCGCAGGGACGGCTCCCGGGGCGCACCCCCTGGCCGTGCGCGCTGCACGCGGCGATGCTTCGAGGGATGCATCTTCGAGTCGTTCCCCGGCGAGTAGCGGGCTGGTTCGGCGCCGCCCTCCTCGTGGCCAGCGTGGCATGCGCGCGGTCCGTGGCCGCGCAGGTGGTGCCCGATCCTGATCCGGGCGCGGCCGGCCAGCGCCTGTTCCTCGAGGAACGCTATTCGGAAGCGCGCCCCTTGCTCCAGCGCGCCGCGGAGGTGGATGCGCGCGATTGGCGCTCGCGCCTCGCGCTCGGGCGCATCGCCATCCTCGCGAACGACGCGAAGGGGGCGGAGCGGTGGCTGGAGGCGGCGGTGAAGATCGCGCCGGACGCGTCCGAGGCGCACCGGTGGCTCGCCCACGCGTACACCGCCGAGGCGCGCGATGCGGGGCGCTTCCGGCAGCTCCTCCTCGCCGCTCGCATCCACGCCCACCTGCTGCGCGCCGTGGCGCTCGACTCGGCCAATGGCGCGGCGATGCTCGACCTGGTGCGCTTCGACCTCGAGGCGCCGGGGATCGCGGGGGGGAGCCGGTCGCGCGCGCATCACGAGGCGACGACGCTCGTCGCGCGCGACGCGTACCATGGCCACCTCGCGCTGGCGCTCGTGGCCGGGAAGCGCGACGACCTCGGCGCCGCCGAGCGCGAGCTGCGCGCCGCGCTCGACGCGGCGCCCGACAGCGTGGTCCCGTACTACCAGCTCGGGTACCTGTACCAGCGCGAGCAGCGCTACGACGACGCGTTCCGGATGCACGAGGCGCTCCTCGCGCGGCACCCGAACGAGCTGGGGGCGGAGCTCGAGGTGGGGCGCACGGCGGCGTTCTCCGGCAAGCGGCTGGAGCGGGCGAGCGCGGCGCTCGAACGCGTCCTGCGGGAGAGCGACGGCATCGGCGACCCGCCGCCATGGGAGGCCCACTACTGGCTCGGCGTGGTGCGGGACTGGCAGCACGACTTCGTCGGCGCGAAGGCGGAGTACGAGCGGGCGCTCGCGTTGCGCCCGGACTACGACGAGGCGAAGCGCAAGCTGGAGCAGCTCGTGCGCGATCACCCCGAGGTGGGGACCGGGTCCTCCGCCTCGTTGCGCCCGCCCCCCGGGGCGGTCTAAGTTCCGAGCACCGCTCCGCGTCCGGCGAAGCGGCGTCCCTCACGCGGAGACCCATGCGTTACGTAGTCACGGGAGGCGCGGGCTTCATCGGCTCGCACCTCGTGGAGCATCTCGTCGGCGAGGGCCACGAGGTGGTGGTGCTCGACGACTTCTCGACCGGTCGGCGCGAGAACATCGCGCCGTGGCTCGATCGCATCGAGGTCGTGGAGGGCTCGCTGGTGGACCCGGCCGCGTGCCGGCGAGCGATCGCCGGTGCGGACTACGTGCTGCATCAGGGCGCGCTCCCCTCGGTGCCGCGCTCCGTGCGCGACCCGGCGGCCTCGCACGCGGCGAACGCCACGGGGACGCTCAACGTGCTGATCGCGGCGCGCGACGCGAAGGTGCAGCGGGTCGTGTACGCGGCGTCGTCCTCGGCGTACGGGAACACGCCGGAGCTCCCGAAGCGGGAGACGATGGTCGCGCGCCCGCTGTCGCCGTACGCGGTGTCGAAGCTCGCGGGGGAGCAGTACTGCCGGGCCTTCCACGCCTCGTTCGGTCTGCCCACGGTGGCGCTGCGCTACTTCAACGTGTTCGGGCCTCGGCAGGACCCGACGTCGCAGTACGCGGCGGTGATCCCGAAGTTCGCGACCGCGGCGCTCGCGGGGGAGTCGCCCACGATCTTCGGCGATGGGGAGCAGACGCGCGACTTCACCTTCATCGCCAACGTGGTGCGGGCGAACCTGCTCGCGTGCACAGCCGGGCCGGCGGCGTTCGGCGAGGTGGTGAACATCGGCTGCGGCGAGCGGATCAGCGTGAACGAGCTGTGGCGGCGCATCCGCGCGCTCGTCGGCGCGAGCGTCGAGGCGCGCCACGAGCCCGCGCGTACGGGCGACGTCCGCGATTCGCTCGCCGCCCTCGACCGCGCCCGGGAGCTGATCGGGTACGAGCCGGTCGTGAGCGTGGACGAGGGGCTGCGCGCGACCGTGCAGGCGATCGCCGCCGAGTCCGTGAGCCGCTGAGTCGCGCCCGCCGCTTCCCGATCTCCGATCCATGCGCCTGCTCCTCCAACGCACCTCCCGCGCCGAGGTCCGCATCGACGGCCGCGTCGCCGGACGGATCGGGCGCGGATTCTGCCTGCTCGTCGGGTTCACGCACACCGACGGGGATGCGGAGCTCGCGTGGATGGCGGAGAAGGTGGTGGGGCTCAGGCTGTTCGGCGACGCCGAGGGGAAGATGAATCTGGCGCTCGCCGATGTGGGAGGCGCGCTGCTGGTCGTATCGCAGTTCACCCTGTACGGCGATGCCCGGAAGGGGCGGCGCCCGAGCTTCGTCGACGCGGCGCGCCCGGAGGTGGCGGAGGCGCTGTACCACAGGTTCGTGGCGCTCCTGCGGGAGCGTGGCATCACGGTCGAAACGGGGGAGTTCGGAGCGATGATGGAAGTGGATCTCGTGAACGATGGACCGGTGACGCTTTGGCTGGAGCGGTGAGCCCGCGCGTCATTCTCGCCTCGAGCTCGCCGCGGCGGCGCGAGCTGCTGACCATGATCGGCATCGCGCACGAGGTGATGCCCGCCGGGATCGACGAGTCGCAGCTCCCCGGCGAGGAGCCGGCGCCGCACGCGGAGCGGCTGGCCCGCGAGAAGGGCGCGGTGATCGCCGGCCGGCATCCAGAGGCGCTCGTCATCTCCGCCGACACCATCGTCGTCATCGATGGCCTCGTGCTGGGGAAGCCGGAGAGCGACGAGGAGGCCGCCAGCATGCTGCGCCGGTTGAGCGGGCGCACGCACACCGTGTACACGGGCGTGGCGGTGGGGATCGGCGACCGCGTGGAGTCCGGCGTGGAGGAGGTGACGGTGACCTTCCGCGACCTGGACGACGAGGCGATCGCCGACTACATCGCGACGCGCGAGCCGATGGACAAGGCCGGATCGTACGGCATCCAGGGATACGGCGCGGTGCTGGTGGAGCGGATCGACGGCGACTTCTTCGCCGTGATGGGACTCGCCCTCGGCCTCCTCGTGCATCTTTTCGGCCGCATCGGCGTGCGCTACGAGTTCACCGGCCTGCGCGACGCGGGCGCGCTGCAGCCGTGAGCACCCACACCGCCCGTCCGCCCCGTCCCGCCCGCGCCGCTCGCGACGCCCCGCTCCGCGCGTGCCCCCTGTGCGGCGCGCGCGACATCCGCCCCTTCGATCGCGACTTTCGCGGCGCCCACATCTGGCGCTGTACGCGGTGCGGCGTGCGGTTCATGAATCCCCAGTACACGGACGCGTACCTGCAGGAGTACTACGCGACGTACATCCAGGAGGAGCTGGAGGCGCCGGCGCGCAAGGCGCGCCGCCTCGCGCAGAAGCGGGCCAGCGTGAAGCTGCTGGAGCGGTACGTGTCACCCGGGCGATTCTTCTCGATCGGGTGCGGGGACGGGATGGAGCTGGCGGTGGCCAAGGCGCGCGGGTGGCGCGTGGAGGGGTTCGACGTGGACCCGGTCACGACGGCGCGCGTGGCGAAGAAGGTCGGGGCGACGGTCCACACGGGCGACCTGTTCGCGCTCCCCCTCGAGGCGGGGGCGTACGACTGCGTGTACCTCGACCAGGTGCTCGAGCACTCCAAGGACCCGGCCGCGTACCTGCGACTCTGTCACCGCATGCTGCGGCCGAACGGGCTGCTGTACATCGGGGTGCCCAACATCGAGTCGGTGTCGTCGTCGCTCAAGACCGCGCTCGGCCGCCTCGGACTGCGCCGCCGCCGCCGGGGCAAGCACTACGACACGTTTCACCATCTCTTCTACTTCTCGCCGAGAACGCTGCCCCGGCTGCTCGAGGCGCGGTTCGACTTCCGCGTGCTGGCGGTGCGCGGGGATCCCAAGCCGCGCGCCGGATTCGCGCCCCTCCGCGCCCTGCGCGATGCGCTCGCCCGGCGCGTGCCGCGGCTCGACTCGTCGTTCGTGGTGCTCGCGCGCCGCGCGCCGTAGCCTGCCGCCGGCGGCACGCTCCGGCGCGCGGCGATCAACGCGCGCCGTGGGGCGCCGCGTACCGGGCGCGCCAGCGCTCCACGCGCTCGAGCACGTCGCGCACGGTGATCGTCGCCGTGTTGCGCGGCCGCCGGTCGGTGGCCAGCGTGCCATCCCGGGTGGCCTCCCCGTACGCGTCGACCACCAGGTCCTGGAATCGCCGGTACGGCCCGGTGCGCAGCGGGTTGCTGAACCCGATGAGGCTCACCACCGGGCGATCGAGCGCCACGGCCATGTGCAGCGGTCCCGTGTCGAGCGACACGACAAGCGCCGACGCATCGAGGATGCCGACGAGCCGGCGCAAGCCGCTGTTCAGGAGCGAGGTGGGGCGGTGCCGCGTACGCTCGAGGATCACGCGCTCCGTCTCCACCTCGCGCGCCGAGCGGCCGCCCACGAGCACCGGGTGCAGCCCGTAGTCGGCCGCCAGATGATCCGCCAGCTCGGCCCAGCGCTCGGGGAGCCAGTCCTTCTCCGGCCGGCTGCTCCCGATCACCAGCGCGGCGATCGGGCGGTCGAAGCGCGCGACGAGCTCGCGCTGCCAGGCGCGCTCCTCGGGCCACGGACCGAGCCCCCACGTCACCGGTTCGGCGGGGATGCCCAGCGCTTCCACGAACTCGAGGTACTCGTCCTGGATGTGCCGCGGGGGGCGCGGTGGGATGTGCCGGTTGGTGAACAGCCAGGTGAGGTCTCGGGCGCGCGCGCGATCGTGGCCGAGCTTCACCGGCGCGCGCGTGAACGAGGTGATGAGCCCTGCCTTGAAGTAGTCCTGGAGCGCCAGCGTGACGTCGAACTCGCGCGCGGCGAGCGCGCGTCGCACGTCGAGAAACGCGCGCCATCCGCGGCGGCGGTCGAAGAGCACGATCTCATCCACCATCGGATGTCCGCGCACGAGCGTCGCGGGGCCGGGTTGGAGCACCCAGGTGATGTGGCTCGCCGGATCGTGCCGCTTGATGGCGTTGACCACGGGCAGCACGTGCACGGCGTCGCCGACGGCGGACATCATCACGATGCACACGCGGCGTCCGGCGGCGGGGAGCGCGCCGGCGGTCGGCGCGGCGGAACCGTGGGGATCGCCGCGGTCGGGGGCGCCCGGTGTCATCGACGCCGGCGCGGCGTGGGGTGGGAGTCGGGAATCGCGCGTGTCATGCCGATCGGGGTAATGTATATTGCCCCGCGACTCCAGCAACGTGCACTCCCGCAACTTGCTCCGTGATGGCGCCGCCGTGCCGTGTGCTCCTCATCCAGATCCGCCGGTTCGGCGACGTCGTGCTGTCGACGGCGCTGCTCGAGGACGTGCATCGCGCGCACCCGGCGGCGCGGATCGACTTTCTCGTCGGTCCGGAGGCGGCCCCGCTGCTCGCCGGGCATCCGCTGCTCCACGAGCGGCTGGTGCTCGACGTCCGGCGGAGAGCGGCGATGTGGCGCGAGGTGCGCTCGCGCCGGTACGACCTCGTGGTGGACGTGCAGGGGAGTCTGCGCACCGCGATGGTGACGCGAGCCTCCGGGGCGCCGGTGCGCGTGGGGTGGCGCCGCGGCGACTGGCGCCTGTGGTACACGCACGCGCTCGCGCGCGGGGGGCCCCCGGAGTACGCGGTGCGCGAGCGGCAGCGACTGCTCGAGCTGGCGGGGATCCCCCCCGGCGCGTCCCGTCCCCGCATCCGGCTGGCGAGCGCGGAGCGCGCGGAGGGGGAGCGCATCGCCCGCGCGGCGGGCGCGCCGCCCGATGGGGCGCGCGTCGGGCTGCTGCTCTCCACGCGGGAGCCGGCCAAGGACTGGCCCGCGGAATCGTTCGGGGCCCTCGCCAGGTCGCTGGCCGCGGCGGGGCTCGTGCCGATGGTCTTTCAGACGCCGGGCGACGAGGCGCGCGTGGCCGCGGTGCGCGCGGCGCACCCGGAGGTGGTGATCGTCCCCCCGCTCGCGCTGCGCCGCTTTCTCGGCGCGCTCGCCACCTGCCGCGTGCTCGTCTCCGGGGACACCGGCCCCGCGCACATGGCCGATGCGCTGGGCGTGGCGCGGGTGACGATCTTCGGCCCGACCTCGCCGGTCGCCTGGTGCCCCGACCTCCCGACGGTCGTGCCCGTGACCGGTCCCGGATCGCGGGTGGTCCGGCTCCGCCATCGCGCCCGCCTCCTCGCGGCCGGCCACGATTTCACCGGGGGGATCGATCCCGCGGTGGTGATGGAGCGGGTGCGGAGGGTGCTCGGTTAGATTGCGGCGGCGCGGGCGGCACCGCTCCCGCCTCCGATTCCCGGACTCACGGACACACGGAACGACGCACAGATGCCCGAACTCGATTCGATTGGCCACCTCATCGCGCGACTCGCGCAGACGAACGTCGAGCTGTGGCACGAGGAAGACAAGGCGCGGGTCGATGACGACAGACAGGTCGCCGCGGCCAAGCGCGCCATCGACGCGCTGAACCAGCGCCGGAACGACCTGATCGAGCGCATCGACGCCGAGGTGATGCGGGTGGTGCGCGACGGCGCGACGGAGCGGACGCGTGGCTGAGACGGTCGGCTGGCTCGCCGACAAGATCAGCATCATGGAGCTCAAGATCTATCACATGCGCGAGCAGATGGAGCGCTCCGACGTGACGACCGAGTTCCGCGCGCAGTGCGCCGAGCGCGTCGCGGTGCTCGAGCTCCAGCGAGACGACCTCGCGTCGGAGCTGAGCGCGCTGCTCGCGGACATCGCGGCGGGGCGCGTGGTGCCCAAGGTCTACCGTCAGTTCAAGATGTACAACGATCCGCGCTACCGGCCGGCGGCGCCGGGACGGGGCGGCACGGAGTGAGCCAGCGAGGGACGCCGCGCCTCACGGTGCTCTACATGGACATCGGGCGCGACTGGCGCGGCGGGCAGCGACAGATCCTCTGGATGGGCGAGGGGCTCCTGCGACACGGCGGGCGCCCCATCTTCGCGCTGCGCCCCGGCGCGCCGCTCGGCGAGCGCGCCCGCGCGGCGGGGATCGAGGTGGTGGAGATCGATCCCGCGTTCGCCGAGTTCGGGCCGTGGACGGTGCTGCGCCTGCGCCGACTCGTCCGACGGGAGCGGGTCGCGATCCTGCACCCGCAATCGGGGCACACGATGGCGCTCGCGGCGCTCGCCGCCGCCGGAACGGGCGCGAAGATCGTGTTCGCGCGCCGGACCAGCTTCGCCATGCGCGATGATGCCGGCACGCGTCTCAAGTACGGTCGAGCCGACCGGATCATCTCCGTCTCGCGCGCGGGGCTCGAGGCGCTGGTGCGCGCCGGCCTCGATCCGGCTCGCATGGAGGTCATCCCGAGCGGGATCCACCCGCTGCGCGACACGGTCCCCGCGTCGGCCGCCACCCTCGCGTCGTTCGGCGTGCCGTCCGGGGCGCCGCTGGTCGTGATGGTCGGCGCGCTCACCGGCGTGAAGGATCCGCTCACCTTCGCCCGCGCGGTGGCCGCGGCGCGCCGGCGCGTGCGCGCGCTCCACGCGCTCCTCGTGGGGGAGGGACCGCTCCGCGCCGCGGTGGAGGCGGAGGCGCGCACGCTCGGCATCGCCGATGCGCTGCACCTCACCGGCTTCCGCGCCGACACCGAGTCGCTCATCGCCGCCGCCGACGTGGCGTGCCTCACCTCCACGTCCGAGGGGACGCCGGGCGTCCTCATCGATGCGCTCGCGCTGGCGCGGCCGATCGTCGCCACCGCGGTGGGCGGGGTGAGCGAGGTGGTGATCGATGGCGAGTCGGGGCTGCTCGCCCCCGCCGGCGATGCCGGAGCGCTCGGCGAGGCGATCGCCCGCGTGCTCGGCGACCCGCTCCTCGCCGCGCGCCTCTCGGAGGGCGCTCACGCGCGCGCGAGAGAGTTCACCATCGACCGGACCGTGTCGCGCACGATCGCCGTGTACGAGCGGCTGCTCGCCGGGAAGGACGGACCGTGACGCGGCCGCTCACCGTGGTGCACGTGGACACCGAGCGAGGGTGGCGCGGCGGGGAGCGCCAGGCCTTCTGGCTCGCCGAGGGGCTGCGCCGGCTCGGGCATCGCTCGATCGTCGCCGCGCGCCCGGGCGAGCCGCTCGCCCAGCGCGCGGCGGCGGCCGGTCTCGAAATCTTCCCGTGCGCGCCCACGTCGGAGCTGGACCCCACCGCCGCGCTCCGGCTGCGGACGCTGCTCCGGCGCGAGCGGGTCGACCTCGTACACGCGCACACCGCGCACGCCGTGGCGCTCGCCGCGCTCGCCACGCTGGCCACCGACACCCGCATGGTGCTCACGCGGCGCGTGAGCTTCCCGCTCAAGCGCAACGCGGCGTCGCGGTGGAAGTATGCGCGCGCGGACGCGCTGATCGGCGTGTGCCAGGCGGCGGCGGACTCCCTGCTCGCCAGCGGGATGGATGCGGACCGGGTGAGCGTGGTGTACAGCGGGGTGGACCTCTCGCGCGACGTCCGCCCAGCCTCCCGCGAGACGCTCGCCGCCTTCGGCGTGCGCCCCGGCGCGCCGCTGGTGGTGATCGTCGCGGCGCTCGTCGGGCACAAGGACCCGGTCACCTTCGTGCGCGCGATGGACGTGGCGCGCGCGCTGGTGCCCGGCGTGCAGGGACTCATGGTGGGTGAGGGGCCGCTGCGCTCGAGCGTGGAAGGGGAGATCGCCGCGCGCGGGCTCGGCGACGTCGTGCGCCTCGCCGGCTACCGCACCGATGCCGATGCCATCATGGCCGCGGCCGACGTGGTGGCGCTCAGCTCGAACGACGAGGGGATCGGCGGCGTGGTGATCGACGCCATGTCGTTCGGCAAGCCGGTGGCCGCCACGGCGGCGGGGGGAGTGCCGGAGGCGCTCGCGCACGGCGAGACGGGCCTCGTGGTGCCGGTGGGGGACCACGACGCGCTCGGCCGGGCCATCGCGCGGCTGCTCACCGATCGCGAGCTGGCGGCGCGCCTCGCGCGCGGCGGGCTCGCGCGCGCGCCGCTCTTCTCGATCGAGCGCACCGTCGCCGGCACCCTCGCCGTCTACGAGCGCGTGATGGACGCCGGCAGCGCCGGGCGATAGCGCCGCTCCCACCGCTCCACACGCTCCAGCACGTCGTCCACCCGGATGCGCGGCATCCGGTCGAGGCGATGGGCGAAGGTGATCGGATAATCCTCGCCGGGGTCGCCGTACGCGTCCACGATCAGGTCGTGATACCGGCGGTACGGGCCCACGCGCTTCGGGTTGTTGTATCCCATCAGGCTGATCACCGGCCGCTCGAGCGCGACCGCCATGTGAAGCGGCGCCGTGTCGAGCGACACGACGAGCGCCGAGGCGTCGAGGAGCGCCACGAGGTCGCGGAGGGGGACGCCGAGCGTCGAGGCGGGGCGATGCCGCGCCAGCGACGCGATCGCGCGCTCCGTCTCCAGCTCGCGCGGGGAGCGCCCCCCGGCCAGCACGGGGGTGAGCCCCCACCGCTCGACGAGCGCATCCGACAGCGCCGCCCATCGCTCCGGAAGCCACTCCTTCTGCGGGTGGCTCGTGCCGATCACGAGCGTCGCGATCGGCCCGCCGAGCGGCGCCAGCAGCGCGTCCCGCCGCGCGCGTTCCTCGGGCCAGGGCCCGAGGTTCCATACCACGGGCTCCGCGGGGACGCCGAGAACTCGCAGGAACTCGAAGTATTGATCCTGTACGTGCTGCGGCGGGTGCGGCGGGATACGCCTGTTGGTGAACAGCCAGTTCAGATCGCGCGCGCGCGCGCGATCGAAGCCGAGCTTCACCGGCGCCTTGGCGAGCGCGGTGACGAGTCCCGCTTTGATGTACACCTGCAGGTCGATCACCAGATCGAATGGCCGCTCGGCGAGCGCGCGGCGGAGCCCCGGGAGCGCGCGCCAGCCGCGCCGCTTCTCGAAGAGGAGGATCTCGTCGACGGCGGGGTGGCCGCGCACGAGCGAGGCCGGCCCCGGTTGGAGGATCCAGGTGATGTGCGTGCCCGGCGCGTACCGCTTGATGGCCGTGACCACGGGAAGCACGTGCACGGCGTCCCCGATGGCACTCATCATGACCACGGCGATGCGACCTGGGATCATGACGCGACCGGCGAGGCGAACGGGGCGCGGACGGTGGGGAATCGCCGAGCGCCTGTCCCTCTAATCATCGATGCGCCGCACGCCTGACGCACGCCGCGCCGCGGCGGACGTTTTCCCTCGCGGACGGCCGAATGTCCGGAAACGAACGGTATCGTCAACGAAAGTGTCCCAAAACGCATCCAAAATGTCCCAAATCGGCCCTGTTGGCGTCATTTGACGCGTATCAAGCTTCCTTCTCGGTACGAGAGAGCGGGTGCTCGCCAGGCATCGAGACGCCCCTAACCGGTCCACGGTCGTCCCACGGACGGCAGACACTTCACTCGCCGTGCTCTCCAATCATCTGCTGTGGATCGCCGCCGCCGCGGTGGCCACCATCGCCGGCTACCTCCTCCTCTGTCGCGTGGCGCCGGCCGTGTGCCGGGTGCGCCTCGACGATGATGGCCTCCGCTTCTCCCTCCTGCGCGTGGTGACCGTGCGGCGCATTCCGTACGCCGAGATCACCGGCGCGGGCAAGATGGCGCGGCGCGGGATCGCGCGCGAGACCGTGCTCGCCGTGCGCCCAGCCGCCGCGTCCCCCGCCGATACCGCGGTCGTCATCACCCGTCGCGGCGGGCGCCGCTGCATCTCGCTCGCTCCCTCCGACCCGGACCGGTTCATCCGCGAGCTCGGCGAGCGCGTCGCGGCCGCGCTCGAGCGCCAGCGACGGCTCGCGGTGGTGGGGGCGAGGTGAAGGCCGGCGCTGGGGGAGACGCGGCTGTGGGGACACGGCTGTCGGCCATCGGCCATCGGCTCTCGGCTTACGGCACACCCCGACAGCTCTCTACGCTGTGCCGAGAGCCGAGAGCCGAGAGCCGACAGCCGCGTCGTCCCGACCGCCGCCCCTCTCACCGCCTGACGAAAATCACCTCGCACATCTGCTTCGGCGCCCGGTAGGCATCGAACAGGGCATCCACCTCCGCGATCGGGCGCTTCTCCACGCCATCGTCGCCAAGGTGATAGAAGTGGGTGAAGAGCTCCTCCACCACGCGCACGTACTCGCTGCGCAGCATCCCCGAGCGCAGGATGCCGTAGGGCCAGAACTCGCTCACCACCGGCACGCCGCGCGCGATGGTGGCGCGGGCCCCCTCGAAGAACCGCCCCTCGTGCCCCTGGATGTCCACCCACGCGAGGCGCACCGCGCTCGGGTCCACCCCCATGTCGTCGAGCGCCTCGTCGAGCGCGCGCACGGGGACCCGCACCACCGCGCGCCGATCCTCGTTCCACGCCCCGCCCCCGCCCCCGCCCCCCGCACCGCGACCGTCGAGCACACGGATGCGGTTGTCGCCGGAGTTGTACTCCGACAGCTCGAGCGCCAGCTCGCCGGGACGCGCGGAGAGCGCCGCCTGAACGACGCGGATCCGGTCGCGCAACCCGTTCTGGTCGACGTTGTGCCGCAGCAGCCGGGCGTTGCCCGGCGCCGGCTCGAACGCCACGGCGCCGCCGAACCAGCCGTGGCGCACGAGCGCGATGCAGATCATCCCGATGTTCGCGCCCACGTCGAGCACCAGCCCGCTGCCGTCGCGCGCGAGAAAGCCGTCGCGCTCGAGCACCGCCAGCGCGCTCTCGATGTAGCGGCGCTCGTACGCGCGGTCGAGGTACAGGTACTTGCCGATCAGCTTGTCGCGGCTGTCGAAGGTGAGACGCCCGTTGTAGCTGTCCACGGTGACGTCGCGACGGGGGCCCGTGTAGAGCAGCCGCCAGCGCAGCTTGTGGACGATGCGGGCGGGATCGCGCAGGTAGCGGCCGAGGTGCATGCGGGGTCAGGCGGGAGACGCGGCCGTGAGCTCGCCGGCCGTCGCCGCCAGCCACAGGAGATCGGTCTCGTGGACGGGGAGGTCTCGCGTCCGGCGCAGCTTGCGCGCCGAGCGGGCGAGGCGGCGCATGTTGCGCTCGGCCACGCGTGGCGCGCCCGGCGAGTCGAACCACACGCGATCGACGTCGATCACGAACGCCTCCGGCTCGCCGTTGACGTCGGGGGCGATGAGGATGTTCTTGAGGTTCAGGTCGGGGTGGCGCGCCCCCGCCGCGGTGAGCGCGGCGAGCAGGGCGGCCACCGCACGGAGGACGGGGCGGAGATCGTCGCCGCCGAGCGCCTCGATCGTGGCGGCCAGGTCGCGCGCGCCGGCGATCTCGCGGGTGACCACATCGGCGCGCCGCGTGAGCGAGCCGGCGCGGTAGGTGGCGTAGGCCACGAGCTCCGGGGTCGGCACGCCGGCGCGCGCGAGGCGGAGCGCGACGTCCAGCTCGCGCGGCGCCCGCGTACGGCCGATGAACCGGTCGCCTCGCACGGGCGCGAGCAGCCCCCCGTGCCGCGACCGCCGCACCACCACGCGCGTCTCGCCATCGGGTAGGGGGACGGCCCAGGCGATGCCGCGCCCGGCGAGCGCCCGCGCCTCGGGGTGGTGCTCCGCCCAGGCGTAGAACGAGCCCTCGGCGAGCGCGCGCGCGAGCGCCGGCGCGAGCGTGGCGAGGGCCACGCCCTCGACGCTGCCGGTGGAGAGCCGCACGTAGCCCGGCGGCGTGCGCCGCGTGGCCGTCATGGCGCCACGCTGTACACCGGGAGCGGCTGGCTCTTCCCCCGCAGCTCCATGGTGCCGCGCTCGGTCATGGCCGGCGGGGAGGAGAGCACGGCGAGCAGGTCGCCGGTGACGAGAATCTCCCCTCCGCCGGCGGCGGCGCAGAGACGGCTCGCGATGTTCACCACGTCGCCGATGACGGTGTACTCCATGCGCCGCTCCGATCCGATGTAGCCGGCGAAGCTCTCCCCGAAGTTGAGGCCGATCCCGACCTGCAGCGGCGGACGCCCCTCGGCGCGCCAGCGCGCGTTCAGCAGGTCGAGCTCGCGCAGCATGTCGAGCGCCGCCGCCATGGCGCGATCGGCGTCGTCCGGCGCGGCGATCGGCGCGCCCCACTGCGCCATCACGGCATCACCGATGAACTTGTCGAGCGTGCCGCCGTGCCGGAACACCACCTCGACCATCGCCGTGAAGTACTCGCTCAGGAGGCGGGCGACATCGTCCGGGCGCGTGCTCTCGGAGATCGCGGTGAAGCCGCGGATGTCGCTGAACAGCACCGCCACCTGGCGCTTCTCCCCGCCCAGGCGCACCGCGTCGGCGCTGCTCGCGATGCGCGCGGCGAGGTTGGGCGCGAAGAAGCGCTCGAAGTTGCTGCGCACGAGCGTCTCGCGCCGGATCCGCTCGGCGAACTCGCTGTTCTCGATCGCCACCGCGGCGATGTTGGAGAAGGCGACGAGAAAGTCGAGATCGTCCTCCCCGAAGCGCTGGGTGGTGGTGATGTTGTCCACGTAGAGGATGCCCCGCACGCGATCCTCGCCGCCGATGAGCGGCGCGCACATCGCCGAGCGCACGCTCTGCATGAGGATCGACTGGCCGCCGAAGCGCTCGTCCTGGGGCGCGTTGTCGGACAGCACCGCCACCTTCTCCGCGACCACGCGGCGGGCGATCGACTGCGGCACCGCGCGTGCGGCCAGGTCCCCGCGCCGGTCGCGGGAGATCTTGGGCACGCGCGCGCCGTTCGCGTCGACCAGCTCGATGGCCACGCGGTCCACGTCGAGAATCTCGAACACCATCTCGGCGATCCGCTCGAGGAGCGCGTCGATGTCGATCGCGCGGGAGAGCCCCTTGGCGACCTCCAGCAGCAGGGCGAGCTTCCGCTCCGTCTCCTCGCGAACGTCCTCCGCCACCTCGCTCGCCGCCTTGGCCTCGGCGATGGTGGACGCGCGGAAGACGCTGGAGAGGAAGCCCGTGGGCTGCCGGAGCGCCCGCTCGCGGACGATCGTGGAGCCGGCGGGGGCGGTGGCCGTCGGGTGCTCGTCGCCGAGCGTGGGCGCCGTGGTGACGGGGCTCGTCGTGGTGAGCCGGAACGGCACCTTGCCGAACATGACGATGTCGCCGGCGCTCACGCGCGCGGCATCGACGCGCGCGCCGTTGACGAACGTGCCGTTGCTCGACCCCAGGTCGCGCAGATGCACCCCGGCGTGCTCGCACGCGAGCTCCGCGTGCCGCCGCGAGATCGTGGGATCGAACAGCGGGATGTCGCTGCTCGAGGCGCGCCCGACCACGAGCGTCGCCCCCTCCCGCAACTCGAAGCTCTGGTCCCCTGTGGTGCTGATGAGCTTGAAGGGCATGTGAGGGGAATATGGGCGGTTGACGGGGCAATCTCCATGAGCGCGGGATGCGGGGCGCGGGGCGTGGGGTGCGTGAGCATGGAATGCGATGGGGGGCCGGCGTTCGCCGGCCCCCCATCGCTCGGTCCCCGTTCACGCGCGCCCCGCGTCCCGCGCCCCGCATCCCGGGTCAGTCGCGCCCCGCGCCGCGCGCCCCGGGAGCCGCGTCCCGAGCTCTGCCGATCGCCGTCAGCATCGCCCGCGCCTTGTTCTCCGTCTCCTCCCACTCGCGCGACGGGACGGAGTCGGCGACGATCCCGGCGCCGGCCTGGACCGATGCCGTCCCACCGGCGATCACGCAGGTGCGGATGGTGATCGCGAGGTCCATCCGCCGGTCGCCGGCGGCGATGTAGCCGACGGCCCCGGCGTACGGTCCGCGGCGCTCCGGCTCCAGCTCGTCGATGATCTCCATCGCCCGCACCTTGGGCGCGCCCGTCATCGTCCCCGCCGGGAACGTCGCCCGGAACACGTCCAACGCCGACGCGTCGCCGGGCAGCTCCCCCTCCACCTGGCTCACGATGTGGAGGACGTGACTGTACCGCTCCACGACCATGAGATCGGTCACGCGCACGCTACCATAGCGGGCGATCCGCCCCACGTCGTTGCGCCCGAGGTCCACCAGCATCACGTGCTCCGCGCGCTCCTTCTCGTCGGCGAGCAGCTCGGTGGAGCGCGCGTCGTCCTCGGCGGGCGTGCTCCCGCGCGGACGGGTGCCGGCGATCGGGCGGACGGTCACGCGCCCGTCGGCCACGCGCACGAGCAGCTCGGGGGAGCTGCCCACGAGCTCCACCCCGTCGAGCACGAGGTGGTACATGTACGGGGACGGGTTGAGGGCGCGCAGGGCGCGGTAGAGCGCCGTGGGATCGAAGTCGAGCGGCACCTCGATGCGGCGCGCGAGCAGTGCCTGGAAGCAGTCGCCGGCGAAGATGTACTCGCGGATGCGCTCGACGTCGCGCTCGAACCTCTCGCGGTCGTACGTGGAGCGCCCCGTGGCCGGCGGCGCCGACGGGTCGAGGGCGAGGGGAGGGAGCACGGAGGGGGCCTGCAGCCTCGCGACCAGCTCCTCGATCTCCACCCACGCCTCGTCGTGCAACGTCTCGAGCGTCTCGCGCCCGGCGCCGGGCGGGACGGGGACGCTCACCACCACGCGGGCCTGCGAGCGCAGGTTGTCGATGATGACCAGCGACCGGGTGAACACGAACAGCGCGTCGGGAGCGTCGAGCCCCGCCGGCGGCGCGTCCGGCAGCCGCTCGATGTAGCGCACGACGTCGTAGCCGAAGTAGCCCACCGCGCCGCTCCAGAAGGCGCCGAGCTCGTCGACGTGCACGGGCTCGTGCTCGGTGATGCGCGCGCGCAGGTCGTCGAGCGGATCGGCGGGCCGCCGCGCGCCGTGCCAGCCGAGCGCCGGCGTCCAGTCCTCCACCACGCCGTTCGCGAGCCGCCACGCGGCGCGCGGCTCGGTGCCGAGAAAGGTGTAGCGCGCCCACGTCTCGCCGCCGGCCGGCGCCGACTCGAGCAGGAAAGCGAACGGCCCGCGCCGCAGCTTGGCGAACGCGGACACGGGGGTGTCGGCGTCGAGCAGGCAGTCGCGCCACACGGGGACCAGCCCGCCGCGCGCCGCCATGCGCACGAACCGATCCGCGCTCTCCACTTCGGCGCTTGCCGCGCTCCGGACTCCCGACGAGTTTTCCGTCATGCCTCGCTTCTCCGCGGCGCTCGGCGCCGCGTGTTGTGTACTGGTGGGGGTGGCGGCGCCGCGCGCCGGCGCGCAGGGGTGGAACGATCCGCGCACGCTCGGGCTCGTGCGGCGCGCCACCGCGCTGCGCCAGGCGCAGATCGCCGACACCGCGCTCCGGGACTACCGCGCCACCGCGCACGGGTACCTCACCTTCCTCGCGCAGCTCGGCGAGGAGGGGCTCCGCGAGCCCCCGAAGGTGGTGAAGACCGACGAGCTGGCGCTGGAAGTGTACTGGCGCGCGCCGGACCTGAGCAAGCAGCGCATCGTCGGGCGGCGCGACACGCTGGTGCTCCCCACCAACATCCGCTACCACCGCGACCATCTCGGCATCGTCCAGAACAACTTCCCGAACATCATCCGGCTCGGCGAGGGGGACGAGGTGCGCGACGTGCCCCACCCGCTCTCGCCGGCGGGGCTCGACGACTACGACTTCGCCATCCGCGACTCGCTCGGCTTCCGCCTCCCCGACCGCACGCTGGACGTGTACGAGGTGGCGGTGCGGCCCAAGGACCCGAACCAGGCGCGGATCGTCGGCGCGGTGTACATCGATCGCGCCTCGGCGCAGGTGGTGCGGATGACGTTCGACTTCACTCGCCCGGCCTACCTCGATCCGCAGCTCGAGGACATCTCGATCGTGCTCGAGAACGCGCTCGTCCACGGGCGCTTCTGGCTGCCGCGGCGGCAGGAGGTCGAGATTCGTCGCACCGGCACGTGGGTGGACTTCCCCGCGCGCGGGATCATTCGCGGCCGGTGGGAGATCTGCTGCTACGAGGTGAACGCGGGGCTCGATCCGGCGATCTTCCGCGGCCCGGAGATCGTGCAGGCGCCGGCGTGGCAGCTCGCGCGCTACCCGTGGCAGGGGAGCGTGCTCGATTCGCTGCCGGCGGATGTGCGCGCGGCCACCGGGGCCGACGTGCAGCGCGTGCAGGAGGAGGCGCGGCGCCTCGTGCAGGCGCAGGCGCTCTCGCGCGCCAGTGGCGCGGCGCTCTCCGCCCGCCATCTCTCCGACTTCGCGCGCGTGAACCGGGTGGAGGGGCTCGCGCTCGGCGCCGGCGCGACGCTGCGCTTCGGCGGCGGCGTCAGCACCACGATCGGCGGACGGTGGGGGATCGACGATGCGGCGGCGAAGGGGAGGGCGGTGTTCGAGGTGCGGCGCGCGGGAGGCTCCGGGCTGCAGCTCTTCGCGCGCCGCGACTACCGCGAGACGGGGGACGTACCGGAGAGCTCCCTGCTCGTGAACAGCTTCGCCGCGCAGGAGGCGGGGACCGACCGCACCGATCCGTACGACGTGCGCGCCGCCGGCGTGGGCGTGGACGTGGGGCGGTGGCTCGGGCTCCACTGGCACATCGAGGCGTCGCACGAGGTGCAGGGTCCGCTCTCCGTGCACGCCACCCCGTGGTCGGGGCGGTACGAGCCGACGGTTCCCGCCTGGTCGATCACCGAGGAGCGGGTGGGGATCGGGGTGGAGCGCCCCGCGTCGCCGGCGATGTTCGGCAGCGAGCTGCGCGTGCGCGCCGAGCTGCGCGGCGGATGGTTCTCCGGGCGCGACACGACGGTGGACTACTCGCGGCCGTACTTCGGCCGGCTGTTCGTGTCCGCCGACCTGGAGCGGTCGTTCGGCGCCCATCGCCTCGTGACGCGCACCGCGCTCGGCGTGGCGGGCGCGAAGCCGGAGCTGCCACCGCAGGAATACGTGTTTCTCGGCGGTCCGGTGACCGCGCCCGGATACGACTTCCATCGCTTCGTCGGGAAGCTTGGCGCGAGCGAGCACGTGGAGTGGCGCACGCCCGTCCCGTTCATCCCCATCTCGCTCGGGGAGTACGGCCGCGCGCCGGGGAGCGCCACCCTGGCGCCGTGGGTGCACGTCGCGTACGTGAACGATGCGGCGCCGTTCGCGGAGCCGGCGCGGGGATGGTACCCATCCGTCGGCGTGGGGATGCTCCTGCTCTTCGACACGATCCGGCTTGATGTCGGCCGAGGGCTCCGCGATGGCCGGTGGACGTTCTCGGCGGACCTCGCGCGGGAGCTGTGGGGGGTGCTGTGAGGGGGCCAGTGTGTCGGCTCTCGGCTCTCGGCCATCGGCTCTCGGCTACGGCCCAGCGTAGAGAGCCCTCGGCGTGTGCACGAGCCGAGAGCCGAGAGCCGAGAGCCGACAGCCTGGCCTCTCGCCCATGGCCGCGTCTTCTGACGGAGCTTCCATGACCGACGTCAAGGTGGGAACCATCGATGTGCTCCTCCTTCGGCGTGGCGCGTCGGGGTGGGAGACGCTCATCATGCAGCGCGCGGAGGGGACGCGCTGCACGGGGGCGTGGGAGGTGGTGCACGGACGGATCGAGGCGGGGGAGCGGCCGGAGGAGGCGGCGGTGCGCGAGGTGCGCGAGGAGACGGGGCTGGAGGTGGAGCGTCTGTACAACGTGACGGTGCAGCCGTTCTACCTGCACATGTTCTCCGCCGTGATGCTCGCCGTGGTGTTCGCCGCGTTCCCGCGCGAGGGCCGGGTGACGCTCGGGCCCGAGCACGCCGACGCCGAATGGGTGAGCGTGGAGGACGCGCGGCGCCGCCTCGCGTGGCCGCGCTCGCGCACGGCGCTGGACGAGGCGCTCTCGCTGCTCGGCTCGGGGGATGCCGGGCCGGTGGAAGACGTGCTGCGGGTACGGTAGATTGCGGGCGGCGCGATCGCGCCCCTCCCTCACCCTCGCCTGAATGCCAGAACGTCGTGCCCTCTGGGCACTGCTCCTCTTCTTCACGCTGCTGGTCTTCCTCGAGCTTCCGGGCTCGCGGCTTCTCGAGCCGGACGAGGCACGCTACGCGGAGATCCCGCGCGAGATGCTCGCCCGCGGCGACTTCATCACCCCGGAGCTCAACGGCGCGCACTACTTCGAGAAGCCGCCGCTCCTGTACTGGGCGAACGCGGCATCGATCGCGCTGCTCGGACAGACCGCGTTCGCCGCGCGCCTCCCCGTGCGGATCGCCGCCATCGGCACCGCGGTCGCGCTCATCGTGGCGCTGGAGAGCGCGGCGCTCCCCGGGTGGGGGTTGTGGGCGGCGCTGATCTTTCTCTCCTGCCCGTTGGGGTGGGTGTTGTCGCGCTACAATCTCACCGACGGCGTGCTCACCTTCGCCCTCACGGTGTCCTTCCTGGCGCTCCGGCGGTTCCTGCAGCGGCGCGAGGCGGGGGAGCGGGCCACCGGGGCGCTGGCGCTGCTCGGCGCCGGCGTGGCAATGGCGACGCTCGCCAAGGGGCTCATCGGCATCGTCTTCCCCGGAGGGGTGTTCCTGCTGTGGATCGCCATCGTGGGACGATGGCGCCGGCTGCGGGAGCTGTTGCTCTCGCCGGCACCGGTGGTGTTCCTCCTGCTCGCCGTGCCGTGGTTCGTGCTCGTGTCGCGCGCGAATCCGGCGTTCGCCGAGATCTTCTTCGTGCGCGAGCACTTCGCGCGGTTCGCCACGCCGGAGGCGGGGCGCCCCGGCCCGATCTACTACTTCGTCGCCGCGTTCATCGCCGGATTCCTGCCGTGGACCTTCGTGAGCGGGCGGGCGATCGAGCCGGTGCGGGAGGCGTGGCGCGAGCGGATGCGCGGGTACGAGGATGAGCTGTTCTTCGTGCTCTGGTTCCTGCTCATCCTCGTGTTCTTCTCGCTCTCGCACTCGAAGCTGCTCCCGTACATCCTCCCGGCGTTCCCCGCCGCGGCGGCGCTCGTCGCGCGAGGGATCCTGACGGCGAAGCGCGATGTCCGGCGCGCGGTGGTGGCGAACGCGGTGCTCGTCACGCTCCTCGTGCTCGGCGGGCTCACGTACGCCGTGGCCGCCGACGAGCTGGCGCGCTACGGGATCACCGCGCTCACGCTCCTGGGTGGCGCGCTCATGCTGGCGGGCGCGTGGGCGGCGGTGGTGGCGGCGCCGCGCGCCGGACGCCGGGCGCTGCTGATCGCGGCGGCGGGGTGGGGGGGACTGTACCTGGCCCTGGCGCTCGCGCTGCCGCACGTGTCCGAGGATCTCTCCGGGCACGATCTCGCCGTGGCGGCGGAGCGGGCGGAAGCGAACGGACACGCGACGATCGTGTCGTACCGCGTGTACCCGCAGATCGTGCCCTGGGTGGTCGGCCACCCCATCGCCGTGGCCGACCACGTGGGGGAGCTGGGGTCGGATGGCATCCGCCCTGCCTCGCTGTACTGGTCGGACGACGAGTTCTGGCGCCGGTGGCGCTCGGGGGAGCACCTGGTGGTGTTCATCAAGCGTCGCACGCTCGCGCGCTTCGCGCGCGAAGCCGGGGCGCCGACGGCGCTCGCGGCGAACCGGCGGTATGTTGTAGTGGCCAACTTCGCCCCGGGCGGGAGTCCGCGCCCGAGATGACCACGCATCCCATTCGCATGCGCGAGCACTTTCTCCCCTTTTCACGCCCGACGATCGGCGAGGCCGAGATCGCGGAGCTCCTCGACTCGATCGAATCGGGGTGGATCACCACCGGGCCGAAGGTGGAGCGGTTCCAGCACCAGTTCGCGGAGTACGTCGGCGGACGGTACGCGGCCGCGCTCTCGTCGGCCACGGCGGGGCTCCACCTCGCCCTCCTCGCGCACGGGATCGGTGCCGGCGACGAGGTGATCACCACCCCGATGACGTTCGCCGCCACGCTCAACCTGATCGTGCTCGTCGGCGCGACGCCCGTGCTCGCGGACATCGACCGGTGCACGCTGCAGGTGCGCGTGGAGGAGATCGAGCGGCGCGTGACCCCGCGCACGCGCGCCGTGATCCCGGTGCACTACGTGGGGCAGCCGGTGGACCTCGACCCGCTGCTCGACCTCGCGTCGCGGCGCGGGCTCGTCGTGATCGAGGACGCCGCGCACGCGGCGGGCACCGAGTATCGCGGGCGCCGGATCGGGTCGTTCCCCACCACGTCGGTGTTCTCGTTCCACCCGAACAAGAACATCACGACCGGGGAAGGGGGGATGCTCGTCACCCCCGACGAGGAGATCTTCGAGCGCGTCTCGCTGCTCAAGTTCCACGGCATGGATCGCAACGCCTGGAAGCGGTTCGACCGCGCCGGCTCGCCGCGATACGACATCGCCATCCCCGGGTACAAGTACAACATGATGGACATCCAGGCCGCGCTCGGGCTGCACCAGCTGCCGCGGCTCGATGGCTTCATCGAGGACCGGCGCCGCCTGGCGATGGCGTACCAGGAGGCGTTCCGCGAGCTGGACGCGCTCATCCTCCCCCGGCCGGTGCCGTACCCGGCCCGGCACGCGTGGCACCTCTACACGCCGCTGGTGAACCTGGAGGCGCTGACGATCGACCGCGACCGCTTCATCCACGAGCTGAAAGCGCGGAACATCGGGGCCGGGCTGCACTACGTGGCCGCGCACGAGTTCTCGTACTACCGCGATGCGTTCGGCTGGCGCCCCGACGATTTCCCCGAGGCGCACTTCGTGTCCGAGCGCATCCTCTCGCTCCCGCTCTACCCGCGGCTGACCGATGCGGACCAGGCGGACGTGATCGACGCGGTGCGCGACATCGCGCGGAGGTTCGCCCGATGAGCGCGACGGGGCGTGGGCTCGTGTCGGTGGTGATCCCCGTGTACAACGAGGAGGCGAACCTGCCGGCGCTCGCGCCGCGGCTCCTCGGCGTGCTCGATGGTCTCGGCCGACCGTACGAGGTGATCCTCGTGGACGATGGGAGCCGCGACCGCTCGCTGGCGATCCTCGAGGGACTCGCCGAGCGGTGGCCGGACCGGGTCCGCGTGGTGGAGCTGTCGCGCAACTTCGGCCAGCACCCGGCGATCCTCGCCGGCTTCGAGATCGCGCGCGGGGACGTGGTGGTGACGCTGGACGCGGACCTCCAGAACCCGCCGGAGGAGATTCCCAAGCTGCTCGCGCTCACCGACCAGGGGTACGACGTGGTGGGCGGCGTGCGCCAGCAGCGGCGCGACACGCTCTTCCGGCGCGCGGCATCGTGGCTCGTGAACCGGGTGACCGTGGCGATCACCGGGATCCGGATGAGCGACTACGGGTGCATGCTGCGCGCGTACTCGCGCGAGGTGATCGACCTGATCAACCGGTGCGAGGAGTACTCCACGTTCATCCCCGCGCTCGCCCAGACGTTCTCGCGGAAGCCGATCGAGGTCCCGGTGGCCCACGCGGAGCGGAGCGCGGGAGCGTCCAAGTACTCGCTGTACAAGCTCATCCGCCTCAACTTCGACCTCATGACGGGGTTCTCGGTGGTGCCGCTGCAGCTCTTCACGCTGTTCGGCTTTCTCACCGCGTCGGGCGGCGTGCTGTTCGGCCTCTACCTGCTCGTTCGCCGCTACGTGCTGCTGCGGCAGTCGGAGGCGGATGGCGTGTTCACGCTCTTCGCGCTCGCGTTCCTGGTGATGGGCGTACTCATGGCCGGGGTGGGGATCGTCGGCGAGTACGTGGGACGGATCTATCAGGAGGTGCGCGGCCGACCGCGCTACCTGGTGCGCCGCGTCGTCGGCGGTACGGCGCACGGCGTGTCGCGCGCGGGGGAGATGGCGGCGCGGTGAGCGCGGCGCGCGTGGTCGTGTTCGCGTACTCGGACGTCGGGCACGCCTGCCTCGCGCTGCTCCTCTCGCGCGGCGTGGCGGTGCCGGCGGTCTACACGCACGCCGACGCGCCGGGGGAGCGGCTGTGGTTCCCGTCGGTGGCCGAGCTCGCGCGCGCGCACGGGATCCCGGTGCGCCTGGACGCGGACCTGTCGCGTCCGGAGGAGCTGGAGACGCTGCGCGCGCTCGCGCCCGACGTGATCCTGTCGTGCTACTACCGATCGCTCCTCCCCGAGGCCGCGCTCGGCGCCGCGCGACTCGGCGCGTACAACGTGCACGGCTCGCTTCTCCCCCGATACCGCGGGCGCGCTCCGGTGAACTGGGCGGTGCTGCACGGCGAGCGGGAGACGGGGGCGACGCTGCACGTCATGACCGCGCGCGCGGATGCCGGCGACATCGTGGACCAGGAGGCGGTGCCCATCGGTCCGGACGACACCGCCGCCGAGGTGCAGGCGCGCGTGACGGCGGCCGCCGTGGCGGTGCTCGACCGGCAGCTCGCGGCGCTGCTCCGCGGCGAGGCGCCGCGCCACCCGCAGGACCACGCGTCGGCCACGACGTTCGGCCGGCGCCGCCCCGAGGACGGATGCTTCGAGTGGAGCCGCCCGGCGCGGGCCATCCACGACCTCGTCCGCGCCGTCACGCATCCGTATCCCGGCGCCCGCGCCACGCTGCTCGGCCGCCCCGCGCGCATCTGGCGCACGCGGATGGCCGACGACGCGCGCTTGGATCCCCCGCCCGCCGGCGGCCCGGGAGCCGGCGCCGCCCGGCTCGTCGACGGCCGGCTGCTCGTCGCCTGCGGCGATGGCCGCTGGCTGGAGGTCGTGCGCGCGCAGCTCGATGGCGACGTCGAGCGCGACGGGGAAGACCTCGCGCGCCGCCTCACTCTTCCAGACACTCCGACATCGACCGGACCATGAGAGTCCTCATCCTCGGCGTCAACGGCTTCATCGGCAACGCCCTCACCGAGCGCATCCTCACGACCACCGACTGGGAGGTGTACGGGCTCGACATGTCGTACGAGAAGATCGAGCCCTTTCTCGGGAACCCGCGCTTCCGCTTCCTCGAGGGCGACATCGCGATCAACAAGGAGTGGATCGAGTACCACATCAAGAAGTGCGACGTGGTGCTCCCGCTCGTCGCCATCGCCACGCCGGCGACCTACGTGCAGAACCCGATCGCGGTGTTCGAGCTGGACTTCGAGGAGAACCTGCGCATCGTCAAGCAGTGCGTCCGGTACCGGAAGCGCGTGGTCTTCCCCTCCACCTCCGAGGTGTACGGGATGTGCGCCGACCCGGAGTTCGACGAGGAGACGTCGCCGCTGGTGTACGGTCCGATCCACAAGCAGCGGTGGATCTACTCCACGAGCAAGCAGCTCCTCGACCGCGTGATCTACGCCTACGGACAGCGGGACGGGCTGCGCTTCACGCTCTTCCGCCCGTTCAACTGGATCGGTCCGCACCTCGACAACATCGACTCACCCAAGGAAGGCTCGTCGCGCGTCCTCACGCAGTTCCTGCACAACATCCTGTACGGGGAGCCGATCAAGCTGGTGGACGGTGGACGCCAGCGGCGCTCCTTCACGCACATCCAGGACGGGATCGACTGCCTCATGAAGATCCTCGTGAACGAGGGGGGCGCGGCGGACGGCGGGATCTTCAACATCGGCAACCCGCGGAACGATCTCTCGATCAGGGAGCTGGCCGAGCGTCTGGTGGCCGCGGTGGGGACGTACCCGGGCTACGAGGAGATCGCCGCGCGCGCGGAGATCATCCCCGTGGAATCGGAGGCCTACTACGGGTCCGGCTACCAGGACATCATGACGCGCGTGCCGTCGATCCGGCGCGCGAAGGAGCGGCTCGGTTGGGAGCCCAAGGTCGGCTTCGACGAGGCGATCCGGCTGACGCTCGACTTCTACCTGAAGGGGCGGCAGCATCCGCCGGTGCCGTGAGCGGCGCCGCGGCCACCGAGCGCCGCATCGCGCTCAAGGTGGACTGCGACACGTACGAGGGGACGAAGGCGGGGATCCCGGCGCTGCTCCGCTCGCTCGACCGGGCCGGGGTGCGCGCCAGCTTCTACTTCACCCTCGGTCCCGACCGCTCGGGGCGGGCGATCGCGCGCGTGTTCACGCGCAAGGGGTTCCTGAAGAAGATGCTCCGCTCGCGCGCGCTGTCGATGTACGGGCCGCGCACGGTGCTCTACGGGACTCTCCTCCCCGCGCCGATGATCGGCGCACGCCTGAGCGGCGTGATCCGGTCGGTGGCCGAGGCGGGGCACGAGGTCGGCGTGCACGGATGGGACCACGTGCGCTGGCACGACCGGCTCGACCGGATGAGCGAGCAGGAGATCGCGCACGACTACGGGCGCGCGCACCTGGAGTTCGAGCGCATCTTCGGCCGCCGCGCCCTCGCGTCGGCCGCCCCGGGGTGGCACGCCACGGCGGCGTCGCTCGTCGTCCAGGAGCGGTACGGGCTGCGCTACGCGTCGAACACGCGCGGCGGGGCGCCGTTCTTCCCCGTCGCCGCGGGGCGCCGCTTCGCCACGCTGGAGATCCCCACCACGCTCCCGACCTGGGACGAGATGTACAACGCCCCCGCGCTCCGCGATGAGCGCGCGTTCATCGACTACTACCGCGAGGCGGTGCGGGGGACGGAGGTGCACTCCATCCACACGGAGGTGGAGGCGACCGCGCTGCACGCGCTGTTCGACCGCCAGCTCGATGCCTGGCTCGCCGACGGGGTGCGCTTCGTCACCATGGAGGAGCTGGCCACCGAGGCCCTCGCCGCGCCCGAGCGGATCCCGGCGCGGCGCCTGACGAGGATCACGCTGGAGGGGCGGGGAGGGCTCGTGACGGGGAGCGAGGCGGCCTAGGTAGGGGCTGGGGGCCGGGGGCCGGGGGGCGGGGGGCTGGGGGCCGGGGGCCGGGGGGAACGGCGGGGCTGGAGAGCGGCGGGAGGGCACACCCCGATGGCTCTCTTCCCGCCGTTCCCTGTATTGGACGTTCCCCGATCCCTTTACCCCATCCCCGCCTCTTCCCCCCCGGCCCTGACCCCTGGCCCCCGGTCCCTGATCAGTACACGATCAGCACC
>DASUXC010000201.1:0-28518 GCA_036378095.1 Gemmatimonadaceae bacterium | reverse complement strand
CGAGCGGTTATTATTGCTGGACGTCCTCCGCGGCACGGCAGTGGTAGGGGGGGCGTACGCATCACGCGGGCGTAATTCAGTTGGTAGAATGCCAGCTTCCCAAGCTGGACGTCGCCGGTTCGAGTCCGGTCGCCCGCTCTCCAGTCAGAATCGTTTTGCTGAACCGCCCCGTGCACGTCAGAGTCGTCGACGACTCTGACGTGCACGGGGCGGTTCTTCTTCTGCGATGCCGATCTCGTGAGTGACTCCGACATGGGGGCGATGAGCCGTGTCGGTTCGATCGTCCACACGGCCTCGATCGCCCCTTGGTCCAGGATAATATTTAGGTATTGACCTAAGTATAGTCCGGTGATAGAATCTCCCGGTCAGCTCGGGTAACCCAACTTATCAACCGGTGTTGAAATGGTTCGATCCGCAGTCGCTGATGATGTCTTTCACGCCTTGTCCAATTCGACTCGGCGGAAAATCCTCGAGCAACTGTCAGTCGGACCAGCGACCGTCAGCGACCTGGCGGCGCCGTTCGACATGAAGCTCCCCTCGTTCGTGCAGCACCTATCGGTGCTCGAACGGAGTCGACTGGTGAAGTCGCAGAAGCGGGGGCGGGTGCGGACGTACGAGATCGCGCCCGAACGGCTCAAAGTCGCCGAGGACTGGCTGGCCGAGCGGCGTCGGTTGTGGGAAGCCCGATTGGACCGGTTCGACGAATACGTCAAACAACTCAAGGAAAAGGAATCGAGAGGATGAACAAGACCTTCGCGATCAATCCGAAAACCGACTTCGTTCTCGAGCGGTTCATCGACGCCCCCAAGCATCTCGTCTGGGAGGCGTTGACGAAACCGGAACACCTCAAGGAGTGGTACATGCCCAGGGCCTGGGGCGCGGTTTCGGCCTGCGAGATGGACGTGCGACCGGGCGGCATCTTCAGCATCGACATCGCGTTGCCAGACGGTCGGGAGGTTCCCAATCTCGGCTGTTTCGTGGAAGTCGTTCCCATGGAGCGGCTCGTCTGGACGTCCATGTTGTTTCCCGGCTATCGCCCGGCAGTCTTCGACGACATTCCGATCACCGCCATCATCACGATGGAAAGCGTGGGGACGGGCACTCGCTACGTCTTCACGGCGCTGCACCGGGATGAAGCCGACTTCGAGAGAGACAAAGCGTCGGGTTGGCAGCAGGGGACCGAGATCGCCATCGAGCAGTTCGTGGCGCACGTGATGTCGATGAAATAGTGCATGGTGACGTGCAGCGCTCGATCAGGTCGCCTCGCGGACCAATGCACGTAGGCCCCGAGCATGGGCCCGCGCGATCTCGGCCATGGGCTGCGTCCCTGTCGATTTTCCCGGCTCTCGTTCGTCGTATGAACACAGCGTAGCCGTGCTTCCGGCCAGGACCGCGGGCCGCTCACCAGTCCACCCCCCGAAGGACACTCCATGCTCATCGCCGACCTGCGATACGCCGTCCGAAGTTTGTCGCGCGCCAGAGGCTTCGCGCTCGCCGTGGTGGTCACACTCGGACTCGGCATCGGCGCCACCACCGCGATCTTCAGCGTCGTACGCGGTGTCATGCTCAAGCCACTGCCGCACCGAGAAGGCGACCGGCTGATGTACCTGAGGCAGTCCATCCGCGGCCCCGGCGGCGAGGACATCGGCTTCTCCGTTCCCGAGATCGAGGACTTCCGATCCGGATCACACACGCTGGCCGGCATCGCCGAATTTTCGCCCATCACGTTCACGCTCGTGGGCGAGAACGACGCGGTGCGCATCGACGTGGGGCTCGTGACGGGCAATTACTTCTCGGTGATGGGGCTCTCGCCCGTGCTCGGTCGGAGCTTCACGGAGGGCGACGACGGCAGGTCCGCGGCGCCGGTCATGATGCTGACGTACGACTACTGGCAGAAACGGTTTGGCGGCGATCCTGCGGTCGTCGGCCGGACTCTGCGCGTGGGCGGCCATGCCGTCACCGTGGTCGGCGTGCTGCAGCCCGCACCGTTCTACCCGGCACACATCGACGCCCTCATGAACATGGTGAACAGCGAGCACCACCTGAGTGCGATGATGGTGACGGGACGCACGCATCGCATGACCGCGATGATCGCTCGCCTCGCGCCCGGCGCGAGCGTCGAACAGGCGCGCGCGGAACTCGCCGCGATCACGGCGCGCGCGCACGCCGACCATCCGGAAGCCTACGATGCCGGCTCCGGCTTCCAGGTGACCCTGACGCCGTTCCAGGAGATACTCGGCCAGCGGGCACGCCTCACGATGATGCTCCTGATGGGCGCGGCCGCCTTCGTGTTGATCATCGCGTGCGCGAATGTCGCCAACCTGACGCTCATGCGGGGGGTGCGCCGAGAGCAGGAACTCGTCGTTCGCGCCGCGCTTGGTGCGGGCGCCTCGCGGCTGCGCCGGCTCTTGCTGGCGGAGAACCTCGTGCTGGCCGTCGCCGGCAGCCTCCTCGGCCTGCTGATCGCGTTCGGCGGTCTGCGCATGCTCACCACCTTCGCGGCGCGCTACAGCCTGCGCGCGAGCGAGATACGCATCGATGGCGCCGTGCTTGGATTCAGCCTCCTGCTGGCCGTCGTCGTGGCGGTGCTACTCTCGTTCGCACCCGGACTCACGAGCGAGCGAACGCTCGGCGCCTCGTTGGCCGCCGGCGGCAGGCGCACGACCGGCAGCATCCGCCGGCAACGACTTCAGCAGATGCTCGTCGTTGCGCAGATCGCCGTGTCGGTGATGCTGCTCACGGGCGCTGGACTGCTGACGAGAACGATGCAGCGCCTCTCACACGTCGACTCCGGCATTGACACGGAGAACGTGCTGACGATGGAAGTGCCGAAGGACTTCAACGGCGCGAGTCCCGCGGCGAGCATCGCGCAGTACGAACAGATACAGCGCCAGCTTGCGGCGCTGCCCGGCGTTTCGACCGTGGGGATCGGGTCCACCATGCCCCTCCGTGCATCGGGCATCACGCTCGACATCAAGGCCGACGGCCACCCGGTCGCGCCGGGGCAGGCGCAGCCGCACTCCGAATATCGCACCGCGAGTCCCGACTACTTCAGCGCGGCGGGAATTCCGCTGTTGCAGGGACGCGCATTCACGTCCACCGATCGCGCGGGGAGTCCGCGTGTCGTGATCCTGAACAGGACGCTCGCCGACCAGTTGTTTCCGAATCAGGATCCCATTGGCCAGCGGGTGGCGTGGACCGGCGAAGTGCTGAAGTTCATCGGTGTCTCGGGCGACTGGCGCACCGTGGTCGGGGTGGTGGGGGACACGAAGGACGGTGGACTCGACGCAACGCCGATTCCCGCCACCTTCATTCCCTTCGCGCAGGGCGATTTTCCCTCGGGCGGCTTCGTGATACGCACCAGGTTGAATCCGTCGTCGCTCGCCGCGGCAGCGACCCGCGTGGTGCGACAGGCGGCCCCGGAGCAACCCATCGAGAAGGTGCTGACCGTGGACCAGATCCGCGATGAAAGTGTGGCGCCGAGGCGCCTGAACGCGATGCTCGTGTCGTCCTTCGGCATTCTTGCCATGATCGTCGCGGCGGTGGGGATCGCGGGTGTGCTGGCGTTCTCGGTGAGCGCCCGCACGAACGAGATCGGCGTTCGGATGAGCCTCGGTGCCGACAGCGGCAGGGTTCAGCGCATGGTGCTGTCGGAGGGCGGGCGGCTCGTCCTCATCGGGCTCGCGGTCGGCGTCGCGGGCGCATTGTCGCTGACGCGGCTCATGCGGGGCCTGTTGTTCGGAGTACCTCCGCATGATCCGGTCACGCTCACCATCGTGGCACTGATCATGGCCATTGTCGGGATCGGCGCGTGCTGGATCCCGGCGTGCCGAGCGGCGCGCATAGAACCGGCCGTCGCACTGCGCGCGGACTGAGCTTCAAACGGCGGGACCCCCTCTGGTCTTTCCGTATCGGGATGCATGCTCAGACGCCCAATGCCAGCGGTCAACTTAGGCGGGTCGCCTTCTTCGCGGTGCCCACGACTGCCCACGATATTTGGCACATGCGCCATCCGAGGGCGGCAAGTTCGCTTTGATCGTCGTGGAAGTTGTGGTGGTTAGCGAGTATAGCGAATTCGAGGAGTAACCTCGCGGCTCCCCAAGCTGGACGTCGCCGGTTCGAGTCCGGTCGCCCGCTCTTCCGCGAGTCGTTGGAAAATCAGCGGTCGAAAGACGAAAAGCCGGGCGCTCCGATGGGGCCCCCGGCTTTTCGTTTGGGTCCACGGTGCGCCACGGCTCTCGGAGCTGGGTGCCACAGCGGCGCGCGGTCAACCTCGCGGCCCGCGCCGCACCCACTCGGACACCGCGTCGACGGCCGCGTCGACCTCGGCCTCGGTGTTGTAGTAGTGCGGCGAGAGGCGCAGGCACCAGTCGACCTGCTTGTCGGTGAAGTCGTACTGCGCGAAGTCGTGGAAGCTGAGCGCCGAGTTGATGCGGCGCGCGTCCATGGCCCGCTTGAAGGGCTGCGCCTCCCAACCGGCGACGTCGAAGGTGACGAGCGCAGCCGGGTCAGGACCGCGGTCGAGGACACGCACGCCAGGGAGCGCGGCGAGGCCCTCGCGGAGGCGCGCCGCGAGCCTCGTCGCGCGCGGGGCGATCGCGTCGAGCCCCACGCGCAGCGCGCAGCGCGCCGCCTCCGCGCAGCCGAGCACCGTGGCGTAGGGGAACTCCCATTCCTCGAACCGCGCCGCCGTCTCCACGGGTACGTAGCGCTGCGGCTCGATCCAGCGCGCCCCATGCATGTCGATGAACTGCGGTTCGTAGCCCGCACGCAGCACGCGGTCGGCGACGTAGAGGAACCCCGAGCCGCGCGGACCGCGGAGGAACTTCCGGCAGGTGGCGCTGAGAAGGTCGCAGCCGATCGCCCCGACGTCGCGCGCGCGCTGCAGGAGGCGGCCGTGGAGCTGCTCGGCGCTCCAGCGTGGGAGCGACACGTCCGCGCGCTCGGTGCCGCGCTCCGCGCGCGCTGCGCCGCGCTCGTCGGGGCCCTCGCGCGCGAGATCCCCGAGTGGACACTGACGCGCGTGCCCACTGGTGGCTTGCACGTGTGGGTCCGGCTTCCGGCGGCGGACGCCGAGGTTGCCGAGCGCGCCCCCGCGTTTGGCGTTGCGGTCGGCGCGGGCCACGAGTTTTTCCCCGCCGAAGAGCCGGGCGCCTACTTGCGCCCGAGCTTCGCTGCAGCCGCAGATGTAGACGAGCTGGCGGAGGGTGCGCGCCGCCTCGCCGCGGCGCGTCCGCGACATCAACGCCGGTCGTCCGCGGCGGCGGGGAGGAAGAGGGGAGCCTCGTGACGGATGCCCGCGGGGGGACGACTCGATGTGAAGGTATGGACCCCAGATGCGCAATCTCGCGTCATGAACGGCATCAGAGCCCGCCGTGCTCGCTCCGGCCATGACCGTGCGCCTCGCCGGACGCACGGCGCGCCATTCCGACGTGAGCGACGCCACCAGCGCATCCAGGCCGATCGGCTCGGTGAGGACCGGCGCACCGGCCTGTCACATTCCGCGCGCCTCGAGGGTCATCTGAACGACCGACCGAACGAGGAAACGTGACGGGGGTGAAGTGACGGGCGAACGCGACGGGATGGCCGGGCAGTTCGAGGAGCACAGGCACCATCTGCGAGACGTGGCGTACCGCATGCTCGGGTCCGCGAGCGACGCCGACGATGCCGTTCAGGAGGCCTGGCTGCGCGTCTGCCGCGCAGACGCTGGCGACGTCGTGAACCTTCGCGCCTGGCTGACCACCGTGGTCGCGCGGATAAGCCTGACCATGCTTCGTTCGCGCACCACGCGTCGCGAGGAGCTCATCGACGCCGACGAGTTCTCGCGGCTCGTGCGAACCGACACGCTCGATGCCGAGCAGGAGGCAGCGCTCGCCGATTCCGTCGGGCTCGCGCTTCTCGTCGTGCTCGAGCGTCTCACGCCGGCAGAGCGGCTGGCGTTCGTGTTGCACGACATGTTCGACATCCCGTTCGAGGAAATCGCTCCCATCGTCGGGCGTTCCCCGACGGCAGCGCGTCAGTTGGCGAGTCGTGGGCGCCGACGGGTGCACGGCGCGGGCGCGGCGAGCGACGCCGATCTCCGTCGGCGCCGAGAAGTCGTGGAGGCGTTTCTCAGAGCCTCGCGAGGCGGCGACTTCGGCGCGCTGCTCGCGCTTCTCGATCCCGACGTCGTTCTCCGCGTGGACAACGTGCTCCAGGGCCCGGACGGGCGGCTGGATCTCCGTGGAGCGGGGGCGCTGCTGGAGCGCACGCGCGAATTCTCGCGCGTCGCGAGGGTCTGCCGGGTCGCGTTGCTGAACGGCAGCCCCGGCCTGGTAATGGCCCCGCGTGGGCATCTCGCGCGAGCGCTGGTGTTTTCGTTCTCCGGCGACAAGGTCACGCGCATCGAAGTGATCGCCGACCCAGCGCGTCTGCGTCGACTGCGCGTCGCCGTTCCGGAGCCCGTCGCCCGCTGACGATCGAGGCTCGTCACATCGTCGCGCGCTCGCGTGTCATCACGTCGTGAGATCGGCTCACCCACGGGGCGCGATGCCGAACGCGACGACAGGCGTCGCGCCCGTCACCACTGGTCATCCGCTGATGATCGACAACGCCGGAGCAACGACGATGCTGAAGAAGATCGTGTACGCAAGCGTGTTCGTGAGCGACCAGGACCGCGCGCTCGACTTCTACACGAAGGTCCTGGGCTTCGAGAAACGGAACGAGAATCCCACGGCTGATGGATCGGGATCACGCTTCCTGACCGTCGGCGTCGAGGGGCAGGACTTCGAGCTCGTTCTCTGGCCGGGGACGCCAGGAAGGGGCAAACCGGTGCTGGGTGCTCCCGCCGCACAGTACACGATCGACACGGACGATTGCCGCAAGGCGTTCGAGTCGCTCGACTCGCGCGGAGTGAGATTCGAGCCGCCCGAGGTCATCGAGCAGCCATGGGGCTTGATCGCGAGGTTCCGGGATCTCGACGGCAACATGCTCCAGTTGCGGGAGGTCCGGCTGGCATCCGGCCAGCGATGATGGTGGCACTCTGTGCGTGGCGTGTGTGCCGTGTCGACCCTGGTCGACACGTGATGAAGCTGAGGACTCTGGCGCGAGCTGCGGCTCTGATGGGAAGGGGCGGCGCAGCTCGCGGTCGTATCGCCCTGGAATGCGCGGGGCGAACCGGGCGGGAGCAGCTCATGGCTGCGAAACTTCCGCCCATCCGACGGCACGACTACATTGATGCATATGAGACGGCTCCGCCGATGCACGGCGTTCGTGGTCGCGTTGCTCACCCTCCAGCTCATTGTCCTGGAGAGCGGCTTCGCGTGCACGATGCCGGGCATGGGCAGCGGAGCGAGCGCCATGGCGCGGATGGGCACGGCGGACGGCAATGCCGCATCCCTCGCGCCCCAAGCGCCACGCCGCGATCACGCGCCCTGTGACCTCCCCTGGGCGCCCGGCGATTGCCACGGCACGACGCCCTGCGCGCCGGCCGCGCTCATCTCCTCGTCGGTGGCCGTGCCCGCTCCGGTCGTGCCTGCGGCCATGGCTACGCTACTCGTAGTCCTCGCCCCGCCCGCGCGCGCGCTGCCGCCCGAGCTCCCGCCTCCTCGAGCGTAGTCCACCTCACAACGCGCCGACCGGCTCTCTTCGCCGCGAAGAGCACCGGCCGCGCCGAGCCGTTCGCATCCGACCGCTACGCGGACCGGTGCGCGCGGGACATCGCACATCCCCGCTGGCCCGCCAGCCCATGTGCATCGACGTGGACCACCGCCCCTCGAGAACATGCTCGCTTCATCGTTCGCACCACGCCGCGCATGCGTGCTCGGCCTCGTGACCGCCACGTTGATGTGGTCGGGTCGCGTCCCCGCGCAGACAGCATCGCCCGCGGCCCCCGCGCCGCTCTCGGCGTCGTGGCCGCCGAGCGGCCTCGACTCGCTGGTCGCCCTGGCGCTCGCCGCCAACCCCGCGACCAAGGCCGCGATGGCGCGTGTGCACGCCGCGGAGGCGCAGGTCGGCCCGGCCGGGGCGCGCCCGGATCCCACGCTCATGGCCGGCGTGCAGAACTACGCGCTCGGCGAGCCCGCCTTCGCCGACTTCATGACCATGAAGATGGTCGGCATCTCGCAGACGTTCCCGTATCCGGGGAAGCTCGGGCTCCGGACGCGTGCCGCCAAGGACGAGGTGGAGGCCGCAGGCGCCCGGCTCGAGGGCGCGAGGCTCGCCGTCGTCCGCCAGGTAGAGGACGCCTACTACGACCTCGCCTTCACCGAGCGCGCGATGGAGATCGTCCGGCGCAACGAGGGTGTGCTCGCGAACCTGATCACTGTCGCCCAGGCCCAGTACACCGCCGGTACGGCGGCGCAGGCCGACGTGCTGCGAGCACGCACGGAAGCCGCGACCCTGGCCGCGGAGGCGGCGCGGCTTTCCGAGGCACATCGCGCCGCGCTCGCGCGGCTCAACGCGGTGCTCGACCGGCCGAGCGAGACGCCGGTCGAAGGGGCGGCCTTCCCGCCGCGTATCGCCCGCGCGGCGGTCGCCGACTCCGCGCGCGAGATCCACTTCAGGTCGGCGGCGCTCGGCGCCCGCGTGGCGGCGTCCCCGCTCCTGCCGCTCGATTCACTGCAGACGCTCGCCTCGGCCCACAGCCCGATGCTGCGGTCACACGAGGCCGAGATCCGCGCGCAGGCGGCGCGCGCCGCGCTCGCCCGCAAGGCGAGCCGGCCGGACGTCGACGTCGCGCTGCAGTACGGGCAACGGCAGGGAGCGGGCGACATGGTCTCCGCGGTGGTCTCGATCCCCATCCCGCTCGAGCGGGGGCGCAAGCAGGACGAAGTGGCGGCCGCCGCCGGTGCGGAGCTCGCCGCGCGTGAGGCCGAGCATCGCGACGCCGTGAACACGCTGCGAGCCGAGATCGCCGAGCGCGTGAGCGACGTGGAGCGCGCCCGCACGCAGCTCGCGCTCACCACGTCGGCGATCCTTCCCCAGGCGCGGGCAACGCTCGCGTCCGCGACGGCGGGCTACCAGGTGGCCCGCGTCCCGTTCGCGACGGTGATCGAAGCGCAGGCGAGCGTCTTCACGATCGAGACCGCGTACTACCAGGCGCTGACCGACTTCGCGAAGGGTGTGGCGGACCTCGAGGAGATGGTCGGCACGGAGGTGCTCCGATGAGCGATCGCACGACGAGCTGGCGCGAGCGTCTCGCGCACGTGCCGCGCCGGACGCGGCGTGTCGGCGCCGCAGGCGCGGCGCTCATCATCATCGGCGCCGGCGTGACCTGGGCGCTCTCCGGACGGCACGCTGTCCAGGGTGCGCCGGGGGGCACGACGCGGCCGGCGGCCGTGGAAACCACCGCCGGTCGTGACATGGGCGGGATGAACATGGGCGGGATGGCGACGAGCACGGGTGGAGCGGTGCATCTGACGGCGAACCAGATCCGCCAGTTCGGCATCACGTTCGGCACGGCCGAGATGCGCCGTCTGGAGGCGCGTGTGCGCACGGTCGGCACGGTCGCGGTCGACGAGAGCAGGATCGCCCAGGTTGCCCCCCGCTTCGGCGGCTTCGTCGAGCGGCTCCACGTGGATGCCACGGGCCAGCCGGTCCGTCGCGGCCAGCCGCTCATGGACGTGTACTCGCCCGAGCTGCTCGCGGCCGAGCAGGAGCTGCTCGTCGCACGGAACCTCGAGCGGAGCATCGGCGAGAGCACGGTGCCCGGGGTGCCCGCGGGAGCGCCGGACCTCGTCGCGGCGGCGAAGCGCCGCCTCCAGCTCTGGGACATCTCCGAGGCGCAGATCGAGGCGATCCTCCGGACGGGCGAGCCACGCCGCACGCTCACGCTGTACGCACCGGCCTCGGGGATCGTGCTCGAGAAGAACGTGGTGCAAGGGCAGGCGATTCAGTCAGGGCAGATGTTGTACACGATCGCGAGCCTCGACGACGTGTGGGTCGAGGCCGCGCTCCGCGAGCAGGATGCGGGCGCCGTACGCATCGGCTCCGCGGCGAGCGTGGCGCTCGCGGCGTTTCCGGGTCGCTCGGTCCGCGGGCGGGTGACCTACGTCTACCCCACGCTCGACTCGATCGCGCGCACCATCCGCGCGCGGATCGAGGTCCCGAACCCCGACGGCAGGCTCAAGCCGGGCATGTACGCCACGGTCGAGCTCACGACGCCAACACGGACCGCGCTCACGGTGCCGGCGTCCTCGGTCGTGAACACCGGCGAGCGAGCGGTCGTGTTCGTGGAGCTGGGCGACGGTGCACTCGTGCCGCGGGAGGTGGTGGTGGGGCGCGTGGCGGGCGATTACGCCGAGGTTCTCTCCGGGCTCGAGCCCGGGCAGCGCGTCGTCACCTCCGCGCAGTTCCTCCTCGACTCGGAGTCCAACCTCGCCGAGGTGATGAAGAGCATGATCGGGCAGATGAGCATGTCCGACATGAACAGCACGGGACGCATGCCGGACATGTCCGGGATGAACGTGCCGGGCGGCGATAGGGCGGGAGTGAACGCGAAAGGTGCCCCCATGACGAACATGCCGGGCATGCCCATGCCCGCCGACACGTCGCGGAGGTAGCCGGCGATGCTCGAGCGTATCATCGAGTGGTCGGTCGCGCACAAGCTCGTCGTCCTGCTCGCGACCGCCGCGCTCTTCGTTGCCGGGATCTGGGCCGTGCGCCGCACGCCCGTCGATGCAATCCCGGATCTCTCCGACGTGCAGGTCATCATCATGACCGAGTGGCCGGGGCAGGGACCGCAGCTCGTCGAGGACCAGATCACGTATCCGCTCGAGACCGAGATGCTCAAAGTGCCGCACACGAAGGTGGTGCGCGGCATGAGCCAGTTCGGGCTCTCGGCGGTGTACGTGGTGTTCGAGGACGGCACGGACCTCTACTGGGCCCGGAGCCGCGTGCTCGAGTACCTCAACAGCGTGCGCGGGAAGCTGCCGGCGGGGGCCAACAACGTGCTCGGCCCCGACGCGACCGGCGTCGGGTGGGTCATGCAGTACATCGTGGCCGACACGAGCGGGCGACTGAACCTCGCGCAGCTCCGGAGCCTGCAGGACTGGACCATTCGTCCGGCGCTCACCGCCGTGCCCGGAGTCGCGGAGATCGCCTCGCTCGGCGGGTTCGAGAAGCAGTATCAGGTGGAGGTGGATCCGGCCAAGCTCCTGGCGTACGGCATCCCACTCGCGAAAGTGACCGACGCGGTGCGGGCCTCGAACCAGGACGTGGGCGGCCGCGTGCTCGAGATGGGCGGCTCGGAGTACATCGTGCGCGGGCGGGGGCGCTTCGCGAGCCTCGATGACATCCGCGCCGTGGCGCTCGGCACGGGGCCGGGCGGCACGCCGATCACCGTGGGTGACGTCGCGACCGTGCAGGTCGGCCCCGAGATCCGGCGCGGGATCGCGGAGCTGAACGGGAAGGGCGAGATCGTCACGGGGTGGGTCGTCATGCGCTACGGCGAGAACCCGCTCTCCGTGATCGACCGGGTCAAGGCGAAGATGGCGGAGGTCCAGCGCGCGCTCCCGCCTGGCGTCGTGCTCGTCAACGGCTACGACCGGTCGGACCTGATTCATCGCGCCATCACCACGCTCGAGGGGAAGCTCGTCGAGGAGTCGCTCATCGTGGCGGGGGTGACGCTGCTCTTCCTGCTGCACGCGTCGAGTGCGCTCGTCGCCATCGTCACGCTTCCCGTCGGGATCCTCATGGCGCTGCTGGTCATGCGGCTGCTCGGCCTCGACGCGAACATCATGAGTCTGGGGGGGATCGCGATCGCCATCGGCGCGATGATCGACGCCGCCATCGTGATGGTGGAGAACCTCCACAAGCACATCGAACGCAACGAGCGCGCGGGGCGCCCGCGAACCCACTGGGCGCTCGTCGTCGCGGCGGCCAAGGAGGTCGGCCCCGCGCTCTTCGTCTCGCTCCTCATCATCACGGCCTCCTTCGTTCCCGTATTCGCGCTCGGCGACCAGGAGGGGCGGCTCTTCCACCCACTCGCATGGACGAAGACGCTCTCGATGGCCGCCGCCTCGCTCCTCTCGGTCACGCTCGTGCCCGTGCTGATGGGGCTCGTCATTCGCGGCGGTGTGAAGCCGGAGGCGGCGAACCCGGTGAACCGCCTCCTCATCCGGCTCTACCGGCCGGTCATCCACGTCGTGCTCCGCCACCGGTGGCCGGTGATCGGGGCGGCGATGGCGGTGCTCGCCGTCACGGCGCTGCCGTGGTCACGGCTCGGGAGCGAGTTCATGCCGCCCTTGAACGAGGGGTCGCTCATGGACATGCCGTCGCTTTTCCCCGGCGTCGGGACGGCGCAGGCCAAACAGATCCTCGAGCAGCGCGACGCGGCGCTCGCGAAGATACCCGAGGTGGCGATGGTGCTCGGGAAGATCGGCCGCGCGGAGACGGCCACGGACATGGCCCCGATGTCCATGATCGAGACCGTCGCGATCCTCGAGGACCGGAAGGACTGGCGGCCGGGGGTGACCTACGATTCGATCGTGAGCGAGGCGAACCAGACGGTGCGGACGCCTGGCGTCGCCAACATGTGGTCGATGCCGATCAAGAACCGCCTCGACATGCTGGCCACCGGGATCAAGACGCCCGTCGGGATCAAGCTTTTCGGTCCCTCGCTGGACACCCTCGACCGGATCGGACAGGAGATCGAAGGGCTCCTCCCGGCGGTGCGGGGTACCAACTCGGTGTTCGCCGAGCGCGCCGTCGGCGGCCGGTACTTGGACATTACGGTGGACCGCGCGGCCGCCGCGCGCTACGGCATGACGGCTGGCGACGTGCAGACGGCCGTCGCAACCGCGGTGGGCGGGATGCAGGCGGGACAGGTGATCGCCGGGCGCGAGCGGTACGGAGTGCTCGTGCGCTACCCGCGCGAGCTGCGCGACAGTCCGGAGGCGATCCGGGAGGTCCTCGTCTCCACCCCATCCGGGGCGCAGGTCGCCCTGGGCGAGCTCGCGCGGATCGACATCGTGAAGGGGCCGACGCTCATCAAGAGCGAGGACGGGTACCTGAACAACGTCGTCTACGTCGACGTGCGCGGTCGCGATGTGGGGAGCTACGTCGCCGACGCGAAGCGGCTGCTCGACGAGCGGCTCACACTGCCAGCCGGCTACAGGCTCGAATGGTCGGGGCAGTTCGAGGCGATGCAGCGGGCGGGGAGGACCCTCCGGGTCGTGATCCCGCTGACGCTCGCCACCATCGTCCTGCTCCTCTACCTCAACTTCGGGAGCGTCGCCGAGAGCGCGATCGTGATGCTGTCGCTTCCCTTCGCGCTCGTGGGCGGCGTGTGGCTCCTGTGGCTCCTCGACTACAACATGAGCGTCGCGGTTGCGATCGGCCTGATCGCGCTCGCGGGCGTGGCGGCCGAGACCGGCGTGGTGATGCTCCTCTACCTGGACCACGCCTGGCGCGAGCGGGGCGAGCGCGGCCTGTTGGGCGACCGCGCCGATGTGGACGCGGCCGTGGAGCGGGGCGCGGTGGAGCGGGTGCGCCCCAAGCTCATGACTGTCACGGCGATCACGGCGGGATTGCTACCCATCCTGTGGAGCCAGGGCACCGGGGCCGACGTCATGAAGCGGATCGCGGCGCCGATGGTGGGGGGGATGGTGTCGAGCACCATCCTCACGCTCGTGGTGATCCCGGCGATCTACTCGCTCTGGAGAGAGTGGGAGCTCGAGCGGGGCGTACGGCGGAGAGAAGCCGCGCCCGGCAAGATGCCCGCCGTGGTGGGTGCCGAGGACGGGGATGGTGCTGGCCCGTGATGGACGCCGCGCGCGCGAGCATGGAGCAAAGCGCGAGATGAGCGACGCACGTATGGCCCTCGCGCGGCGCGGGCTCCGGCTCAACTATCTGACCATCGCCTACAACGTGCTCGAGGCGGTGGTGTCGCTCGCCGCCGGCCTCCTGGCCGGAAGCATCGCGCTGGTCGGTTTCGGCCTCGACAGCGTGATCGAGGTGACGGCGAGCGGCGCGGCGCAGTGGCGGTTGCGCGCCGACGCCGATGCGACGCGGCGGGAGCGGGCCGAGCGCGTCGCGCACCGCGTGATCGGCTGGTGCTTCCTCGCGCTCGCCGTGTACGTCGTGTCAGACAGCGCGCGATCGATCTGGTTCCATGAGCGCGCCGAGCCGAGCCTCGTGGGGATCACGATCCTCGCGCTGTCGGTCGTCGTGATGCCCGTGCTCGCGCGCGCCAAGCGGCGAGTCGCACTGGCGATGGGGAGCGGCGCGCTGCGGAGCGAGGCCACGCAGACGTCGCTCTGTGCCTACCTCTCGGCCATCGCGCTCGCCGGCGTGGCGCTCAACGCGCTCGTCGGCTGGTGGTGGGCCGATCCCGTCGCGGCGCTGGCCATGGTACCGATCATCGCGAAGGAAGGATTCGCGGGCGTGCGGGGCGACACGTGCGATGACGCCTGTGGTTGAGTCGGAGCGCGCCAGTGCCCGCGGCCGGCTCAGGGTGGGCCTTGCCATGCTCGACGAACCGTCGCGAGGTCCGTGAGACGCCGCTGGAGTCTGTCGCGGCTCCCGATGCACGACGCACGCATGGAGGCCTCAGCGCGACGACTGGGGAAACGGCGGGTGCCCCCTGTACTGTCCGGGTGCCCACACGTTCCGGCCTCGACCTGCTCGACGCCGATAACGCCGGGTGGGCGGGAGCAGGTCGACCAACTCCGGCACACCCTCGAACGGATCGCGGCGAGCGCCGAACGACGGACGCGGCAAGGATGAGGGTCGGTGGATGGGAAGGGGGCCCTGGCTGCCCGTGTCAGCGCTCGTCGCGAGCGGGCGGCACGGGCATCAGCTCTCCTCGGCAGGCGAGCTCGAATCGAGCTCCGCATGCTCGACGTCGCGGGGCTGGTCCCCGGCCGTGGCTATTACCTCACGGGGGGAACCATGGTCCTGACGGTGGCGCCTGACCGCCGAGAAGACTCGAAGGTCGAGAACCCGCTCGCGGTGCCGTTCCTCCTCCAGCATGCGACCGCGTGCCCGGAGCAGATCGAACTGCGTGATGAGGCCTCGCAACTGCTCGGGGTGCTCCGCGTCCACGACCGGCAACACCCCCAGCATGCCCTCGGCCATACGGTCGGCCACCACGCGCAAGGTCTCGTAGGGGTAGGCGACGATCAGGTTCCGGTGCATGACATCGTCGACGGTGCCGCTCAGATCCCCGCGGGCCGCCCGCTCCATCACGTCGCTCCAGGCGAGACCGCCCACCAGACGACCATCGGCTGTCGTCACCGGCAGCAACCGTTGGTACCGCATGCTGGAGTGCTCGAGCAGCATTTGGTAGACGACATCGAGGCTGCTTCCCTCTTCGACCGTGAGCACGTCGGTTTCCATCAACTCGCGGACGAACAGCACATCGAGCGGCCCCACCTCGTACTGGCACAGCACGTGGAAGCCCCGGCGCGCCACCTTCTCGGTGAGGATGGAGCGCCTGAGCACGAGCACACTCACCAGGTGGGCGACGGTGCTCACCAGGAGGAGCGGCATGAGGACCGATACGTCGTGGGTCACCTCGAGCGAGAACACCACCGCCGTCAACGGTGACCGGGTCACCCCCGCCAGCACCGCCGTCATGCCCATCAGGGTCCAGAAGCCCTGGGTGGCGGAGGGGAGCAGCGGTGTGAGAACGCCCCCCAACGAGCAGCCGATGATGAGGATGGGAGCCAGGATCCCCCCGCTGGTGCCGGAGCCGAGCGCAATCGACCAGATCACCAACTTGACGAGGAGAATGGACACCAGCGCCCCGAGGGCCAGCTCCCCGGCCAACTGGCTCGCGATGGTGTCGTAACCCACCCCCAGGGCGCGAGGCTCGATGAGCCCCCCCAGCCCCACCACCACACCGCCGATGGCGGGCCACCACATCCAGTGGACCGGCAACTTCCTGAAGACATCCTCGGCCCCATAGACGGCGACGGTGAGGAGCCACGCGGCTCCCCCACCCGCGAGCCCGACGAGCAGCGCCCCCATGAAAGGGGCCCACCCCGCGGCAAGGGCAATGTTGGCGGGAAAGAGCGGCTCGACGGGGAGCAAGCCGGCGTTGGCGAACACCATCCGCACCGCCTCGGCCATGGCAGCGGCGATCGCGATGGGGACCATGGAGCGCGGCTTCCACTCGAACACCAGCAGCTCGATTCCCAGCAGTACCGCCGCCACGGGGGTGCCGAACACCGCCGCCATCCCTCCGGCCGCACCGGCCACCAGCAGACTGCGACGCTCGGCGGCCGAGAAGTGGAAGAACTGGGCGATCACCGAGCCCAGCGCCCCACCGGTGAGAATGATGGGACCCTCGGCTCCGAACGGTCCTCCGGTGCCGATGCAGATGGCGCTGGAGAGCGGCTTGAGGATCGCGAGGCGGGGTTGGACCTTGCTCCCGCCGACGAGGATCGTCTCCATGGCCTCGGGGATGCCATGACCACGGATCTGCTCGGAGCCGTAGCGGGCCATGAGCCCCACGATGAGACCACCGATCACCGGTACGGCCACCGAGGCCAGGCCGAGGGTGTGGTGGGCCGGTGAAACCAGCTCGAGCGAAACGCGCTGGTAATAGACGAGATTGGTGATCAGACCGATCAGGTCGACGAGCACCAGCGCTACCACCGCTGCCACCACCCCGATCACCGCGGCCAGAGGTACCAGCCGCAGCACGGAAAGGGGGGTGGTGAAGTCGCGCAGCCGGCGTTCGGGACCCAGGCGGGCCCGCTCATCGCGGCCGATCACCGCGTCGGTGGGGACCTCCCGCCGCGGTGGGGCGGGGGAGGGCCCGTCGGACTGCTGTTCGCGATCGCTCACATTCGGATTATAGAGCCTGGGCCGTCCGTGACGAGACCACAGCCCTCCTCCGTGAATGGATCCGTGGGCGGGCGACCCGCGGAAGGTGGCCAGCCCTCGGCTGCGAGCACCGATCGAGAATCGCGTCGAGGCCAACCAGCGTACGTGCGTGCTTTCGAAGAGCAAACTGCGTACGCGCCCGCAGCCCTGCGCGACCTCGATGCTTACTGTACGGTTTGCCTGGGAGTCGCGCCAGCCATTCCCGCGCGAACGCTCCGGTTACTGCACCACGAGCACGTGGTTCTTCCTCCCGCTCATTTGGATCCCGGATGGGGCGAAAGGCACGGGTCTGCCGTTCAGATAGTACCGCGCGCCGCGTGAGGCGTCGCCCTTCAAGACGAACTTCCAGCCGTCGTCGCCGGCCTCGAAGCTGTATTCGATTCCCCTGCCGGTCTTTGCCCGTGAGAAGGAGATCGTGGTCGTGCCAATGGGGAGATCGTCGATGCTCATGTCCTCCCAGCCGGTAGGCACGTGAGGGTCGAAGACCACGGTCTTGTTCACCGCGTCCGGCTGAATGCCGAACACGTGCTGGACCAGCGGCACCACGATGCCGTAGCTGGTCCACGCGATGGTGAAGCAGCCATAGTCAGGCATCATCTCCGAGATCGAGCCGGGTGACTTCCGGTCGAACGTCTGTACGATCCTGTCGACATACCACATCGCCTGGTCGGTGCGCCCGTAATTGGCTTCCGAGACGGCCTGCACGCCGGTCGAGATGGTCATCATCGCCTGTCTCTCGACCGCGGACAGGAAGGGGCCGTACTCTCCGACATCCTCCCGTCGGATCTTGTCGAGGAGCCGTATCGCTCTCGCCGGCGGGGCGATGCGCATCTCCATCGGCGTCGTGATCACCCAGTTCCTGTTCGTGATCCACCCTCTACTCGTGTCCGGCATGGCGGAGAATCGTCGCTCGAGTCGCTCGTAGTATCGAATCAGTGCCGTGTCTCTCTTGGTGAGCTGATCCTCCCCCTTCAGCCGGATCTGCTTGATGGCTCCCTCCGCCGCGCTGATCGCCTGTGCCTTGCTTCCGTAGAAATCGGCGTACGAGCCCTCCTCGCCCACCCAGAAGCGCTCGTTGATTCTCGCCTCCAGTCGTGCCGCGAGCTGCTCGTACCGGGCCGCTGGGCCCGGGTCGTTCAGAACGCGGGCGATGTACGCGGTGGCTTTCAACGCCTGCTGCGTGTACACCGCGACGTCGATCAATTCCGCGTTCAGCCCATGGACTTCCATGATCCCGTAGCCTTCCGGGAACAGGTCCCCGTTCCGGTCCATGTCCGTGAGAAGCCAATCGAGGCCCAGCTTCATGGCCGGGTACATCTCTCGCGCAAAGTCCAGATCTCCCGTCCACTGGACCAGCTTGCCGACGGTGAGAATGAACTGCGCGGTTTCCTGTGTGTTGCCGGGATTGGAAACGGCACCGTTCGTCGTCACCTCGTGCACGATGCGGCCGTTGCCGTTGGCTTTCATCGACTGGTTCTTCAAGAGACGGAGCGTCTGCCTGGCGAGATCGAAGTCGCCCGTCGCCATGAGCGCTTGGAGGGAATAGGTCTCGGTCCCGAACCACCAGGGATATTCCATCAGGCCGGCGCCAAGGCCACGGCCGATGCCGGGAACGTCGCGGACCAACCACTCGGCGTCGACCTTCACCCAGTTGTAGACCTCCTGCAGGCGGGGGTCGGGAATGCGTACTCTGGCCCGCTCGATGATCGACGCGTAGCGCGCCTGCTTCTCCGCCAGGAGGCGCGCGTGGTTCCTGGCCAGGTACCGATATGTGCTGAGCGCCGCATCCTCGTCTGTCACCGAGCCCGCCACCACGAAGGTCAAGGTGGAAGTGCCGTGCTGGTCGACCACGAGATCGTATCGGGATGCAGCGGTGACCCCCATTCCGTTCGTACGTAACGGTCGCGGAGCGGCGATCGGTCGTGCATCGGCGGCACGTGTTGCGCCCCAGACGGAGAACCAGGGGTTGCCGAGGTCCCTGGCGACGAAGAGCCTCTCGGCCGCCCGCCAGGCAACGGTGTCCCGCGCGTCTCGTATCCCGAGATGATCCGAGAACCACACGGGTCGGAGGTCGGTCTTGACCGAAAATCGAACGCGCAAGCGCCGCGTGCGGGGGGCCGTGTTGCGGAACGTGTACTGAACGATCACGCCATTCTGGCCGTCCGGACTGAACTGAAAGCGCTCGATCGCCAGGCTGTCCAACACCCGACCGTATCTGAACCGGTTGCCGTAAGGGTAGGTGACGAGCTCGGGGCTCTCCGAAAGGGCGATCTCCTGCTTGGTCGCGAGATCCGTTACCGTCGCCCAGAATCCGTCGATCAGTTTGATGGGGTGCAGCCACAACCCGCCCATCTCGCCGGGCACGTGATCGCCCATGTCCGGGAAGTTTCCATCCTGCGTTCCGATCAGGTACGCCCGGTCGCCCGCCGTGACATAGGGCTCGTGCTCGTTCCGTCCGTGATTGCCGATGCCTGCCAGGATGGGTCGTGCGTAATCACTCTGAGACGGTAGCGCCCGAGCGCTCGCCAGGACGAACACGAAGGAAAGCAGAACGGAACGACTGACGCGTTTCATCGAAGTGCCGTCAATGGCTGGTTCTCATTCGCTCGCCGGAGCTCGAGGACCTCGCGCTCCAACTCCTCCGGGAAGTGCTTCGTCGCCTTTCTCGACGACTCCAACCTCTCGCGCGTTGGAGCCTCCGGCAATCCCGGGGCGGCTCGCCATGCCGCGGCGCGTCACCCGTCGCGCCCCTCGCTCGTCATCCTCGCGCCTATGCTGACGCGAAAGCCGCTCGCCCTCGTCTTCCCCGAGGGGCTCGTCCTCCTCCTGGCGTCGGCGCTGGTTCACTGGGGTGCGTCGGCCCCCTCGGCGGCGCCGGTCGTCCGTCTCTATCCACTCGTCGTCCTCGCCGCCGGTGTGTTGCTCGGCTGGCGGTTCCAGCGCGGCCGGTTGCTGCTCGCGCTGCTCGCCCTCGCGCTCGCGGACCGCGCGATGCTCTGGCTCGCCCCGCTCGACTCCGATGCGCCCCATGCCGGTCCGGTGATCGTGCGCGCGGTGGCCATCCTGCTGCCCACGACGCTCGCGACGCTCGCGTTCCTCGGAGAACGCGGCGTGCTGACGACAGCGGGGCTTCGACGACTCGCCCTGCTCGCCGCGCAGGCGGCGGTCGTGCTCGCGCTCTGGCTCCTCACGGCCGTGCATCCGGAGCGCACCGCTCGCGTCTTCGATCTCGCGCTGCTTCCCGCGCCGATTCTCGGCTCGCTGCCACTCGGCCAGCCCGCGTCCCTGGTCGCGCTGGCGGCGATCCTCGCCCTCGTCGCGCGCACGCTCTGGCGCACCGACGCGGAGAGCCGCGGCTTCCTGTGGGCGGCGATCGGGAGCGTGATCGCCGTGAGCGCGGGACCGGCCGGTGGACGCGCGACGTTGCATCTGGCGAGCGCCGGGCTCGTCCTGGTCGTCGCGACGGTGGAGAGCGCGTACGCGTTGGCGTATCACGACGAGCTCACCGGCCTCCCGGCGCGGCGCGCGCTGAACGACGCCCTGCTGCGCGTGGGCGGCACGTACACGGTGGCCATGGTCGACGTCGACCATTTCAAGAAATTCAACGACACGCACGGCCACGACGTCGGGGACCAGGTGCTGCGCATGGTGGCCGCGCGCCTGAGTCGCGTCGCGGGGGGCGGCCGCGCGTTCCGGTACGGCGGGGAGGAGTTCGCCGTGCTCTTCCCGGGGAAGAGCGTCGAGGAGAGCGCGCCGCACCTCGAGACGCTGCGCGCGGCGGTGGCCGGCGCGACCTTCACGCTCCGCGGCCCCGACCGCCCGAAGCGAAAGCCCAGGTCCCCCCGCCCGCGCGGCGCGAGCGCCAGGCAGCTCGCCGTGACGGTGAGCATCGGCGCGGCTCAGGCGCGCGGTTCGGCTCTCCCCGACGAGGTGGTGAAGGCGGCGGACAAGGCGCTCTATCGCGCCAAGGAAGGCGGGCGCAATCGCGTGGCGCTCTGAGGCGAGAGCGGCGCGCGCCATCGACCGGCGCGCGCGAGATGGAGCATCCCCGGGGTGGTCACCGCGCCCGCGACTTCCTCGCTCGACGGGATCCTGGTGCGGGCGACGAGGCGGCCGGGCCGGTACCCGGCTCCGCCATGCGATGGCTGTCCTTCGCCGTCAGGGTCAGGCCGTAGATGCCGCGCAGCTTGGCCACCTGCGCGAGGGTTTCCGCGGAGAACGGCGTCTTTCCCTCGAACGCGTGAAGCACGATCCCCTCGACGAGGTCGCCGAGCGACATGTCGAGGTAGTCGGCGAGCGCTCGCAACACCTTGAGCGTCCGCTTCTCGATGCGGATGCCCGTCTGGACCCGCTCTGGCGTGGTCATGCCTCCAATGTACCAGGGTAGCAACACGGGTCAACGCGGGGGGAGCTGGCCGAACGCGCCACGTCGGGACGCCCCGGGTGCCGTTGCGCGCTGAATGGTACATTGGTACATTCGTACCACAATCAGGAGGTGGTGCGGTGCCAATCAGCCTTCACGACTTCGAGCGCGGCGCAGTCCCCGACGCGCACTTCCATCATCGCGAGCACGTGCGCGTCGCCTACGAGCTGATCGCTCGCGATCCGTTCGACGTCGCGCTCGCTCGGTTCATGGACGGGATTCGCCGCATCGCGGCGGCATCCGGCAACGCCGCGAAGGTGCACGTGACGATCACGGTCGCGTTCCTCGCGGTGATCGCCGAGCGCCAGGCGCGCGAACCCGCGGCGACCTGGGACCAGTTCGTCGCTCGAAACCCCGATCTGTTCGACAAGGGATTCCTCCGGCGCTGGTACACGGCCGGAGAGCTCGACTCGGACCTGGCGCGGAAGACGTTCCTCCTCCCGCGGCCGCGTGAATCACGTCGTGCACCCGATGAGGAGCTCCGATGAGCCGCGCGATTCGGCATGGCATCGCCGCCGCCGCGCTCGCATGCGCGCTCACATGCGCGCTCGCATGCGCGCTCGTGCCCGCCGCCGGCGCGCAGACGCTGCATCACGTGCGACGTCGCATGACGCTCGAGCTCGCGGGGAGCGCCGACTCGCTCTTCGTGCTCTTCGGGCCCCGCCGCGAGGGAGAGTGGGCGAGAGGCTGGAACCCGCGTTTCATCTACCCGGCCGATGGCAGGCAGGTCGCGGAAGGCGCGGTGTTCACCACGCCCGCCGGGCACCACGACCGTGGCCTGGCCTACTGGGTGATGAACGAGTACGATGTCGTCGCGCGCCGCGTCCGCTACGTCTGCGTCGTTCCCGAGGCGACCGCCATGCAGCTCGAGATCACCGTGACCCCGACCGCTCGCTCGATGGCGCGCGTCGAGGTCACGTACACGTACACGGCTCTCGCGGAGACGGCGAATGCATCGGTCGACGCGTTCGCGGCCGGTTTCGCGTCCCTGAGAGCGCATTGGCAGCGCGCGCTCGGCGACTACCTGGCGCGGCGTGCTGCCCGGCCGCGGCCCCACGCACGCCGCGAGCTTCCGCCGGCCTCGACCACGGAGAACCACATGGAGATCAAGCGAGCGGGCTCGCAGCCCTCGGCCAGGGGAACGACCGACTGGTTCACCGGCACGGTGCGCATCGACCCGCTGTTCGGCGCACCCGCACCCGCACGGGCCGCGGGGGCGGCCGCGGTACGACTCTTCCGTGCGCAGTGGTGCGCGAATCGCGAGCATCACCGAATCCAGGGAGCCGTCGAAGCATGAGAGGAGCCGTTCTCTACGGGGCGCGCGACGTTCGTTTCGAGGAGCGTGCCGACCCGACGATCATCGAGCCGACGGATGCCATCATCCGGATCTCGGCCACCTGCGTGTGCGGGTCCGACCTCTGGCCCTACCGCGGCATCGAGCCCATCTCCGGGCCGACCCCGATGGGCCACGAGTATTGCGGCATCGTGGAGGAGGTCGGGAGCGCGGTGACGTCGATCGAGCCGGGGCAGTTCGTGATCGGCTCGTTCTTCGCCTCCGACAACAGCTGCCCCATCTGCCTGGACGGCTACCAGTCGTCGTGCGAGCAGAGGGAGCCCGTCCGCGGCGCGCAGGCGCCGCTGCTGCGCGTCCCGCTCGCGGACGGTCTCCTGGCGTGCTCTCCGCCAGGCAGTGGGGGGCCGCTCGGGTCATCGCCATGAGCAGTCACGAGTCGCGGCAGCAGCTCGCCCTCGAGTTCGGCGCGACCGACATCGTGGCGGAGCGCGGTGAAGAGGGCGCGCTTCGCATCCGGGAGATGACCAACGGCGTCGGCGCGGACGCCGTGCTGGAGTGCGTCGGTACGCCGGCGTCCATGATGCAGGCGATCCAGTCCACCCGCGCGGGCGGCTACGTGGGCTACGTCGGCGTCCCGCACGGGGTCGCCCTCGACGGGCCGGGGCTGTTCTTCGCCGAGATCCACCTCCACGGCGGCCCCGCTCCGGTGCGCCAGTACCTGCCGGAGCTGATCGACCTCGCGTGGGCCGGGAAGATCGAGCCCGGCAAGGTATTCGACTCGAGGCTCCCGCTCGACCAGGTGGCGGAGGGCTACCGCGCCATGGACGAGCGGCGCGCGATCAAGACGCTCCTGATCCCGTGACGCGAGGCGAGCCGGCAGGGAAGCACCGACTGTACGCCCCGGCACACCGAGCACTCCCGCGCGTGCGACTCTCCGACACTCCGCCCGTCACCATCCGCCCGGCGGTGCCCGCGGATCTCCCCGCGCTCGGCCGACTCGGCGCGCTCCTCGTTCGCGCGCACCACGACTTCGACCGCGAGCGCTTCATCGCGGCCACGCCGCGTACCGAGCACGCGTACGCCTCCTTCCTCGGAACGCAGCTCGAGGAGTCGACCGTCGTCATCCTCGTCGCTGATCGCGACGACACGGTGCTCGGCTACGTCTACGCGGCCGTCGAGGGGCCCGACTACATTTCGCTGCGCGGGCCGGCGGGCGTGCTGCACGACATCCTGGTCGATCCCGCCCATCGGGAGCACGGCATCGGCCGGATGCTGCTCGACGCCGCGCTGGCGGTGCTCGAGGCGCGGGGCGCGCGACAGGTCGTGCTCTCGACGGCCGTGCGCAACGAGGCCGCGCAGCGCCTGTTCGCTCGCGCGGGGTTCCGGCCGACGATGATCGAGATGACGCGCGAGCTGGACGGCGACGCGCGCGAGAGAGACTGAGCTCGGCTGGCGTGCACGCTGCCTCCAACATGGGAGCCGACAGGATGTCGCGCATTCTCGGAATCCACCACGTCACGGCGATCGCGAGCGACCCGCAGCGGAATCTCGACTTCTACGCCGGGCTCCTCGGGCTGCGACTGGTGAAGCGCACCGTCAACTTCGACGACCCGGAAACGTACCACTTCTACTTCGGGGATGAGGTCGGGACGCCGGGAAGCATCATGACCTTCTTCCCGTGGCCGGGCGCACGGCGCGGACGGCAGGGGAGTGGCCAGGCGGTCGTGACCTCGTTCGCCGTGCTCCCGAGCGCGATCGGGTTCTGGGTCGAGCGACTGCTGCGCCACAACATCGCCTTCGAAGGCCCGACCAGGAGGGGCTCGGGCGTCGACGCCGAGCAAGTGCTCGCGTTCAAGGACCACGATGGCCTCCTGCTCGAGATCGTCGGGCATCCGGGTGCCGAGGCGCGGCCGGCGTGGGGCGGTGCGCCGGGGATCCCGCGTGAACAAGCCATTCACGGCGTTCACGGCGTCACGCTCTGGGAGGAGACGTGGGATGCGACGGAGCGCGTGCTCGTCGACACGCTGGGCTTCCGCCCGCTGCGTGAGGACGGCACCACGAAGCGTTACACCGTGGGCGACGGCGGCGTGGGCACGTTCGTCGACGTCCGCGGCATCGGCGGCTTCGGGCACGGCGTGGGAGGGGCCGGCACGGTTCACCACGTCGCCTTCGCCGTCGCGGATCACGACGCACAGCTCGCGATGCGGGCGCGAGTCGAGCAGGCGGGGCTGCACCCGACGCCGGTCATCGACCGGAAGTACTTCCACTCGGTGTACTTCCGTGAGCCGGCCGGCGTGCTGTTCGAGCTGGCGACGAACCCACCGGGGTTCGCGGTCGATGAGCCGGTGGATCGGCTGGGCGAGTCGCTCGAGCTGCCACCGCAGTACGAGCCGTACCGGGATCAGATCGAGTCAGTGCTCCCGCGCATCCACCTCCCGGTGCCCCTCACGGCGGCCACGCTGTTCGCCGATGCCACGGGACCGGAAGACGTGAGCGGCGAGGCGCTCGGCTTCGTGCACCGCTACATTCCGCCGGCCGGCGAGGGGGAGCTGTCGGGGAGCACCACGCTGCTGCTCCTCCACGGCACCGGCGGTGACGAGAACGATCTGCTGCCGCTCGGCCGCGCGTTGCTCCCCGGCGCCGGCATGCTGAGCCCACGGGGCAAGGTGCTCGAGCGCGGCGCGCCGCGCTTCTTCCGCCGTCTCGCCGAGGGGGTGTTCGATCAGGAGGACCTCGCCCGGCGCACGGAGGAGCTCGCGGACTTCGTCGTGGCGGCGACGCGGGCGTACGAGCTCGAGCCGGACGGCGTGGTGGCCGTCGGCTTCTCGAACGGCGCCAACATTGCCGCGAGCCTGCTGCTGCGACGTCCCGGCGTGCTGCGCGGCGCCGTGCTCCTCAGCCCCATGGTGCCGTTCGAGTCGGACTCGCTCCCGGATCTCGGGGGGACCGCGGTCTTCATCGGCGCGGGGCGCAACGACCCGATGGTGCCCCCGGAGCAGACGGAACGCCTCGCCGATCTGCTCCGGCGTTCCGGCGCCGATGTCACTCTGCACTGGGAGCCGGGTGGGCACGGCGTCACGACGGGCGAGGTCGACGCCGCGAAGCGTTGGATCGCGCACTGCCTCGCGGCGCAGGGTGGCCGCGAGGGGGCGAGCGAGTGACGCGGCCAGGCGCCGCTCAGAGCTCCCGCAGCGCCTCCATCGGGTCGATCCGCGTGGCTCGACGTGCCGGCAGGTAGCTCGCGAGTACCACGACGATGAGCACCGCGCCACTCGCCATCGCGAGGACGACCGGGTCGCGTGGCGAGACGCCGAAGAGGAGCGCGGCGAGCAGCTGCCCGGCGGCCAGTGCCGCCCCGATCCCGATCGCCACGCCGAGCGCGCCGAGGCGGAGCCCCTGGCCGACCACCAACCGGCGGACGTCGTCGCGCCGCGCACCCAACGCGATCCGGACGCCGATCTCGTGCGTGCGCTGGCTCACCCCGAACGCGAGCACGCCGTAGAGGCCGATCATCGCCAACGCGAGGGCAACGGCGCCGAAGATGCCGCACATCACCACGCCGAGGCGCCACGGGCGAAACTGCGGAGCGAGGGCGGTGCTGAATGCCGTCACGTCGGGGACTGGCAGATCGGGCGCCATCGCTTCCATCGTGTGCCGGATCAGGGGGACGAGGCGGACGGCATCTCCGGAGGTCCGCACGTAGAGCATCGGCCCCAGGGTCCTCGCCGCGTTGCTCTGGTCGAGCGGCAGGTAGTACCCGGGCATCGGACGCTCGTCCTGGACGGGCTGCCTGACGATGTTTCCCGCCCGAGCGGTCTCCACGATGCCGACGACCGTCGTGCAGGGCATCGTGTCGCTCCCCACCTCGATGCACTTGCCCAACGCGTCACCCGCTGGCCAGTAGAGGCGCGCCATCTCCTCGTTCACGACGGCCACGCGCTCCGTGCCGGCCCGATCGGCGTCCGTGAACACGCGCCCGCTCCGGAGCGCCATCCCGACCGTCGCGAAGAACTCGGACGTGACGTAGCTGACGGCGGGCGGGAGTCCCCGCTCGGGCTCACGGCCGGGAACGAACACCGGCTCCAACTGCCCGTTGCCGAAGGGGCCTGCCGTCGCGAGCGCGGCGCGCTCCACTCCGGGGAGGGTGCGGGCGCGCTCCAGGAGCCGGCGAAAGAATCGCTCGCCCTGCGCCGGTGTGTAGCCGATGGTGCGGAGCCTGGCCCGCGCGACGAGGACGGGTTGCACATCGAACCCCAGGTCGAGCGAGCGGAGGTTTTGCAAGCTGCGCACGAATAGGCCGGCGCCGACGAGGAGCACCAGCGTGAGCGCGACCTGCCCGACGAGCAAGCCGCCGAGCACCCGGCCGCGCCCGTCGCTCCCGCCGCGCGCGCCGGCCTTGAGCGCCGTGGTGAGATCAGGCCGCGTTGCCTGGAGCGCGGGGACGAGTCCGCAGACGGCACCGGTGAACACCGTCGCGATCAGCGTCACCGCGAGCACGCGCGGGTCGAGCACCGACGTCCCCACCGCCACGTCGGCGAGGAGCCAGCTCCGGAGGGTGCCCCCGCCCCAGCGGGCGACGAGCAGCCCCGCGACTCCGCCGAGCCCCGCGAGGACGAGACTCTCCGTCATCAGCAACCGCACGAGCCGTCCGCGGCCGATCCCCAACGCCAGACGCACGGCGATCTCCCGGCGCCGGCGCACGGCGCGCGTGAGGAGCAGGCTCGCGACGTTGGCGCAGGCGATGAGCAGGACGATCCCCGCCACCCCGGCGAGCCAGAGCGACACAGTGGCGTTCTGCACCTGCTGCGGGTTGCGCATGGCGGCGATCGCGGTCGGCGATGCCACCACGATGTGCGTCTTGGCGCGCCCGAACCCGCCATGGTCCGTCCGGTGGTAGATGGCGTCGAGCTCCGCGGCCAACCGCTCGCGGCGGGCGCCCGGACGGAGCCGGGCGAGAACCGTGAGCCAGCTCATGCCGCGGTTGGTGAACAGCTCGTCGGCGCGACCCGGCATGTCGTCCGACACACCGGCGGTCATCGGAAGGTAGAGGTCCACGCGCGCGCGCTCGACGCCGTTGAAGTCACGCGGCGCGACGCCCACCACGGTGTAGAGCTTCGTGCCGATCCGGACCGACTTGCCGATGACGCTGGCGGCGCCCGAGAATCGATCGCGCCAGAACGCGTAGCCGAGGATGACGACCGGTGAGCCGCCGGGAGCGTCTTCATCGGCGGAGAAGAAGCGCCCCAGCGCCGGACGCACGCCGAGGAGGGGCATGAAGGTGTGCGTGATCGTCAGCGTGTTGACCTCTCGTGCATCGGTGCCGTGCCCGAAGCTCCGCGCCCTCGCGAAGTACGCCGCCGCGCCGGCCAGCACGGGCGAGCGGCCGAAGTCGAGGTAGTCGAGGTACGAGACGCCGGGTCTTCCCGTGAATCCGAGCTCCGTCTTGCGCTCCGCGCTCACCCAGAGCAGGCCGCCGGCGTCACGCACACCGGCGGGCGGGCGGAGGAGGAGGGCGTCGATGACGCCGAACATCGTCGTGTTCGCGCCGATGCCGATCGCCGCGCAGAGGACGGCGGCCGCGGTGAAGCCCCGCTGGCGGGTCAGCCCGCGCACGGCGTAGCGGAGATCCTGCCGCACGTCGTCGATCCTGTCGCGGAGTCGCATTCGCCCTTCCCGGCGCTCTGCCGACCGGCGGAGGGCGTCGCGCACCTCGGTCAGCGAACCGCCCAGCCGGCGCAGCGCCTCGTCCCGAGCCTCCGCCGGCGTCATCCCTCGCCGCACCAGGTGCTCGATGCGCTCCGCGAGGAACGCGTCGAGCTCCGCGTCGGCGTCGGCGCGCGCGATGGCGGGGGTGCGCAGCGGGAGCCGGAACAGGCGGCGCACGCCCGCGCGGATGCCGCGCCCCAGCGCACGCTCCCGGGTCATGGCTCCGCGCTCCGGGCGGTCAGGATCGCGGTGAGCGCCTGCACGTGGTCGACGAGCGCCGCCG
>DASUXC010000200.1:0-10023 GCA_036378095.1 Gemmatimonadaceae bacterium | reverse complement strand
CTCCCCTCCGACCGGCTCGAGCACGAGCGGCTGAGCAAGCGCACCGCGCTCGCCGTCCTCTCCTCCGACGCGATCTCCTCGGTCGCGTACGCCACCGAGCAGATCCTGATCGTCCTCGCCGTGCTCGGCACCGCCGCGCTCCACTACGTCGTGCCGGTGTCGGCCGTGATCGTCGGCCTGCTCCTCCTCGTCGCGCTCTCCTACCGGCAGACGATCTTCGCCTACCCCGGCGGGGGCGGCTCGTACACGGTCGCCAAGGACAACCTCGGCGTGGGCGCGGGGCTGGTCGCCGCGGCGGCGCTGCTCACCGACTACATCCTCACCGTCGCGGTGTCGATCTCCTCCGGGATCGCGGCGATCACCTCGGCGTACCCGGCGCTCGCGTCGTCCACGGTCACGCTCTGCATCGCCGCGATCGTCGTGCTCGCGCTGGTGAACCTGCGCGGCGTGCGCGAGTCGGGGATGGCGTTCAGCGTGCCGACGTACGTGTTCATCGCCGCCATGCTCGCGCTCATCGGCGTGGGGCTCGTGCGTCTCTGGCTGGGGCACGTGGCGGCGCCGTCCGTCGGCCCGGTCCGCGTGGACGTCGTGTCGCGCGGGCACGGCGCGGCGGGGCCGGTGGGCGTGGCGCTCGTCTTTCTCGTTCTCCGGGCGTTCGCCGAGGGGTGCGTGGCGATGACCGGCACCGAGGCGATCTCGAACGGGGTCACCGCGTTCAGGAAGCCCGCCGCGCGGAACGCGGCGATCACCCTCGGCGTGATGGCGGCGATCCTGGCGACGTTCTTCGTCGGCACGAGCGTGCTCGCCGAGCGCTATGGCGTGATGCCGACGGCGAGCGAGACGGTCCTGTCGCAGCTCGGCCGCCACGTGTTCGGCGGCGGGTGGGCGTACTACCTGCTGCAGTACGCCACCTTCGCGGTGCTGGTGCTCGCCGCGAACACCGCCTTCGCCGACTTCCCCCGGCTCTCGAGCCTCCTCGCGAACGACCGCTACATGCCGCGCCAGCTCGCGGCGCGGGGGGACCGGCTGGCCTTCTCCAACGGGATCGTCGTCCTCGCGCTCGTGGCGATCCTGCTGGTGTGGCTCTTCCATGGCGACACCTCGGCGCTCATCCCGCTCTACGCCATCGGCGTCTTCCTCTGCTTCACGCTCTCGCAGGCGGGGATGGTCCGCCACTGGATGAAGACGCGCGGGCGCGGGTGGGGGTGGAGGGCGGCGCTCAACGGCATCGGCGCGCTCGCCACGGCGCTCGTGTTCGTCGTGCAGATCGCGACGAAGTTCGTGCACGGCGCGTGGATCGTGGTGCTCATCATCCCGCTCATCATGTGGCTGCTGGTGGCGATCCACCGGCACTACGCGCGCTTCGCCAGGGAGGTCCGCTACACCGGGCAGGCGCCCCTTCTCTTCCTGCACCACACGGTGGTGGTGCCGGTGAACGGGATCACGAAGGCGACGGCGGGCGCGCTCGTCTACGCGACGACGATCTCCGACGACGTGCGCGCCGTCACGGTCGAGGTGGACCCGGTGTCCACCGCGCAGCTTCGCGACGCCTGGGAGAAGTGGGACATCGGCGTCCCGCTGGTCGTCCTCCCGTCGCCGTACCGCTCGGTGCTCCGCCCGCTCGTCGACTACGTGAAGGAGATCGAGGCGCGGAACGAGGCGGACCTGGTGAGCGTGGTCGTGCCGGAGATCGTGCCGAAGCACTGGTGGGAGCACGCGCTCCACAACAAGACCGCGCTCTACATCCGCACCGCGTTCCTCTTCCGCCCGAACGTGGTCGTGATCGCCGTCCCCTACCTCCTCGGCCACGCGGCGCGGCTGGGGGAGACGATGTACCGCGACGAGGACGTCGCCGCCGCGGCGAGCGCGCCGGAGCGCGGCGGCTGACGTCGCCCCCGCCGGCCGTCAGCACCGCACCGTCACTCTCCCATCCGCCTCGTCGAAGTCGCCCCGCGCGTCGCGCGCGCTCACGCGGATGCGCGGGACGCACTCGCCGTCGCCGTCGGGGCAGAAGACGCGCTCCACCAGGCGCACGGTGTGCGGCGGGAGCCCCTCGCGCCGCACCTGGATGCGGCGCGCGCCGCCGGCGAAGGTGCACGGCGCCTGCACCTCGACGGTGACCGTCACGTCGCGCGGCGGGCCGGCGAAGGTGACGGTGGCCGAGATCTCCACCAGGGCGCCGCAGGAGATCTCGGCGGGGGTGATGGTTACGTCGTGGATGGTGATCATGGGGAGTCGATGGCCGATGGCCGGGTCACTTCAACAGATCGTGCACCCTGTTGAACGCATCCAGATCCGTGCTCACCCCGATGTACGTCGCCGCCGCGAGGCGGCCGGTCCGGCCGCCGCTGTCCTCGGGGTGGCGGTACACGAGCAGCCCGGCGCTCAGCGCGAGGAAGCGGCGCGCGTCCCAGCTCACGCCGAGCGTCGGGGAGAGGCCGGCGAACGCGGTCTCCTGCTCCTCGCCCGCGCGGTGCAGGGTGCTCCGGATCATGCTGCCGACGTCGATGCTGAAGCGCGCGAGCGCGCTCGACCACGGGACGGGGCGCGTGCGGTCCACGGGCGCGAGATAGAAGCGCACGGCGGCGAAGAGGAATCCGTCGCCGTCGGCCGCCGGACCGGAGAAGCCCATGCGCGCGTACGCGCCGCCGAGGGCGCTCCCGATCTGGAGCCTCCGCACCTCGGTCTCGGCGCCCCACGCGGTTGCCGCGGCGCCGGCGCGCGCCACGGGGGTGTAGCCGCGCCTCAGTCCCGCGCTCACCGTCCCCCACGCCTCGCGCTCCCGCCGGCGCACGGCATCCAGCGCGTCGGCCGCGCGCGCCTCGTCGCGCTCCTTCGCTCTGAGCGCCTCCACCGGCCCGAGTACGCGGGCGAGCAGCCGCCCGGTGGCGCTCCCGAGCGGGGGCGTGGGGACGGGGCGGGCGATCGAGCGCTGGAGTCGCTCGGCGGCGCCGGCGGAGAGGAGGGAGACATCGCGCGCGCGCGCCGCGGCCACGAGCGCGGTGGCGTCGTCCGAGTCGTACGGGACCGGCCGCCTGACGCCGCGCCGGTGCTCGGCGGCGCGGAGGAGGCGCGCCTCGAGCGACACCAGATCGGAGTCGGAGATCGACGCGAGCGTGTCGAGGATCGCCGCCTCGGCGGCGCGCGCATCGGCGGCGTCGCTCTCGAGCGCGGCGGCGTGGGCCACCGCGCGGGAGAGCGCGCCGAGCGCCTCGGGGGAGATGTCGAGCGGGGGCGCGGTGGTGTCCACGGCGCAGTCCCCCTCCCCCGTCACGCGCAGCCAGAGCGTGCGCTCCCCGGTGCGCGCCTCCAGGGCGCGGGCGATCTCGCGCGAGAGCGCGGCGCGGGCGGCGCGGGTGCTCGGCGCGATCCCGTCACTCGGGGCGGGCGCGGGACCGGCGGAGGAGTCGGGGGCGGAGCCGGCCGCCGAGTCGGCGGGTAGCGCGTCGGCGAGGCGCAGCGTCTCCGTGGCGCGGGCGACGGCGTCTTCCAGCGTGGCCGGGTCGTAGCGCCTGACGAACGACAGCTCGAAGCGGTAGCGGCGACCGAGGCGGAGAGGGCGGAAGGCGAGGTCGAAGGTGTTCGCCTCGCTCTCCGGGGCGCGCATCCAGCAGGCGCTGTCGATCGGTGCCGCGGCGCGATCGGGGAACGCGCCGTCGCGCGCGCGGCGCCGGCCGGTCTCCCACATGCGGGCGAGCACGACGTCCGCCATGCCCCCCGTGGTGAGCATGGACCCGTCGATGGCGAAGGCGCGCCCCGCGGGGAGGTACGCCTCGCGGAGACGGCCGTTCTGGTAGTGCAGGGTGGGGACGACCGGCTGGTCGGAGGCGCTCTGGGCGCGGGCGCCCGGCGGCGCGAGCGCGGTGGCGAGCGCGAGGAGTGCGGCTGCTCCCGATGCAGTGCTGCGCGGTCCCGGCATGAGACCCTCGCTGGCGGTGTATGCCGGGACAATATGAAATCAGCTCGTTATGCGCAACGACGCCTCGCCAGCCGCCTCACGAGATGCCGTTCCTCGCCAGCCACCCCGCCACCCATCGCGTCTGCACCGACGCGCCGTGGCGAGTGAGATGCCCGTAGTCCACGAAGATCGAGTCGCTCTCCCCGAGCGCGCGGGCGTCGGGGATCTCGAGCACGCGGTCCGCGCCGATGGCGGGATCGTGGAGCATGGCCTGGAAGCGGCGCTCCGTGTTCACGAAGTCGGGGTAGGCGCGCACGGTGGAGCGGTAGCGCGAGTGCATGGGCGCCACGAACAGCACCACGCGGTAGCCGCGGTGGTGCAGCTCGGCGACGACCTCGCGCAGCGCGATCACCTCTCCCTCGTCCAGCCGCCAGTGCTCGAGCCGGCGCGCCTCGATCTCGGGGAGCATGTCGCGCACCGCGCGGCGGCGGGCGATCGCGCTCGCCGTCCAGAGCGCGCGCGGTTGCGGCTCGGGGGTGGACACCACTCCCGGAACGTGCTCCGCGAGCCACCCGAGCCGGAGCTCCTCCACCCACCCCTCGAGCGTCTGCCGCGGGGGGTGAACCGCCCACGCACGACGCGCGCGAACGAGGAGCGCGGACGCCGGCGCCCGGCCATCGGGGGCGAGCCCGCGGCGGGCGAGCTGCGCCTCCCCCCAGGGATCGGGCTCGCGCCCGGTGCGCATCTCCTTCCGGTTCACCTCGAGGATGGCGACGTTGGGCCCGCGCGGGCGCGGCGGGTCCATGCGGCGGAGGAGGCGCAGCGTCGCCCACATCCCCGCGCCGTCCAGCCCCGCGTTGAACACGCGCAGCGATGAGTCTGCGAGGTCGCGCTCGAGCTGCTCCTCGATGAAGCCGTGGCGCACGAGGGAGCTGCCGAGGAGGAGGATCTCGCGGCGCTCGTGCCCGGCGGCGTTCACGCGGTCGTAGCGGAGCGCCTCGGACGACAGGTACGGGAACGCCGCCGCGGGAGGCGACCCGGCACGGGCGCCGGCCACGCGGGCGAAGATCGCGCCGAGCAGCGCCACCACCACGAGCGCGACGAGCACCGCCGCCGACGGGCGGGGGAGCTCGAGGGGCATGCGCCCCGTCTCCGCCGGGCGCGGCGCGGCGGGCGCCGGCTCGTCAGGCGCGGACGCCGTCGCGGGCGAGAGCGCGCCCGGCGCGGCGGCGTCAGAACTGGAAGTAGATGAACGGAGCGCCATGCGGGGCACCGATCCAGAGGCAGATGGCGAGCATCACCCCGTACGCCAGCCCGCGCGCGAGCACGGGCCACGTCGGAGCGATGGGCTGCTCGTCGTGGCGCAGCCAGGCGGGGAGGTCCACCAGGAAGGTGAGCGCGAGATAGAACGCGGCCATGATCAGCCACCCGGTCGTCATCGCCCCCGGCTGGAGCGTGACGATCCCGCGCAGGTACGTCCACGCGGTGGCGAAGTCCGGGGCGCGGAAGAAGATCCAGGTGAGGCAGACGAGGTTGAAGGTGAGGATCACCGAGGCGGCGAAGCGGAGCCACCCCAGGGGCGACGCGGGGACCTCCGAGAGCCCGACCTTCCGGCTCCCCACGATCATCTTGTGCACGGCCAGGTACACCCCGTGCAGCCCGCCCCACGCCACGAACGTCCAGTTCGCGCCGTGCCAGAGCCCGCCCAGGAGCATCGTGAGCATCAGGTTGCGGTACGTGCGCCACTTCCCGCGGCGGTTCCCACCCAGCGAGATGTACAGGTAGTCGCGCAGCCAGTCGGAGAGGGAGATGTGCCACCGCCGCCAGAACTCGGTGATGTTCGCCGAGAAGTACGGCTGCCGGAAGTTGATGCGCAGCTCCACCCCCATGAGCCGCGACACGCCGCGGGCGATGTCGGTGTAGCCGGAGAAGTCGCAGTAGATCTGGGCGGCGAAGAGCCACACGCCGATGAGGAGCCCCACCCACGACGTGTGCGCGGCGTTCCCGAAGATCTGGTTCACCGTGGGCGCCACGGCGTCGGCGATCGCCACCTTCTTGAAGTAGCCGACGAGCATGAGCACCGCGCCGGAGGAGATCTGCCGCGCGGTCACCGAGCGCGGAACGACGAGCTGCGGGAGGAGCTGCGTGCTCCGCTGGATCGGGCCGGCGACGAGGTGCGGGAAGTAGCTCAGGTAGAGGGCGAAGGCGACGAAGTCGTCGGTGTGCTCGCGGGCGTTGCGGTACACGTCCACGATGTACGAGATCGCCTGGAAGGTGTAGAAGCTGATCCCGACGGGGAGGAGGACGTGGAGGGTGAAGAAGTCGGCGTGGACGCCGAAGCGCTCGAGCCCCGCGCGCGCGGACTCGGCGAAGAAGTCGAAGTACTTGAAGAAGCCGAGGTAGCAGAGGTTGAGCGTGACGCTCACCGTCATGAGCCGCCGCCGGCGCCGGGGGTCGTCGGTGGCGTTCATCTTCTTCGCGATGAAGAAGTCCACCACCGTGGAGAGCGCGAGGAGAAACAGGAAGCGCCAGTCCCACCACCCGTAGAACACGTAGCTCGCCACCAGCAGCATCCGGTTCTGCCAGCGGAACGGGAGCAGGTAGTAGAGCGGGAGGACGATCGCCAGGAAGGCGGCGAAGGTCAGGGAGTTGAAGAGCACGAGGGGGTGAGTGAGGGACGCGCGGAAGAGGTGGCGTTGGGACGGGTCTTCCAGCCGCCTCAGCAGGATGCAGGCCACGAGAGTTCCCGCACGCGCTCCGGAGCTCTCCGCTCATGGAGGGGGCGCCGGTGCCCTCGCGACGTTGCGCCGTCTCAGGAAGTCGACGAACGCTCGCACGCTCGGCGGCGTGAAGCGCTGCTTCGGGTAGCAGAGAAACCAGCCGGGGAAGGTGCCGCACCACTCCTCCAGGAGCGGGACGAGCTTCCCTTCATCGATGAGCGGACGCACCAGCTCCTCCGCCCAGAACGCGATGCCGACCCCCTGCACGGCGGCCGCGATGGCCAGGTCGCGGTGCGAGACGACGAGCGGCCCATCGACCGCGATGCCGAACCACCGGCCGTCCTTCTGGAACTCCCATTTGTAGACGCCGGCGCTCCCGGGGCGGCGCCAGTTGATGCAGCGGTGCCGGAGCAGGTCGGCCGGCGTCTCCGGGCGCCCGTGGCGCGCGATGTAGTCCGCCGAGGCGACGGCGAGCTGGCGCTGCGCTCCTCCGAGCTTCACCGCGACCATGTCGCCCTCGAGAAACTCGCCGAGCCGGGCGCCCACGTCGTAGCCCGCCGCCACGATGTCGGTGACGGCGTCGTCGACCGTCACGTCGAGCACGATGTCGGGGTACGCCTCGTGGAACCGGCCGAGCACCGGCTCGAGATACGCGGCGGCGGCGACGCTCGGCATGTGCACCCGCAGCAGCCCCGCCGGCGCGTCGCGCAGGCTGATGGCATCCCGGACCGCCGCCTCCATCTCCCGCATCGCCGGCTCGAAGCGCGCATGCAGGCGCCGCCCCGCATCGGTCAGGGAGACGCTGCGCGTCGTGCGATTGAGCAGGCGCACCCCGAGCTGGGCTTCCAGCTCGCGGATCGTCTGGCTCAGCGTCGATGCGGTGATCCCGAGCTCCGCGGCCGCGCGCGCGAAGCTGCCGTGCGCGACGACCGCCGCGAACGCCCTGAGCGCCGCGTATTCGCTACCGCGCATTGTGCCCTCGAATCCACATGGGGTATTCGGTTTTCACGCCATGATCCTCGCCGCGTCCTGCCGCATGTTGCGGGAGCGCTCGCCGGATCCCGGCGAACGCCTTCAACCTCGGTCCGAACGAGAGAGCGTGTGAACATGCAGACGGGTACACTGAGCGGAAAAGTCGCCCTGGTGACGGGCGCCTCATCGGGCATCGGCGAAGCGACCGCGCTCGCGCTGGCGGCGGAGGGCGCGCGCGTGGCGATCGCCGCGCGGCGCGTGCAGCGCCTGGACGACCTCGCGGGCCGCATCCGCGAGCGGGGCGGCGAGGCGCTCCCCATCGAGGCCGACGTGACGGACGAGGCGCAGGTCTCGGGGCTGGTGCGGCGCACCGTACGAGAATTCGGGCGGGTGGACATGCTGCTCGCCGTTGCCGGCGTCGGCGTCGCCGCCCCGTTCCAGAACACGACCCGCGCCGAGTATCGCGCGATGGTCGACGTCAACGTGCTGGGGGTGCTGTACGCGATCGGCGCCGCGCTCCCCGTGATGAAGCGGCAAGGCACGGGCCACATCGTCATCGTCTCATCCGGCACGGGACGCTACATCCACCCCTCGGTGGTCTACTCCGGCACCAAGCACGCGGTCAGCGCCATCGCCGAGTCGCTGCGGCGCGAGATCGGCAAGGACGGCATTCGCGTGACCTGCGTGGAGCCCGGCGCCGTGAAGACCGAGTTCACGTCGCGCATGCGCGACGACGTTCGCGAGGCCGTCGAGCGGAGGCTCGGTGACATGGAGCAGCTCGAGAGCGAGGACGTGGCCGCCGCGATCGTCTACGCCGTGACGCAGCCGCCGAGGGTGAACATCAACATCCTCACGCTCTACCCGACGCAGCAAGCCTGAGGTCGGAGAGCGCGACGGCGGGTGGGTGAGAAGCTGAGGGCGCTGCTGTCAGCTCTCGGCCATCGGCTCTCGGCTACGGCACGTCCATGGACGGCTCTCGCCGTGTGCGCCGAACGCTCCGCCCGACGCGACTGGCGCCCCTGCCACCCGGGGGGTCAGTAGCGGAGCACGAAGTGGATGGTCGCGCCACGCCGGGCGAAGCCCCCGGAGTCGGCCGGGCAGGGAAGGTCCGAAAAGGTCACGTCGATGCCGCGGGTGGTCAGCGTACCGAAGTAGGACCGCCCACCCAACGTGGAGGTGCGATACATGGTGTCACCGTGCACGACGTAGCCCATGACCAGGCTCCCCACGTTCTGCATCCGCAGTGAATCGTCTCGCCAGGCCCACGTGCTGCGGGCGATGTCGGAGCCGTAGGTGACAGCGCGACGGTCGGGGCCGCCCCGCTCTCCTTGACGCCGCCCGTCCCCGCCGCATAGTGGACGGAAGGCGCCGTGCCGGCGCGCGCGGTCCGCGCCGCGCCAACGGCCGAGCTCGAAGGAGGCTCGTACATGTCACCCATGTCCACTTTCTCCATGGTCGAGTCGGCGCCGAGCGGCAGGCGGCAGAACTTCCTCTCGGCCCTCCTCGCCGCCGGGCCCCTCGGGCTCGGGGTGCTCACCTTCCTCGTCCTCGGGAGCGTGACCGGGCTGGTGGTGGGCACGGGGCTCGGCCTCCTCCTCGGGATGGGACCGCAGGTGGCCAAGCAGTGGGAGCGCGCCGTGGTGCTCCGCATGGGACGCTACCGCGGCCTCGCCGGACCGGGGCTCTTCTGGGTGGTGCCGCTCGTCGACCAGATCTCGGCGTGGGTGGACCAGCGCGTGGCGACCACGCCGTTCGCCGCCGAGGAGACGCTCACGTCCGACACCGTGCCGGTGAACGTGGACGCGGTGCTCTTCTGGATGGTGCACGATCCCGAGAAGGCCGCGCTCGAGGTGCAGAACTACCCGGCGGCGGTGAGCTGGGCGGCGCAGACCGCGCTGCGCGACATCATCGGACGCACGTCGCTCGCCGATCTGCTGCGCGGACGCGAGCGGATCGAGGACGAGCTGCAGGACCTGATCGACCAGCGGTGCATGCCGTGGGGGATCGCGGTGCAGGCGGTGGAGATGCGCGATGTGGTGATCCCCGCCACGCTGCAGGACGCGATGTCGCGCGAGGCGCAGGCGTCGCGCGAGAAGCGGGCGCGCATCATCCTCGGCGAGGCGGAGGTGGAGATCGCCGCGCTGTTCGATCAGGCGTCGCTCGCCTACCAGAAGAACCCCACCGCCCTCCACCTGCGCGCGATGAACATCCTCTACGAGGGGCTCAAGGAGAAGGGCGCGCTCATGCTGGTGCCGAGCAGCGCGGTGGAGTCGATGGGGCTGGGCGGCATGCTCGGCGCGGCGGCGATGCAGAAGCAGGCGGCGGCGGAGCGGGAGGGGAAGGGGGAGAGGGAAGCGGCGGCGGCGCGGGTGGTGGAGAGCGGGGTGTAGAGGGGGCTGGCGGCCATAGGGGCGGGGCTGGAAGACGCGGCTG
>DASUXC010000199.1:0-15987 GCA_036378095.1 Gemmatimonadaceae bacterium | reverse complement strand
TCAGCGTGAAGACGCGCTCCTCGCTGGCCGGCTGGTTGTCCACCACGTACGTGACGCGGACGGAGTCGTCCCCGTGCGCGATCGACTTCACGTGCACATCGACGGTGAGATGCGTCCCGGGGAAGCCGTCGTACACCTGCGCCCGCACCGGGGTGGCGCCACCGATCAGGGTGACGGCGGCTGGAATGGCGATGCGCGATGAGAGTCGCATGGACTGGCGCCCGTGGGTCGGGTGGAGGTGGTCATTCACTCTCGGTTCAGCAGCTCTTTCACACTGGGCAGAACCAGCGCCAGAAACAGGTCGTCCACCCTCGCGGGGGGGAGCGGCTCCCTGCTCTCCACCCACCAGTTCAACACGAGCAGGAAGGTGGAGGCCACGTGCCGGGCGAGAAGATCGCACGGCACGCGGTGCCCGTTCTCCTCGCGGCACCGCCCCTCGCGTCTCAGATCGTCGGCGACCAGCTCCACCAGCACCCGCCGAAGGTGCTCGTGAACGGCCGAGAGCTCCCGCGAGTCCACCCGGGAGTCGCTGGCGCGCCGGTATCGTTCGATGTGCTCGAACATGGGCAGGCTGAACCGGAGAACTCGATCCGCCACGCCGCTCGATTGCGTCGGCGCGCTCGTCTCGCCGCCGCGAACCATGTCGCGGAGCCCGCTCTCGAGCAGCTCGTCCTTGTCGCGGAAGTGCGTGTAGAAGGTCGACCGCCCGACGTTGGCGCGCCCCAGGATCTCCTTCACGACGATGCTGTCGTAGGACTTCTCGTGGATCAGCGACGCGAGCGCTTCGTGGAGGAGACCCTGCGTCTTCCGCACGCGCCGATCCTTGCTGCGACCGTTCCGCACTTGCCCTCCTTCTCCCTGCGCCGTCCGAGATTCCGAACACGCCGTGCCGGTTTGTCCATTAACGCACACGTCGCGGCGCGATGTTCTTCGCGCGGCGGACGCCCCACCTGATACTACGACGCGACCGGCCATCCCGCTCGGCCATTCGTTCACGAGAGCTGAATGCAGCGATGGCGCACGCACTGTTCCCCTGTTCGAAGGATCGCGACGTGAGCACTACCCACGGCACACTGGCTCCCGGCACCAAGGGCCTCGTCATCCGCGCCGAGGCCCGCTACTACGACCTTCAATCCTGGCTGCTCACCTTCGGCCGCGGGCGGGCGTTCCGCGAGCGCCTGGTCTCTCTGGCGCGCCTGCGCCCCGGCGACTCGGTCCTGGATGTGGGGTGCGGGACCGGAACTCTCGCCATCGCGGCGAAGCGGCGTGTCGGCGCGACGGGGACGGTTCACGGCATCGACGCGTCCCCGGAGATGATCGCCCTGGCGAGCCGGAAGGCCGCCAAGGCCGGTGTCGACGTGGCGTTTCGGACCGGGGTCGCCGAGGCACTTCCCTTCCCCGACGCATCCTTCGACGCCGTCGTGAGCACGCTCATGTTGCATCATCTCCCGAAGCCGGTCCGCCGGCAACTCGCGCGCGAGATTCGCCGGGTGCTCCGCCCCGGAGGACGCGTGCTCGCCGTCGACTTCGCGACGCCGGCCCGGGAGCGAAAGGGCCTCCTCGCCCGCTTCCATCGCCACGGCCATCTGGCCCTTTCCGACATCATCGAGCTGCTCGGCGAGGCGGGGCTGAGCGTCGTGGAGAGCGGATCGGTCGGAGTCGGCGACCTACAGTTCGCGGTCGCGACGGCGCCGAGCCCGGGTGACGGCAACGGACAGGATCCACCCGCGCACGTCGCTCGATCGCTCGATCCCCTTCCCACGCCCCGGTGGATCTGGGCGGCGCTCGGGCTCCTCCTCGTCGTCGGTCACGGGCTCATCCTACGCGCCGCGTCGTCCCGGGTGGGGCTGGCGGCCGTCGCCGTCGCGGCCGTCGCCGTCTTCCTCATCATGGCGCACGTCCTGCCGGCTCATCGCGGGCGCCCCTCCGCCCGCGGCCGCAGCCGCGCGTAGGCGAACATCGGATGCGCCGTCGTCCGCCCCTGCACCAGCGCCGCGACGTGCTCGCCGAGCGCCGGCCCCATCTTGAAGCCGTGCCCGGAGCCGCCCCCCGCCAGCCACACGTTCTCGAATCGCGGATGCCGGTCGACGAGAAAGTGCCCGTCGGTCGACGCCTCGTACTGGCACACGCGCGCTTCCACCAGCGGCGCATTGGCGAGCGCGGGGAATCGCTCGCGCAGGATCGCGCGCGCTCGCGCTAGCCCCGCGGCACTCGGCTCGCGCTCGAGAGTCGTGGGATCCACCTCCTCGCCCGCGGTGTCGTCCGCCACCTTGAGACCGCGCCGCTCGTGGTTCGGGATGCCGTACACGAGCCGCTCGCCGAGATGCACCCACACCGGGAGCGCGCCGGAGTCGTAGCGCGCGTCACCGGCGGGCGTGCCGAAGAAGAAGACCTCCTGCCGAGTGGACACGATCCGGCGGCCGATCTCGTCCGGGAAGACGCGCGCCATCCACGGACCGCACGCGAACACGAAGCGGTCGGCATCCAGCGTGGCGCCGTCCGAGAGCGCGAGGCTCGACAGGCGCGCTCCGGCGGCCCTGCCCGGGCGCGCCCACGCCTGCTTGAACTCCCCACCCTCGCGCACGAACGTCTCGAGCACCAGCTCGCACGCCGCCCGCGCCGTGAGGTATCCCGCCTCCGGCTCGAAGTACACGGTGCGCGCGTCGCGGAAGCTCATCTGCGGCCAGCGGCGCGCGGCATCGTCGGGCGACGACTCCTCCACCGACAGCCCCACCGCCTTCATCGGCTCGATCGAGCGCCGCACGTAGCCGTCATCGCTCGCGCACAGCCAGAGCGCGCCGGTGCGGAACAGCACCTGGCGCTTCCACTGCCGCTCCGCCTCTCGCCAGAGCACGAGCGCGCGCGCGGCCATCTCGCTGTAGAGCGGAACGCCGTTGTACACCGCGCGGATGACGCGCGTCTCACCGCCGGACGACGCGCGCGAGTGCCCCGCGCCCCACGCGTCCACGAGCGTCACCCGCACTCCCGCGCGCAGGAGCGCGAGCGCCGTCCACCCCCCGAACGCCCCCGCCCCCACCACGACGACGCGCTCGCGCCGGGCGCCGAGGATCCCGAGCCGCGCGACGATCGGCGCGGCGACGACGGCGCCGACGAAGGCGCGGCGGGACAGATCCGGCTCTCGGCTCTCGGCTCTCGGCTCTCGGCCTGCTGCACACGCCGGAGGCTCTCTACGCTGTGCCGTAGCCGAGAGCCGGGAGCCGAGAACCGGCAGCCGCTTCACAAGGACTCAGTAATTGAAGCCGAAGGTCACCCCGAACGTCCGCGGCTGGTTGACCAGGTAGCCCACGCGGGCGAGCGTTCCCCGCTCCCGGTCGAGCGCGAGTCGCGCCTCCTCGTCCGTGAGGTTGTTGACGAAGAGCGCGGCTTCCCACCCTCCACGGGTGAGCCCCAAGCGCACGTTGACCAGGTCGTACGCCGGCAGCAAGGGATTGAAGTCGAATTCGGACGCGGTGAGCGGCCCGCCGATCGTGTTGGGTGCGAACGACTCGAGGTTGACGGCGCCGAAGCCGGCGGCGAGGTCATCGATCTGCGTGTACCGAGAGCCGACGTGGTTGTAGGTACCGCTGATGAAGCCCTCCAACCCCGACCGCAGCGGCCGGCGGACGGTGGCGGCCGCGGCGACCTGCACCTTCGGCACACTCGGCAGGCGGTTCCCCTTCGCGATCCCCGAGACCACGCTCACCACGCCCGCCGTGTCGGTGGACGTCAAGGTGGAACGCAGCTCGGAGTTCTCGAGCGTCGCCGTGACCGCGAAGTCGAAGAACCGGGAGGGCGCCATCGTGAGCTCGAGCTCGAGTCCCCGGCTGACGGACTTCGGCACGTTGAAGACGAGCCGGGACGAGCAGGTGCCCGCGGTCACGATGACCTGCAGGTCGCGAATGTCCATCCAGAACGCGGACAGGTTGAGTGACGCCAGTCCGTTCCCCAACAGTGTCTTCGCACCCACTTCGTAGTTCCATGCCGTCTCGTCCTTCCACGAGCTCCGGCCGCCGAACGTGACGAGGTCCTGCGGCGTGCAGAGCGGGACGTTGAGCGGGTCGTTGATCCCGCCAAGCCGGAAGCCGCGAGAGGCCTGGGCGTTCACCGTGATCGCGTCGGTCACCTTGTAACTCGCGATGAAGCGCGGCGCGAAGCCGTCGGCGCTCGTCGAGCCGGGCACCGACACGAGGGCCGTTCCGGTGCTGTCGTTGGTGAAGATGCCGTCGAAGATCTGCGTGCGGTCCTCGTCGAAGTGGTAATAGCGCAGCCCGCCGGTGAGGTCGAGACGGTCGGTCACGCTCACCGTGGTTTCGCCGAAGGCGTCCGCCTGCTTTCGGGTGTAGTCGAGATCGGAGAAGAACAGCTCGTCGCGCTGCGCCCTGAGTCCGCGCGTGGGAATTCCCGAGGCGGCCTCGAACCCGGACACGATGAGGCTCTGGCCGTACGCGCGCTTGTTGTGGCTGAAGAAGCCGCCGAGGAGCCAGCGTACGCGGTCGCCGCCGCCCGCGAGGCGAAGCTCCTGCGCCCACACTTTGACGTTCGTCTTGTCGTCGAGCGGCGCGTTGAGGGTGTAGACGTCCTCCGGCAGTCCGATGGTGCCGCCGGTGATGCTCGAGGTGAGGGCACCGGCATCGCGCACCACCAGAATGTCACGGTAGTCGTACGAGGTGATCGACGTCAGCTTCGCCCATCCGAAGTCGTATCGGAGGTTCACGTCGCCCAGCACGAAGTTGTCGGTGAACGGCTCCGGGATCTGCGTGAACAGCTCGTGCGGGCCGAGCGTGACCGCCGGGCGCGAGGTCGTGTAGGGATTGGCCAGGATGTTGTACGCGTCGTGGCGGTTCCAGCCATCCATCCGCACGTTCTGGTAGACGAAGCGCGGCGTGATGCTGAATCGTTGGCTGGGCTCGAAGAGCACCGCGCCCCGTATGCCGGTGCGCGTGCCGGTGTTCACGTTCCTGTCGACGCCGAGGTCGGGCTGCACCGCGTCCATGTAGCCGCCGAGGCGGTTGTAGTACACCCCCAGTCGAGCGGCCGCTCTGTCGCCGAGCGGGACATTCGTGCCGACCTTCACGTTGCCGCCCGCGTCGCCGCCGTCGATCCAGCTCCCGCCGAACTCACCGAACGTGCTGCGCACGCCGAGCTCGGGCTGATTGGTGATGTAGCGAACCGTGCCCGAGAGCGAACCGGAGCCGAACAGGGTACCCTGCGGGCCGCGGAGCACCTCCACGCGCGAGACGTCGAACAGGTCCAGGTCCGGCGTGAACAACGACAGGGAGATCGGCGAATCGTCGAGGTAGACGCCCACCTGCTCCTTGACGCCGGGTTGGTCACGCGCAATCTGGCCGGCCGAAGCCCCGCGGATGGCGACCTGGCTCTGCCCGGGCCCCAGGTTCTGCACGCTGAATCCGGCCACGTTGGCCGAGATGCCCTCCATGTCTTCCGCGCCGCGCTCGCGCAGCTGACGCGCCGTGGGCGCCGCGATGGAGAAGGGCACGTCGGTCAACGCCTGCTCGCGGAGCGTGGCGGTGACGACGACCTCCTCGAGGGGGAGCGGCTCCAGCGCGAAGTCGACCGCCGCCGTCGCTCCCCCGACCTGCACGTCCGTGCGAGTGACCCTTCGGAAGCCGACCAGCGACACCGAGATGGTGTACGCGCCCGGGACGAGGCCCGAGACCGCGTAGGCGCCGTCGGCCGCCGTGATCGTGCTCCTCGTGGCGCGCGTGCCGTCGTTCGTGACCGTGACCCTGGCTCCCTGCCGCGCGGCGCCGGTAGCGTCGCGCACCACGCCGGTGATCCGACCGGTCGTGACCTGCGCGAGAGCGGGGGCGGGGGCGCTGGACAGGGCGACGGCCAGCGCCACGAAGGTCGTGCACCGGGTACGCAGACGAAGCATGGAGGCCTCCCCTCGAGGGTGGAGACGAGCCCGCCAGTGCAGCTCCGACGCTCTTCGCTAAGCGCCCAGTCATGCTTTGTCAATACCTCGTGCCTTCCCGGAAACTCGGGGCATGTGGCCGAGGGCCGGGGCGCCGCGGTACCGAGGTCCGAGGCGTGCTTCCGGCGGCCGGGGTCCTCCCGGAGACCGTCCGGCCGCCGCCGCACGCGCGCGCCCGGCCATGGCATTCATTGGCCCGCGGGCGCTATGTTGGCCATACTGCCCCACCGCGGCGCTGCCTGACGAATCCCGCCCCGACCCGTGAAGGATTCCGCGCGATGACACTCTCCGCACGTCGTTGGATGCGCCTCCGTCGAATCGCCCATTGTCGTCTCCCCGTCGCCGCTCGGGCTGGCTTGGCGGCCGTACTCGCCGTCCCCGCGCTTCTCCTCGCCCAGGGTGCGCCGGCGTCGACCGACGTCACGCCGCGGCCGCGCGATCCGCTGTCCTCTTACCACTGTCTCGACACGCTGTCGGCGAGCGCGATGCGCCGCGTGGTGGTCTACCTCGAGGCCGAAGTTCCCGACACCAGCGCTCGGACGTTGCTGCCGCAAGCCGACCTCATCGCGCAGTCGGTCGCGCAGCAGCTTCGCGCGCTGCTGGGCGCGGCGCCGGACTCGCTCCCGAGCGGCGAGCCCGCGCTCACGTGGCGCACCCTGGAGCGCGACTACACGGGGGGGCTCACCGCGATCGTGCGCCGGCACGGTCCGCTCGTCTGGCGCGGTGGAGCGCCCGGCACGGACTCGGCGGCCGGCCCCCTCCTGGTCCGCGCCGCTCGAGCAGCCTACCCGGATGGCATGGGCGTCATCTGGCCGGACGGACTCGCGGCCGATTCCGCCATCGTGCGGCTGCGGGTGCGGTTCCCGTCGGTGGACCGCGAGGGACGGGTGACCACGCCTCCGGTGCGCGTGGGATTCCCGGTGTTCTCCATCCTGGAACCCTGGGAGGAGCCAGTCCGCGCCGCCCGGAAGAAGAATCTCGACTACCCCACGCGGAGCGAGCGTGAGGGCGCCGAGGGAACCGTCATCCTGCAGTACCTCGTGGACACCACCGGACGCGCCGACCTCGGTACCGTGCGCGAACGCTGGATCTCCGACGAGCCGCGACCCACGGGGAGGCTGGCCCGCTACTACGAGGAGTTCGTCGAATCGGCGCGCCGCAGTCTCGTCGACGCGCGATTTCACCCGGCGCGCATCGGAGGCTGCCCGGTCCCGCAGCTCGTGCAGCAGCCATTCGTGTTCAAGCAGCGCGGGGGGTGAGGGCGAACGAGCCCCACACGGGGGGACCGTGTGGGGCTCGTCGCATTCGAAGCTTCCCCTCGTCGCGCGCCGCGACGGCGGCGCGCGGACACAGGCCGATCAGTTCCCCGCGCCCGCCCCCCCTTCGCCCGGCCACGTCCCCCCCACCGCCTTGTACACCGCCACCAGCGCCGTCGCCGCGTCGGTGCGACCGCGCACGAGCTGGTTCTCCGCATCGAGCAGCGTACGCTCGGCGTCCAGCACCTGCAGGAAGTCGCTCACCCCCTCCGCGAACCGCAGCCGCGCCAGCTCGGCGGCGCGCTCGCTGGCGCTCGCCGCATCCGCCAGGCTCGCGAGCCGCGCGCGCGCCCGGTCGTACGTCACGAGCGAGGTCTCGACCTCGGCGAGCGCGCGCTGCACGGTGGCCGAGTAGGTCGCCCGCGCCTCCTCGGCGCGCGCGCGCGACTCGTCCACGCGCGCGTGCACGCGCCCGAAGTCGAGGAACGACCAGGTGATGCGCGGGCCTAGGAAGAAGCGCGTGGCGCCGTTGCCGCCGAGCGAGTCGAGCGCGGTCGCGGTGCGCCCGACGCTCGCGCCGACGCTGAACCGCGGCAGGTACTCCGCCTCCGCGGCCCCGATGAGCATCGTCTGCGCGGCGAGCGTTCGCTCGGCGCTCACGACGTCGGGGCGCCGCGCGACGAGGAGCGACGGCGAGCCCACGTGCACCGTCTCGGGGAGCGGCGGCAGCTCGGCGGCGCGCGTCACCTCCGGCGGCAGCTCCTCTGGCGTGCGGCCGAGCAGCGTCGCGATCCGGTACTGGTTGCCGGCGACCGCCGCCTCGAGGAGCGGGATCGCCGCTTCCGTGGTGCTGAGCTGCGCGCGGGCGCGCGCCGTGTCGAGCGCGGTCCCCTTCCCCGCGGCGAGTCGGTCCTCGGTGAGGGCGAGCGTGTGTCGCTCGTTCTGGGCGTTCCGCTGCGCGACGGCGAGCTGCGCCTGCGCGCCGCGCAACTCCAGGTAGGTGCGCGCCAGCTCGGCGGCGAGCGACACCTGGACGTCGCGCACATCCTGCTCCGCCGAGCTCTCGAACGCCTTCGCGGCGCCGACGCTCTTCCGCACGCGGCCGAAGACGTCGATCTCCCACGACGCGTCGAATCCGGCGTCCCAGAGGCTCCCTTCGCGGAGCGACGAGGGCGCGCCGGGGAGCTGCGCCTCGGCGAGCCGCTGATGACTGAAGCCGCCGGAGGCCGTGATCGTCGGCGCGAAGTCGAACGCCGCGAGCCGGCGCGAGGCTCGCGCGTCGCGCAGCCGCGCCTCGGCGACGCGAACGTCCGGGTTCGCGCGGAGCCCTTCCTGGATGAGACGGACGAGCGCGCTGTCGCCGAGCTCGTTCCAGAAGGGCGATGGCGGCGGCGCGGCGGAAATGGTGGATCCCGCCGAGTCGCGGCGCGTGAGCGCCGCCAGGGCGGCGGCCCCGCCCGGTCCAGCCATCGCCGAGTCGCCCGGCGCGGTGGCTGCGGCCGGCCCGGCGCCCGAGTCGGGCGCGGGAGCGGTCACTCGCGTCGAGTCGAGCGCCTGATACGCCGGCGCCACCTGCACCACCGGCGCGTGGTACGACGGCCCGACGGCGCAGGCGCTCACCACCAGGCTCGCCGCCGCGCTCGCGAGCGCGCGCCGACCTGCGGCGCGCGAGGCGCGCGAGGAAAGGAGATCACGCATGCGGACCTCCCGTCGACTCGCCCGTCTGCGCGAGCGCCGGCTCGAGTACGGCCGCGTCGTCCGGCGCGCCAGCCGCCTGTCGTCGCGCCACCAGGCTGCGCACCACCACGTAGAACACGGGCGTGAGCAGGAGCCCGAAGAACGTCACGCCGAGCATCCCGGAGAACACCGTCACCCCCATGGCGTGCCGCATCTCGGCGCCCGCGCCCTCGGAGACGACGAGCGGCACGACGCCCATGATGAACGCGAACGAGGTCATGAGGATCGGCCGCAGGCGGATCCGGCTCGCCTCGAGCGCCGCGTGCACCGGCGAGTGCCCGTGCAGCTCCAGCTCGCGCGCGAACTCCACGATCAGGATGGCGTTCTTGCACGCCAGCCCGACGAGCACGACGAGCCCGACCTGCGTGAACACGTTGTTGTCCCCGTGCGTGAGCAGGATCCCGGTGACCGCCGACAGGATGCACATCGGCACGATGAGCACGACCACGAGCGGGAGGGACCAGCTCTCGTACTGCGCGGCGAGCACCAGGAAGGCGAGCAGCACGCAGAGCGGGAAGACCAGCCCCGCGGTGTTGCCGGTCAGGATCTGCTGATAGGTGAGCTCCGTCCACTCGTAGCCGATCCCGTTCGGCAGCACCTCCTTGGCGAGGCGCTCCATCGTCGCGGTGGCCTGCCCCGAGCTCACGCCCGGCGCCGGGCCGCCATTGATGTCGGCGGACGGATAGGCGTTGTAGTGCATCACCTGGTCCGGGCCGAACGACGGCGTCACGGAGACGACCGAGCCCAGGGGGACCATGTCGCCGCGCGCGTTCCGCACCTCCAGGCGCGAGATGTCCTCGGCGGAGCTCCGGAAGGGCGCGTCGGCCTGCGCGATCACCTGGTACGTGCGGCCGAAGCGGTTGAAGTCGTTGACGTACTGCGACCCGAGATAGATCTGGAGCGTCTGGAACAGGTCGTCGATCGGGATCCCCTGCTGCAGCACCTTGTCGCGATCCACCTGCACCGCGAGCTGCGGCACGTTGATCTGGTAGCCGGAGAAGAGCCCGGCGAGCTGCGGCGTCTGATAGGCGCGTCCGAGCAGCGCCTGCGCGGCGTGATAGAGCGCCTCCTGGCCGAGCCCCGCGCGGTCCTCGAGCTCCATCTTGAAGCCGCCGACGGCGCCGAGCCCCTGCACGGCGGGCGGCGGGAAGACCGCGATGAACGCGTCCTGGATCCCGGAGAACTTCCCGTTGAGCGTTTGCGCGATCGCCGGCCCGCTCAGCTCCTTGCTCGTGCGCTCCTCGAACGGCTCGAGGCCGACGAAGACGACGGCGGAGTTGGACTTGTTGACGAAGCCGTTGATCGAGAGCCCGGGGAACTGGACCACGTGCTCCACGCCCGGCTGGGCGAGCGCGATCTTCCCCATCCGCCGCACGACCGCCTCGGTGCGGTCGAGCGTCGCGGCATCGGGGAGCTGCACGAAGCCGACCAGGTACTGCTTGTCCTGCGACGGCACGAAGCCGGCGGGGACGCGCCGGAACGCGAACACCGTGATCGCGCCGAGGGCGGCGTACACCGCGAGCGCCGCGCCCCGCCGGCCCACCAGCTTGCCGACGAGGCCGCCGTAGCGGTGCGACGCGGCGCCGAAGCCGCGGTTGAAGGGGTGGAACAGCCAGCCGAACGTCCGGTCGATGAAGCGCGCCACGCGGTCCGGGGGCGCGCCGTGCGGCTTGAGGAGAATCGCGCTCAGCGCCGGGGAGAGCGTCAGCGAGTTGAACGCCGAGATGAGCGTCGAGAACGCGATCGTGAGCGCGAACTGCCGGTAGAACTGTCCGGTGAGCCCGGTGATGAAGGCGATCGGGACGAACACCGCGCAGAGCACCAGCGCGATCGCGATGATCGGACCGCTCACCTCCTCCATGGCCTTGTAGCTCGCCTCGCGTGGCGAGAGGCCGAGCTCGATGTTCCGCTCCACGTTCTCGACGACGACGATCGCGTCGTCGACGACGATGCCTATCGCGAGCACCAGCCCGAAGAGGGAGAGCGTGTTGATCGAGAACCCCGACGCGAGCATGATCGCGAACGTCCCGACGATCGAGATCGGCACCGTCGCGAGCGGGATGATCGACGCGCGCCACGTCTGGAGGAAGAGCACGACGACGATCACCACGAGGAGGACCGCCTCGAACAGCGTCTTCACCACCTCGTGGATCGACGAGCGCACGAAGGTCGTCGGGTCGTAGACGATCGAGTAGTCGACGCCCTGCGGGAACGTCTTCTTGAGCTCCGCCATCGTGTGCCGGACGGTGCTCGAGAGCTGGAGCGCGTTGGAGCCCGGCGCCTGGAAGATCGGGATCGCGATGGCGGGCTGGTTGTCGAGGAGCGAGCGCAGCGCGTAGTCGCCGGCGGCGAGCTGCACGCGCGCGACGTCGCGGAGCCGCGTGATCTGCCCATCGGCGCCCGTCTTGACGATGATGTTGCCGAACTCCGACTCGTCCACGAGCCGGCCGCGCACGTTCACCGTGAGCTGGTAGGCGACCGGCGCCGGCATCGGCTGTCCGCCGACGACGCCGGCGGCCACCTGCAGGTTCTGCTCGCGGATCGCGCGCACCACATCGGATGCGGAGAGGCCGTGGGCGGCGACCTTCTGCGGATCCAGCCAGATGCGCATCGCGTAGTCGCCGGAGCCGAAGAGCGTCACCTGCCCCACGCCCGGGAGCCGCGCCAACTGGTCCTTCACCTGGAGCGTGGCGAAGTTGCGGAGGTACACCGGGCCGTAGCGGCCGTCCGGCGAGAAGATGTGCACGACCATCGTCAGGTCGGGCGAGCTCTTGACCGTCGTCACGCCGAGGGCGCGCACCTCCTCCGGGAGCCGCGGCAGCGCCTGGCTCACGCGGTTCTGCACCTGCACCTGCGCGAGGTCGGGGTCGGTGCCGATGCGGAAGGTGACCGTGAGCGTGAGCACCCCGTCGGCGGTCGCCTGCGAGGAGACGTAGAGCATGTTCTCGACGCCGTTGATCTGCTCCTCGAGCGGCGTCGCCACCGTCTGCGCGAGCACCGTGGGGTTGGCGCCGGGATAGACCGCGCGGACGACGATCGTGGGCGGCACCACCTCGGGGTACTCGCTGACCGGCAGCACGAGCATCGCGATCACACCGGCGGTGAAGATCACGATGGACAGCACGGCCGCGAAGATCGGGCGGTCGATGAAGAAGCGCGCGAAACGCATGCGAGAGAATCCGGTGTGGGCGCTACTTGTGCGTGCCGGCCGAGTCGTCGGGCACGGCCGCGGTGTCGGGGCGCATGGGCACGAGCGTCGGCGCGACCTTCACGCCGGGACGGATGCGCGCGAGCCCGTTGATCACGACGGGCTCGCCCGGCCGAAGACCCTCGCGCACCACGCGCAGCCCGTCCACGACCGGCCCGAGCTGGATGGCGCGGTACTGCACCGTGTCGGCGGGGCCGAGCACGTAGACGAACTTCTTGTCCTGGTCCGTGCCCACCGCGCCGTCGGGGACGAGCGTCGCCGCGTACGGCCGGCCATCTGGCAGCCGGACGCGCGCGAACAGCCCGGGGGTGAGCCGGTGGTCCTGGTTCCGGAAGACGGCGCGCATGCGGATCGTCCCGCTCACCGGGTCGACGCGGTTGTCCACGAAGTCGATCGTGCCGGTGTGAGGGAAGCCCTCCTCGTTCACCAGCGCCATGCTGATGGGGAGCGCGGACGAGTGCCGTCCCGCGCGGGCGTTGCGCGCGGCGAGCGAGGCGTAGCGGAGGTAGGTCCGCTCGTCCGTCTCGAAGTACAGGTACATCGGGTCGAGCGAGACGACCGTGGTGAGGAGCGAGGCCCCGGCCGGCCCCGCCTGCGCGAGGTTGCCGACGGTGAGCTCCGCCCGGCCGACGCGCCCGTCGATGGGCGAGCGGACCTGCGTCCATGCCAGATCGAGGCGCGCGCTCTCGACGGCCGCCTCCGCCGCGCGCACCTCGGCGTCGCCGGCGGCATCGGCGCTCGTGCGGGCGTCGAACTCCTCGCGCGAGATCGCCTGCACCGAGACCAGCTTCTTCGCGCGGGCGAGATCGGCCGCGGCGAGCGCGCGGGCCGTGCGCGCCTGCTGCAACTGCGCCTCGGCGCGCGCCAGCGCCGCCTGATACGGGCGCGGATCGATGACGAAGAGGAGGTCGCCCTTGCGGACCTGGGCGCCCTCGGTGAACGCCACGCGCTGCACGTAGCCCGAGACGCGCGGGCGGACCTCCACGGCGTGCACCGCCTCGAGGTGGCCGGTGAACTCGTCGGTTTCCGTAACGTTGCGCGTGAGCGCGCGGGCGACCGTCACCGCCGGCGGTGGCGGCGGCGCCGGAGAAGCATCCGTCCGCTGGCAGCCGACCAGGGCGACGCCGGCGAGCAACAGAGCGAGCGCGCTCGCCACCCGTGACGAGCGCATCGTGTAGCGACTGCGAGCTGGCATTCGACGACTCCGCAGGTAATCAGAATTGACGCGATGGACGAGCGCGTGCCCGAAGCGAACGGGCGCGCTGCGCGCGCGGTTCCAGGCGCGGCCGTAACATTGGTGACACGAATCGGCCGCGCCGATGCGCGATCCACGTCAACGCATCGGCGGTGCGGCATCGTTCCCGGCGGGACGGGCGCGACCGTGACCGGTGGCGCACGTCGAGCGCGGATGCCGCCGATTCGGCTCTCGCGCCAACCACACTCCACGCATAGCTTTGGAGCGCCGCCCTCGGGTCGGAGACGCGAGGCTCCGCGCGTCGGCACCCTGACGAATCGTCGAACCCGACGAACGGGCTCTCGCGCCGAGCCCCGACGTTCGGAGCGCAGCGCACCTGCACACCGAATCGGTCCCATGCGGATCACCCACGTTCGCCCGCGCGCTCGACTGCGCCCCCTCGCCGCACTCGCGCTGACCGGCTTCCTCCTCAGTCTTGCGGCGCATGCCGCGAGCTATCACGGCGTCGCGGTTCAGGAGCGAGTTCCGGCCGTCTGGGGACTCCACGTCGGCATCTTCGTCGTATTCGTCCCCTTCGTGTTCGCCCTGCGCCGCTGGCAGCGGAAGGGCCAGCTTCGGTGGCGGCAACTCCTACCGTACTTTCCAGTGTGGGTTCGCGTTGCCGCGCCGGCGTTGATGGCGTACACGATGGCGAATTTCTTCGCCGCCTCGAGCCACCTCCCGTCGGGTGGCGAACTTTCGACGAACAGCGCGAGCGCGGCGGAAGAGCAGGTCTACACGCTGCGCGCGTTCTCCGGCCACTGGCTGATCTTCTATGCGCTGCCGGCCCTCTTCTTCATGTACGTGCCGGCCGAGGCCGGGCCGACGGAGCCGGACGGTACGCCGACGGGCGGCGACGGCGGCACCCGCGGCATCGTTCCCCCATGAGCGACCTGCCGTCGAGAGATGAACTGGCCCGCGCGAGCGATGTCGTGTACGCGGCGTTGCGGCCGACCCCGCAGTACGAGTGGCCCCTCCTCTCGGCGCGCGTCGGCGCCGAGGTGTGGGTCAAGCACGAGAACCACGCGCCCACCGGCGCCTTCAAGGTGCGCGGCGGCCTGGTGTACGCCGAGCATCTCCGGCGCACCGCGCCCGACGTCGCCGGCCTCGTGACGGCCACGCGCGGAAATCACGGCCAGTCGGTGGGCTTCGTGGCGCGCCGCCATGGACTGCGCGCGACGGTGGTCGTCCCGTTCGGGAACAGCCGCGAGAAGAACGCGGCGATGCGCGCCCTCGGCGTCGAGCTCGTGGAGGAGGGGCACGACTTCCAGGCGGCGAGCGAGGCCGCAGCGCGCATCGCCCAGGAGCGTGGGTGGCACCGCATGCCCTCGTTCCACCCGCGCCTCGTGGCCGGCGTGGCGACGTACGCGCTGGAGCTCTTTCAGGGGGCGCCGCCGCTCGACGTCGTGTACGTGCCCGTGGGGTTGGGGAGCGGCGCGTGCGGCGTGCTCGCCGCGCGCGAGGCGCTGGGCCTCGCGACCGAGGTGGTGGCCGTGGTATCCGCGGCGGCGCCCGCCTACGCCCTCTCCCTCGCGGCCGGGCGCCCCGTCTCGCACGAGTCGACCACCGCCATCGCCGACGGGATGGCGTGCCGCACCCCCGACCCGACGGCGCTCGCCATCCTGCGCGACCGCATCGCGCGCGTGGTGATGGTGACCGACGCCGAGGTCGAGGCGGCGATGCGCGCCATCTTCTCCGATACGCACAACGTGGCCGAGGGCGCGGGCGCCGCCGCGCTGGCGGCGGCGCTCCAGGAGCGCGAGCGGATTGCCGGCCGGCGCGTGGCGGTGGTGCTCACCGGCGCCAACGTCGATCGCGACGTGTACGCGCGGGTGCTCGGGGGCGGGCACTAAACTGTTCTGTGGAATCGGCGTGACGCCGGTCTACCGGAGGTCCACGCGCATTCTCGTCTTCGCGCTTTGCGTTCTCGTCGGCGCGTGTGTCCAGGATCGGCATGCGCCGCGCGACACCGCGCGTGGCAGCGGCGCCACATCCGCCTCCGCCCCGAGCGCCGCAGTGGGCGGCCTCGCCGGCGCCGCCGCGCTGCCATCCGCTCCGCGGGCCGACTGGGTGACGTACCGGGGCGAGGGGTTCACCTTGCGCTATCCGCCCAACGCGATCTTGCGGCCCGGGCGCTCGCATCCGAGCGACATCCCGGGCATCGCGATACAGGGTCCTCGGATCCACGTGCCTGTCCCGCCGGACCAGGGGCCATCGGATGGACCGGCCTACGAGCTCCAGGTTGCGAGCTTCCCGAATCCCGCCGGAGTCTCGGCGGAGGCGTGGGTGGACAGCATCCGCGGTGCTCGGAACGCGCACGAGATGGATCCGGATAGCCTCGACTATCTCGGCCCAGCGGACACGGTGACATTCGGCTCGGTCCGCGCGCTGCGGCTCCAGCCGTACTGTGGGGATTGCGAATCGGTGGAGCTCTATTTGGCGTCACCGCGGCGCAGGATCATCGCATCGTACATCGGCGACATCAGCTTCCCGGGCGACCGGGACGCGCAGCGGCGGCTCTATGCAGCGATCCTGTCCACGTTCCAGTGGACTCCGTGAGGCGCGTGCAGGCCTGCCCGACGAATCGCTGCAGCTGACGGAGCGACCTGCACGGCGA
>DASUXC010000198.1:0-10315 GCA_036378095.1 Gemmatimonadaceae bacterium | reverse complement strand
CCCGGCCCCCGCCCCTGGCCCCCGATCCCCTGGCGAGCCGTGAGCACCGCCGTTAGGATGGTCGCCAGCGTCGCCAGCGTCGCCACCCGGGCACGGCCGCGGACGCGCGAGGTGCCTCGCCGTCGCGCGCGGAGCGGCGCGACAGGCAGGAGGAACCACACACGTCGAGCCCCCAGGAATTCGTAGCGAGCTTCCGATCCGCGCTGCGCCGCGTGGTGCAGTCGGTCCCCGATGTCCGCGCCGTCACCGCGGCATCCACGCCGCTGGAGCGACTGGCGCGGGATGGTGACCCGCCGCATCTCCAGGATGCGGAGATCGTGGAGGGTGCGACGCTGCGGGCGCACAAGGTGCCGAGGGCGCCCGTCGCCGCGTTCGCGGCCTTCCTCGACGGCGCGCAGGAGAGTCAGGTGCTCGCCTGGGTCGGCGCGGCGCCGATCGTGTTCGGCACCGTCGCCGCCGTCATCCGCGAGCGCGTGGACCGCCGGCTCGTCACCGCGGAGCCCCCGCTCATCGAACGGCGGATCTACGCGCCGCTCGCCTACGCGCCGGCGGCCGCGCTGGCCGAAGCCTTCCCCGGACCCTCGCTCGTCGACACCGCGCGCCCCGACCGCGACGGCGCGATCCCGCCGCGTCACCCCATGGTGCTGCTCGAGCGCGCCCGGAACGCCGTCTCGCGCGATCGCGAGGAGCTGGAGGTGCGCCTGGCCGAGCGCTGGTGCGAGCTCCGGCACGAGCCGCTCATGATCGACGGCGGGATCGGCGGGAGCGAGATCACCGCGCGCGCGGCGTGCGCCATCGGCGTGGTCAAGAGCCACCGCACCATGTACGTCGATGGCGCGGCGCTGGAGACGGTGCTCGCCCTCGACGACGGCGAGCGCTCGAGCGTGATCCGCATCGCGCCGCGCGACCGCGCCGCGGTGCACAGCTGGTATCTCCGCCTCCGCTCCCCCGCCGGGCGCGATGCGCTCTTCGCGCTGGTGCGCGTGGAGGTGGCCGAGCACGAGGGGGATCCGGCGGCGCGCGCCGATGAGGTGTCGCGCTGGGTGCTCGCCGAGTCCCGCCCGCTCGCCGTTCCCGACCCGCGATGGGACCGGATGGCCTACGGCGTCCGGAGCTGCGAGCAGTTCCTGCGCGCGGTCGCGGGGTGATGGCGGTGCTTTTGTTCCGAGTGATGGTTCTGGCTCGCGGCGAAGACGCGGCCTGAAGACCGGGCTGTCGGCTCTCGGCCATCGGCCATCGGCTTGCAGCACACCCCGAGAGCTCTCCACGCTGTGCCGGTAGCCGAGAGCCGAGAGCCGACAGCCGCGTCTCGTTTCCCGATTCCCGATTCCCGATTCCCGATGCCCTCCCCCCTTGGCCGCGTCGTCGCCACCGAGCGCACACCCAACACGCCGCACCAGTTCCACTTCTGGACCGCGCTGGACTCGCCGGTGGGGATCGGGACGATCGTGCGCGTGGATGGCACCACCCCCGTCGCCGGCCACATCCCGCGCGTCTACGGCGTGGTCGTCGAGGGGTTCAGCTACACCGACCTGCAGTCCCCGATGTTCGATGTGCTGGGGCACGACGGGAATCCGGCGAACGGCGCCATCGCCCCGACCGAGCGCACCGAGGTGCGGCTGTACAGCGCCGCGGTGCTCCGCCAGGTGCCGGAGGAGCCGCTGCAGCCGGTGCCCATGGGGGAGGTGTTCCTCGCCGATGACGCGGACGTGGCCACCGCACTCCGCATGGACGCCTACCTCGGCAAGGGGACGCGCACCGGCATCCCGATCGGGCTGTACCACGCGGGCGGGATGGACTCCCCCATCTACCTCGACGCCGAGTTCCTGATCGGGCCCGAGGCCGCGCACCTCAACATCAGCGGCGTCTCCGGACTCGCCACGAAGACGAGCGCGGTGGAGTGGCTGCTCGCATCCCTGTTCGCGCACTTCCCCGCGTCCAAGGGGTCGGTGGCCGCCGTGTGCTTCAACGTGAAGGGACCCGACCTCTGCTATCTCGACCAGCCGGGTGACCTCGAGGACGCCGACCGCGCCGTGTACGACGCGCTCGGCGTCCCGGCCGAGCCCTTTCGCGACGTCCACTACTTCGCGCCGTACAAGCCGGACGGGCTCTCCCTCGCCACCCTCCGCTCGAACGAGGCGCTGCTCGGCAACGTGCGCCCGCTCACGTGGGGGCTCAAGGAGGTCCTCCAGTTCGCCGAGGTCCTCCTGAACAAGGATGACGTGGACGCGAAGGCCGACGCACTCATCGACTTCATCCGCGAGCGCGTCCTCGAGCGCGACTTCGAGGATCGCATCCTGCGCCACCGCCACCGCGTGCGCACCTTCGGCGACCTCGAGGCGTGGTTCCGCGACGTCATCCACTCGATGGAGGAGAAGGGGACGGGGGAGAGCTGGCGCACGCACCACATCGCGACCATCCGGAAGGTGCGCAACCGGCTGACCAACATCGCCACGCGCTGCGCCGGGCTCGTGACGAACGACGGGAACACGAGCGATCTCCCGTGGGGGAGCTTCGAGGACCGGGCGGTGTACGTAGTGGACGTGGCGCTGCTGGAGGAGGATGCGCAGGACCTGATCTTCGCGCGCATCGTGTCCAAGCTGCGCGAGCACCTCGAGCGCCGGGATCTCGGGGTGAAGCACGTGGTGGTGTTCGTCGACGAGCTGAACAAGTACGCGCCCGCCGACGGTCCGGACACGTACGTCCGCAAGATGCTGCTCGACATCGCCGAGCGCGGGCGCTACCTGGGGCTCGTGCTGTTCGGCGCCCAGCAGTTCCGGTCGCAGGTGCACCGGCGCGTGGTGGGGAACGCGGGCACATCGCTCTACGGCCGGATGGACGGCGACGAGCTGGCCACCCCCGGCTACGCGGTGCTCAGCCCGGCGACGCGCACCAAGCTCGCGACTCTCGCGAAGGGACAGTTGATGGTTCGGCACCCCCATTTCACGCAGCCCATCTTCGTGCGCTTCCCGCGCCCCGCGGTGATGCGCGGTCGCGATGGCGCCGAGCGCTACCCGCAGGCGGCGGACGTGCCGCTGGAGGAGGCGGTGCTCCGGCAGCTCCGCCAGCTCGACCGCTCGATCACGCTGGCGTGGGTGCAGGACGCGATCGCGCTCTACGACGAGCGCGAGGTGCTGCGGGCGATGCACGCCACGGTGGCGGCGCGCCCGGGCAAGGTGCGCGAGTACTTCTCGGCGCAGTTCCGCACGATCGTGCCCGCGCAGACGGCCGCCCCGGCCGCGCCGGCGGCTCCCATCCGCGCGCTGCCGGACGACGACCCCTATGGGTTCTAGCGCGCCGCGCGTGCTCCGGCGCGCGGCGGTGGGCGCGGCTCTGGGCGCGGCCGTGGCGCTCGCCGCGGCGACCGCGCCCGCGCTCGCCCAGCGCGCGCGCCCGGTGACGCTCCGCATCCAGCCGCACGTCGGCGACACGCTCTACACCCGCTTCGAGCAGGAAGTCGAGATCACCGGGACGACGCGCGTGGGGGAGGCGGACACCACCATGCGCATGACCAACTCGATGCTCCTGCTCGCGCGCGTGCTCGTGGACGGGAGCGACGACGGCGGCACCACGGTCACCACCATCACGGACTCCGTCACCTTCACCGGCGGCGGGATCTCGGCCGGCGGCGCCCCCGACCTCGTGCGGCAGGCGGTCCAGGGGAAGAAGGTGCAGCTCCACATCGCCCCCGACGGCTCGGCCACCGTGCTCGAGGCGCCGCGCGAGGTCGCATCCGACGTGCAGGCGGTCGTGTCGGGCGTTCCGTCCACCCTCCCCGGCCGCGCGATCCAGGTGGGCGGGACGTGGGAGAAGGTGATGTCCATCCCCGTCGCCGGCCGCGAGTCCACCTTCCGGCCGGCCACGCTCCGGGCGCGCTACCGGCTCGACTCGCTGTCGGCCGACGGGACGATCGCCTTCATCTCCATGCGCGGCACCATCACCCGCGAGGCGTCATCGGAGCTGCCGCGCGGGATGCGCATCGCGTCCACGGGCACGATCGTGGGGAGCATGCAGGTGGACCGGAAGCGCGGCTGGTGGTGCGACTCGCGCTCGACGATCGCTCTCACCTCGGAGGTGACGCGTCCGGGGGAGGACCGGCCGCCGATGCACGTGGTGACGCGTATCAGCCAGCGGATGCGGGCCGGTGCCCACCCCTGAGGTGTGCGGTTCTATCCTCAAGCGGGTAGCCGAGTTAGCTCCGCATCGCTAGATTGAGGCGTGCGTCTCGTCCACCTCGCCGACCTCCACCTCGGCTTCCGGCAGTACCACCGGCTCACGGCGAACGGGATCAACCAGCGCGAAGCGGATGTGGCGCACGCCTTCCGCCGCGCGGTGGATCGCGTCATCGAGCTGCGACCGGACATCGTCGTGATCGCGGGCGACATCTTCCACACGGTGCGCCCGATGAACCCGTCGATCATTCACGCGTTCATCCAGTTCTCGCGCCTCGTGCGCGCGCTGCCGGACACGATCGTGGTGCTCGTCGCCGGAAACCACGACCGGCCGCGCGCCACCGAGACGGGGTGCATTCTCCGGCTCTTCCAGCCGCTGGGCGTTCACGTGGTGGACGAGGGAGCGAAGCGGCTGAGCTTCCCCGAGCGCCAGCTCTCCATTCTCGCCGTGCCCGATGCGCCGGGCGGCGTGCCCGCGCTCGATCCCGATCCCGAGGCGAAGTACAACGTGCTCGTGCTGCACGGCGAGGTAGAGGGGATGCTCCCCGCGCACGTCGTGACGAGCGAGCGCGCGGCGGTGGAGATCTCCCGCGAGGCGCTCGCCGCGCAGCGCTGGAGCTACGTGGCGCTCGGCCACTACCACGTGCACCGCGAGATCGCGCCGAACGCCTACTACGCCGGCTCGCTCGACTACACGAGCGCCAATCCGTGGGGCGAGCTGGTGGAGGAGCGCGAGGCGGGGATCGGGGGGAAGGGGTTCATCGAGTACGACCTCGACGCGTGCACCCACCGCTTCCACCTCGCGGAGCCGGCGCGGCGGCTCGTGGACCTGCCGGCGATCGCCGCGCGCGGCATGTCGGCGGCGGAGCTCGACGCGGCGATCCGCGAGCGCGTGGAGGGGTGCGACGGCGGGATCGACGAGCGCGTGGTGCGGCTGGTCGTGCGCGACGTGCCGCGCCACATCGTGCGCGAGCTGGATCACAAGGCGCTGCGCGACTACAAGCGCCGCGCGATGCACTTCCACCTCGACACGCGGCGCCCCGAGATCATCCGCGTGTCCGCCGGCGGCGCGCCGGGGCGGCGTCCGACGCTCGCCGAGACGGTGGAGTCGTATCTCATGCGGCGCCCCATGGACGCGGACCTCGATCGCGGCGCGCTGGTGCGGCTCGGCGTGCAGTACCTGAGCGAGGCCGATGCCGCGGCCGAGCAGGCGACGACATCGACGCCGACGGCGAGCTAGTGCGGCTCAACAGCATTCACCTCGTCAACTTCCGCCAGCACGCGGACACCCGGATCGAGTTCGACTCCGGGCTCACGGGCATCATCGGACCCAACGGCTCGGGGAAGACGACGATCCTCGAGGCGATCGCGTGGGCCATCTACGGCAACGCCGCCGCGCGCGGCACGCGCGATTCGATCCGCTTCTCTCGCGCCGGCGCGCGGGCGAGCGTGCGGGTGGAGCTCGACTTCGACCTCGGCGGCCACCGCTACCAGGTGGTGCGCGGGCTCACGAACGCGGAGCTGTACCTCGACGGCGCGACCACGCCGATCGCGAACTCCATCAGCGGCGTCTCCGAGCTGCTCGCGCGGCGGCTCGGCATGTCGCGCGAGGAGTTCTTCAACACGTACTTCACCGGGCAGAAGGAGCTGAGCGTGATGGCGGCGATGGGGCCGTCGGAGCGCGCGCAGTTTCTCTCGCACGTGCTGGGGTACGAGCGGCTGCGCGCGGCGCAGCGGCTCCTGCGCGAGCGCCGCGCGCAGATCGTGGCGCAGGTGGCGGGGCTCCGGCAGGGGATGCCCGATGCCGAGATGGTGCACCGCCAGCTCGCCGAGTCCGAGTCGCGGCTCGCCGCCGCGCGCGAGACGGCGGGGGCGTCGCGCTTCGCGCACGAGCGCGCATCGGCCGAGGAGGCGCGCGTGCGCCCGCGGTGGGAGGCGATGCAGCGCGAGCGCGAGCAGCTCCTGGCCGTGCTCTCCGACCTGCGCGTGGCCGAGGGGGAGGACGCGGGGCTGCGCCGCGACCTCGACCGCGTGGATCGCGAGATGCGCGAGATCGCCGCCGCGCGCGCGGAGCGGGAGCGGTTGGAGCGCGAGCTGGCGCCGTACGCCGAGCTGCACGCCGAGTTCCAGCGGCTGGAGGTGCTCGCGCGCGAGGAGGGACGCAGGCAGACGCTCCTCAGCAGCCGGCGGGCGTTGGAGGAGGAGCTCGCGCGCCTGCGCGACCGGCAGGCGCGCATCGAGAGCGCGCCGCGCCTGGAGGAGGAGGTGGGGAGCGCGCTGGCGGCCAAGCGCGAGGAGCTCGAGCTCGTGGACGGCCAGCTCGAGGCGCGGCGCACCGAGTGGGTGCGCGACCGGCAGGAGGCGGAGACCAAGCGCCAGGCGCTGCGCGACCAGTACCAGGAGCTGAAGCAGCAGCGCGACCGCCTCGCCGCCGCCGGCGAGGAGGGGACGTGTCCCACCTGCGCGCGCCCGCTCGCCGGCAGCCTGCGCTCCGTGCTCGAGCTGCTCGACGGGCAGATGGAGACCGTGCGCGTGGACGGCAACTACTACAAGGGACGCGTGGAGCAGCTCCTGGAGATGCCGGAGGACGTGAAGGCGCTGGACGGCCGGCGGCGCGCGTTGCAGCAGGAGGTGACCACGCTCGAGCGCCGGCTCATGAAGGTGCAGCTCGCCGTGCAGGAGCTCGCGCAGCTCGGCGGCGACATCGCCGCGAAGGAGGAGCGCCTCGCCGGCCTCGCCGGCGAGCTGGACGCGATCCCCGCCGGCTACGATCCCGAGCGTCACGACACCGTGCGCCGCGAGCTGGACCGCCTCCTCCCGCTCGATGCGCGCGCCACGCGGCTCAGCGCGCAGATCGAGCGCGAGCCGGCGCTCGTCCGCGAGCGCGGCCAGGCCACGGAGCACCTCGAGGCGCTCGGCACGCGTCTGGCGGAGCTGCGCGCGCGCCGCGATGCGATGACCGTGTCGGAGGCCGACTTCCTCGCGCTGCGCGCGGAGTTCGACCGGGTGAGCCAGGAGCAGCGCATGGCCGAGCTCGCGCTCGCCACCTCGGAGAGCGAGGCCGCGGCCGCCGCGGCGGCGCTCGAAACGGCCGAGCGCGCCGCGCGGGAGCTGGAGGAGCGGCAGCACCTGCTCGCGGAGCTCAACGGCCGGAAGCGGCTGCACGATGAGCTCGACCGCGCGTACACGGATCTTCGCACCGATCTCAACTTCCAGCTCCGTCCCGAGCTGTCGGAGCTCGCGAGCGGGTTCCTCGCCGACCTCACCGATGGACGGTACGGGGAGCTGGAGCTGGACGACCACTACAACATCATCGTCCTCGAGGAAGGGACGCCCAAGCCGGTGATCTCGGGGGGCGAGGAGGATCTGGCGAACCTCGTGCTCCGTCTGGCGATCTCGCAGATGATCGCCGAGCGGGCGGGGCAGCCGTTCACCCTGCTCATCCTGGACGAGATCTTCGGCTCGCTCGACGAGCTGCATCGCGCCAACGTCGTGGACCTGCTCAGGCGGCTGCAGGATCGCTTCGAGCAGGTCATCCTCATCACGCACATCGAGTCGGTGCGCGAGATGCTCGACCGGGTGATCACGGTGCGCTACGATGAGGAGGCCGGATCGAGCGTGGTGTGCGTGGAGGATGGGGCGGGGAGCCCCACCACCCCCGATGCGGCGCCCGACCTGCTCGAGGAGGCAGGAGCGGCGGACTGATGGCCATTGCCCGCACGTGGCGCGCGAGCCGCCACCCCGACGGTCCCATCCCGGCGCGGTTGGAGGACATCACCGCGCTCAACCAGGTGTTCAGCGATGCGTTCACCGAGCGCTATCGCCGTGACGGACTGGTGGGGGTGCGCGTGCCGTACCTCAACCCGGCGATCTGGCGCTACGCCATCGAGGACGCGGCCGGGGGCGCGTTGCTCTGGCGCGACGAGCGGGACGACATCGTCGCGTTCAACATCGTGCACGCCTCGGGGCGCGAGGGGTGGATGGGGCCACTCGCCGTGCGCCCCGACTCGCAGGGGAGCGGGGTGGGGAAGGAGATCGTGCGCGCCGGGATCGACTGGCTGCGCGGCGCCCGCGCGGGAACGATCGGGCTCGAGACGATGCCGCGCACCATGGACAACATCGGCTTCTACTCGGCGCTCGGCTTCGTGCCGGGGCGCCTGACGATCACCGTGACCATGGACGCGTCGCACGGCGAGCATCCGCCGTCGCTCCTCTCGCGCATCGGCGTCCGCGAGAAGCCATCGGTGATCGCCCAGTGCGCGACGCTCGTGGAGCAAGTGCTCCCCGGCTACGACTTCACGCGCGAGATCACCCTCACCGACGAGCTGGGGCTCGGCGACACGCTCCTCTTCCGCGATGGGGGGCAGCTCGTCGGCTTCGCGCTCTGCCACACCGCGCCGCTCGTCGAGGGGCGCATGCGCGAGGAGACGCGCGTGCTCAAGCTCGTGCTCGCGCGCCGCGCCCTCGTGCGCGACGCCGCGCTCGCCCTCGCGGACTACGCGCGCCGCAACGGCACGCGCCGCGTGGCGTTCCGCGCGCAGACCGAGTACCTGGACGCCTACCGCACCCTCATCGGCCTCGGCGCCCGCGTGCGCTGGACCGACCTCCGGATGACGCTCGACCAGTACCCCGAGCCGGTGGCGGGAGAGGGGCTGGTGTGGAGCAACTGGGAGATCTGAGGGGGCGGCCAGGGCTGGCGCCAGAATGTCGGCGTGCGGTGCGGGCCGCGACAGGGCGCGCCCGAGCGTCGAGCTCAGGTCGTGCACCGCGGGGCGCGCCGACCGCGGCGTTCTACCCGTCATCATCGGTGTCCGCGGCCTCCGCCTCGAAGCGCGCCAGCTCCTCGGGCGTCAGCAGTCGGCTGGCGATCCAGTGGCTGAGCGAGTCGGGAGTGGGCGCGTTCACCGGCACCTCGCCCCGCAGGACGCGCTCCGCGAAGTCGCGCACGAGCGCCGCCTTGGCGATGTGCCACAGCGCCACCGCGGCTGTGCGGGCGCCGAGTGGCGGCCGCGCCGGCATCCCCGTTTCCCGGATGACGCTCTGCAAGTAGCCGGCGACGTGGACTTCCGTCGCGTCGGCGGCCACCATGCCGAAGATGATCGTCGCCTGCTCGTCCAGCCATGCGTGGTCGGCCGGGCCATGGCGCTCGAAGAAGACAGCGAGCACCCGCCGGAGCGTCGGGCCTGGTGGCTCGCCGCGATCTACCCAGTTGCTGGCGTTCTTGGAGATGATCGTCGGCTTCACGGGACGGGCGCCCCCCATATCATGCCTTCAACAACGGAATGAGCACGGTCGCACCATCCATCAGCGCGTGCGCGATCGCGAGCGGAAGCAACCGGCGCAGTCGCAGATACAGAACCGTTTCGAAGACGGAGAAGGGTACTGACGCCAACAGCCGAGACACCATGAACTTCGCGTCGAGCGTCAACGGCATGAAAGCATGTTGCATGGCCCAGACGAACGCCACGACGGCGATCGCCACGCTCGTACGCCGAGAGAGAACCCGGAAGCGGGGGAGCAGATACCCGTTGTAGGTCATCTGCTCGGTCAGCCCCCAGAGGAACGGGAACACCAGCACGCCATAGAGAGCAGCCGGGAGTGGCAGCCCTCCCAGGAAGTACGGCGGCCTGATGGCCCCGTACACGATCCAGCCTGCCGCAGAGGTGCCCGCGAGAATGAATACGAGGCTCACGGGGATGAGCACCAGGCCAAGCAGCACATCGCGGCCGAGGCGTGCTCGCTCGAAGCCGACGAGATCGAACAGGCCGATCCCCTCGCGGCGCGTGAGCCGCCACAAGAGCGCCAGGCAGCCGGCGTCGATCAACGTCGCATACACCGGCAGCCATGGCTCAGCGTCGTGCCAGGGGGTCGGCGACGCCCGCAGGGCGAAGACGGCCGCGACGACGGCCTGCGCTCCCACGCCAAGCGCCGCTCGCGCGAACAGCATCAGTGCCGGGCCGCGCCACGTCAGCGTTCCCGCCTCCCGCCGCCGAAGGAGGGCTTCGTGGGAGTTCGGGTCCATGAACGGAATCCTGGTTTCCGTGGTGAAGATCTGCGCGGGTGGATCTTCCGCGATCCCTGGAGGCGCGCTGGCTGACGGCATGGAGTCGAGCCGCGACGCGCCCGCCGGTACGGTACCGCCC
>DASUXC010000197.1:0-2642 GCA_036378095.1 Gemmatimonadaceae bacterium | reverse complement strand
CGTACGCGGGGAGCACCACTCACACCTCGACCAGCAGCCACACATGCCGGGATCACCCCCGCGTACGCGGGGAGCACGGCCGGTGGCAGCGGAACAACCTCGTGGACCGGGGATCACCCCCGCGTACGCGGGGAGCACGGGCAGTCCGCGTCGTATCGGCCTGGCGGCTCCGGATCACCCCCGCGTACGCGGGGAGCACTCCTCTTCTTCGATTTCGGCCAACTTGAAATCAGGATCACCCCCGCGTACGCGGGGAGCACCCCGGCTGTACGCCGACATGCTGACCAACGGAGGGATCACCCCCGCGTACGCGGGGAGCACTGCAGGTGACTGCGCAGTGGGGTTGGGCTGCTGGGATCACCCCCGCGTACGCGGGGAGCACAAATGTAGACACGCCTACGTCCGGCATGTAGAGGGATCACCCCCGCGTACGCGGGGAGCACGCGGCACGCAATACGTTGGGCTGCCGGTACACCGGATCACCCCCGCGTACGCGGGGAGCACGCCAAGCAGATCATCCGGGAGCCGGGCGAGCAGGGATCACCCCCGCGTACGCGGGGAGCACGTAGACGGTTGGACGTCCGACGTAGACAGCGCCGGATCACCCCCGCGTACGCGGGGAGCACTCCCCGCGTGCGATCTTCGGCCGCTCCACCCCGGGATCACCCCCGCGTACGCGGGGAGCACTGGCACGAGATGTGCGCGCTGAAGGCGCACCCGGGATCACCCCCGCGTACGCGGGGAGCACCTGCTCGTCGCCTGTGACGAGTGCGGCGAGACGGGATCACCCCCGCGTACGCGGGGAGCACGGCAAGCGTCGCGCCGACCGCATCCCCGACCTGGGATCACCCCCGCGTACGCGGGGAGCACCTCGCGCGCTCCGGGGCCTTCTCGCCGGTCGGCGGATCACCCCCGCGTACGCGGGGAGCACACCGTCGTGTCCGTACGCCCGACACGCAACTCGGGATCACCCCCGCGTACGCGGGGAGCACCTCGGGGAGTACTCGGCGAAGGGCATTGGGCCGGGATCACCCCCGCGTACGCGGGGAGCACTTGACGGCGGTGAGTTCGGGTACCGGGTGGCCGGGATCACCCCCGCGTACGCGGGGAGCACGACGGTAGCGACACCCGGCCCATCCGGGGGCGGGGATCACCCCCGCGTACGCGGGGAGCACAGTCCCGCCCGGCCCACCAGCTAGAAGGCCATTGGATCACCCCCGCGTACGCGGGGAGCACGCCGTGCGCTTCGCCGTCTTCGCCTCGGCGACCGGATCACCCCCGCGTACGCGGGGAGCACTGACGGGGGCGACGTACGAGGCGGTGCAGTCAGGGATCACCCCCGCGTACGCGGGGAGCACCCATCCGCGCGGGTTTCGGTCGTCCACACGTCCGGATCACCCCCGCGTACGCGGGGAGCACTCGCGCTGCGCGCCTGCGTCACCCGCGTCGTTGGGATCACCCCCGCGTACGCGGGGAGCACCGGTCGATACCCGCCCGACGGGCAGCCGTCGCCGGATCACCCCCGCGTACGCGGGGAGCACTGGTCGGGCCGCCGTAGATCGTGCGCCCGCTGGGGATCACCCCCGCGTACGCGGGGAGCACCGGGTCGCGAAGTTGGAGGCCCGGGTCACGATGGGATCACCCCCGCGTACGCGGGGAGCACGTGTCGTGCAGATGACGGGTACCGCACCTTGACGGATCACCCCCGCGTACGCGGGGAGCACCGCCGGGGCGGCGCGCGGCTTGAGCCGTGAGCAGGATCACCCCCGCGTACGCGGGGAGCACGGTCGCCGCCTCGAATCAGCGATTCTGCGCAAGGGATCACCCCCGCGTACGCGGGGAGCACACGGCAGAGGCGATCTGGGCGCGCAGCGCGGCGGGATCACCCCCGCGTACGCGGGGAGCACGCACGCCTTCGGCGCTGCGCAGCAGCCGCCGTCGGATCACCCCCGCGTACGCGGGGAGCACAACAGCCAGCTTGACCGCTTTCTGCGCGGTCGCGGATCACCCCCGCGTACGCGGGGAGCACCATCCGCCGCTTCTGGTCGTCGGGCAGGTCGGAGGATCACCCCCGCGTACGCGGGGAGCACGTCGGCGATGCTGGCGTGCGAGTCGCGGCCGTGGGATCACCCCCGCGTACGCGGGGAGCACCGTTGCCGATGACGCACCCGGACAACCGACACCGGATCACCCCCGCGTACGCGGGGAGCACGCGCCGACCCCGGCCGCGAGCAGCCGCTCGAACGGATCACCCCCGCGTACGCGGGGAGCACCTACCCGCCGTGCCCGGAGACGCCGTGACGATCGGATCACCCCCGCGTACGCGGGGAGCACTCCGTGGGTGGTCGCATCACGCCGCCGCCTGGAGGATCACCCCCGCGTACGCGGGGAGCACGCGGTACTGGACGGTCTTGCCGCAGACGTGGCAGGATCACCCCCGCGTACGCGGGGAGCACGCCAGCGTTGTGTGAGGCCAGTGGGGCGGTCAGGGATCACCCCCGCGTACGCGGGGAGCACTGCTGCGCACTCCACAGCAGGTCCCAGCGGCGCGGATCACCCCCGCGTACGCGGGGAGCACACATCGTCTGCCGACCTGTCTTATCCCGCCACCGCGGATCACCCCCGCGTACGCGGGGAGCACC
>DASUXC010000196.1:0-10228 GCA_036378095.1 Gemmatimonadaceae bacterium | reverse complement strand
CCGCCCACGCCCGCTGGATCATCTCACCTACCCGCCCCCGCGCCCGCCCCCACCGCGCTCTCCTCGAGGAAGGAGCGCAGGTCGTCGTCGCTCACCGCCGGCTCGCCGGGCGCGACGTTGTCCAGCTTCCCCGCCTCGAGCCACGCCTCCAGCTCGCCCACCAGCTCGAACAGGTGGTCGAAGCTGTCGATGATGAAGAGGAGCGGCTGGTAGCGGTCGATCTCGAACGCCTGGTTGATCACCCACTCGAGCTGGATCGGGTAGCGCTGGACATCGGGGCTGTCGATCGCGTGCGCGATCTCCCCGTGGCTGGAGAGAAGCCCCGAGCCGTACACCTTGAGCTCGCCGGGGCGCGTGCCGCGCATGATCCCGAACTCCACCGTGAACCAGAAGAAGCGCGCCATCGCCCGGATCATGTTCGTCAGGCGGCGGGTGCGCTCCGCGGGATCGGCGATCTCGCGCGCCAGCACCGCCGCCCGCTCGGCGCACTGCCCGAAGCGCACCAGCGCCTCGGCGAACGCCGGATCCGTGTGCATCGGCACGTGGCCGGCCACGTCGTGGAAGATGTCCGGCTCCGGCAGGTAGTCGAGCGTCGCGCCGTCGCGGATCGTGATCGTGGTGGGGAACTCGCGGTCCTTGAGGCAGGCGAAGAAGCGGTAGGCCGGCACGTACCCGCTCACCGGGCGCGCGCGGAACCCCGTGCGCGGCGCCATGAACTTGTTGATGTCCTCGAGCCGCGGGACCTTCTCCCAGTCGAGCTGGAGGATCTCCACCCCCTGCAGGAAGCGCGGGTTCGCGTAGCGCGCCCACCGCTCCTCCATGCGTCCGCGGAGCGCGCGCCAGGTGGCGTGGTTCGCCTCGGAGTAGAGCTCGTACGGCTGATGAATGTAGAGCTGGCCATCGGCCTGCGCGCGCTCGATGAACGGCGCCTTGCCGGTGGTCAGCCCGGCTGGCGCTCCGGGTGCGCTCTCGTCTGGTGCGTTGATCATCGGCCCCCTCGAGGAGTGACGGTCCCTGCGTGGGCGGGCCGCGGCCCGCCCCTCCTCGAACGTTAGCGGGAAGCCACGAGCCGTGGAAGCGCGGGTGCGCGCCTCCACGGCTCGTACGGCCCGCCTGCCGATGCCCGAGGCGTGCTCAGGGCGCGGAGGTGCTGTCCCGGTTGCCGTAGCTCGTGCTGTCCGCCGGCATCAGCGTCAGGTGCATGAACACGTCGGCCGGCAGGTACCTCTTCGCCGCCGCCTGGAGCTCCGCCGGCGTCACCTCCCGCTCCGGGTACGGCGTCGGGATCTCATCGAGCGGAATGCCGAGCCGGTGGTACTGCCCGATCGCATTCATCCAGTATTCGTTGCTCTGGAGCCGCGTCTCGAGCTGCCGCCGCTGCACGGTGGCCAGCCGCGCCGCCTCGGCCTCCGTCACCTGGTGCGTCCGCAGCGAGTCGACGATTCGCATGAGCTCCAGGTTCAACGCGTGCATCCGCTCCGGCGCAGCGTCGAACGCGACGAACACGCGGAAATGCTCGTCGGGGATCGCCCACGTCTCGTTCTGGACGAATGGGCTGTACGTCCCCGCGAGCTGCTCGCGCAGTCGCACGCGCAGCCGGTCCTCGAGCACCCCGCCGAGCGCCGAGAGCCGCTCCCGCTCGCGCAGGTACGCATCGGGCGCGGTGGGGAAGGGGCCATCGAACACGAGGTACGTCACCGCTTTGGGGAGCGGGAGCGCCGGCCGGATGTAGTTGACCCGGTGCAGGAAGGGCTTCACATCGTCCTTCTTGGGCGTCTCCCGCTTGCTCGTGCTCGGCAGGCTCGCCAGGTAGCGCTCCACGAATGGACGCACCTCCTGCGGCGTGACGGCGCCCACCAGCATGAAGGTGAAGTCCCCCGCGTTCCCGAATCGGTCGTCGTGGACGGCCTTGAGCTGCTGCACCGTCGCCAGCTCGGCGAGCTGCGTCTGCACGGGCATCAGGCGCGGGTTGCCGCCGGCGAGCATCTGATTGAGCTGATCGTCGATCGAGACGCTGTGGACCTGAAACTTGGCGAGGCTCTGCCACCCGGCCAGGGCGGCCGAGTCGAGCATGGCCCCCGTGAACTGCAAGTGCAGGAGCTGGAAGAGCGTCTCCAGCGCCTTCGGCGAGCCGGCGAGGTCGATCGACTCGTCGGCGAAGCCGATGTCCACCTTCAACGACTGCACCCCACTCGTGGAGAGCTTGTCGGCGAGCCCGTCGTGCCCCACCGCGCCGACCCCGCTTACGTCGGTCATCACGCGTGCCACCATCCGCCCCGGCGTGTCGTAGAGCGAGTCGGGAAGCACCGAGAGGCCGCCGGGGCTCCACGCGCGGAGCAGTAGCTCGTCGGGATCGTTCTCGGTCGGCTTCACGATCACGCGCGCGCCGTTCGAGAGCGTCCACTCGGTGATCCCCGCTTTCGCGTCGTGCGTCTCGCTCACGATCTTCCCCGGCGTGGGGAGCGTCGCCATGAGCGGTCCCGTGGCCGACACGTGCTCGCTGTCCGGAGCGAGCGGCGCGTGCGCCACGGAGTCGAAGAGGGCGAGAATGCTCTCGCGGGTGGGCGGCCGCACGTGCGCGAACTCCGGCAGCGACACGAGCACGCGGTTCCCCACTGGAACACGCCAGAAGCGCGCGGCCTGGGCCAGCACCTCCGGCGTGATCTTCGGCAGGATCTCCTTCGCCAGCGCCAGCTCCTGCTGTGCGCTCAGCAGCTCCCCGTCGCCGGTGAGATAGTGCTGCACGTACTCATCGGCATAGGCACTCGATGAGCGCGCCGCCTCGGCGGCCGCCGCGTGCTCGAGGTGCGAGAGGAGCACCGCCTTCCGGTGCGCCAGCACACCCCCGGGGATCCCGTTCCGCGCCACGCGCTCGATCTCACCGACCACGGTGGCCAGCCCACGCTCCAGGCTGTCCGGCCACGCGAGCAGCTCCACCCCCACGACGTCGATGGGGCGCACCACGCGTCCCCGCTCCACGTCGGCGGTGATGAACGGGCGCGAGGGATGCTCGCGGATCCGCAGCAGCCGCTCCTCCAGCTCCTGCGTGAGCAGCTCCTGCACGAACCCCTGGCGCACGGCGGCGCGCGTGTCCTTGGGCTGCGCGGGAGCGGGCCAGAGCACCTCCACCCTCGGGAGCACCGGTCCACGGAACACGTCCACCACCGGCTGGGCGCTCGAGGGCAGCGAGTCGGCGGGCTTGGCGCGCCTGGTCACCGCCGCCGGGATCTTCCCGAAGCGCTCGCGGATCTCACGCTCCATCGCCGCCCGATCGAAGTCCCCCACGACCACCACGGCCATGAGATCCGGCCGGTACCAATCGTGGTAGAACCGCTGGATCGGCCCCGCCTCCGCCCCCTCCACCAGCGTCGTGTCCCCGATCGGCTTCCGGACGAGATAGCGCGAGTGGCCGAGGAAGAGCGTGTCGTAGTGCGCCTGCACGTGCTGGCTCGTGGTGTCCGGCAGCCGCATGCGCCACTCCCCCATGATCACCCCGCGCTCGGCCACCACCTCGCTCGAGTCGATCGTGATCCCGCCCCCGGCCCAATCCTGGAGCACGTCGAGTCCCTTCTCGAGGATCGCGTGATCGTCGGTGGGGAGCGTGAGCATGTACACCGTCTCATCCTGCGTGGTGTACGCGTTCAGGTCCGCCCCGAATCGCATCCCGCTCGTCTCGATGAAGTCGACGAGCGACTGCTTGGGGAAGTGCGTCGTCCCGTTGAACGCCATGTGCTCGAGGAAGTGCGCGAACCCCTGCTGATCCTGATCCTCGAGCACGGAGCCGGCGTTCACGGCGAGCCGGAGCTCCACCCGGTGCGCGGGCGCCTTGTTCACCCGCAGGTAGTAGCGCATCCCGTTGGGGAGCGTCCCCACCGTGAGCGCCGGATCGCGCAGCGGAGCTGCTGCCGCGCCTGACGAGCTCCCCTTTCGGAGCGACATGCCTTCGGCGCCGGGGACGCCCGCCGCGCCGGTCAGCCCCGTGAGGAGTACGACCCCGAGCGCCACCACACCCGCTCGCTCACTTCGCCGCACGGTTCCCTCCCGCCGTCTGGCGCCGCATCAATACCTCCATGAACTTCCCGATCTGCACTTCGTCGAAGGCCAGCGCGCTGACGATGAGCCCGTCCTGATCGACGAGGAATATGCCGGACGGCTTCCAGCTCTTGCCGAAGCTGTACGCGGTCATGTTCGGCGTGTCCTTGTCGATGCGCCGCCCGTCGGGGTTCGGCAGATTCCAGTGGGGCGTGTTCGTGACCGCGATTGCCGCCCCCGGGATCCGATACGCATCGATCCACTTCCGCGCGAGCTCGGCCTCGTCGGCCGGCGCCGGAGGCGGAAGGTACAGGTAGGAGCCGGCCGTCTGGTCGACGATGGTGATCTGGAGCTGCGGGAATCGCTCGCTCACCCGGCGCAGCCCGTAGACCAGCGATGTGCACTGGTCGCCCACATATCCTGTCGGGTCGACATGGAGGCACGCCGCGTGATCCAGCAGCAGCACCATGGAGATGTGCCCGCGCGCGGGACGCGGGGTGCCTGCCGCATCGCGCGGGTACCAGTAATCGGCCGTGATCGTGGGGGCGCGCTCCCCCACCGGGAGCGGCAGCGCCTCGGGGCGCTCTCCCGTGATCTGCGCCCACGTGTTGCGCTCCAGCGCGGCGAGGGCGGCGGTACCCTGGCGCAGGCTGTCCAGCATCATCGGCAGCCCCATCAGCTCCTGCATGGCGCCGAAGATCAGCAACTTTCCGCCGTTCCCCCCCGCCAGCTTGTCCCACGCCTCCGACTCCCGCTCCGCCTTCGTGAGCGAGTCGGCCACGGCCACGATCCACTGCGCCGCGCGACGCGCCCGCGTGGTGTCGCCGGCGTCGCGTGCCGCGTTCATGAGACGGGAGTACAGCTCGAGCCGCGCCACGCGGTCCGAGCCCGAGCGCGCGCGCTCCACCAGGATCCGCTCCGCCTCGTCCAGGCGCACGGGGCGCGCCTGCAGGTAGACATCCACCGCCGTGTCGCCCACCGCCACCCGCTCGTGCGTGCGCTTCGCCGGCACGGCCGCCAGCCGCCGCGCGAGCAGCGCCGTGGCATCGGAGTCCCGGCCGGCGTCGAGGTAGAGCGCGAGCAGCGGCGCGAAGTCGTCGAGGCTCGCGGTGGGCTCGGCGAACCGTGCCGCGCACCGCACCGCCGTCTCCTTCACCGGCGCGGGGAGCGGCTCCAGCTCGACGCGCGGATTGCGCGGCATGGTGTCGCTCCACACGACGAGCGACTCGCGCTGCTTGTCCTGGCGCCACACCCGCGATACCGCCGCCAGGCAATTGTCCACCGTCGTGTACTTGCCCACCTGCACCGCGGTGTCCGGCCATTCGAAGCGCGTCTGCGCCGCCGCGGGCGCGGCCGCGAGTGCGAGCGTGAGCGCGAGCGCGCTGCCCGCGGCGGAGTGACGCTGCCGTCGGCCGTCGGCGCTCGGCTCTCGGCGTGTGCCGTAGCCGAGAGCCGGGAGCCGAGAGCCGAGAGCTATAGATGTGATTTTCACGTCAGATCGCATCGATCGTCGAGGTGAAGCTGAAGTCGCGCGCCTTGAGCGGCGGCACGATCGCCGGCGTCAGGGGAGCAGCCTGCTCGTAGGGATTCTTGACCGGCCGGAACACCGGCACCGGGGGCCCAAGCTGCTCGAGGCTGTTCAGCACGAACAGCGGCGACTCGGTGAAGCGGAAGTTCTTCACCGCCTTGCTGATCTTCCCGTGCTCGATGAGCCACAACCCGTCGCGCGTGAGCCCCGTCGAGAGCACGCTCCTCTCGTCCAGCAAGCGCGAGTTGGAGAAGCGCGTCACGAGCAGCCCGCGCTGCGTCGTCGCGATCATCTCGTCGATCGACGTCGTCCCCCCGCTCATCCGGTAGCCGGTCATCCCACGCAGCGCCGCGTTCGCGTTCAGTCTCGCGAGGGCGTACTCGCGGTCGTACGCGAGGTTCGTGAGCACCCCCTTGTCGAACCAGGTGACGGGCTGCATCCACGGCTCGGGAAGGATGCCGAGCTGGGGGTCGGCGGGATCGTGGCTGATGGTGATCCGCTCATCCATCACCTTGAGCCCGAGCTTCGTGCGCCAGAGCTGGAGCACGTCGTCCGGCGCGAGCGCCCACGGCGTCAGGCCGACCTCGGCACGCTCGCGCCACATGGTGAGGGTCATCATCTCCATGAGATCCGCGACCGCCTGCGGCTCGAGGATCACGGTGTAGCGCCCGGGCTCGAGCGACACCGGATTGCGCGAGGCGAGGCACTTCTCCAGCGCGCGCGCGGCGAGCGCCGGCGCGTCGATCTTTCCCCAGTCGTACGAGGAGAGCCCCGCCCACCCGGAGCCATTCCCCTGCTGGTCGCGCACGGTCATCGAGCACTGCGCCTGCGTCCACGTCACGTACGGCGTGTCGTACGGGGTGTACGGCCCCGCGAGGCGCTCGGAGCTCACCGACATCATCGCGCCGGCGCGCATCTCGGTGTACCCGGCGGAGACCATCCCCTTCGCCTCCGCTGGCGCGACGAGCGCGCGCGCCACCTCCCCCCGCGTCTCGGGGGTCACCGCGTACGTCGCATCGCTCCAGATCGCCGGCTTCGACCACTCCGCGGCGGGCGCCCCGGGGACCCCTGGCACCTCGTGTCTGTTCATCGGCGCGAGGACCGCGCTCCGCTCCGCGGCGCGCACGGCTGCCTCCAGCGATGTGTCGTCGAGCTGGTTCGTCCCCACGTTCCCCCGCCCCGTCCCCACCGTGCGCCAGATCTCCAGCCGGATGTCGCGCCGGTCGCTCGCCAGGCTCACGCGGTTCCGCGCCCACCGGAGCTCCCCGTTCCACCAGCTCATGAGCCGCACGCGCGTCTCCCCGCCGCCCTTGGCGAAGTCGAAGACGCGCTGGGCGATGGCGTCGCACTCTTCCTTCGAGAGAATGCGCTCGTTGTCCTCTGGCGCGATCAGCCGTGCCGGTCCACCGTGGCGTCCTCTCATGCCTTCCTCTCTGGATCGATGACCGTGAGATCCTTCACCACCGCCGGCGCCGCGGTCACGCTGTGATAGCAGTACTCGGCCGGCTCTCCCTTCGCCGTCCGCACCCCGTAGCGCCGGAGGCTCGCGTCGCCGCCGACGGCCTGGAGCGCTTTCCACAGCTCCGTGGAGCGGAAGAGGAAGCCAGCGGACGCGATCCGCGCCACGCGCTTGCCGTTCTTCACCTCGAACACGCTCCCCGCGCCGAGCCCACTCGAGTGCTGAAAATCCATGTCGATTCCCGCGGTCTTGATCGCCATCCCTTTGGTCAGACCGCCCACCAGTGCGTCGAAGTCGTGGGCCTCGCGGCCGGCGGCCAGCGTGAGGTTCGGCGCCTGCTGGAGCGGCGCTTCCACCGCCGACGGCGCGCCCGCGCATCCGTGCGAGCGGAACGGCATGCCGCGCTTCGCGTAGCTGTCCTTCATCCACCCCGCGCTCTCGCGCGTCGTCTGGAAGTCGGCGAGCACGCCGTCCTTCACGAGGTGGAAGGTGTCCGGGGCCACCCCCTCGTCGTCCCACTTCACCGTGGCCGCCGCCCCGGGCTCCGAGCGCTCCGCCGTGAGCGTGAGCGCGCTCGCTCCCGCCTGGTAGCTCCCGAGCATGCCGAAGGGATCGTTCAGGTAGCTCGTCCCCCCGGCGTTCGCCTCGTAGCCGAGCGCGCGGTCGAGCTCCGTCGCGCGCCCGAGCGTCCCCTCCACCAGGCTCGCCACGCTCCACGCGTCGAGCACCGTGTCGTAGCGTCCCACGTCCACCGGCTTCACCGGCAGCAGCAGGTCTTCCTTCAGCTCCTCGATCCCGCGGGTGATCTCCTCGCGCAGCGAATGCTCGCGCACGCGCGGGATGCGATCGGCCCGGTACAGCTCCCATCCCAGCCCCGCCGGCGAGAGGCAGAGCAGCCCGAACTCTCCTTCCGGCCCCTTCTTCGGCCTGATGTGCACGGTGAGGGCGCCATCGGTGCGGTAGCAGCGCTGCGTGCAGTAGCTGCCCGCCGTGGAGGCGAACGCCTTCTCCTGCACCTGCGCGGAGGCGACGTTGTCGGTGACCTTGGCGATGGGGTTGCGCGCCGTGTAGAGCCCCAGGCCGGTGAGATCGTCCTGGACCTCGAACGGAGAGATCGCGAACGGATCGATGGCCACCGGCATCTCCCAGTGCCCGCTCGCGACCACGGGCGCCGGCGCGAGCTCCACCACGCGCGGCTTCCCCAGCGCGTTCACCTTCGCCTGGTGCACCGCCTCGCGCCCGAGCCGCGCCATCTCGTCAGGCGACCACACCGGCCCCGAGGCGAATCCCCAGTAGCCATCGACGAGCGCGCGGACTCCCACCTCCATGCTCTCATCGTCGTACGTGAGCTGGGGATGGAACTGCCGATCCCGCGTGTGCGTGAGGCGGACGTCGGCGTAGCTCGCGCCGGCCGCCCGCGCGGTCTCCAGCGCGCGCGCGGCGAGCGCCTTGAGCCGCGGGTCCTCGATCGGCGGGAGCGGCTCGGCATGCCGGCCGATCTGCGCCAGGAGCGGGCGCGGCACCGCCGCGGCCGCCGCCGCGAGGGCACCGGCCTTCAGGAGCGTGCGTCGTGTGAAAGGCATGATGTCCGATTAGGGGATCGTTCTCGGGTCCACGACCACGAGTCGTCCCGTGGTCCCGAAGATCGTGCTGTGGTACGTGTAGGTCCCCGGCACCGGGAAGCTGCGCGCCCGGATGGCGCTGAGCCCCGACTGGTCGTCGGGATCCTTCGCCCACGCCTCGATGCTCCCCGTGCCGCAGAGCGATGGCAGGAACCCGCAGTCGCGATCGTCCTGCGCCACGTTCGTGGGATCGTCGAACGTGATGTCGGTGGCGGCGGTGGTGGGGTTGAAGAACAGGATGACCGCGCCCACCCCGACGGTGAAGTCGGAGGGGACGAAGCCGTTCACCGTGTTTCCGCTCGCGTCCTTCTGCGGCGTCACGTTGATGATGAGACCGCTCACGGGGTAGCCGACGACGACCGGCAGCGTGTCCGCCCTGGTGACGCCGTACGCCGTCGCCGTCGCGATCACGGTCACGTGCCCCGGTCGCGAGGGCCGGAAGAACCCGTTCGACCGGTCGATCGTCGCCACCGTGTTGTCGAGCGTCTCGTAATAGACGGAGAGGCCGGTGATCGGCGCGTCGTCGGCTCCCTGCGCCCGCGCCGTGAGATCCTGATACTCTCCCGCCGCGGCCGCGGCGGTGTCGTTCGCGTCCGGGTGGATCGAGAGCGAGGTGAGCTCCGGCGGCGCGGCGGTGTCCGTGATGTTGATCATCGTGGTGTCGGCGTGCCGGATGTTCCCCACCACGAGCGTGGCCACCACGGGTACGCCCTCCCCGGTCCCGATCACGTGCACGAGACCGTCCGCGCTCACCTGCGCCCGGTCCAGATCGAGCGAGGTGAAGGTGGGCGCCGGCAGTCCGCTCAGCGGCTCGCCGCGCACGTTCCGGGGCGTGGCCGTCAGGCGGATGGTGTCGTACGGCGCCACGGTGGAGAGCGTCACCGCGCGATGGTCGAGCGTGAGCGCCCAGTAGAGGCTGTCCACATTGGTGGCCGGCGGCGGCGCCACGGCGGCATCGCCTGCGCACCCGACCGCGACGAGCATCGGCACGGCCACGAGCGAGCCGAGCACCGCGCGAGAGAACGTGCGCGCGCTTCGCTCGATCGACGAGAGTGCATGAGACATGGCGTCACGCTCCTCGGCTGCGGCAGCCGGTGAACAGCGGGTTGCTGATCCGCTCCTCGCCGGGGATCGGCGCGGTCACGTCGGTGCCGTACGTGTTGTACGCTCCGGGGTAGCCGCCCTCGGGGTAGACGTACTGCTGCTGCCGTCCGTACACACGCACGAGCCGGCGCAGGTCCCCCTGGCGGTGGCCGGTGAGGTAGAGCCAGTACGCCCGCTCCTGGAACAGGAGCGACACGCGTCCATCCGGCGAGCCGGGATCAATGAGCGGCCCGAGCCCCGCCACCCCGCCAGTTCCCGCGTGCCAGAGCGTGTCCGTCTTGGTGGAATCGGCGGGGTCCGGCTGTGTGTCGAACGTGCCATCGGTACGCAGCGCGTTGAGCATCGCGAGCCAGTCCGCGCCGCCTGCCTGGAGCGCCGCCTCGGCCTGGATGAGCCGCGCCTCGATCCCGCTCGCCAGCACCACCGAGCCGCTCCCGTCTTCGAGGAGGCCCTCGGGGCGCCAGCGCGGGTGTCCGTACCGGT
>DASUXC010000195.1:0-15979 GCA_036378095.1 Gemmatimonadaceae bacterium | reverse complement strand
GCCGTGCCGGCGCCTGACGGGCGCCCCGCTCGCGCATCAGCCCTTCCTGCGCGACGCTCGCCACGAGCCGCCCCTCGCGCGTGTACACGGCGCCGCGCACGAAGCCGCGCGCGCCGCCGGCGACGGGGCTGTCCATGACGTAGAGCAGCCAGTCGTCGGCGCGGAACGGGCCGTGGAACCAGAGCGCGTGGTCGAGCGACGCCAGTTGCAGCCCGGGCGTGCCGTACGGGAGCGCGTGCGGGAGCAGCGCGGTTGGGAGGAGCCCGTGGTCCGAGGCGTACGCCAGCACCGCCTGGTGCACGAGCGGATCGTCGGGGAGCGCGCCGATGGTGCGCAGCCACACGGCGCGCTCGGGAGGGCGCGGCTCCGGCGCGAACAGGTCCACCGGCGCGACGGGACGAAAGTCGATGGGGCGCTCCTGCGTGAGCACGGGGCGCAGTGACTCCGGGATGCGCGCCGCCATCTCCCGGATGAGCGTGAGCTCGGGGGCGAGCGACTCCGGATCGGGGGCCGCGGGCATGGGCGCCTGGTGCTCGCGCCCTTCCTCCTTCACCTGGAAGGAGGCCGAGAGCTCGAAGATCGCGTGCCCGTGCTGGATGGCGGTCACGCGACGCGTGCTGAAGCTCGCGCCGTCGCGCAGGCGGTCCACGAAGTACACGATGGGTGTCGCGAGATCGCCGGGCAGGATGAAGTAGCCGTGCAGCGAGTGCGCCTCGCGCGGCTCGTCCACCGTGCGCCGCGCTGCGACCAGCGCCTGCGCCATCACCTGCCCGCCGAACACCCGCCCGCTCCCCACGTCCCGGTTGCGGCCGCGGTAGATGTTCACCTCGAGCGGCTCGAGGTCGAGTAGCGCGAGCAGGTCCTGGACGGGCATCGGCATGGGGCAAAGGGGCGAGGGGAAAGGAGCGGGGCGCGCACCACCGTCGGCGCGCGCCCCGTACGTTACGCGGTCCGGCCCGGGGCCGGGAGCGCAATGCGACTCGCGCCCCCGCAGCGCCCCTCCGAGCTGGCCCGCGACGGCACCGCCCGCGCGACGGCCGCGACGTCGTCCCTACCAACCCAGCCGCAAGCTGTAGCGCCACGTCCGCGTCGACTCGATTTCCAACAACCGATCCTCCACCAGGAGACGGAGCTTGCTCGCCGACGTAGGCACGTCGACTGGAGGAATCCGAGTCGAGAGCGAGCGGTGCGGAGATGTGTGGCGCTGGGTCACGCGTCAACCTCCGTCGGACCGCGACGGGGATACCACCGGGCCGGCTGCCGCGCTGGCCAGGATGTGGTCGCAATACCTGCAGGTCCATCGTAATTTGCCCTAACCCGTTGCTCCTGCGGCCTTTGCCCTCTGGCGCGGCGCTGGCCGCGCGGGGCGCCCGCCGCTACCTTCCTGTGGCCCTCACCCGAGGAGTGCGCTGGTGGATTCCGCGGACTCGCCCGCCCAACTACAGGCGGCGCTCGCCGGCGACTTCACGCTCGAGCGCGAGCTCGGGCGCGGAGGAATGGCAACCGTCTTCCTCGCCCTCGACCGGAAGCACGACCGCCCGGTGGCGCTGAAGGTCGTGCACCCGGAGATCGCCCGGAGCCTGGGACGCGAGCGCTTCACGCGCGAGATTCGGCTGGCGGCCAAGCTGCAGCATCCGCACATCCTGTCCGTGTACGACTCGGGGGAGACGGCGTCGGGCCAGCTCTGGTTCACGATGCCCTACGTGGAAGGCGAGAGTCTCCGCGACCGGCTCGTGCGCGAGCACCAACTGCCCATCGAGGATGCCCTGCACATCGCGCGCGACGTGGCGCGCGCACTCGACTACGCCCACCGGCACGGGGTCGTTCACCGCGATGTGAAGCCCGAGAACATCCTCCTCACCGACGGCCAGGCGCTCGTAGCCGACTTCGGGATCGCGCGCGCGCTCCGGGGCGACGACGCGGGGATCACACGCGAGCTGACCGAGACCGGGGTGGCGGTGGGCACGCCGCGGTACATGAGCCCCGAACAGGCGAGCGCGGAGCGCACCGTCGATTCTCGCACCGACGTCTACAGCCTCGGCGCGGTGCTGTACGAGATGTTGGCCGGCGAGCCGCCCTTCACGGGCCCCACGATGCAGACCATCATCGCCAAGATGATGTCGGGCGAGCCGCCCTCGGTCCGGCGGGCGCGGCCAGCCGTGCCCGCGGCCGTCGACGCTGCGCTCAGGACGGCGCTCGCGGCGGCGCCGGCCGACCGGTACGCAAGCGCGGCCGCCTTCGCGGCGGCGCTCGAAGCCGCGAAACGGTCGGCGACCGCCCCAGCGGCGCCGTCGCCGGGGCGCGCACGCCGCCCGTCGCTGGTCGCCTCCGCTCTCGCACTCGGCTTCCTCGTGGGGCTCGGCGTGCTCTTCGCTTGGCGCTCGCACGAGCCTGGGAGCACCGCCCCCGGTGCGGCGACGCTCGCGGTCCTGCCGTTCGAGAATCTCGGCGACTCCGCGGATGCCTACTTCGCCGATGGCGTCACCGACGCGGTGCGCGACAAGCTCGCGGGGCTGCCCGGCCTTCAGGTCATCGCCCGCGCGAGCTCCGAGCAATACCAGCACGCGGCCAAGCCCCCGCAGGAGATCGGCCGGGAGCTGGGGGTGAAGTACCTGCTCACGGGCACGGTGCGCTGGGCGAAAGGGCCCGGTGGCGCGAGCCGGGTGCAGGTACGGCCGGAGCTGATCGACGCCGCGACTGCGTCGGAAAAGTGGGGCGAGCCCTTCGACGCCGCCCTCACCGACGTCTTCCAGGTCCAGGCTGACGTCGCGGGGAAGGTCGCGAACGCCCTCGGCGTCGCGCTCAACGCGGGCGAGCAGCAGTCCATGGCCGTGCGACCGACCGCCAACCTCGACGCGTACGATGCGTACCTGCGCGGCGAAGCCATCGAGGGCAAGGCGCCTAACGACCCATCTACCGTCCGCCGGGCCGCCCGATCGTACGCGCGGGCCGTGGCACTCGACTCCTCGTTCGCGCTGGCCTGGGCAGCGCTCGGCAGCGCGCACGCCATGCTGTACTACGACGCGGCACCCACGGGAGCCGACTCGGCGGCGAGCCAGCAGGCGGCCGCGCACGCGCTCGCGCTCGCCCCACGGCTCCCCGAGGGTCACGTGGCGATGGGGAACTACGACGCGAACGTGCTCCGCGACTACGCGCGCGCGCTCGGCGAGTACGAGGCCGGTCTTCGCCATGCACCGCACAGCGCGCTCCTCCTGAGCGGGGCCGCCCGGGCCGAGCGGGCGCTCGGTCACTGGGACGCCGCCGTCGCGCACTACCGCCAGGCCGCGGAGCTCGACCCGCGCTCCGCCAGCGTCACACTGGAGCTCGGTCGCACGTACCTCTGGCTTCGCCGCCTTCCGGAGGCGCGAGCGTCACTCGACCGCGGCCTGGCCATGTCGCCGGGCAACCTCTCGGCCATCGACTTCGGCACCATGGTCCGGCTCACGCATGGTGACCTTGCCGGCGCGCGCGCACTGGTGCGCGGGGCACTGATGGACGCGGATCCGAGCGCCCTGGACGCCTACCTCGCCACGTACTACGACCTCGGCTGGGCGCTGGACAGCGCCGGGCAGCGGACGCTCGACGGGCTCACCGCGGCCGCCTTCGACGGAAACCGCAGCGGGTGGGGGCTGGCCCTCGCCCAGAGTTACTGGCAGCGCGGCGACCGGGCCCGGGCGCGTGCCTACGCCGACTCGGCGCGCGTGGCGTTCGAGGCGCAACTCGAGGAGACACCTGCGGACGATCAACTCCACGCCCTTCACGGCCTGACCCTGGCGTATCTCGGCCGCAAGGCGGAGGCGATCCAGGAGGGCGAGCGAGCCGTGGCGATGCGACCCGTCGCGCGGGATGCGTTCAACGGTCCCTACATCCAGCACCAGCTCGTCCGGATCTACATCGTCGTCGGCGAGCCGGAGAAGGCGCTCGACGTGTTGGAGCCGCTGCTGAAGATCCCATACTACCTGACGCCCGACTGGCTCAGGATCGACCCCAACTTCGCCCCACTCCGGGGGAACCCCCGCTTCCAGCGACTGGCGGCCGGGAGCTGACACGGGGCGCGAGCGCGGGCGTTCTCCGCGAGGCAGGCTTCGGGACGTCCCGTACTCCGAGCATCGCTCGAGAGCTGCGCGACGCCGCCGGTACACGGCGGCGCGGGTCGCGTGCAACGGCCGGCTGCCGAGGCGCATGGCCGCGGCGAGTCGGGCGTGGCGATGTCGAGTAGCGCTCCAGCATTGCGTCCTCCGGGCAATCGCGACCGCTCCGGTCGCGGCAGTCTTCCCGACCCCGAGGACCCCGATATGACCACCGCCGCAGCGATCGCATCGATCGGCAACCACGCGAAGTTCACCGCGCGCCCCGCGGACCGCGAGCGCGTCCGCCGCTTCTACCGGGACGTGCTCGGCTGCGCGATCACCAAGTGCTCGAACGAAGTCGACTTCTTCCGCCTCGGCGACGACTTCTTCATCGCGGCCATCTACGAGCACCGCGTGCTCCCAGAGGAAGAGCAGGTGAAGGCGATCTGGCTCGAGCTCCGCGCCGCCGACGCAGCCGAGCTCTCGGCGAAGATCCGCGCCTTCGGCGTGACCGAACTCGACACGTGGGAGAAGGACCGCCTCTACTTCCAGGCGCCCGGCGGGCAGGTGTTCCGCGTCGTCGGCGCCGACGAGGACCTCTCGCGATTCGAGTCGTGACGACCGCGCAGCGACGGCGGATGACACCTCACCACACACGTTGTGAGAAACTCATGGACATCATACACGCGACGACCATTGCGACCACTCCGGACCGGCTCTATCAGGCGCTCACGACCGAGCGCGGCCTCGCCGGCTGGTGGACTCCCGACGTCACGGCCGAGCCGCGCGTCGGCGGAGTGAACGAGTTCCGCTTCGGTGCAGTTGCCAGGCTGTCCTGGCGCGTCGACGAGCTCGTGCCCGGCCGGCGGGTTGCCTGGTCGTCGGTCGATGTCCCCCCGGAGTGGACCGGCACACGGCTGGTGTTCGAGATCGCGCCGGCGGGCGACAGAACCGACTTCCGGTTCACGCAGACGGGCCTTCCCGATCGGTACGCGGACTATGGGTGCTTTGCGTACCTGTGGGGTCAGTACGTTCGAAGCCTCAAACTGCTCCTCGAGACCGGCACGGGGGAGCCGTACGGGTCGCCGGCTTCGCGCGCGGCCGGGACCACGCCCGCATGATGGGCCCGGGCCGCGACAATGCGGACGGCGCGGGTGCGGAGCTCTCGCTCTCCACGATCTACGCGGCGCGCGCACTCCTTCGCCGTCACTTCCCACCCTCGCGCCTCGTGCGGAGCCGTACCCTCTCCGCTCGCGGCGCCGAGGTACATCTGAAACTCGAGAGCGAGCTCCCTACCGGGTCGTTCAAGCCGCGCGGGGCACTCTGGGCGCTCGCCGCAAATCTGGCGCGTCGCCCGATCCAGGAAGTGACGGCGAGCAGTACCGGCAACCACGGTGCGGCCGTCGCCTACGCCGCGGGGCGGTGCGCGCTCCGCGCGACGGTGTTCCTGCAACGCGACCCGGACCCGGCCAAGCGCGCCCTCGTCGCCGCCCTCGGGGCGACGATCGTGGAGGTGGGCGACATGGACCTGTCCGCAGCCACGCGGGCGGCCAGCGAACACGGGCGGCGGGACGGCGTGTTCTTCCTGGACGACGCGACTGACCCCGATCTCCCTGCCGGACCGGCGACGATCGCCCTCGAGATCATCGAGTGCCTGCCGTCGGTGGACACGATCATCGTCCCCGTCGGCGATACGGCGCTGATCCGCGGCGTCGCTGCAGCGGCGAAACAACTCGTCCCCCGCGTGCGCATCATCGGCGTGCAGGCCGAGCGCGCCCCGTCGTACACGCTGTCGTGGCGCGCCGGCCATCCGATCGCGACGGAGACGTGCGATACGATCGCCGACGGGCTTGCGACCCGCTCGCCCGATGGGGACAACGTCCGCGCGCTCCGCGCGCTCGTCGACGACATGGTCCTCGTGAGCGACGCCGACATCCGCGATGCGATGGGTCGCCTGTTCGAGTCGGAGGAGACGCGCGCGGAACCCGCCGGCGCCGCAGCGACGGCGGCGTTGCTCGCGGCGCCGACACTGGCCGGGTCCCGCACCGTCGTTCTGGTGACCGGCGCCAACGGCTCGCGGCACCACTTCGACGGACGCCGACCATGATGGCGATCAACGGACGATTTCATCAGCCGCATCGTCCGCATCGTCCGCATCGCGCCGTGCCAGCGATCTATGCGCCCCGGCTGGAGCCGGCGCGCGGCATCAGCACGCGGAACTCGGGAGTACCGACCACCGCTCCGTCGATGACTCGGCGCAACGCGCGGATGTACGGCGTGCGCAGATGAGCGTCCAGATCGGCGAGGCTCCGCCATCGCTCGTACACGACGAACCGCGTCGGCGCCCCGCGCTCGCGATGCACCTGGTACGCGATGACGCCGGGCTCTTCGGCCGTCGAGACGCTCGCTTCGGCGAACGCGGCCTCCACGAGATCCTGTGTCCCGTCGCGGACCTGGAACTGCGCGAGGATCGCCAGCGGCTTGCCGACGTCCTGCAGCGCGGCGCCAAACGATGCGATGATGGCCGATACATCGTCATCCAGGTCGGTCGACGAGTCGGCTACTTCTGGGGCGTGATTCATGGGTGGGGCCTCACGATGGGGGTCTCACGGCGCGGTGGACGAACCTTTAGACTGTCGCCCTGGGAGGTCCGCGCCGACGGACCGAGGACGCGGTCTCTCGGGCGCGCTCGACATCGCGACCACGACGACGGACCCGATGTCGAGTGCCTTCGAGCGCGTCCGTCCTCGGGGCGTCGATGCGACGAGCCGGCGATCGCGACGGTCGCGAGCCGGCCCGATCGCTCCCAACGGCAGCGCCAACGAGGCCACGACCCATGACCGCCAAGATCACCCTCGACACCGAGCCGATGACCGAACACCGCGCCGCGCCGGAGCCGACCCCCATTCGGGGGTCCGTCCATGTGCCCGTCGAGCCGGTGCGCGCCTTCCAGGTCTTCACCGCCCACGTCGCAGCGTGGTGGAATCGCGCCTACACCGGGAACCCCACGAAGGCCGCCATCGCCGACATCACGCTCGAGGCGCGCGAGGGCGGCCGGTGGTACGAGCGGGGCACCGACGGCAGCGAGTGCGAGTGGGCGCGCGTGCTCGCGTGCGAGCCCCCGACGCGACTGCTCTTCGACTGGCACATCGCCGGCGCGCCGACGGAGCTCGAGGTGCGCTTCGACGGGCCCGCGCCGCGCCGCACCGACGTCACGATCATCCACCGCGGCTTCGAGGTCTTCGGCGACGGCGCCGAGCGGATGCGCGCCTCCCACGAAGCCTGCTGGCAGGATCTCCTCGCGCGGTTCGCCGCGGAGATCGAGCGGCGGACGCGCGCCGAGCACGAGGCGGCGGCGGAGGGTCCCGCCCCGCGCGCGGTGACCGACGGTGAAACGGTCCTCGCCACGATGGACATGGCGGCCACGCCGGAGCGCATCTTCCGTGCGCTCACCACCGCGGAGACCGAGACGTGGTGGGGAGCCCCGGACACCTACCAGGCGACCGCATGGCAGTCGGACCTCCGCGTGGGCGGGCCGTGGTCGGTGGGCATCAGGCTGGCCGACGGGACCGTCTTCCCCGCGAGTGGCGAGTACCTCGAGATCGACGCGCCGCGCCGGGTCGTCCTGACGCGCCGCTACGATTGGGACTACCCGGAGTTCGGCCGCCGTGATACCACGGTCACCTACCTGCTGGATCCGATCGCCGGCGGCACGCGCGTCACGGTGCGGCAGGACGGCTTCGCCGGATTCCGCGGCCCGGCCGACCATCACGCCGAGGGCTGGGAAGGATTCCTGAGGTACCTCGCGACGTACGTCGGCGGGCATCCGGCCTGAGGCTCCGGCCGGATGCTCTCTGGCCGGGTTCTCCCGCCCGAAACCGGCGGCGGCCGGGTGTACGCCCGAGACCGCTGCACCACTCCGAACACGACGGGATCACGAATGCCCAGATACCTGCTCATCCTCGGCGGCGCCGACCTCGACAAGCGGAGCGGCAACCCGAACTTCCGGGCCGACATGCTCGAGCGCTACGCCGCGTGGGTCCGCGGCCTCGCGGAGCGCGGCCAGTTCGTCGAGAGCCACAAACTGTACGACCAGACCGGGCGCCGGCTCACGATCCGCGGCGGCGAGGTGATCGACGGCCCATTCATCGAGGCCAAGGACGCCGTTGGCGGGATCTTCGTGATCGAGGCGGGCTCGCTCGACGCGGCGACGGCGGCCGCGAGCAGCTGTCCGGCGCTCGCCCTGCAGAACGGGTGGGTCGAGGTGCGCGTCCTCGAAATGTCGCGTTCGTCATCGGACGTCTGACGCGGGACCCGCTGACCCCCTGAGATCGAGCGCGTGAGCGGCGATCGACGCGCGGCTGCCGAGGGCGTGAGGGAGGTGCTCGAGACGCGCTTCCGGGAGAGCCACGCCCGCGCAATCGCGGCCCTCACCCGCCGGTTCGGCGTGCGTCACTTCGCGCTCGTCGAACAGGCGGTGCAGGACGCGTACGTGCGCGCGCTCGACCGCTGGACGGTGAGCGGCCTCCCCGACGACCCCGAGGGGTGGCTCGTGCGCGTCGCGCACAATGCCGCCGTCGACGCGCTCCGCCGGGAGCAATCCCACCTCGCGCTCGAGCGTGCGCGCGACGTCGCCGAAGAGAAGCCGCCGTCGTTCGACGCCGAGGACGAGGTGCGGCTCATGTTCCTCTGTTGCGACCCGTCGCTCTCGCGCGCCGCGCAGATCGCGCTCGTGGCGAGCGTGGCGTTCGGGCTCACCGCGGCCCAGATCGCGACGGCGTTCGTGAGCGACGAGCGCGCCGTCGCCCAGCGGCTCGTGCGCGCGAAGCAGCGGCTCCGGGAGCGGGGGGTGCGGTTCGACGTCCCGACGGCCGGCGCGCTCCCCGGGCGGCTCGCGGCCCTCCTCGACGTGCTCTACGTCGTGTTCTCGGAGGGATACAGCCCGAGCGTCGGCGAAGAGGCGATCGACGACGGGCTCTGTCGCGACGCGCTGCGCTTCGTCCGGCTGCTCACGGAACGGGACGACACCGGGCTGCCCGCCGCGTTCGCGCTCCGCGCGCTGCTCTGCTTCCACGCGGCGCGGGCGCCGGCCCGCCTGGCCGACGACGGGAGCCTGCTGCTCCTGGCCGAGCAGGACCGCTCGCGCTGGGACGGCGCGCTCGTGGACGAGGCGTTCGCCTGCCTCGCGCGCGCCGGTTCCGGCGCCGAGCTCACCCGCTACCACCTCGAGGCGGGGATTGCGGCGTGCCACGCGGTCGCGCCGAGCTACGCGGCGACGGATTGGGAGCGCGTCGCCGAGATGTACGCGGTGCTGCACGCGCGGTGGCCGTCGCTCGTCATCGACGTCAATTACGCCCTGGCGGTGGCCATGCACGCCGGCGCGCGCGCGGGGCTCGACGAGTTGGATGCGATTCCCGAGCGCGAGCTGCTCGCCCGCTATCCGTACGCGCTGGCGGCGTACGCCGAGCTGCACGCCTCGCTTGGCAACATGGAGGAGGCACAGCGGTATCTCGATCGCGCCCTCGGCATGCAGTCATCACCCGCGCAGCACGCGTTGCTCGAGCGGAAGCGAGCCGCTCTCGACCGGTGAACGGCGACGCCGTGGTTGGATCGACTGACCGAGGTGCTCCGTGTGGATGTCGGATCGACGTGCGCTCCGAGCCCCGGTTCGCGAGACAGTCGGGGCTGACCGGTCGAGCACCTACTCGGACGACCCCGAGCGCCTCTACGCGGTACGGCTGCGGCGTCCGGAAGCCGAGCGCCAAGTGCGGCACGACAGCGATCCAATCGGCAATCCCGGGGCGGTTCGGAGAGACGCGAGAGGGGGCCCGCCGGATGGCGGGGCCCCCTCTTTCGTCGCGCAATTCCGCGGATCGTGCGACTCTACACCCGAGCCCGCGGTACGTCTGCGCCTTCGCATTCCATCCTGCTCACTGCACCGCATTCACCATGTCGAAGATCGGCAGATACATGGCCACCACCATACCACCCACGATCACGCCCAGGAACACGATCATGATCGGCTCCATGAGGCTCAACAACCCCGACACGGCGGTATCCACCTCGGTATCGTAGAAGTCCGCGATCTTCGTCAGCATCTCGTCCAGCCCACCGGTCTGCTCACCCACCGCGATCATGCTGATCACCATGGGCGGGAACACCGCCGACTTCTGCAGCGGCGCGCTGATGGTGTCGCCGCCCGCGATGCTCGCCCGCGACTCCATGATCGCGTCGTGGATCACCCGGTTCCCCGCGGTCTTGGCGGTGATCTCGAGCCCGTCGAGGATGCTCACGCCGGAGCTGATGAGCGTTCCGAGCGTGCGCGTGAAGCGGCTCACGGCGCTCTTCCGCAGCAGATCGCCCAGCACGGGCATGCGCAGCATGGCGCTGTCCACGCGGAGCTGGCCGTCGGTGGTTGCGTAGTAGCGCTTGAACAGGAACACGGCCCCGACCGCGACGCCGATGACCAGCCACCAGAAGTGCTGCAGGAACGCCGACGCCCCGATCACGATGCGCGTGGGGAGCGGAAGCGCCAGGTTCACGCTCGCGAACATCCGCTCGAACGTCGGGATCACGAAGATGAGCAGCACGACGATGGCGATCACCGCCACGCTCATGATGACGGCCGGGTAGATCATCGCGCTCTTCACCTTCCCCACGAGGGCGTCGTTCTTCTCCAGGAACGTCGCCAGTCGCATGAGGATGGTGTCGAGGATACCGCCCGCCTCGCCCGCCGCGACCATGTTGCAGTACAGATCGGTGAACGCCCGGGGATGCTTGCGCAGCGCGTCGGCCACGGTGTTCCCCGATTCCACGTCGTACACGACCTGCCGCGTCACTTCCTGCAGCGCCTTGTTCTCGCTCTGCTTGGACAGGATGTCGAGCGCCTGCACGAGCGGGAGACCGGAGTTGATCATCGTCGAGAACTGCCGCGTGAACACGACGATGTCGCGCGTCTTGATCTTCCCGCCCTTCTTCTTGGCCTTCTCCTCGTCGACCTTCACGACGATGAGCTTCTGGCGCCTGAGCTGCGCCACCACGTCGTCGCGCGACGTGGCATCCATGGTCGCGGTCTTGAGCTCCCCGTTCAGGGTCCGCGCGGTGTAGGCGAATGTGGGCATGCGCTCCTCTAAATGTGCTTCAAGCCATTCGAGACGTCGGTGACTTGGCTGTCGGCTCTCGGCTCTCGGCCATCAGCTACGGCACACCCTGGGAGCTCTCCATGCTGTGCAGTAGCCGAGAGCCGAGAGCCGAGAGCCGAGGGCCGAGAGCCGATCGCCCCCCTCACCGCTTCATCGCCGGCGCAACCCGCCCGTCCCGCGCGCCACGCGGCGCCTCGGCGCCGTCGTCGCCCATGGTCGGCTGGCCGATCATCCGCATGAACTCGTTGGGGTCGCCCGACACGCGCAGGCACTCGTCCATCGTGACCTCGCGCCCCACGTAGAGCTGGTACAGCGCGTCGTTGAGCGTCTGCATCCCGAACTTCTTCCCCGACTGCATGAGGGAGTAGATCTGGTGGATCTTGTTGTCGCGGATGAGCGCCCGGATGGCCGGCGTGACGACGAGGATCTCCGCCGCCAGCGCACGGCCGCGCCCCTTGGCCTTCGGGAGGAGGGTCTGGGTGATGATCCCCTCGAGGCTGAAGGCGAGCTGCGCCCGAACCTGCCCCTGCTGGTGCGACGGGAAGACGTCGATGATGCGGTTGATCGCCTCGGCCGCCGAGTTGGTGTGCAGGGTGGCGAAGCACAGGTGCCCCGTCTCGGCGATGGTGAGCGCGGCCTGGATGGTCTCCAGGTCGCGCATCTCGCCCACGAGAATGGTGTCGGGGTCCTCGCGCAGCGCGTACTTGAGCGCGTTGGCGAAGCTCCGCGTGTCCGTCCCCACCTCGCGCTGGTTGACGATGCAGCTCTGGTGACGGTGGATGAACTCGATCGGGTCCTCCACCGTGATGATGTGTCCCTTTCGCTCGCGGTTGATCTTGTCGATCATCGCCGCCAGCGTGGTGGACTTGCCCGAGCCGGTCGGCCCGGTCACGAGCACCAGCCCGCGCGGCTTCTCGGCCATGTGGGCCACCGCCGCCGGAAGCCCCAGATCGTCGAACGTCCGGATGTTGAACGGGATCTGCCGGATGACCAGCGACACGCACCCGCGCTGCTTGAAGCAGTTGCCGCGGAAGCGCGCGAGGTTCTGGATCCCGAACGAGAAGTCCAGCTCATCCTCGGTCTCGAACCGCTTCTTCTGGTTCTCGGTGAGGATGGAATACGCGAGCTGCAGGGTGTCCTTGGGCGACAGCACGACGTCGACGTTCGCGTCGGTGATGTCCCCGTCGATCCGCAGCTTCGGCTTGTCGCCGGCGGTGATGTGCAGGTCCGACGCATCGCGCTCGATCATCTCCTCGAGCAGCGAGCGCAGGTTCACGGACTGAGCGGGGGGCGAAGTCATCGATTCGGGGTTCGTATGAGCTCGTACGTGCTGGAGACGGACGAGTCGAGGGATTGGTAATGCGCGCGCGGGCCGGCCATGCGCGGCCGGCTACGCCGCCGTCTCGCGAATGACCTGCTCGAGCGTGGTGATCCCCTTCATCACCTTCAGCAGGCCGTCCATGCGGAGCGTGAGCATGCCGTCGGCAATGGCGGCATCGCGGATCTCCGCGGCGCCGACGTTCTGGAGGATCAGCTTGCGCACGCGCGGGGTCATCGCCATCACCTCGTACAGCCCCTGCCGCCCCTTGAGGCCGCCGCCGTTGCACTGGTCGCAGCCGCGCCCCTTGAAGAGCGGGATCTCCTCCACGCGCGTGTCGAGCGAGAAGCCCTGGACGATCGGCGCCGCATCCTTGGTGGCGCCGCGCTTCATGTTCTCGATCGCCTCGTCGGTGTAGTGCAGGTCGCGGAGCGTCTGCCCGGCGTGCAGCTTGGCCGCGCGCAGGTCATCGTCGCTCCACTCGTAGCGCACGCGGCAGTTGTTGCAGATGCGGCGCACCAGTCGCTGCGCGAGCACGAGGTTGAGCGCGGACGCCACGTTGAACGGCTCGAGCCCCATGTCCAACAGACGCGTCACCGTCTCCGGCGCGGAGTTGGTGTGCAGCGTGGACATGACGAGGTGCCCCGTGAGCGCGGCCTTGATGGCGATGCCGCCCGTCTCGAGGTCGCGGATCTCGCCGATCATGATGATGTTCGGGTCCTGCCGTAGGAACGCCTTGAGCGCCGCCGCGAAGGTGAGCCCGATCTCGTTGCGCACGAGCACCTGGTTGATCCCGAAGATGTTGTACTCCACGGGATCTTCCGCCGTCATGATGTTGACGTCGATGTTGTTGACCTTGGAGAGCGCCGAGTAGAGGGTGGTCGTCTTGCCCGACCCCGTGGGGCCCGTGACGAGCACCATCCCGTACGGGTTCTGCACGGCCTCCATGAGCTCGTGCTCCGCGCGCGGCTCGATGCCGAACTTCTCGAGGTCGAGGGTGAGGTTCCCCTTGTCGAGGATTCGGAGCACGATCTTCTCGCCGAAGAGCGTGGGGAGGGTCGACACGCGGTAGTCGATCACCTTCTTCCCGATCTTCAGCTTGATGCGGCCGTCCTGCGGGACGCGGCGCTCGGCGATGTTCAGGTTCGCCATGATCTTGAAGCGCGAGATCAGCGCCGCCTTGAGCTTCATGGGCGGCTTCATGACCTCCATGAGCGCGCCGTCGATGCGGTAGCGCACCCGCATCTCCGTCTCGTAGCACTCGAAGTGGATGTCCGAGGCGCCGCGCTTCACCGCGTCGGTGAGGATTCCGTTGATCAGCTTGACGACGGGGGCGTCGTCGATCGCCGCGGCCAGCGAGGCGGCGCTGAGCTCCTCGTCGCGGTCCTCGACGACCTCGATGTCGTCATCGTCGTCGTTGATGTCGGCGAGAAGGCTCTGGAGCGCATCGTCCGGGGCCTCGCCGTAGTACCGGTCGACGGCGTTGCGCAGCGTGTACTCCCCGGCGATCACCGGGAAGATGTCGTAGCGCGTGATGAACTTGAGGTCGTCGATGACGCCCAGGTCCGACGGGTCGGCCATCGCCACGGTGAGCGTGCGCCCCTCGCGCTTGAGCGGAAGCACGAGGTGCCGCTGCGCCAGCTCGGACGGGATGAGCTTCGCGATCCGGGTGTCGACCTCGAAGTTGGAGAGGTCGACGGCGGGCATGCGAAACTGGCGCGCCAGCATCCGGGTGAGCTCGACCTCGTTGACGAAGCCGAGCTTTACCAGGTTGTAGCCAATGCGCATCCCGGTGGCTTTCTGTTCCTGCAGGGCCTTCTCGAGCATCTCGCGCGTGACCAGCCCCTCCCGAAGGAGGAGCTCGCCGATGCGCTCGCCAGCTGCGACTACTGGAGCGGCCATGGTTCCCGTTGGGGGGCGTGGTTCGGTGACACGAGCGGGGAGGTGTCCGCGAGCGCGGTGTGATCACAATTTTTCACGTTCGCGAAGGCGGCAGGTCATTTCGACCTCGGCCGACGCGATCGGCCGCGAGTCCCGCGCGCGGACCCACGGTCGCCCCGTTCGAGCACACCGTGAGGACGCGGTTGGAGGGAAAACGTCACGTACGGCTCGACCGCCCTGGCGAGCGCCGGCCCCACTCCTTTGACGCGCCGCAGCTCCTTCAATGAGCCAAAAGGACCGAGCGAATCGCGGTCCGCCACGATGCGCCTGGCGAGCACGGGGCCGATGCGCGGGAGCTGCTCGATCTGCGCCGCCGTGGCGACGTCCATGTCGACGCGAACGGGGGCGGAGGACGCCGAGGCGCCGGGCTGCCCGCCAGGTGCGGGGGCGTAGTAGATGGTGGGCGGCGGAGCGGTCGCGCCGCCGGCGGCTCCCGCGCCGGCGGGGAGCCTGGGGCGCGGCGCGGGCGCGGATCTGTTCGACTTTCCCCGGGAGCGGCGGCGCGAGGTGGACTGCTGCCTGGCGCTGTCCACGGCGGCGAGCTGCCGGTCGAGCGCGATGGTGGAGGGCTCGGGCCCGAGCGAGGCGCCGGCGCGGAAGCCGACGCCAAGGAGGAGAAGGGCGGAGAGGAACACGAGGGCGCGGTGCTCGGCGGGTGTGGGCATGCGGGCAACATGGTGAGTTCCGTGTGGAGAGTGGCATCGAATCGTTGAGAGGAGGGGCGAAGGAGGTGAGGCGCGAGTCGGAGCGAAGACCGGCCGGAGCGAAGGAAAGGGGGGGTGGAGGGGTCCGGAGGGCGGGGGTTGGATGGTGGGAGGTCGGGGCGAAGGGGATAGGGTAAGGGCGATGGCTCGGTAGTGGACTCCAATGCACAGCCCCGGAGCGTCAGGTGGAATACGACGAATGGGAGGCGACGATTCCCGAGGATTTTCGCGGCGATCCGGTGTGGTCGCTCAGGGTGTACCGCATGGCGCTGTACGCGGGATCGCTGGCGGTGGATGATGTGCGCGATCTCGCCGGCACCGTGTGTGCCGCACGAGTGGCGCCGCAGCTACTCGGCGCCATCGGCGACATCTCCGCGCACATCTCGGAGGGATACAGTCGCGCCTCCATGAAGGAGCGCGCCCACTTCTACGAGTACGCACTCGGATCGGCCCGCGAGGGCCGGTCGTGGTACCTCCAGGCGCGCGCACACCTCGCTCCCCCCGTGCTCTCGAGCCGTCTCCACTCACTCACCGCCATCGTGAGAATGCTCCTCTCCCTCATCCGCAACACTCGCCCCTCCCCCCGCCGCCCCGAGCGCCCCCCCATCCCGCCCCCAACTCCCCCGCTCCCACCCCCTCGCCCTCCCCCTCCCCTCACCTCTCTCCCGCATCGCCCCCCTTCGCTCCCGGTTTTCTTCGCTCCCACTCGCGCCCCACCCCCGACTCGCTTCGCTCCGGGTGGTCTTCGCTCCGACTCGCGCCTCACCCCCTTCGCTCCTCCCCCCTCCTCACCACCCGCTCCCT
>DASUXC010000194.1:0-41865 GCA_036378095.1 Gemmatimonadaceae bacterium | reverse complement strand
GGAGGGCGTCGTGGCCAGGAAGACTCGCGAGCGGAAGCACGCCGTCAAGGCGCACCTGAGCGTGCACGGCCTCACGCGCGCCGGCACCTCGCTCAACCTCGAGATCTTCGCCCGCCAGGAGAAGATCGGCGAGCTGGAGATCGGTCGGGGTGCGCTCTACTGGAAGGGTGGAAAGCGCCACACGCGAAAGCGGCTCTCCTGGTCGCGCTTCGCGGAGCTGATGGACGACCTGGCGTACGGGTGAGCCGAGCGTTCCCTCGCTCGGCTTCTGGACGGCATTCCCGAACGGTCGTATACTCCGCGACCCACGCTTCAGTCCGGCGTGGCGCGACCGCGCACGGTCCACGCCGACGCCCCCGCCCCTCACGCAACGAGAGTCCCCATGCGTCTCCCGAGCTCCCGCACCGCCGCCACGCTCCTGTGCGTCGCCCTGTTCGCCGCCGGGTGCGGCGGCCAGCACGACGCCCCGGCCACGGACAGCACCGCATCCGCCGAGCAGGACACCACATCCACCACCGACCAGGACACCGCCTCCACCGCGGCGGCGACGCCGACGGCGAGCACGCCGCAGCCGGGCGCGTCCACGTCGGCGCCCATCACGGTCGACGACATCGACCGGTGGCAGCTCGGCATGGCGGCGGAGATGGATGCGGTGAAGGCGGCCGCGGCGAAGCTGGCGAGCGCCAAGACGGGTGAGGACACGGTGAACGCGATGTTCGACGCCACCGACATGGGGACGCGCGAGGAGGGGGCGAAGGCCGCGGGAGTGGACGAGGAGCGCTACCAGTTCATCCGGACCACGCTCTCGTCGGCGGTGTCGCAGCTCACGCCGATCGAGCAGGAGCTGAACGTGGCGCAGATGCCGAAGTCGATGGTCGACGAGATGAAGAAGAATCGCGAGGCCGCGGTCGCGCGCATGAGCGCCGACATCCCCCCGGACGTGATGGCGGCGCTGCGCCCCCGCGCCGTCATGCTGCGCAAGCAGGACCTGACGCTCAGCGCCGCGCGTCTCAAGGAGATGGGGCAGGCGCGCTGAGCGCCGCCGCCGGGCGCGCCACCGCTCGGGGGCGCGCTTGGCGGCACCGCCTGACGCGCGCCAGAACTTTCCGCCCTCCATGCGCGTTGCTCCGGCGAGGGGCCGGCGCCGCGCGGCGCCCGGCGAAGCCATCTCGCCACCAGGAGCGCCATCTCATGCATCCGACCACCGTGGAGCTGCTCGAGCACCTGGACGCGAACCGCGCGGCGCTGCGTGAGGCGCTGGAGCGCGTGCCGCCGCCGCTCCGCGAGCGGCGCCCGGCGGCGGACTGCTGGTCGGTGGCCGAGGTGCTCGAGCACCTGTCGCTGGTGGAGGAGCGGCTCGCCCAGGTCGTGGTGAGTCAGACCGCCGCCGCGAAGGCGGCGAGTGCTCCGTCGGTGGAGGGCGATGGTGGGGGCTGGGGCGGCCGCTCCGTGGTGCAGTCGCTGGATGCGGCGGTCATCCTCGACCGCAGCCGGCGCGTCGCCGCCACGGAGGCGTCGTGGCCCCGGTCGGGGGCGGACGCGAGCGCGGCGTGGGAGCGGCTGGAGTCGGCGCGCCGCCGGCTCCGCGAGGCGGTGATCGCGCGCGACGGGATGGCCCCCGGCGAGTTCCGCTTCCAGAGCCCGGCGCTCGGGCCGCTCGACCTCAACCAGTGCATCGCCTTCGTCGGGAGCCACGAGGCGCGGCACACGGCGCAGATCCTCGAAATCGGCGAGCGCCTCGCCGGTTCCGCCTAACGAGCGAGCCGCGCGCTCATCGCCGCGCGCTCATCGCCGCGCGCTCATCGGGGAGAACTGTCCCGCGCGGTCGTACGGGAAGGAGAGCCGGCCGTAGGGGGTGCCCACGGTGATCCTCCCGAGCACGCGGTACGGTGCGGCGCCGGTGCCGAGCAGCTCGCGGCCCGCGCGGCGCATGGCGCCGTAGCCCACCGATGCCGGGATCCGCACCACCGTGGAGTCCCGGCTCGGCAGCACCACGTTCAGGTCGGTGAGGCCGCTGGCCACCTCCGCGTCGCCCACGTACACCCGGTAGTGCACGCGCGGCGACACGAGGTCGTAGTCATTGGGGTTGTACACGCCCATCTCGACCTCCAGCGCGCCACCTCTGAGCCCCACGCCGCGCAGCCGCACGTGCCGGAGCGCCACGACGGGCTGCTCGAACGGCACCGGCTCGGGGCTGGGGCCGGACGATCCGCAGCCGAGCGTGGCCACGAGCGCGACTGCGGTGAACGAATGTAGCAGAGGTCGCATGGGGTGTCCGGGGAGACGGGGCTGTCGGGACACGGCTGTCGGCTCTCGGCTCTCGGCTCTCGGCTACCGGCCCAGCGTGGAGGGCTCTCGGCGTGTGCCCCGAGCCGAGAGCCGAGAGCCGAGAGCCGATGGCCGAGAGCCGAGAGCCGATGGCCGAGAGCCGCCTCCCGAGCGCCACCCTACAGACTCCCCGGCTCGCCCCCCCGTAACCCGTCCAGGCCTCCGGTGACGGCGACGCGGCGGCTCGGTAACTTTCCCGCCCACCTCGCGGCCACGGCTTCTTCTCTCCGATGCTCACCTTCCGCCTCCCCCTCGCGATCGCTTTCGGCGCGCTCGCGTGCTTTCTCGTGCTCGTCGCCACGGAGCCGGTGGGGCCGGGGCTCGATCCGGACTCCGTGAGCTACGTGAGCGCCGCGCGGTCGCTGGTGCATCGCGGCGCGCTGGAGGCGCCGGAGGATGACTGGGTGGAGCCGGACAGCACGACGGTGCTCGCGCACTTTCCCCCCGGGTTCTCCGCGGCGATCGCCGTGCCGCTGGCGTTCGGGATGCCTCCCGTCCAGGGCGCGCGGCTGGTGGAGGCGCTCGCCGCGCTGGCGACGATGACGATCGTGGTGTGGCTCGTGAGCATCTCGGCGGGACTCGCCGCCGGCGCGGCGGCCGGGGCGATGCTCGTGTGCACGCCCGCGATCGCCATGGTGCACGAGAGCGTGCTGAGCGAGCCGCTCTTCCTCGCGCTGCTCGCCGCGACGCTGGCGCTCATGACGCGCCGCGCCGACCGCCCGTTGCTCGCCGGAGTGGGCGCGGCGCTCGCCGCGCTCGTGCGCTACGCCGGGATCTCGGCGATCGCCGCGGTCGGGCTCTGGTGGCTCGCGCGGGGCGGGGGCGACGGAGACGGCGAGCGCGCCGACCTGCGCGAGCGGGTGCGCGGCGCGGCGCTCGCGATCCTCCCGGGCGCGATCGCCATGGGAGCGTGGGTGCTCCGCACCGTGCTCGAGACGCACGAGCGGTCCGCGATCCGTCAGCTCAGCCTGTACGGCGAGCTCGCGCCGACGTTCAGGGAGGGAGCGGCTACCATCGCCGCGTGGCTCGCGCCCGGGCTCTCCGGCCCGTGGCGCGCGGTCGCCGCGGGGGTCGTGGGGGTCGCCATGGTCGCACTCGTCGTGAGCGCCGCCCGGCGCGCGCGCGGTGGATCGCCGGCGCGCACGCTGCTCGCCGCGGCGGTGGTCGTCGGGGTGTGCTACGCGGGGGTGGTGCTCGCGTCGCGCCTGCTCGCCGATCCGGGGATCCCGCTCGACGAGCGGCTGCTCGCCCCGCTCGTGCTGCTCGTGGAGGTGGCGGTGGCCGCGGCGCTCGGCGCGGCGTGGGGCGCCTGGCGCGCCCCGGCGCGCGCGGCGGCGGTCGCGCTCCTCGTGGCGTGGTGCGCGGCGTCGGCGGTCGTGGTGGTGGACGACGCCAGGTACGCGCTCGAGACGGGGGACGACTACGCCGACGTGCAGTGGAGCGGCTCGCGCCTCATCGAGTGGGTGCGCGACCACGGGCGGGGGCGGCCGCTGTTCACCAACTACCCGACGGCGCTCTACTTCCACGCCGGGCGCCTGTCGCGCGAGCTGCCGGCGTCGCCGACACCGGCCGAGGCGCGGGCGTTCGCCGACACCGTGGCCGCGCGCCACGGCCTGATCGTGGCGTTCGAGCGGTCGAGCGAGTTCAACGCGCTCCCCGACTCCCTCCTGTCGATGATCCCCGCCGTCGCGGTGGCCCGGGCGCCGGACGGGGCGATCTACGAGGTGCGGGGGCGATGTCGCGGGGATCCCGCGCGCCACGGCACGGACGTCCCGTGCCCGGGCGCGGGGCGCGACGCCTTCACCGCTCGATGATCGACATCCCCACGCGGAGCGTGCCGTCGCTCGCCGGGGCGGCGAAGAAGTGGGCGTAGTGGGAGTCGCGGTGGATGCGCATGGCGTGCAGCGCGGCGACGCCGCCGTAGATGAGCGATACCTGCGTCTTGGAGAGCGATGACGTCTGCGCCATGAAGTTCACGTCGCTCACCCGCCCGTTGCGCCCGAGGGTGGTGTAGAAGATCACCGTGGCGATCCCGCCGGCGAGGATGCCGCGCTCGAAGGCGCCGCCACGATGGTGCGGCACGTCGAGGATCCCCTCGTCGAGGAGCATCTGCACGGTGAGCCCCGCGCTCGAGAAGATGAACTGCTTGCGCGGCTCGGTGGTGGCGTCGATGCCGGAGTAGATGGTCGGACGCCCCTTGTCGAAGCCGAAGCTCGGGCGCCCGCCCACGGCGTAGGAGGCGACGATGTGCCCCGTCTCGTGGGCGAGAATGCTCGTGATGAAGCCGAGCGCGAACCGGGTCCGGAAGCGATGTCTGGCACGCGCCGCCGCGCGTGTTGCCGCGCGTGCCGCGAGCGCGGCGGAGTCGGGCGCGGGCGCGGCGGCCGGGGCGACGCTGTCCGTCCGGATCACGCCCTGGGCGCGGGCGGGCGAGGGGAGGGGGAGGAGGAGCGAGGCGCCGAGGGCGATCGCGATGGCCGACGGCCCGATTCGGAGACGCATCCTCCCAATGTAGGAGCGGGCGCCGCCCGGGCCAACGGCAGGGTTTGCCGGGGTGCAGCGATCGGGGGCGCGGCGCCCGCACGACATCTTGTCGCGCGAGGCACCGGCGACGTATGCTGTGCGGTGTGAGCCGTGGCTGCACACGCGATCGCGATTTCACCCCGCACCGGTGAACCCGCGCCATGAACGACGCTCACGAGTGGCACGAAAAGTTCAGAGGACCGGCGCGCACGAGCGACGTGGACGTGAGCGCCTTCGGTATCGCGGGACGCACGGGAGGAAACATGGATCGCGGCACGATCATGCAGGCGCTCGACGAGCGCCGGGTTCTCCAGATCGGGTACGCGGGTGGGGGCCCGAGAACGATCCAGCCGCATGCCATCCTGCGCAAGCCGGACGGCACCGAGCTGCTCGAGGCGTATCAGGTTCGCGGCTTCAGCGAAGGGGGGATGGAGCACGGGTGGAAGCACTTCGACCTCGCGCGCATCGACTTCGTGGAGTCGCGCGAGGAAACGTTCGAGGCGCGTCGCGACTTCCGCCCGGTGAGCAGCGAGTCGGGGGTGGTGCTGAAGCAGGTGCGGTCGGATGCGGCGGAGATGAACATCTAAGGGCGGCTCTCGGCCATCGGCTCTCGGCTCTCGGCTGACGGCACACGCCGAGAGCCCTCAGTGGTGTGCCGTGGCCGAGAGCCGAGAGCCGAGAGCCGATGGCCGATGGACGATGGCCGTGTCGTCCCGACAGCCGCCTTTCCGCCGCGTCCCTCACCCCTTCCGCAGCAGCTTCACGCTCCCGTTCACGGTGCTGAGCTTCACCTCCCGGCCGCCGGAGCCGACGGTGCCGTGCAGCTCGTGCTTGTCGGTCGAGCCGCTCGTGGCGACGGGGAAGTCCGAGGTCAGGCTCCCGTTCACCGTCTCCATGCTGAGCGTGGCGCCGAGCGCCGCGGGGAGCTCCGCCACGACCGAGCCGTTCACCGTCGAGAGGTGGATGGCGCCCGGCGCCCCCAGCGAGTCGAGACTGACCTTCACGGAGCCGTTCACCGACTCGGCGTCCACGGCGCCGCTCGACGACGCGACGCTCACCGAGCCGTTCACCGTGTGCGCCTGCACATCGCCCCCGTTCGACGCCACGCGCACCGCGCCCGTCACCGTGCCGGCGTCGATCCGCACGCCGGTGGGGAGGCGGACGATGTACTGCACCGACGCGTTGTCCCCCATGCCGAAGAGCGAGAAGTGCGAACGGCGCCCTTTCCCCGGCTCGTACTCCTTCCCGCAGTTCCCCTCATCGCCGTACATGGTGCAGATGACGACGTCGTTCCCCGCACGGACCTGCGCGAAGTCGACCGGCGGCATGCGGCGGCCGCGCCAGCGCGCGATCGCCTGAACGCTCGCCGTGGATCCCGTGGTCGGCTCCACGGTGATCGACCCGGTCACGTTCCGGAGCCGGAGCCACCCACCGTCGGGGATGGTGCCGCTCCACGCGAACGCGTTCGGGTTCGTGTGCGTGGGTCTGTGGCAGCCGCCGGTGCCGAGGAGGAGCAGGGCGGCGAAGCCGGGTAGGAGCTTGCGAAACATGGTGTCCTCTCGTGAGCGCGGATGACGCGGGCGCGAACCCTCCCGCCGCGCGACAAGCTACCGGGGGCGCGGCGGGAGGGAAAGCGCCGGCGATCACACTACGACGCGAGGCTCACTGCAGTTTCCGCAGCTCCACGCTCCCGTTCACCGTCTCCAGGCGCAGCCGGCGCCCGCCGTGGCCGATGGTGGCCCGCAGGTGCTTGGGGGTGATCCGTCCGCTCACCGAGAGCGGGAAGTCGCTGGAGAGCGAGCCGTTCACCGTCTCCATCTCGACGTCCGCGTCGAGGGCGGCCGGGAGCTCCGCGATCACCGAGCCGTTGACCGTGGAGTAGGCGAGGTCCTCGTCGCCGGTCAGCTCGTCCATGCGCACGCGGATCGAGCCGTTCACCGTGTGGGCGCGCACCGGACCGTGACCGGTCGCGGCCTCGATGCGGCCGTTCACCGTCTCGGCCACCACCTCCGCATCCGCGCCCTGGATGTCGAGACTCCCGTTCACCGTCCCCGCGTCCACGCGAACGCCCTTGGGGAGGCGCACGGTGAAGTGGACGGAGACATCGCCGTGATCCTCGTGGTGCCCGTGCGAGTGGTAGCCCTCCTCGTCGCACGTGTCGTCCTCGCTCCAGAGGGCGCACACGGTCACGTCGCTCCCGCTCTTGAACACCACGAAGCGGACGTCGCGCGGATCGCCGCGCCGCCACGACTTCTCGCCGTGCACGGATGCCTCGGCGCCGGCGGCCCGCTCCACGTCGATCCCGCCGTTCAGGTTCTTGACGTGCAGCCAGCTCCCCGCGGGGATGCTGCCGCTCCAGTCGAAGGTGTTGCCGTTGTCGCCCGAGGTGCTCTGGGCGCGGAGGCAGAGGGGGACCATCGCCAGCGTCGCGGCCACGGCCGCGGTGAGCATGCTCCGCATCGGTCAATCCTCCCGTCGCGCGCCCGAGGCGCGCTCGATGGTGACATCGCCACTGAAGGTTTCGGCGGTCACGCGCGCGCCGCCGCCGTTGATCGTGAACTCCATCCGCTTGCCGTCGTGCCCACCGCCGGGCGAGAGCGTCATCGGGTAGTCGCTGTCCACGTCCCCGCTGAACGTCTCGACGTCGAACGCGGCGCCGACGGCGGGGATGGCGATGCGGATGTCGCCGGAGTGCGAGTGGAAGTCGTAGCGCCCCTTGGGGTCGAGCGTGCCGGCGAAGCGCGTGTCGCCGCTCACCGTCTCCGTGTGCACGTACGAGGAGCGCACGCCGGCGAGCTCGATCTCCCCGCTCACCGTCTGCACATCCACGTCGCCCGTGATGTCGGCGAGGGTGAGGTCGCCGCTCACCGCGTCCACGCGGAGGCCCCCTCCCACGTGCCGGGCGTTCACGGTGCCGGAGACCGTCTCGATGCGCGCGCGACCGGAGGCATCGGCGAGCGTGATGTCGCCGCTCACCGAGTGCGCCTCCACCTCGCTCCCGCCGCGCGAGTCGATGTCCCCCGACACGCTGCGGCTGATCACGCGCGCCGTGGCGGGGATGGTGACTTCGTAGCGCGTGTCCCCCAGCTCGCCGTGCTCGGAGCGCACGGCGAGGGTGACGCGCGAGGGGCTCGCGTCGAAGCGCAGGATGCCGCGCTCGCTCGTGGCGCTCACCTTCACCTGGTCGCGATCCCAGCTCGTCACGCGGATCGTGCCGGAGACGAGGGAGAGATCCACCGTGCCGTCACGGGCGAGCGAGACGGTCGTGTCGATGCGCGAGCGAAACTCGTCGTCGTCGCGGAATCCCTCGTTCTGGGCGGCGAGCGGGGCGGCGGCGACGAGCATGCCCAGCGCCGCGATGGTCAAGCGTCGTACCATTGATGGAGTCCTCAGGTGCGCGGTGGAAGGAGCGCCACGGTGCGCAGCAGCTCCACCTTCTGGTCCAGCGCGCTGTTCAGTTGGTCGTTCAGGAAGCGGCTTCGCGGATCCTTCGCCAGCGCCTCGCGACTCTGGGCGATGGCCCGGTCGATGATGCGGAGGTTGCGCTCGATGACGGTGATGGTCGCCGTGTCGAGCTGCGTGCGCCGGTCGTGCACGATGCGCTCGAGCTGGGCGATCTCCTGGTCGTAGACGTGCTCGGCGGTGAGCGCGGCGCGAGGAGCCGGCGCGAGGCGCGGGGCGCGGGACGCGGGGCGCGCGATCCCGGCGTTCGAGTCCTCGCTCGCCGGCGTGCTCCCGGCCACGACCGGCGCGGCCGGCTCGGCGCGCGGCACGCCGGTGTCGCCCACGGCCGCGATGGTGTTCGGAGTACTCGCCGTCTGGTGCCGCATCGCGAGATAGGTGATCCCGGAGCTCCCCGCCACGAGGAGTGCCGCGGCCGCGGCGAGCGAGGGCCAGCGCCACCGCCGTTCCGCGCCCCGCGGCCCGCGCCCCGCGCCCCGGGGTAGTTCGACCACCGCCGGCTCGATGCGCTCGGCGATCGCCGGCCACAGGTCGCGCGACGGGGTGAGGTCGGGAAGCGCGTGCGCGTCGCGCACGATCGACTCGAGGTCGGCCACCAGCGCCCCGCACCGCGCGCAGGAGCGCGCGTGCCGCTCGACGGCGGCGCGGTCGCTCGCGGCCACCGTCCCCTCCAGGTAGTCCGGGAGCAGCGCGTCGACCCGGTCGCACGTGATGAGCATGTCGGTCATCGCTGGAGTGCCTCCCTCAACAAGAGCCTGGCGCGATGGAGCTGCGCCTTGCTGCCACCCGAGGTGACGCCGAGCATCTCGGCGATCTCCTCGTGCTTGAAGCCTTCGACGTCGTGCAGCACGAACACCTTTCGCGCGCCCGGCGGCAGCGTCGCGATCGCCGCCTCCAGGTCCATCCGCTCCGCGTGCGGCGGCGGAGCGCTCGTCCCGTACCACTCGCGATCGTCATCGTCGCCGTCGCCGGGCTCCGGCGCGGCGCGCTGCCGCTCGCGGATCTCCACCTTCCGCTCGTTGAGCACCACGTTCACCGCCAGCCGGTGCAGCCAGGTGGAGAAGGCGCTCTCGCCGCGGAAGAGGGGGAGCTTCTCCCACACCCGAACGAACACGTCCTGCGTGATCTCCTCGGCGCGCGGGCGGTTGCCGCACATGCGCACGCACACCGAGAAGACGTGGTTGACGTGCGCCCGGTAGAGCCGCTCGAATGCCCGGCGGTCGCCGGCCGCGGCGAGCGACACGTCGGTCGGGAGCTCGCCCGCCGGAGTCGGAGGGGCCGCGTCGGAGATCACGTCGATGTGGGCTGCCAGCATTCGGTGTTCGCCTGGGTGCCGTCGGGAGATCGGACAGGCGAACACCGGAAAGGGTTTGAACGCTCAGGACGCCGGTGGGGGCGGAGCCGCGGGGGGCGCGGGGGGCGCGGGGGGCGCGGCTGGAGCGGGCGAAGCTGGGGCGGTCGGTGCGTGGGCATCGGGGCCGGCGAAGCCGAGGGTGTCGAGGAGCGGAGGAAGCTCGCGGATGTCGGCGATCAGGTACGCGGGACGGGCCGCCTCGAGCGCGGGGCGCGGGAAGGGCCCCCACAGCGCTCCTACGGTGATCACGCCGGCCGCGTTTCCCGCCTCGATGTCGTGCGGCGAGTCCCCCACGAAGAGCACCTCCTCCGGGGGCGGGCTCCCCAGTCGGGCAAGGGCTATGTGCACCGGCTCGGGGTGCGGCTTGTGCCGATTCGAGGAGTCGAGCCCCACGACCACGTCCACGTACCGGTCGAGGGTGAGGTGGCGAAGGGCGCGGACGGCGAGCTGGTCCCCCTTGCTCGTGACGAGCGCCATGCGGTGCCCGCGCGAGTGCAGGAGCGCGAGCGTCTCCGGGACTCCCTCGAACCCGCGGAGGAGCTGGTCGTGGTGCTCGAGCTGATGGCTCCGGTACGTGAGCACCATGCGCTCCACGAGCCGCTCGTCGGGGACGAACCCCCTGATCTGGGCGACGAGGGGAGTGCCCATCCCGGCGATCCACGCCTCGTCCGGCGGCACGGCCCCGACGTGCACGGCGAAGGTGTGGCGAAAGGAGGCGAGGATGAGCGCGACGGAATCGGCGAGCGTGCCGTCGAGGTCGAAGAGGAGGGGGGTGGGTCGGCGTGTTTCCATGAGGGCGTAATCTAGAGGTCGGGGGCCAGGGGCCGCGGGGCGGGGGGGGCGGCCCCGCTCCCCGCCCCGCCACCCGGGAGATAGAATCAGGGCGAGGGGGATCGGTCGCTTGCTCAACCCGTCGCACACACTCCGCCGTTCCCCGGAGCCCCCGGGGCCCCTGACTCCTGGCCCCCAACCCCCAACCGCCCCAGCATGCATCGCCGCGACTTTCTCGCCGCCACCACCCAATCGGCCATCGCGTTCGGGATCTTCCGCCGCCTCGCGCCCATGCCGGGCGCCAACCCGGCGGGAGGAGCCCCGTCCCCCTTCGCCGCGCTGCGCGACCGGTACTTCGTGCGCACGCTCCAGCTCAACCCCGTCACCTCCACCTACCTGGGCGGCGACGGGTACGGCGCGGCGCTCGCCGACGCGAACGGGATGCTGCGCGACTTCTCCCCGAAGGGGATCGCCGACGAGCTGGCGTTCTACCGGGGGGTGCAGGGCGAGCTGGCGGGGATCGACCGCTCCACGCTCACTCCCGCGGAGCGCATCGATCACGACGTGCTCGGCGCGCAGCTCCGCTTCCTCGTGCACCAGGGCGGGGAGCTGCGCTACCACGAGCGCTGCGTCGACACGTACGTGGCCGAGCCGTTCCGCGGCGTGGACTGGCAGATCCAGCAGATGACCGATGCCGGCAACGGGCTGCTCGGGACGGAGGGGGAGTGGGCGCTCGTGGTGGCCAGGCTGGAGAAGGTGCCGGCGTACGTGGAGACGGCCAAGCAGAATCTCCAGGCGGGGATTCGCGCTGGAAACCGTCCCGACCACCGCATGGTGAAGCGCGATGGGATCGACGGAAGCCGCGCGAACGTGGAGTACTTCCGCGCCACCCTCCCCAAGCTCGCGCGCGAGCACCTGGGCGAGCGCCCGTTCGCCGCGGCGATGCTCGGACGGATCCAGGCGGCCGGGGCGAGAGCGGCCGACGCGTACGCGTCGTTCGGCGACTTCCTCGGCACCGCGTACGATCCCGGGGACACCACCGACCGCTTCGCCGCCGGGGAGAAGGAGTACGACTGGCGGCTGCGCAACAACCTGCGCGAGACGCGCACCGCGGCCGAGCTGTGGGAGTACGGCGCGGAGCAGGTGGCGCTGTACGAGGGGAAGATCTTCGAGGTGGCGCGGCGCGCGGCCGGGGACGCGAAGCTCGCCCTCGCGTGGGACACCCCGGACGCGCGGAGAGCGAGCGTGCGGAAGGTGATGGACCACCTGTCCAAGGACTCGCCGAAGAGCGACGACGAGCTGTTCGCCTGGTACCGCGATGCCGGCAAGCGCGCGGTGCAGTACGGGCGCGATCACGACCTGTTCGACATCCCCGCCGACTACCGTCTCGATGTGGTTCCCACGCCCCCGGTGCTGCGCAGCACGATCGACGCCGCGTACTATCCGGCGCCGCCGTTCAAGAAGAGCGGCGTGGGCCGCTTCTATCTCACCCCCACGGGGAACGATCCGGCGGCGCTCGCCCTCAACAACCGCGCGTCCGTGGCCGACACGGCGATCCACGAAGGGTTCCCCGGGCACGACTGGCACTACAAGTACATGACGCAGCACGCGGCGGAGATCTCGAACATCCGCTGGCTCACGCCGGGGGCGGTGGAGGACTCGTCGTCGATGTGGGAGGACTCCATGGCCGCCGAGGGGTGGGGGCTGTACTCGGAGGAGCTCATGTCCGAGCCCGCGGCGGGGAAGCCGTACGGCTTCTACACGCCCGGCGAGTACCTGTACGAGCTGCAGGGGCAGCTCCTGCGCGCCGTGCGCGTGCGGGTGGACGTGGGGCTCCACACCGGGCGCATGACGTTCGACCAGGCGCTCGACTACTTCACGGAGCACGTGTCGTTCTACCCGCGGGCGTGCGAGCTGGCGGGCAAAGATCCGCAGGCGCGCGCGGTGTGCGAGGGGGCGGAGCGCGCCATCTACCGCTACTCCAAGTGGCCGACGCAGGCGATCACGTACAACCTGGGGAAGAACGCGATCGTGTCGCTGCGCGAGGCGTACCGCAAGCAGAAGGGCGCCGCGTACTCGGCGAAGGCGTTCCACGAGCGGCTCATGCGCCAGGGGACGATCCCCGCCGGCTACTTCCGCGACGAATTTCTCGCGGGGAAGGCAGTGTGAGCACGCTCCAGGAGGGAACGAGCGCCGCCCCGTTCGCGGCAATGCAGGAGGTGCGCCCCGTCGTGCTCGAGGGGGCGCACGTGCGGCTGGAGCCGCTCTCGCTCGAGCACCTGGACGCGCTGTGCGTGGTGGGGCTCGATGCCGAGCTGTGGCGGCTCCAGGTGTCGAACGTGCGGACGCCGGGTGACATGCGCGCGTACGTGGAGCGCGCGCTGCGCGAGCGGGAGGAGGGGCGCTCGCTCCCCTTCGCCACCGTGCACAGGGCGTCCGGGCGGGTGGCGGGGAGCACGCGGTTCGCCAACATCGTCCCCGAGCACCGGCGGCTGGAGATCGGGTGGACGTGGCTGGGGCGCGAATTCCAGCGCACGGCGGTGAACACGGAGGCGAAGTACCTCATGCTGCGCCACGCGTTCGAGACGCTCGGCGCGTTTCGCGTGGAGCTCAAGACCGATGCGCTGAACGCGCAGAGCCGCGCGGCGATATTGCGGATCGGCGCGCGCGAGGAGGGGACGCTGCGCAAGCACACGATCACGTTCGGCGGCCGCGCGCGCGACACGGTGTACTTCGGGATCACCGACGACGACTGGCCGGCGGTGCGGGCGCGGCTGGAGGAGATGCTGGCGCGCCCGCGCTGATCCCCACGATCACCACCGTCACCTCTACTCGCCCGTCGGGCGCGGCGGCATCGGCGGCGGCATCGGCCCCGGCATCGGCCCCGGCATCGGCTCCGGCATCGGCATCGGTCGCACCGCCCGGGGGCTTCGCGCCGACCGCCGCGACGACCGAGCGGAGCCACGCCTCGCCGCTCATCTCGCTCCGTACGAGCTTTCCGAGCTCGCGCTCCGCGCCGATGCCGCGGGCGGTGGTCACCGCGAGCCGAGCGCGCGCGGCCAGCCGCGTCACCTCGGGGCGGCGATGGTGCGGCGCGCGGGCGGCGATGGATGCGATGCGCCGGAGCGCCGCGCGGCGCTCCGGGGCGTCCACGGGCACCGCGCCGGCGGCCACGACCCGCCCGGCGCGCGCGGCAGCCCACCGATCCACTGCATCCAGCGCCGCGGCGATCTCGGCTCGCGAGGGTGCACTCCAGGCGCCGGCGATCGCGCCCTCCACGTCGCCGCAGGGGCATGCGAGCCCGGCGCTCGCTCCCATCGTCTTCTCCCTTCCCATCTTCACCGGCGCCGCAACGGCCGCGCCCGCCGCGCCCGTCGCACTCGCGGCGAGCCGAGCGGCTTCGAGCAGCACGATGGGGTCCTCGCCAGGCGCGCTGCCCTCCACGCTGGCGGCGAGCGTCCACGCGCCCGCGGCACGCGCGAGCACGAGGGTGAAAGGGCGGAGGGAGTGGACGATGGAGAGGAGCGGGGGAATCGGGGCGCGGGAATCGGGAATCGAAGGCGACAGCGCGCCAGTCGTGAGGCGCGCTGTCGCTCGCGGCCCGTTCGCGGGAGTCGGGGCGCGCCACTGCTCGAGCTCGCGAGCGAGGAGCTCGAGCAGGCGCGCGGCGCTTGGCTCGGACGGCGGGAGGGCGTGGGAGTCGGCAGAGACGGGATCGTCGCCGTCCGGCAGGACGTCGCCGGCCACGCCGATGGCGCACCGAGCGGCGCGCAGCTTGGCGCGCAACCGCTCCTCGACGCGAAGCAGCGCCTCCGTGGCGGCTGGTGGGGCGAGCGCGTACACCGCCGTGCGCGCGTGCAGCGCGCCGACGCGGCGAGACCGCCCCACGCGCTGCTCCAGGCGGGCGGGGGTCCACGGCAGGTCGATGTGAACGACCACGGAGGCGTCCTGCAGGTTCACCCCCTCGCCGAGGACGTCCGTGGTGATGAGGAGGTCGATGCGCTCCGGCGCGGCCGGCGCGCGCGCGCGGTTGGCCCGCGGCGCGAAGCGCGCGATCGCCTCCCGGCGCGACATCCGGCCGCCGGCCACCAGCGCGCCGCGCGCGCCGAGCATCGCCACGCCGCCATCACGGCGAGCCAGGCGATAGAGCGCCGCCGCGGTGTCCGCGAACTGGGTGAACGCGATGATCTTCTCGCCCGGGTGAGCCGCCCGGATCGCGCGAAGGCGCGCGGCGCGCTCGGCATCCACGTCCGGGTCCCCGAGCGCATGGTCGAGCAGCTCGCGCAGCGCCTGGGCGTGCGCGCGCACGGCGGCGAGGAGGGGGGCCGTCTCGCTCACGAGCTCGGCGGCGACAATGGGGAGGGCGAGCTGGATCGCCCGATCGTCCCCCCGCCACGCCGCGAGCTCGGCGCGCGTGGGGTGCCGTCCGTCGACGAGCGCGGCCTCGAGCGCCGCCGCGCGGGCGAGCCGGCGGCGCAGCGCTCCCACCAGCGCGGCGCGGCTGGAGGCCCACTGCCGCACGAGTCCCCACACGATGAGCGCGCCGCCGTCGCCTCCATCGCGCGGAGGGAGGGGCGGCGGGAGGGCGAGAATCCGCCGCAGCAGGCGCTCGTCATCGCCCACGGTGATGCGGACCGGCGCGCTCGCGGTGGGGAGCGCCGCCGCCGGTACGTCGCCCCGCTCCCGGCGCACGATGAGGCGGGACAGCGCGCCATCGCCCATGCGCCAGGCGCGCGCGCCGAGGAAGAGCGCGAACAGCGCCGCGAGATCGCGCCGCGCGTTGTGGACGGGCGTCGCGGTGAGCAGGAGCACGCGGGCGGCGCGGGCGAGCGCGGCGAGCCGCGCATAGCGACGCGTGGACGGGGTGCGCGCGTGGTGCGCCTCGTCGAGCACGAGCAGGTCGAACGCGCCCGCGGGCACGCGGCCGCGACTCAGCGCGGCGTAGCTGGTGACGGTGGCCGGCACGCCCGCGCGAGCGAGCGCCTCGCGCCAGGAGTCGCGGAGCGCGGCTGGCACCACGACGAGCGTGCGCGGGTGCTCGCGGGCGAGCGCGATGGCCACGTACGTCTTGCCCAGCCCCACCTCATCGGCCAGCAACGCGCCACCGTGCTCGCGCAGCAGGGGGCGCAGTCTGTGCACGGCGGTGCTCTGGTGGGGGAGCAGCTCGATGCGCCCGAGGCGGTGCCCGGCGGCGCGCTCGCCGAGCCAGCGTTCGGCGATGGCGGCGCGCGCCACGCACACGCTCACGAGCCGCGCGTCGGGGAAGGAAGCGGGAGCGGGGGCGCGGGTGGGAGCGGATGGCGCGCTCATCTGGCGCACCAGGCGATGAGCGGATTCACGTCGCGCCGGCGCAGGTGGTACGCGTGCAGCGCGGCATCGAGCAGCTCGTCGCCGCTCGGATCGTCGCCGCGGCACCCACGCTCGCCGAGCGGCGCGAGCGCGGCGCGGGCGCGGGTCCAGTCGCGCGGGATGGGGAGCATGGCGACGGTCCAGGCGAGAAAGCGCCGGTAGCCGCCCCGCGCGGGCTCGGCGAGCGCGCCCAGCCACGCCGCGGCGAGCGGGGAGTTGAGGAGCGCCGCGACCGCGTGCGCGTCGGCGGCGTCGGCGCACGGGAGCACGTAGCAACTGTTGAGCGCCACCGCGCGGTCGCCGGCCTGGAGAACGAGCGCGCGCGGCATCCGCCCGACGTCCGCCCACACCACGCGCGGGTGGGTGGGGGCGGCGCTGGCCGTGCGGAAGATCGCCCACCATCGCCGCGCGGCGCGCGCGTCGGCGCGGGAACGGAGCCGCGGCCGCCAGTGGGCGAGCCAGCGCGACGCGTACGGCGGGAGCGAATCGAGCGGGGCGCCGCCGGAATCGTGAGTCCAGAGCAGCCACTCGGGATCGCCGCCGGCGCGCCAGGGGAGCACGCGCTCGCCGCGGAGCAGCGGGCGCAGCATCGCGCGCTCCACCGCGCCCGCGCGGTTGCCGGACCGCACGCGGGCGAGCACGTCGTCCCCACCCTCCACGCGGAGCACGAACGCGTCGTTGCACCCGCACTTCACCCCGAGCAGCGGAGCCCCGAGATGGCCATCGGCGAGCGCGATGCCGGCGCGCGCCACGCGATCGAACGCTGCTCTCGCGGGGGACGGGAGCGGGAGCCACGGACTCGCGGGATCGGCGTCGAGCGCCAGGCGGTCGGGGTCGCACGTCCAGGCGATCGCGTCGCGCGCGCGGCGCACGGACATGGCCAGAGCGCTCGGGCGCGATGCCGCCCCCTCGTCGCCGGCCGCGCGATGGGCGACGAGGAGCGACGGGTAGACCGCGGCATCGAACGCGGCGGGCGCCTCGGACCAGTCTTCCAGAGCGACGAGCCGGGCGCGCTCGCGCAGGTGCCGGCGCAGGCCGCCGCCGGCGAGCGAGCGCCAGAGCTTCGCCGGCAGGATGAGCGCGAGCGCGCCACCCTCGTGGAGCAGCGCGAGCGCGCGCTCGGTGAACAGCGCGGCCAGGTCCACCTGCGCGGCGAATCCCGATCCGGCCCGGGCGGCGGACGCGCCGCGCGACCACCCCGCGCCGCGAAATACCGCGAAGCGCGAGCGGAGCGCTGCGCGCGCCCGCGCGGGAATGTGATGCAACCGCACCCACGGGGGGTTGCCGACGACCACGCCGAAGCCGCCCCGCGACGCGACGTCGGGAAAGTGCGTGCTCCACGCGAAGGGGAGCGCGCCACCGTCGCGCAGCGCGCGCAGCGCGGCGTGAAGCTCCCGCGAGCGCGCGCGCTCTCCGGCGAGGTGATCGCGCTCGGCGCGCGTGGGGCGCAGCCGCTCGCCGAAGAGATCGCGGCCGCGCAGCGTGGCGAGCAGCTCGCGCCGCCGCGCCGAGCAGCGCTCGATCGCCCGCTCGGTGAGCGCGATGGCGCGCGCGCGTTCGGCGCGCTCGAGCGCGCGCTCGAGGGCGCGCTTGCGCGAGCCGGTGGCGGCGGCGTAGCGCCCGCGCAGCCGCATCACCGCCGCGCCGCCGAGGCACGCCCCCTCGCCGAACGCATCGCCCGCGAGCGTGTCCCCCACGCGAATGTTCCGGTCGAGGTTGGGGAGGGGGAGCACCGCGAGCGGGTCGCGCTCGTCGCTCTCGATCACCACCGAGAGCCAGAGCCGGAGCTCGCACAGCCACACCGCCCTGGGGTTCACGTCCACGCCGAAGATGCACGCGGTGAGCAGCGCGCGCCGCGTGGCGGTGACGGTACGCCCGTCGCCGCAGCGGCCGAGGAGCGCCGCCAGCTCCTCCAGCGCGTGCACCAGGAAGGTGCCGCTGCCGCACGACGGATCGAGGATGCGGAGCGCCACGATGCGCTCGCGGAGCGCCCGCGCGACGGGAGGATCGATGGACTCGCCGTGCAGCGCGTCGGCCGCGGCCGCCGGCGACACCGGGCCGCCGGCGAGCGCGGTGGCGAGCGCCGCATGGGTCACGTGCGCGACCAGCGGCTGGGGCGTGAAGAACGCGCCGCTCACCCGCCGCGCGCGCGCATCCATGAGCGACTCGAAGGCGCGCCCGAGCATCTCGGGATCGATCGCCGCCTCCGACCAGGTGGTGCCCTCCTCGCGCGCCGTGAACCGATAGCGCGAGAGCAGCTCGGAGAAGACGAGCCCCATCGCCTCGTCCGTGAAGCGGAGCTCGCTCCGCCGCCGCTCGAGCGGCGTGCGCGCGAACAGCCCGCCGTTGAGGAAGGGGATGCGCCCGAGCGCGCGCGCCGCCTTCGCGCGGTGCGCGACGGGCGTGTTGAGCGTGCCGAAGAAGAGCGGGAGGAGGAAGCGCCCGTGATAGTCGCCACCCCGCTCCATGCGGTGCGCGAAGCCCAGCTCGAGGAAGCGTCGCTCCCCGTCGAGCCACCCCTTGGTCTCCAGGAAGGAGAGAAAGAGGAGCCGCGAGACGTGGAGCAGCGCCAGCTCGGCGCGCTCGGCGTCGCTCGCGTGGCCGCGCGCCTCGCGCGCGAGCGTGCCGACGACGCGCTCGAGCGCGCGGTAGAAGCGCCGCGTGAGCCCCTCGCGCCCCAGCGCCTCCAGCCAGAGCGCGTGCACGAGGAGGTCGGACTCGCGCGCCGCGCCGGCGAGGGCGGCGACGGTCTCGGCGTCGCTGGGCATCACGCGGTCGCGGTCGACGACGAGCGCGGCGACGCGCGGACGTGCGCGGTCGGCGGCCCAGGTGGCGATGGCCACCTCGCGCGCCGCGGGACGGACGGCCAACAGGAGCCAGAGCGCCTGCGGCGCGGCGGCGCCGAGGCGCGCGGCGATCGCGGCGATGGATTCCCGGAGCGGCGCGCGCTCGCTCACCCGCGCGAGGAGCGCCCGGATGGCGCCGCGGCCTGGAACGATCCGCGCCTCCGCGACGCGCGGGGGAGCGAGGCCGAGCGCGGTGAGCGCATCGGCATCGAGCGGGAGCGGATCGCTGTCGCAGCCGAGCGTGGCGGCGAGACGGGCGAGATGCTCGAGCGAGTCGCAGCGGGCGAGTAGCTCGGCGTAGGCGGAGAGAGGGCGCACGCTGCGACGATGCGCGCGGTGCGGCGGAGCCCCGGCATCGCGGCATCGCGCGGGAGAGCGAAGTCGCGCGAGTCGTCGCGACGCGCGGGCTCGGGCGGCGGGCGCGCGCGCCCTGCCAGAAAAAGGAACGCCCCCGGAAACCCATCGGCTCGGGTTCCGGAGGCGCCCCCACTCGGAGGAAGTAAGGAGCCTTGCGACTCCACCCATTGGACGCGCGAGCGGGGGAAAAGGTTTCCTCGTGCGGCGAACGTGCCTGGCGAGAGGGTGGAACGAAACGTGTCAGAGGGCGGTGAGAAGGATCGGCGGGGTGGGATCGTCGAACCAGAAAGGCGCCGCGCTCGGGCGGCGCCCGGTCACCCCGTTCCGGAGATTCGACTCATGCGGTCCCGCTGCATCCTGGCAACCTGCCTGCTCCTCCTCGCCGCGTGCGGCGGCGATTCCGGCCCCACTTCCCCCGGCGGCGTGAAGGACAGCTACTCGGCGACGGTGAGCGGCGACACGCACCACGACATGAAGGGGCATGCCATCTTCGCCGTCAACTCCGGAGTGGGCTTCGCGCTCGAGCTGCCCGACACGCTCCAGGGGACGATCTACTTCGAGCAGGAGCAGGGAGCGCCCGGGACGGGGAAGATCCAGCTCGCCGATGCCTCGAGCGGCCAGGTGTCGTCGGGCTCCATGTGGGGGGTGGTCGTGCTCGCGCCTCCGCTCGGCGCCGCCGAGGGGGTGCTGTACTCGCAGTCGGGCACGCTCGAGATCACGAGCCAGACCTCGACCGAGATGAAGGGGAACTTCACCTTCACCGCCGTCGGCACCCTCAACGGCGTGTCCGGCGAGGCGACGGTCACGGTGACGGGATCGTTCGACGCGCGGAACGGCTCGGTGACGATGCCGAGCGGGCGGGTGACGATCACGCGCGAGTGAATCGGGAATCGGGAATGGGGAATCGGGAATCGGGAGTTGCGGGCGCGAGGAGCGAGTGGGCGATTCCCGATTCCCGATTCCCTATTCCCGAGCCACCACGTACTCCCGCCCCTTCCACTCCACCCGCTCCCCTCGCGCCACGGCGCGGACGATGATGTAGACGACCACCAGCGCGCCGAGCGGATAGGCGAAGGCGTAGGCGGGGGAGAGTCGGGCGCCGCCCACGTAGACGAGCGCCCACCAGGCGAGCGACACCACCGTGGCGGTGAGCGCCCACATCGCGACGCCGCTCCCCACCAGGCCGAGCGCGGCGAGGACGAGCGCCACCGGCGGCGCGAGCATCGCGAGCATGGGCGCGAGGAGCATGAGCGGGAGCAGCGCGCGCCCGGGCGCGCCGAGCGGGGTGGCGTCGTGCGCGCCGGCGTAGATGTTCTTCATCCACCCGCGCACGATCTCGCCGAGCGTGGTGTACATGCGCGTGGTCAGGTGGCGCACGCCGAGCGCCACCTCGGTGCGCAGGCCGAGGGCGAACGCCCGCTGCGCGAGCGCGAGGTCTTCGGCCACCTTGCCGCGGACCGCGGCGTGCCCGCCCACGGCGTCGTACGCCTGACGAGTGAAGAGCAGGAGCTGGCCGTTGGCGATCTTGTCCACCACGCGCCGCGAGCGGTTCACCGCGCGCGGGCCGCCGTAGCGCAGCGCGAGGAGCGTGAACACCTGCGGCTGCACCACGCGCTCCCAGAAGCCGACCATCTCCTGGCGCCCGGCCACGGTGAGCAGGTCGAGCGACCGCTCGCGCATCTCGCTCACCGCGCGCGGCAGGAGCTCGCGTCCGTGCACCGTGTCGGCATCGGTGAAGCACAGCACGCTCCCGCGCGCCTCCGCCGCGCCGGCGGCGCACGCCCACTGCTTGCCGAACCAGTCGGGGGGGAGGAGGGGCGCGTCGATCACGCGCAGCCGCGCGTCGCGCCGGGCGAGCTCGCGCGCGATGATCCCGGTGCCGTCCTCGGAGCGGTCGTTCACCACCACCACCTCGAGTGCCGGGTAGGCCGAGGCGAGCACGGAATGCGCGCACCGCGCGATGTTGCGCGCCTCGTCGCGGGCGGGGATGATCACCGAGACGAGCGGCGGGTCGGCGGGCGGCGCGGCCGGTACGCGGTCGAGCGATGGCCCGCCGCGCATGCGCCAGGCGATGACCACCGGGACGGCGAGCCACGGCAGCGCGGCGAGATAGGGGGTGAGTGACACGCGCGAATGTTACGGCGAGGTGCGCGCGTGGGGGAGCACCGCTCGTCCGGCGAGCGTGGCGGAGCGGGCGCGCGGGTGGCGCCCGCGTCCGCCGACGCGCTCAACGAGAGCGCCGCGAGCCGCCCTCCGACGGCGAGCGCCCGGATCGCGAGTGCCCGGCGTAGTCCTCGCTGGCCGCCCGCATCGACTCGTCACCCCCGGCCGTGCGCCCCGATCCGGCGGCGAGCTCGGAAGTGGTGCTCCGATCGTTCCCGGCGTTGCCGGGCGTCTGCCGGTCGCCCCGCTCGCGCGCCGGCCCGGATGCGCCGGACGCGCCCATCGCGCCGGAGGCGTTCGCCTCGCCGAGCGATCCGGTGTCGCTCGTGGAAGCGCGGCGGCCGCGCTCCGTGCGCGTGCCGGCGCTCCCGCTCGCGCGACCCGTGGTGCTCCGGCCGCGCGCGGCGCTCGTCCCCTTCGTGCCGCTTCCGCGCTTGGTGCCGCTCGCGCTCCTCGAGCCGGCGCCCGTCCCGCCGGTGGATCGCTTGGAGCCCCCCGCGCCCCCCGCGCCCCCCGCGCTCTTCCCACTCGCGCTCCGTGCGCCGCCCCCTTCCGACCCCGCCCCCCTCCCCGTCGCCCCGCGGCGGGTGCCGCCCCCCTTCGCGCCGCCCGCGCCGCTCCGGCTCGCGCCCGCGCGCCCCGTGGATCCGCGCGCACCACTCCCCGCGCGCTCACGGTCCCGGTTCCGCTTCTCGTCGGCCATGTCTGCACCCTCCGATGGAGGTGGTTCGAGATCCCGCGCGTCAGCTCCGGGCCCATGCCACGCGCTCAGACGCGGCGGCGATGCACGAGCATGGCGCGCACGCGCCATGCCATGTTCCGGCGCCCCGTGCGATTGACCGCACCGTCCGCCCGGCCGTAGCTTGAGCGCCAGCTCGTGCCTCACCCTCACTCCCGTCCCGATCCCTCTCGCGGCACTCGCGTGCTCGCGCCATCCGCCGCCCCGCCGCGCCTCGCCCCGGGAGCGCGCGTGGCGCTCGTCTGCCCCGCCGGTCCGCTGCGCGACCCGGAGGAGCTCGCGCGCGCCGAGCACAACGCGCGGTCCCTCGGCTGGGAGCCGGTTCCCGGCGCGCACGTGCTCGCGCGCGCCGGCTACCTGGCGGGGGACGACGCCGCTCGCGCGCGCGATCTCGACCGGGCGCTCCGCGATCCGCGCATCGACGGCGTCTGGTGCGTGCGCGGGGGGTACGGCGCCATGCGCCTCCTCGACGCGGTGGACTGGAGCGCGCTCGCCCGCCGCCCGCGCGCGCTCCTCGGCTACTCCGACATCACCGCGCTCCACCTCGCCATCCGGGCGCAATGCGACCTGATTAGCTTTCACGGTCCGACGGCGCGCGGGGTGCTCACGCCATTCTCGCGCGAGTCGCTCGCGCGCGCGGTCGTGGACGGCGCCGATCCGCTCGGTCCGGCACCCGGCTCGCGCGTGCTCCGCGGCGGCCGCGCCGTCGGACGGCTCGAGGGAGGGAATCTCGCCCTCGTGTGCGCGCTCGTCGGCACGCCGTACGCCGCTCGCCTCGACGACGCCATCCTCGTGCTCGAGGACGTGAACGAGCCGGTGTACCGCATCGACCGGATGCTCCGGCACCTGATGCTCGCCGGCGCGCTCGCGCGTCTTCGCGGCATCGTGTTCGGCGCGTTCACCGAATTGGGAGAGGGGGAGGGAGCGGAGGGCGAGGGCGCGCGAGCGCTCGATGAGGTGCTCCGGGAAGCCGCGGATGCGGCCGGCGTCCCGTGCATCGCGGGAGCGCCGGTGGGGCACATCGACGATCAATGGACCATTCCGCTCGGCGCGCTCGCCGAGCTGGACGCCGACCGCCGCACGCTCACGGTGATGTAGCGCGCGGCCTGGACCTGGAGAGTGGCATGGAAGGGAAGAGCTACGAGGAGCAGGTGGCCGAGGCGAAGACGCGCGTGCGGGAAGTCGCGCCGGGCGAAGCTTCGGCGCTCCGGAGCGCGGGCGACGCGGTGTTCGTGGACGTCCGCGAGCCCAACGAGTGGAACCTGTTCCGCATCCCCGGCGCGGTGCACCTCCCGCTCGGGGACGTGCGCTCGCGCGCGCGCGATGCCGTGGCCCCGGGGCGGCGCGTGGTGGTGTACTGCGCGCGCGGCAACCGGTCGGCGCTCGCCGCCGACGCGATGAGCGAGCTCGGCTACACCGATGTCGTGTCGCTGGCCGGCGGGATCATGGCGTGGATGAGCGCCGGGGGGGAGGTGGAGGAGTAGGGGGCCGTGACCGGGGAGCGGGACGGCGGGATCGCCCGGGTGCTCGCGCTGCCGCCACTGGCGCGCATCCGGGAGGAGCTCGCGCGGCGCACGCCGACGGTGATCGCCCTGGAGGAGCGCGCGCGCCGCGCGGCGGTGGCGCTCATCCTCCGGGCCGGCGCGCTCGACGCGCTCGAGCTGCTGATGATCAAGCGCGCCGCCTACGAGGGCGATCCGTGGAGCGGGCACGTGGCGCTCCCCGGCGGCCGGCAGGAGCCGGGCGAGACGCTGAGCGACACCGCCGTGCGCGAGACGTGGGAGGAGACCGCGCTCGACCTCGGGCGCGACGCGCGCCTGCTCGGGCGGCTCGACGACGTGGAGCCGCGCAGCGTGCGGCTCCCGCGCCTGGTGATCGCCCCCTTCATCTTCGCCTACGCCGGACCACCTGCCGTCTCGCTCGGCCCGGAGGTCGCGGAGGCGTTCTGGGTCCCGCTCGAGGCGCTGCGCGACCCCGCCGCCTCGCGCGAGATCGTGCTCGAGCTCACCGGCGGCCCACGCCGCGTGGCGAGCTTCCAGCACGGCGGGTACACGATCTGGGGGCTGACCGAGCGGGTGCTGCGGCAGTTCCTGGGGCTTGTCGGGGAGGAGCGGGGGCCGGGGGCCAGGGAATAGGGACCGGGGGTGGACCGCGGGGCGAGCGCCAAAGTCCCTCTGGCGCTCGCCCCGCACCAATGCGCGAGGGGGCGGCGCAGTCGCGCCGCCCCCTCGCGGTCATTCCCTGGCCCCCGGTCCCTGGCCCCCGACCTCCGGCCTCGCGGCCCCGGCCCCCAGCAGCTTCCGGTCGAAGAACGACACCGCCGCCTCGTACGCGCGGAGCCAGTGATCGTACGTGAGGAAGTCGTGCACCTCGTCGGGGAAGATGAGCTGCTCCACGTCCACCCCTTGCTTGCGCAGGTCCTCCGTGAGCTGGACGGTCTGGCTGAAGTTCACGTTGCGGTCGTCGTCGCCCTGGATGAGGAGCACGGGGGAGCGCCACCCGCTCACGTCGGCCATCGGCGAGGAGCGGAAGGCGAGCTCGCGCGCGCGCTGCTCGCGCTCCATGTCCCACCCGGGCACGAGGGTGTCCCACTCGAGGTTCCAGTCGTGCACGCCGTGCAGGTCCACGCCGGCGGCGAACAGGTCCGACGACCGCGCGAGGGCGAGCGCGGTCATGTATCCGCCGTACGAGCCTCCCCACACCCCGATGCGAGCGGGGTCCACGTCCGCGCGGGAGCGCAGGTAGAGCCCGGCGCCCTGCACGTCGTTGTACTCGCTCCCTCCGGTGGCGCCATAGTCGAGCGCCTCGCGGAACTTCATCCCGTAGCCGATTCCACTCCGGTAGTTCACCGATAGCACCACGTAGCCGCGGCTCGCCAGGTACTGATTGAGCGCATAGGCGTTGTGGTAGTAGTACATGTAGTGCCAGCCGAGGAGCATCTGCCGGCGGGAGCCGCCGTGAAAGAAGACGACCGCCGGGTGGCGCTCTCCGGGCTTCGCGTTCGCGGGGAGGAAGAGCTGCCCGTGCAGCCCGAGCCCGTCCGCGGCGGGGAAGATCACCTGGCGCGGGACGACGAGCGCCGCCGAGGGGAAGTCGGCGGGGATCGCCTCCGGCGCGAGGTCGCGCGCCGTGCCGCCGCGAGGGAGGATCCCCGGGCGCGCGGGGCGCCGTGCGTCGGAGCGGAGGAAGACCACCGCGCTCCCGTCGCTCGCCGCGACCGGGCGCCACTCGATCCCCTCACCCCTGGTGAGCTGTACCGGCGCTCCCCCGTCGACGCCCACGCGCCAGAGGTGGCGGCGGTCGATGTCTCCCTGATTCGACGAGTACAGCACCGACGCGCCATCGCTCGCCAGCGACACGTGCTCCACCTCGAACTCCCCCGGCGTGAGGAGCGTGGCCGCGCTCCCCGCGTCCCCCGCGCCTCCCGCGCGTCCCGCGCGTCCCGCGGCGCGCACCGAGTACAGGTGCGTCCAGCCGTCTCCCTCCCACGGAAACACGATGCGGTCGCCCGCGCCCCAGTGGAGCTGCGCGTCGGCATCCACCCCGCGAAAGACGCTCCCCACTCCCGGGTGGGCGCGCCAGATCTCGTGCCCCTCGCCGGTCGCGGCATCGGCCACCCAGATCGACCAGGGCTCCCCCTCTCGCCTGGCGCCGAAGATCTCCTGGCGCGTGCGCGCGGGGATGCGAATGAAGGCGATGCGCCGCGAGTCGGGGGACCACGCCGGCGCGACGTCGTTGTCCACCGACGGGGCCAGGTAGCGGAGCGTGCGCGCGGCGAAGTCGTACACGCCGACGAAGCCGTGGTCGCGGCGGCGGCTCACGAAGGCGAGCCGGGAGCCGTCGGGGGACCAGCGGAGCGTCGTGAGACGCCCGCGCGTGTGGAGGAGCTGCGCCGGCGTGGCACCCGAGTCGAGCGCGGTGATCCAGATCTGGTCGTGGAAGAGGTACGCGACGGTGTCACCGCGCGGTGACACGGCCGGGTCGTACCCTTCCGTGATGCGGCGCGGGGGCGCATCGCCCGCGGCGGCGACGAGCCAGATGGCCCGCTCCACCCCGCCGGGGATGAGCGCGGGGTTGGGGATCTCTCCCTTCCCGTTCGGCTCACCCCCACGCACGTAGACGATCGACTTCCCGTCGCGGGTGAAGGCGAGGTTCGTGAGCTCCTGCCCATCATCGGCGCGGTAGCGCGTCACGGCGTGCGCCTTCCACGATGGCGGCGCCGCCGTCCAGATGTCGCGCGCCCCGCGCGTGTCGAACACCCAGGCCACGGCGCCTCCCGTGGGGGCGGAGACGAGCTCGCTCGGGAACGGGTCGCCGAGCAGCTGCTCGAGCGTCGGCGCGCCGCGTTGGGCGGCGGCGGGGGAGGGAGCGGCGGTGGCGATCGTGGCCAACGCCGCGGCACGGACGAGCGTGAACGCGCGACGCCGACTGGCGGCGTGGAGAGCTGACACGATTCGACTCCGGTAGATCGGGAGAGGAGGAGCGGGAGGGAACTGGGGCGGCGGCGGGGAGCGCGGGACCACTCGGCTCCGCGCGCGGGGTGACGGGAAGCTGTGGCCGCGAGCGCCAGTCGTCCAGGGGCGAGCCGCGTCGCGTCGCCCCCCGTCCCCGTTGCGATCAGCGTCGGCGCGCGTCAATATTTAGTCTGCACTAAATTGATGTCATTGCACAATACAAAATCGTATTCGGGTAGTCTCAATGGCAGCGACTCGCATCAGGGAGGGAAGACGCGCGCGCGGCGCCGCGACGCGCGACTCCGCCGAGCAGCAGGAGACCGGGTGGCGGCGGCCGCGCCTCACGCCGACGCTCGCGGAGGTCTACCGCAGCATCCCGATCACCGGGGGGAGCTGGTGGCGGAAGCTCCTGGCGTTCGCCGGACCAGGCTATCTCGTGGCCGTCGGCTACATGGACCCGGGCAACTGGGCGACCGACCTCGCCGGCGGCTCGGCGTTCGGCTACCAGTTGCTCACCGTCATCCTGCTCTCGAACCTGATGGCGGTGCTCCTCCAGGGGCTGTCATCCAAGCTCGGGATCGTGACCGGGCGGGATCTGGCGCAGGCCTGTCGCGACCACTACTCGCGCCCGGTGAGCTTCGCGCTCTGGGGGATCTGCGAGCTGGCGATCGCCGCCTGCGACCTGGCCGAGGTGATCGGCTCGGCGATCGCCCTGAACCTGCTGTTCGGGATCCCGCTCGCCGTGGGTGTCGTCATCACCGCCCTGGACGTGCTCGTGGTGCTGTATCTGCAGCATCGGGGATTCCGGATGCTCGAGGCGCTGGTGATCGTCCTGATCGCGACGATCGGGCTGTGCTTCCTGTTCGAGCTGACGATCGCCCGCCCCGACCTCGCCGGCGTGGCGCGCGGGTTCGTGCCGAGCGCCGAGATCGTGCGCGATCCACGGATGCTCTATCTCGCGATGGGGATCCTCGGAGCGACGGTGATGCCGCACAACCTCTACCTGCACTCGTCGATCGTGCAGACGCGGCGCTACGCGGAGAACGCGGAGGGGAAGCGCGAGGCGGTGCGCTTCGCGTTCATCGACTCCACGGTCGCGCTCACGTTCGCGCTGTTCATCAACGCGGCGATCCTCATCGTGGCGGCGGCCACCTTCCACCGCGCGGGGATGAACGCGGTGGCGGAGATCCAGGACGCGTACAAGCTCCTCTCCCCGCTGCTCGGCGTGACGGGGGCGAGCGCGGTGTTCGCGCTGGCGCTCCTCGCCTCGGGGCAGAACTCCACGCTCACCGGCACGCTGGCCGGCCAGATCGTGATGGAGGGATTCCTGAACATCCGGCTCCGCCCCTGGCTCCGGCGGCTGATCACGCGCGCGATCGCGATCGTTCCCGCCGCGATCACGGCGCTGCTCTACGGCGAGAGCGGCACGGCGAAGCTCCTGGTCTTGAGCCAGGTGATCCTGAGCGTGCAGCTTTCCTTCGCCGTGTTCCCGCTGGTACGATTCACCTCGGATCGCGCGAAGATGGGCGAGTTCGTGAATCCCTGGTGGCTCAAGGGGCTGGCGTACCTGATCGCGTTCGTCATCGCCGCGCTCAACGCGTGGCTGCTCGTGCAGACTGTCCTGGGACGTACCTCGTGAGCATGTACAAGCGGATCCTCGTTCCGCTGGAGCACTCGCCCTACGATGCGGCGATCCTCTCGCACGTGAGCGCGCTCGCGCGACTGTGCGGGGCATCGCTCATCCTCATCCACGTGGCCGATGGGTGGGCGGCGCGCAACATCAGCCACCTCGACCTGCGGGAGAGCGAGGAGATGCGCGAGGACCGCGAGTACCTGGACCAGGTGGCGACGAGGCTGGAGGACGAGGGGCTCGATGTGGACGCGATCCTGGCCAACGGCGATCCGGCGCGCGAGATCACCGCGGCGGCGGAGCGGGAGCACTGCGACCTGATCGCCATGTCCACGCACGGGCACCGCTTCCTCTCCGATCTGCTGTACGGCAGCGTGGCCGAGTCGGTGCGCCACCGCTGCATGGTGCCGGTGCTCCTGGTGCGCGGCACGAAGCCGGGACGGCGCTCCGGACCGGTGGCGGCGGAGGGGGAGGGGGAGGGGGAGGGGGAGGCGACGCTCTCATGACGGCCGCGCGCGCGGACGCCGAGTACACGGCGCCGGTGGAGGACTACCTCAAGGTCATCTACGACATCGAGCGGCACGCCGGCGCGGCGGGCACGAACGACATCGCGCAGCGGCTCGCGATCGCGCCGGCGTCGGTGAGCGGGATGGTGCGCCGGCTCGCCGACCAGGGGCTGCTGGAGCACGAGCGCTACCGCGGCGTGCGCCTCACCGACATGGGGCGGCGCGTGGCGCTGCGCACGATCCGGCGGCACCGCGTGATCGAGGCGTACCTCACCCTGGCGCTCGGCTATCCGTGGGACCTGGTGCACGACGAGGCGGAGCGGCTGGAGCACGCGGCGAGCGACGAGCTGATCGACCGGATGGCGGCGGCGATCGGCGAGCCGTCCACCGATCCGCACGGCGCGCCGATCCCCACGCGCGAGGGGGAGATCGAGGAGCGCGCGCTGCACTCGCTCGCCGACCTCGCGCCCGGCGAGCGCGGCCGCGTGGTGCGCGTGAGCGACGACGACGCGGAGCGGCTGCGCTACCTGGCCGAGCTGGGACTGGTGCCGGGGACGGAGGTGCTGCTGCTGTCGCGTGCGCCGTACGGTGGTCCGCTCGCCCTCCTCGTCGGCGCCGGACCGAACGCGGACGAGAGTGTAGCGGGCGCGGGGGAGCGGATGGTGGGACCGGCGCTCGCGGCCGCCGTGCTGGTGGAGCGCGAGGCGTAGCCGCGCCGGGAACGCTCCTTGCCCCACCCTCGCTCGACGGCGGAGAGACACGCGAAACCTCGCGGAGCAGGAGGGAGCAGTGGCGACGCACGCGATGCACATCGAGCCCGACGCGACGATCCCGGAGCTCATCGGCCGGCTGTCGGACGACTCGAGACGACTGGCGCGGGGCGAGGTTCGCCTCGCGAAGTTGGAGATCGGGGAGAGCATGCACGAGGCGTCGCGCGGGGTGGTGTTCCTCGCGGTCGCGCTGGCCATCGGCGTGGTGGCGCTGGTGGCGCTCACGGTGCTCCTCACCACGCTCATCGGGGTCGAGTGGATCGGCAAGGTGTGGGCGGGGGCGCTGATCACCGGGGCGATCGAGATCGCGGTGGGGGCGTGGCTCGTGATGCGCGGGGGGCGGGTGCTCAAGGACGCGGACTACTCGCTGGGCGAGTCGCGGCAGGAGCTGAGCGCGACGGCATCCTGGGTGAAAGACGAGGCGACACGGTAGAGGTGTGGCGAGTGGAGCGAGCAGGGGTGGAGCGTGGCGCCGACGGCGCGTGCGGCGTGAGGAGGGCGTAGGCCATGGAGCGTGGGCCACTCGCCTCCCGGTCGCCCATCGCTCGCCCACCACACGCCACCTACTCGCCCCCGCTCCCTCCCTGAGGAGCATCGAGCGTGGCGGGGACCGGAGAGGGGTCGGGAGCGGGCGTGGTGTGCAGTTGACCCCCCTCCCGCCCCCCGCCTCTCCCCACTCCCCCCGGACCCCCAGCCCCCGGACCCCCAGCCCCCGACCCCCGACATGCTCCTCCTCCTCCTCGCCCTTCAGGCCGCGATCCCACGGACGATCGCGATCGATGAGCGCCTCGCGCACGACGCGGGGCTTCGCGTGGGAGACCGCGTGGTGGTGTCCGCCGCGCCGGGCGGGGGTGGGGACACGGTGGTCGTCGGGGCCATCGTGGCGCGGCGCGCCGATCCGAGCGAGATCGCGCGCAACGAGTACCGCGTGCGCCTCCACCTCGATCAGCTCCAGTCGCTCACCCGCTACGGCGACCGCGTGGACCGATTCGCCGTTTCCACGCGGGGCGGCGCCGGCACGGCGCGCGCGCTCACGGCGATCAACGACGCCGCGTTCGGCTTCCGCGCCTACCGCTCGAGCGACATCGCCGTGGAGACGTCGGCCACCTTCAAGGTGGTGAGCCGCTTTCATCGCGCCATCGGAGTGATCACGATCGTCGCCAGCGCGATCTTCCTCCTCTGCATCCTCCTGCTCAAGGTCGAGGAGCGCCGCCGGGATGTGGCGGCGCTCCGGCTCATCGGGCTCTCGCGATGGTCGGTGCTGCGCTCCGTGGTGCTCGAGGCGGCGCTCGTGTCCGTGCTCGGGAGCGGGATCGGCGTGGCGATCGGGTGGGGGATGTCGGCGGTGGTCAACGCGTACTACCAGGCGTACTATCGCACGCCCCTCCGCTTCTCGATCGTGACGAGCGACATCGTCCTCGTCGCCGTTGGGCTCTCGCTGGTGCTCGGCATGGGCGCGGGAGTGCTGGCGGCGCTCCGGCTCGTGCGCACCCCGCCGCTCGCGCTCCTCGGCCGCTGATGCGGCTCGTCCTCGTGCGAGCGGCGCTCTTCCGCCACCGCGCCCGCACGCTCCTCGCCGTGCTGGGCGTGGCGGTGGCGGCGGCGATGCTGCTGGACATGGTGATGCTCTCGAGCGGGCTGCGCGAGAGCTTTCGCCAGCTCCTCCTGAGCCGGGGCTTCCAGCTCCGGCTCGCGCCCCGGGGCACGCTCCCCTTCGACACCGAGGCGACGATCCCCGGCGCGGGGGCGATCGTCGCCATCCTGCGCTCGCTCCCCGACGTGACGACGGTGAGCCCGGTGCTCGGCGCGCAGCTCCACGTTCCGAGAGTGGACGGGGCCGAAGGGGAGTCTCCGTCGGGGGCGGGGGCGGGTGCGGGGGCGGGGGCGGTCACCGCCTTCGCGCTCGGGATCGACCCCGCGGCGCAGGGTGACTACGAGCTGCTCGATGGTCGCGACGCCACGGCGCCCGACGCCATGGTGGCGAACGACGACTTCCTGCGCGCCGCGGGCGCGCACGTCGGGGACACGCTCCGCGCGGCCGCCGGCTACGATCCGCAGCTCCGCGCCTTCACCGGGGAGCGGCGGCTCGTGATCGCCGGCCGGGCGCGCTTCCTCTACCTGTCGGCCGGCCAGCCAGCCGTCGCGCTCCCGCTGCGCACGCTTCAGGAGATGACGGGGCGCGCGCGCGACGATGCGGTGTCGCTGTTCATGGTGCGGCTGCGCCAGGGCGCGAACGTGGAGCGCGCGCGCCGCGCGATCCAGGCGCGGGTGCCGCGCGTCGACGCGATCTCCACGGCGACGGCGCTGGCGCGCGTCGACCAGCGGCTCAGCTACTTCCGCCAGCTCGGGCTCATCCTCGGCGCGGTGAGCCTGATCGTCGGCTTCCTGCTCGTCACCACGCTGGTCACCGTGTCGGTGAACGAGCGCATCGGGGAGATCGCCGTGATGCGCGCGATCGGCGTCTCGCGCCTCCACGTCGTGCAGCAGATCCTGCTCGAGAGCGCGGCGATCAGCGTCGGCGGCGCGCTCCTGGGCCTGGGGCTCGGACTGGCCACGGCGCGCTACCTCAACGCGATCCTCTCGGCGTTCCCCGGCCTCCCGGCGGCGATCGACTTCTTCCTGTTCCAACCGCGGTCCGCGTGGACGGCGCTGGCGCTGCTCGCGGCGTCGGGGGTGGCCGCGGGGGCCTATCCAGCGTGGCGCGCGGCCTCGCTCCCCGTGGCCCACACGCTGCGCGAGGAGGCCGTGGCGTGACGCCATTGCTCGGTGCACGCAACTTGCGGCGCGACTACCTGCTCGAGGGGGAGGTGGTGCACGCGGTGCGCGGGGTCACGCTCGACGTGGCCGAGGGGGAGTACGTGGCGATCGTCGGCCCGTCCGGGTGCGGCAAGTCGTCGCTGCTCAACCTGCTCGGCGCGATCGACCATCCCACCAGCGGCGAGCTCGCGATCCGCGGGCGCGACGTGCGTCGGATGAGCGACCGGGAGCTGACCGAGTTCCGGCTCCGGACGATCGGGCTGGTGTTCCAGCGGTTCTACCTCGTGCCGATTCTCACGGCGCGGGAGAACGTGGAGCTGCCGATGGCCGAGGCGGGGGTGGGGCGCGCGGAGCGCCGTGCGCGCGCGATGGAGCTGCTGCGGTACGTGGAGCTGGCGCATCGCGAGCGACACCGGCCGACGCAGCTCTCCGGCGGGGAGCAGCAGCGGGTGGCGATCGCGCGGGCGCTGGCCAACCGTCCGGCGCTGGTGCTCGCCGACGAGCCCACGGGGGAGCTGGACGCGCGAACGGGGGCGGACATCATCGCCCTGTTCGAGCGGCTGCACGAGGACGGCACGACGCTGGTGGTGGTGACGCACGACGAGGAGTTGGCACGCGCCGCCAGGCGGGTGCTCCACATGCGGGATGGCGCAATCGTTCACGACGAGGTGCTCCGTGCACGAGCGTAGAGTGACGGCCAGGCTGCACCGCCACGGATACACGGCGGATGCGATGGTCGCCGAATGGCCGATCGACACGCTGGTGGCGTACCTGCTGGACGGGCGCGAGTGCGACGAGGTGCGCGCGATCCTCGCCCACGGAGAGGCGGACGCGCGGGGCACGGCGCTGTCGTGGGATCCGCTCGAGCTGTCCGCCGACGAGCTCGCGGCGATCGAGCGGCGGTTCCCGCGCGCGGATGAGCCGCGGCAGCTCGATCGGCATCGCGCGGTCGCGGTGACGCTCACCATGCCGGCGCTGCACCCGACGCTCTCCGTCCCCATCCGCGCCAACCACCCTCTCGTCGCGGTCGCCGCCACGCGCGCCGCGTACCTCGGCTTCGACTACGGACCGTGGGCCGACGTGTACGTGGCCACCCTCACGAGAGCCGAGGCGGCCGCGCTGCTGGACGACCCCGCGCGCCGCGTGAACGATGCGGGGGAGGCGGAGCTGGCGAAGCGCATCATCGGCGAGGACGATGCGGCGCTGCGATTCGTCGTGCCGCGCGACGACGAGCCCCCGCCGTGGGCGAACCATGAGGATCGGGGCGGTCGCGGACAGCGGGGGGAGCCCGCGCCGGCGTGATCACGCTGCTCGCGCTCCGGAGCCTGGCGCACCGTCCGGGGCGCTCGCTCTTCCTGCTCTTCGGCTTCGCGCTCGGGGTGGGGGTGATGATCGTGCTCCTCGCCATCGGGGAGGCGATGCTCACGCAGGCGCGGGACGAGCGGCTCGTGGGTGGTGGGGAGATCACGGTGCTTCCCGAGGGGCTCGACGTCGAGGTGATGAAGACCGGCGGCGTCGGGGGGCTCTTCTTCTCCATCGACAACGCGCGGTTCATCTACCGCCAGCTCCTCGCCGCGCCGAGGCTCGCGGGGAGCGTGGCCGCGGCGGCTCCGCAGATCGATGGCAAGCTGCTCTACCTGCGCACGCCGCGCGGGGAGTGGACGGTGCGGGCGGCCGGGGAGATCCCGTCGCGCAGCGAGGGGGTGGGCGCCGTGCCCCCGGTCACCGCCGGCGAGTGGCGCGACGATGCCGGGGACCGCCGGTGGATCGCCCCGACCCCGTACGAGCTGTACGCCGACATCGACCACTTCCACGAGCCCCCGCCGAACGTCGAGCACCCCGAGAGCTGGGGCGAGTGGCACTACTTCAACGTCCTGTCGGCGGACCACCGCCGGTGGGCGTTCATCTCGTTCATCGTGGGCGGCGATGTGCGCGGCACGCGGTGGGGCGCGCAGGTGGCGGTGAGCCTGCGCGAGGAGGGGGTGCGCACGCGGCGCTTCGCGTCGCGCGCGCCGGCCGGCGCGGTGCGCTTCTCGACGGCGATTCCCGACGTGACCATCGGCCCCTCGACGGTCGAGCTGCTCCCCGATGGCCGCTACCGCGTGCACGCCTTCACGCGCGAGGAGGGCGGGGGCGGTCGCGGCGCGACGGCGACGGTGGATCTCGTGGTGACGCCGGCGCCGCGCGCGTACTTCCCCGGCGCGACGCTGGCGAGCGGGCGCTTCACCTCCGGCTACGCCGTGCCGGCGCTGCGCGCGAGCGCCACGGGCACGGTGTGCGTGAACGGCGCGTGCGAGCGGTTCGACGGGGCGCAGGCGTATCACGATCACAACTGGGGCGTGTGGCGCGGGGTGCGATGGGAGTGGGGCGCGGCGCGGGCGGGGGCGCTCACCTTCCTGTACGGCCGCGTGGAGCCGCCCGACACGACCATGTCGCGCCCCCCGCTCTTTCTCTACCTCGTGGACTCGCTCGGCTTCCGCGCGCTCTTCCGCCCGCGCCGCATCGACTACGTGGACGCGCGCACGATCGAGGTGGATGGCCACCCGGTGCGCGTCCCCGCCCGGGCGGTCATGTGGGATGCCCGCGGCTCCGACACCCTGCGCGTGGAGCTCACGATCGAGGATGCGATCGGCACCGACACGCGCACCCCCGTCGCCGAGCGCGGCGAAGCGCTCGCCGCCCGCCGCCTTCGCACGCCCTATTTCATCCAGATGAAGGGGCGCGCGCGCATCACCGGAGTGGTGGAAGGGGAGCGGATCGACGGGGAAGGAGAGGGCTTCTTCGAGACCTACCGCTGACGCGCGGGGGGCGGCCCATGGCCCCCGGCCCCTACTCCCCCCTCTCGTAGGCCGCCCGAACGTACCCCCGCATCCCCTCCCACTCCCCGTACCGCGCGCGCAGCTCCTCCGTCCAGCCGCGCCGCAGGTCGGGCTCGACGACCTCGAACGGCTTCCCCGCGTAGTCGGGGTTCTGACGGGCGAGATCGCCGAGGAGATAGGCATGGCGGACATCGCCGTAGGAGCGGTCCGCGGGGCGATTCGTCAGGCGCTCGTAGTGGGCGCGGAAGCGGGACTCGCGGGCCGCGTCGCTGCGCTCCGCCGCCGCCGCCACCCCCATGCCGGCCCACCACCCGCCGATCGCGCCGGCGAGCGCGCCGACGATCGTGCCCACCGGTCCGAAGATGAACGTCCCCGCCGCCGCGCCCACGGCGGCCGCTCCCGCCGCCCCGCCGGCCGCCGCCGCGGTCTCGCTGGATGCGCCCCCCACCTGCGGCGCCGGCGCGCCGCCGGCGCGCGCGCGCTCCGACGCCTCGCGCGAGGCGGTGGTCGCCGGGTCGTTGGGCTCGAGATGCGTGTCGCGCTCGTCGTGATGACTTTCCATGCCTCCCTCCTCAGATCGCCGTGTCGTCCGAGTGCAGCCGGTCGAGCGCCCGCTCGCTCGGCGTCATCGTGCGCGGCGTGCCGCCGAGACGCTCGTGCCGCTCGCCGTGCACGAAGCCCTCGCGCACCCAGGTGCGTACGACGTGCCACTCGCCGTGGCGGTCGCGAAGCTCGGCCGTCCACCCGCGCTCGAGCACGGGCTCGATCTCCTCGAACGAGCGCCCCTCGTACTCGGGATTCGCGCGCGCGATCCGGCCGAGGTGGTACGCCGGACGCGCGTGCTCGTACGGGCGATCCGCGACCCGGGCCGGGCTCTCGGCGTAGTGCCGCCGGAACGCCGCGTCCTCGTCGGCGGAGATGCCGCTCGCCACGTCCACCACCGTGCGCCCCGTCCACCACCCGCCGATCGCGCCGGCGAACGCGCCGACGATCGCGCCCACCGGTCCGGCGAGCGAGCCGAGCGCGGCGCCGACGATCGCGCCCGACGCCCCGCCGACGCCCTCGCCGACCAGCTCCGGCTTGGTCTCCGGTCCCTCGACCGGGGCCGCCAGCTCTCCCATCGCGGCGCGCTCGTCGGGGTCCGGCCCCTCCGGCTCGTCGCGTATCTGGTCGAAGATGAGCCGCTCGCCGCTGAACTCCGGCGCGACCTCGCGTGCGTGCTTCGCCTCCTCGCGGTACTCCTCGTCCTCGTCCCTGCGCTCGCGCTCGCTCATGGTCCCTCCCGTCGTGTACACGACCCGGGCTCGCAAGGACGGGACCGGAGCGGCCCGGGAATCGGGAATCGGGAATCGGGAGCCGCTGGCGGACGTCCTCGCTCCCGACCGCCACCCCCACGCCACCTCACGCCACATTCGCCTCTCGCGCCACGCCCCACTTCCCACGATCCAGCTTGACAGCGACACCTTCGCTCTTCCCATTGTGTCCCATGCCGTCGCGCATCCGGATCGGAACGCAGGGGTGGAACTACGACGCCTGGGTCGGCTCCTTCTATCCGGAGCAGACCCGCGCCGCGGACTTCCTCACCACCTACGCGCGCGCGTTCGACACGGTGGAGGTGGACTCCACCTTCTACGCCATCCCTCCCGAGAAGACCGTGCGCGGATGGGCGGCGCGCACCCCCGGCGACTTCCTCTTCGCCCTCAAGCTCCCGCAGGAGATCACGCACGAGCGGCGGCTGCGCGACACCGACGACGCGCTGGCGCTCTTCCTCGAGCGCGCGCGCCTGCTGGGCGGAAAGCTGGGGCCGATCCTCATCCAGCTCGGCCCCGACTTCGGCCCCACGGAGCTTCCCGCGCTCGCCGCGTTTCTCCCCCTGCTCCCGAGCGACCTGCGCTTCGCCGTGGAGTTCCGGCAGCGCGGGTGGATTCACGAGGGGGTGCTCGCGCTGCTCGCCGAGCACCACGTGGCGCTCGCGCTCACCGATGGCCGGTGGCTCCCACGGCGCACGATGCTGCAGCTCGCCGAGCATCCGAGCGCCGACTTCGCGTACATCCGGTGGATGGGGCCGGACCGCACGATCGTGGACTACTCCCGCATCCAGCACGACCGCACGCGCGAGCTCGAGGCGTGGGCCTCGGCCATCCTCTCCCTCGTGCAACGGGTGACGGCGGTCTACGGCTACGTGAACAACCACTTCGCGGGACACAGCCCCGCGTCGGCGCGGCAGCTCCAGCGGCTCCTCGGCCAGCGGCCCGTGGACCCCAGCGAGCTGGGGGAGCAGATGACGCTCTTCTGACATCATCCGTAGCGGCTCCGTCGAACGCTGGACGCGACATCTGGCGCGACGTAGGTTGGCGGCTCTCCCTACATTGGGACGCCGATGCGCCTGTCCCTGATCCAGAAGGTGTCCATCATGCTCGCCGTGCTGCTGGTGCTGCTCGGCGGGATCGGACTGCTGCTGCTGGATCGGACGGCTCACCTGGTCGGCGAGGTGGGCGCCGTGGCGCGCTCGCACGCCGTGCGCGCCGGGCTGGCCGAGCTGCTCGGCGCGATCGCCAGCGCCGAGTCGGCGGAGCGCGGGTTCGTGCTCTCGCGCGACAGCGCGGAGCTGGTCGCGTACCGCGCCGCGCTCGAGCGGGCGTCCCGGAACCTCGGCGCGCTCGACGTGCTGCTCGCGGCCAATCCCCAGCAGCGAAGGCGGCTGCGGAAGCTGCAGCCGATCGTCGCCGTCCAGCTGGCCGCCTTCGATTCGGCGGTGCGCCCCGCCGGGAGGGCCGCCCGGGGTCCGCCATCGACCGCGCGCGACAGCGCGCACATGGGGGAGATCCGGGCGCTCATCGCCGAGATGGACTCCGCGGCGCAGGCGCAACTCACCCAGCGCGTGGAGGAGGCGCGCAGCGGCGGGCGGATGACGCTGCTCGTCGCGGGGATCGGCAGTGTGCTCGCCATCCTCGTGGCCATGCTCGGCGCCGGCCTCATCCGCGCGGAGCTCGCCGACCGCACGCAGCGGCTCGCGCAGGTCCGGGCGAGCGAGGCCCGCTTCCGCGGCGCCGCCGAGGGGAGCATGGATGCGTTCTTCCTCCTCGACGCGATCCGCGATGCGCACGGCCGCGTGACCGACTTCCGGGTGACGGAGATGAACGCGGGGGCCGAGGCGCTCCTCGGCCGATCGCGCGCGGGGGTGATCGGTCGAGGGATCGCCGAGCTGTACCCGATCACGCGCGAGGATGGCTTCCTGGAGCGGTGCGAGCGCGTGCTGCGCACGGGCACGATGATCGACGAGGAGATCCCCGTGCGGGTGCCGGGGATGAGCGCCTCCTGGCTGCACCAGACGATCGTGCGCGTGGGCGACGGCGTCGCCGTCACCTCGCGGGACATCACCGAGAAGCGCTGGTTGGACGAGCGGCTGCGCCAGGCGCAGAAGATGGAGGCCGTGGGCCGCCTCGCGAACGGGGTGGCGCACGACTTCAACAACGTGCTCGCCGCCATCCGCGCCTCGTCCGACGCGCTGTCACTCACCATGCTGCCGGGGGATCCGCGGCGGGAGGACGTCGCGGAGATCACGCGCGCGGTGGACCGCGCGGCGGCGCTCACCCGCCAGCTCCTCGCCTTCAGCCGGAAGCAGGAGAGCCGCCCGGCGATGGTGGATCTCAACATGCTCGTCCGCGGCATGGAGGGGCTGCTCCGGCGGCTCGTGCCGTCCGAGGTGCGGCTCATCACGTCGCTCGAGCCGCACCTCGGGCTCACGATGGTGGACGAGGGGCAGCTCGAGCAGGTGCTGCTCAACCTCGTGGTGAACGCCCGTGACGCGATGCCGCACGGCGGCACGCTGGAGATCGTCACGCGCAACATCGACGTCGAGGCGTCGCGCCCGCACCTGCACGGCACGGTGGAAGCGGGGTCGTACATCGTGCTCGCCGTGCGCGATACGGGAGTCGGGATCGACGAGGCGACGATGGTGCACCTGTTCGAGCCGTTCTTCACGACCAAGCCGGACGGGCAGGGAACGGGGCTGGGGCTCGCCACATCGTACGGGATCGTGCGGCAGAGCGGGGGGCAGATCATCGTGGCGAGCGAGCCCGGCCGGGGAACCGAGTTCACCATCTACCTGCCGAGGCGGGGAGATGCGGAGCACGACCCGATCATCGGCATGCCCGATGCCGCGCCGCGGCGCTCGGATGCCGGCCCGCAGCACTCGACGAGATCGGACCTCCCGCCGGCGGCGTTCGACACGGAGCTGGACGTGGCGTGAGGAGCGAGGCTGTCGAGACGCGGCTCTCGGCCATCGGCTCTCGGCTCTCGGCTACGGCACACCCCGAGAGCTCTCAACGCTGTGCAGGTAGCCGAGAGCCGAGAGCCGACAGCCGCGTCTCTCACCACCCCATCCATCCCATTAGTTTCCTCGCATGCTCCGTCGCACCATGCTCGCCATCGTCTTCGCGGTCGTCGCGGCCGCGATCTTCGTGCGCCTCGGCGTGTGGCAGCTCCACCGCCTCGCGCAGCGCCGCGCGTACAACGCCGAGCTCGAGCAGCGGCTCACCGAGCCTCCCCTCGCGCTCATCCACCTTCCCGCCGACACCGAGCTCGCCAAGTATCGGCGCGTACGCGTCACCGGCACGTACGACTACGACCACGAGATCGTGCTCACCGGGCGCTCGCGCGACGGGTCGCCGGGGGTCTACCTCTTCACACCGCTCGAGCCGGACTCGGGCGGGCCCGCCGTGCTCGTCAACCGCGGCTGGGTGTATTCCCCCGACGCGTTCACCGTGGACGCGGGGCGCTGGCGCGAGCCGGAACACGCCACCGTGGAAGGGTACGTGGCGCCCATGCAGGGGGCGGCGCGCCGCGACCCGCGCTCCCCGACCCACCCGAACGCCTGGCGCGTGCTCGACGGCACGCGGCTCCCCGCCACCTTCCCGTATCCGATCGAGCCGCTCTACCTCGTCGCGCTCGCGACCCGGACGCCTCCCCCTCCGGGCGCGCCCGTGCGCATGGGGCTGCCGTCCATGGACGAAGGGCCGCACAAGAGCTACGCGATCCAGTGGTTCTCCTTCGCCGTGATCGCGATCGCCGGCGTGGGGATCCTGCTGCGGCACGAGCGGCACGAGCGGGTGGCGCTGGTGCGCGAGGCCTGACGCGCGCTCGGGGAGCGGGAGTTGCCTGATTGGACCGGCTTCGTGCGGAACGGTAACTTGTAAGCTGCGGTAGGCACTCGGCCGGCTCCCGGCCCGTGCCGCCGATCAGGGCGCGACCAACCGTCTCATGGACGAGAGGCTCATGGCAGACTCCACGAGTGTTCTGGCTTCCGAGCGGGAAGCGCGCGATGTGGCCGAGGCCGCGCGCGAGAGCGAATGGCGAGAGCCCAGCTTTCTGAAGGAGCTCTTTCTCGGCCGGCTGCGGCTGGATCTGATCCACCCCTTCCCGCCGGATGATCCGGCCGAGGTCGCGCGCGCGCAGCCGTTCCTCGACCGGCTCCGCGAGTACCTGGAGCGATTCCCATCCGACGAGGTGGACCGCACCGGGGAGATCCCGGAGCCGCTCGTGCAGGAGCTGCGCGAGATGGGCGCGTTCGGGATCAAGATCCCGCGCGAGTACGGCGGGCTCGGCCTCTCGCAGCGGAGCTACATTCGCGCGATGGGAATGGTGACGTCCAAGGACGGGTCGCTCACCGCGCTCCTCTCCGCGCACCAGTCCATCGGGCTGCCGCAGCCGCTCAAGCTGTTCGGCACCGAGGCGCAGAAGCGGACGTACTTCCCTCGGCTCGCGAAGGGGGCGATCTCGGCGTTCGCGCTCACCGAGGTGGATGCGGGCAGCGATCCGGCGAACATGCGCACCACCGCGACGCCGTCGGAGGACGGTCGCTACTTCATCCTGAACGGACAGAAGCTCTGGTGCACGAACGGCACGCGCGCGGAGCTCATGGTGGTGATGGCCCGCACGCCGGACCGGGTGGTGAACGGCGTGGGGAAGAAGCAGATCACGGCGTTCATCGTCGAGACGAGCTGGCCCGGGGTGGAGATCGTGCACCGGTGCCGCTTCATGGGGCTCAAGGCGATCGAGAACGGGGTGATCCGCTTCACCAACGTGCGGGTGCCGCGCGAGAACATCCTGTGGGAGGAGGGGAAGGGGCTCAAGCTCGCGCTGGTGACGCTGAACACCGGGCGGCTCACGCTTCCGGCGAGCGCGGCGTACACGGCGAAGCAGATGGTGCGCGTCTCGCGCGAGTGGGCCGGGCAGCGCGTGCAGTGGGGGATGCCGATCGGGAAGCACGAGGCCGTGGCGCAGAAGCTCGCGCGGATGGCGGCGAACGCCTTCGCCATGGAGTCGGTGGCCGAGCTCTCGAGCGCGATGGCGGATCGGGGGGGCTACGACATCCGGCTCGAGGCGGCGATCGCGAAGATGTGGAACACGGAGGCCGGGTGGCGGATCGTCGATGATGCGCTGCAGATCCGGGGCGGTCGCGGCTACGAGACGGCGGACTCGCTGCGCGCGCGCGGCGAGGCGCCGATCCCGGTGGAGCGCGCGATGCGCGACTTCCGCATCAACCTGATCTTCGAGGGGTCGTCGGAGATCATGCGGCTGTTCATCGCCCGCGAGGCGGTGGACTGGCACTTCAAGACGGCGTTCGACGTGGTCAACCCCGAGGCGACGCGACAGGAGCGCATGGCGGCGCTGGCGCGATCGGCGCGCTTCTATCCGGGGTGGTACGCGACGCGATGGCTCGGCGGCCTGCGGTCGCACGGCGACTTCGGCGCGCTCTCCGGCCACGTGCGCTTCGTGGAGCGCGCCACGCGCAAGCTCGGCCGCGCGATCTTCCACGCGATGGTGCGCCTCGGCCCCAAGCTCGAGAAGCGGCAGATGGTGCTCTTCCGCGCGGTGGACATCGGCGCCGAGCTGTTCGCGATGGCCGCCGCCTGCGTCCGCGCGCGGATGCTCTGCACGAAGGGGAATACCGAGGCGATGGCGCTCGCGGACCTCTTCTGCCGCGAGGCCCGGCTCCGCATCGCCGAGCACTTCCGGAACTTCTACGGCAAGAA
>DASUXC010000193.1:0-75367 GCA_036378095.1 Gemmatimonadaceae bacterium | reverse complement strand
GCGGGGGGGCGGCGGGTGCGCGCCGCCCCCGCGCACGATTGTGCGGGGCGGGCGCCAAAGTCCCTCTGGCGCCCGCCCCGCGGTCCATCCCTGGCCCCTGGCCCCCGGCCCCCGACCCCTGCCGTCCCGCGCCTTGACCCTTCGGCCCCAGGAGATTAGATATGCACCGCAACCGCATATTTATTCCTGGGAGCGTCCATGATCCGCACCATCGCCCTGGCCTATTCCGGCGGGCTCGACACGTCCATCATCGTCCCCTGGCTGCGCGAGCGGTACGGCGCGCGCATCATCTGCGTCGCCGCCGACATCGGGCAGGGAGAGGAGCTCGAGGGGATTCGCGCCAAGGCGATCGCCTCCGGGGCCGACGAGTGCTACGTCGAGGACCTGCGCGAGGAGTTCGTCACCGGCTACATCTGGCCGACGCTCCGCGCCGGCGCGGTGTACGGGCGCAAGTACCTCCTCGGCACCTCCATGGCGCGCCCGCTCATCGCCCGCCGGCAGGTGGAGGTGGCGCGCGCCGTCGGCGCCGATGCGCTCGCCCACGGATGCACGGGGAAGGGGAACGATCAGGTGCGCTTCGAGCTCACCTACGCGGCCTTCGCCCCCGACCTCCCGGTCATCGCGCCGTGGCGCGAGTGGGACATCCGGAGCCGCGAGGATGCCCTCGCCTACGCCGCCGAGCGCGGGATCCCCGTGACGGCGACCAGGGAGAAGATCTACTCCCGCGACCGCAACCTCTGGCACCTCTCGCACGAGGGCGGCGTGCTGGAAGATCCCGCCGCCGTGCCCCCCGACGATCTCTTCCTCCTCACGGCGCACGCCGACGAGGCGCCCGACCAGCCGGAGGACGTCACCATCACCTTCGAGCGCGGCACCCCGGTGGCCGTGAACGGCGAGGCGCTCGACCCGGTGGCGCTCGTCGCCGCGCTCAACGACATCGGCGGCCGGCACGGGATCGGGCGCATCGACCTCGTCGAGGATCGCCTCGTGGGGATGAAGTCGCGCGGCGTGTACGAGACGCCCGGCGGCACGCTGCTCTACGCCGCGCACTCGGAGCTCGAGCAGCTCGTGCTCGACCGTCGCACCCTGGCCGCCAAGGACCTCATCGCGCCGCGCTACGCCGACCTGGTGTACGAGGGGCGCTGGTGGACCACGGAGCGCGAGGCGTACGACGCGTTCGTGAACGTCACGCAGGAGCGCGTCACCGGCGCGGTGACGCTCCGCTGCTACAAGGGCGCCCTCACCGTCGCCGGGCGCGTCAGCGAGCAGGCGCTCTACGACGAGCGCTTCGTCACCTTCGGGGAGGACGACGTCTACGAGCAGAGCGACGCGGCCGGCTTCATCCGGCTGTACGGCCTCTCGAACCGCGTGCGCGCGCTCAAGGACCAGGAGCTCGCCGCGCGCGCGGCGGGCGCCGCGGACGACGGGGCGGAGGGGGCGCCGAAGGCGCTCGCCATCGCGTGACGTCGCTCAAGCTCGTCGGCGCCACCGCGCACAAGCTCTGGGGCGGCCGCTTCGCCGGCGACACCGCCCCCGCGCTCGATGCCCTCAACCGCTCCATCGGCGTCGACTTCCGCCTCTGGCCGTTCGACATCCGCCTCTCCAAGGCCTGGGCCGTGACGCTCTGGCACGCGGGGGTGCTCACCCTCGAGGAGAGCCAGCGCATCGAGCGCGGTCTCGACGCGGTGTCCGCGCGCTTCCGGGCCGGCGCCCAGCCGGCGCCGGCGGATGAGGACGTGCACACGATGATCGACCGCCTCCTCCACGATGAGGTGGGCGATCTCGCCTCCAAGCTGCACACCGGGCGCAGCCGCAACGACCAGGTGGCCACCGCCACGCGCATGTGGGCGATGGACGCCTGCGCCGTGCTCGACGCCGACCTCCGCGCGCTCCAGAGCGTGATGCTCGACCAGGCCGTGGCGCTCGAGGCCGAGGGGGCGCTGATGCCCGCGTACACGCACCTGCAGCGCGCGCAGCCGGTGGCCGCCGCGCACTGGATGCTCGCCCACTTCTGGCCGCTCGATCGCGACCGGACCCGGCTCGCCGCCGTCGCGCGCGGCGCCGCCACCCTCCCTCTCGGCGCCGGCGCCGTGGCGGGGTGCGCCTATCCGATCTCCCGCGTGCTCCTCCAGGGGAGCCTCGGATTCGACCGGCTCTCGCCGAACAGCATCGACGCGGTGAGTGATCGCGACTTCGTCGCCGAGCTGCTGTTCGGGCTCTCGCTCGTCGGCGTGCACCTCTCGCGTCTCGCCGAGGACCTCGTTCTCTTCGGCACGAGCGAGTTCGGATTCGTGCGCTTCGGCGACGCGTACAGCACCGGGTCGAGCATGATGCCGCAGAAGCGGAACCCCGATGCGCTGGAGCTCGCGCGGTCGACGGGCGGGCGGATGCTCGGCGATCTCACCGCGCTCCTCGCCACGCTCAAGGGGCTTCCGAGCGGCTACAACAAGGACCTGCAGGACGACAAGCGCGCGCTGTTCGATGCGGTGGACGCGATGCGGCTCGTCCTCCCCGCGGTGGCCGGCGCGCTCGCCGAGATCACGTTCGACGCCGCCCGGATGCGCGCCGCGCTGTCGAGCACCATGATGGCCACCGACCTCGCCGACTATCTCGTGCGCAAGGGCGCCACCTTCCGCGAGGCGCACGGCAGCGTGGGGCGTCTGGTGCGCGAGAGCGAGGAGGCCGGGGTGGAGCTGCACTCGCTTCCGCTCAAGTCGTTCATGGCCGCGCACCCGCTGTTCGAGGGGGACGTGTTCGACGCGCTCTCCCCGGCCACCTCGGTGGAGCGGCGCGACGTGGAAGGGGCCACGGGTCCCACCGCCCTGCGGGCGCAGATCGAGGAGGCGCGATCGGCGGTGGCGCGGCAGTGAGAGGCGGGGCTGTCTGACGCGGCTGTCGGTCATCGGCCATCGGCCATCGGCCATCGGCTCTCGGCTCGTGGACACCCCGAGGGCTCTCTACGCTGTGCCGTAAGCCGAGAGCCGATGGCCGAGAGCTGACAGCTGTGTCTTCCCGACAGCCGTCTCTCGAAACCGACGGGGGCCGCTGCGCATGCGCAGCGGCCCCCGTCGTGTCGCTTCACCGGAGCGCTCAGCGCTTCGTGACGTTCTCCGCCGCCGGGCCCTTCTGACCATCGACGATGTCGAACTCGACTTCCTGCCCCTCGGCGAGGGTCTTGAAGCCGCTGCCCTGAATCGCGCTGTAGTGCACGAAGCAGTCCTTCGACCCGTTGTCGGGAGTGATGAAGCCGAAACCCTTGGCGTCGTTGAACCACTTCACCTTGCCAGTGACACGCATGTCCTACTCCTGAATGTTCTCGTTGTCCAGGGAGCGGAACGTGCCGTGCCCTGACAAACTATTCGAGAGGCGCGAGGCCCCAGTGCCGCCGCGACCAGCGCACCCTCCGCCACGCAGAAGGCCCGGACGATCCTCCGCCCGGGCCGACGTGAGCTGTCGGGTACGCCGCGAATGAATATACGATGTCCAGGCGGACCGAGCAATATGCGTGTTTACGGTGCCGAACGAGGCTCGACGCCCGCCCGGATCTGCTCCCCCCGCTCCACGCCGCGGACGTGCTCCACGAACATCGCCTGCACCAGGCGGTTCGCGTCCGCCACGTAGCTGTCGTGCTGCCGCTCGCCCAGGGCGCCGATCTCCGCCAGCTCGGTGTTCCCGAGCGCGCGCCCGGCCTCGCGGAAGGTCTTGAACGTGTCCTCCCCCTGTCGCGCCATGAGGATGTCGCCGACCAGCCGCAGGAAATCGTCCTCCCGCGCCACGTCCGCCAGCCCGCGCGCGGCGCCGGCCACCTTTCCCATCATCTTCTTCGCGAGCCCCACGTCCCCGCCCAGCGTCCGCTGGTACGCCTCGAGCCTGACCTGGTGCTCCTGCATGATCGGGATGTAGCGGTTGCACAGGTCGCGGTAGCGCGGATCGTCAGCCTCGTCGGCGTGGCTCTTCAGGGCGTCCACGAACGACTGGTGCGCCATCACCGCGTTGTTCACCTGGCTCTTCAGGAAATCGAGTCCCTTGTCCATCTCGGCCTCCATCTACGGGACGTGGGACCGGTGCAGATTGCGGACCACCCTCGGCGCTCAGGGCGGCGTCACCTGCACGTCCGTGATGAAGTACTCCGTCTCGCCGAAGCAGCGCGTGGGCACGCCGCGGTGCTGCTCGTAGGTGAGCGACACGCGCCGCCCCATGTCGCGCGTGAGAATCGCGGCGATGCTGTCGCTGCGCACGGAGAAGCGGAAGATCTCCGGCATCGTCCCCGGGAGGTTCGCCATCGCCAGCTCCCCCTCCCACGTTTTGCACACCCACCCCTTCTTCGACAGCTTCTGCACGTACCCGGCGCGGTTCCCGGTGGAGTAGGGGTAGTGCAGCGCCGCCCAGGTGTACGCCGCGAACAGCAGGATCGGCACGGCGATCACGAGCAGCAGGATCAGCTTCAGTCGCCACCGCCGGCGCCGGGGGGCCGACGTCTGCGCCGCCACATCGGACGTCGTGTACCCGCGCGGGGGGTGCTCGATCTCCTCGGACATGATTCGCCGCCTCCAGGACGGTTGCTGGAACGGGCGCGCCGTTCCATCCCATTGTCGCCCGACTTCTCTTAGCTTTCCCGCATGACATTCGCGCCACGCAGATCGACCGTCACCGCCGTCGTCGGTGGCGTCCCCGTCGGGAGCGGCCATCCGGTGGTCGTGCAGTCGATGACGAACACCGACACCGCCGACGCGGCCGGCACGGCGGCGCAGGTCGTCGCGCTCGCGCGCGCCGGCTCGCAGCTCGTTCGCGTCACCGTCAACACCGAGGAGGCGGCGGCCGCCGTCCCCGAGATCGCCCGCCGGGTAGCCGACGCCGGCGTGAGTGTGCCGATCGTCGGCGACTTCCACTACAACGGGCACCTGCTGCTCGCGCGTCACCCCGACTGCGCGCGCACCCTCGCGAAGTACCGCATCAACCCCGGTAACGTGGGCGGAAAGCGCCGCGACGAAAACTTCCGCACGATCGTGGGGATCGCCGTCGACAACGGCAAGCCGGTCCGCATCGGGGTGAACTGGGGCTCGCTCGACCAGGACCTGCTCACCACCATGATGGATGAGAATGCCCGCCGCGTCGAGCCGGCGGACGCCCGGGACGTGTACATGGAGGCGATGATCGAGAGCGCGCTCCGCTCGGCGCGCCTCGCCGAGGAGACCGGCCTCGGCCACGACCGGGTCATCCTCTCGGCCAAGGTGTCCGGGGTGCAGGATCTGGTGGAGGTGTATCGGCGCCTCGCCGCGCGATGCGACTACCCGCTCCACCTCGGGCTCACCGAGGCGGGGCTCGGGATGAAGGGGATCGTGGCGTCCACCGCCGGCCTCTCCATTCTCCTGGCGGAGGGGATCGGCGACACCATCCGGGTGTCGCTCACGCCGAGGCCGGGCGGGGACCGCGCGGAGGAGGTGCGGGTCGCGCAGCAGATCCTGCAGTCGCTGGGGCTCCGGAGCTTCGTGCCGCAGGTGACCGCCTGTCCCGGGTGCGGGCGCACGACGTCCACCTTCTTCCAGCACATGGCGGAGGACATCCAGACCTATCTGCGCGAGCAGATGCCCGTGTGGCGCGAGCGGCACCCCGGGGTCGAGGAGATGCGCGTCGCGGTGATGGGGTGCGTGGTGAACGGTCCGGGGGAGTCCAAGCACGCGAACATCGGGATCTCCCTTCCCGGCACGTTCGAGGAGCCGAAGGCGCCCGTGTACGTGGACGGTCAACTCATGGTGACGCTCAAGGGAGAGCGCATCGTGTCGGAGTTCCTCGAGATCCTCGAGGCGTACGTGGCGCGCACGTATCCGGCGCGGAGGGTCGAGGCGGGGGTGTAGCCGGACGCCGTGACGATCATCGGCGCGGCGGGGCGCCCGCCCGGCCATTCGACCGCTAAGTCCCCCCGGTCTACTCGGACACGAAGTCGATCGTGGAGGAACTCGTCGGTGGTGACGGGCGACGGTCGGAGACGCACCAATTACCTCGCGTTCGCAATGTCCCGGACGTACCGCACCACGTGCGCGACGATGTCGTCGGCCGACCGCTGATCCAGACCCATCTCCTTGGCGCGCTGCTCCATGGGTTCGATCCAGTGCGGGTATGTCACGATCTCGGGCGGCCAGCCGTGGCGGGCGCGAATGTGGAACGTCTCCTCACAGACGACGCGAAGCTCGGGTGACGGCGGCACCATGGTGCTTAGCATTACCAAGTCCAGCAGATCGCGGAAACGGTCGCTGGTGCAGCCCTCCGCCGGCGGCTCCGTCACCGCGTGGAGCTTCTGGGCGATCTGTTTGATGAGCGGGATGCAGGGCAGCTCCTTGGGACCGTCAATCCCGAAGGGCTGCAGGGAGAAGGCGGCGACCATCTCCGGCGCGAGGGGAGCGCCCTCGTAGACGGAAACCTCGAGCTTCACGTTGCTGAACGGCTGCTCGACCACTTGCCCGAAGCGCTCCTCCTGGTACGCGACCCGGATGCGGAACCGGCGCATGTGCGGGGCGTCCGGCGTCTCGCTCTCCACGCGGAACGTGAAGTTGTAGCGCGGCGTCGCCAGCGCGGCCCGCACCGCAGCCTCGAGATTCTCGAGGGCCCCGTGGTAGGTGGCATCCAGGTCCTTCGTGGCCCGGGGGCGCACCGCACGGTCATCACTCTGGCCACCGCGCTGGAGCTGCCGCAGGCGCAGCTCGATTGCCGCCCCGCCCTTGAACTCGAAGAGGGGCGTCCCATCGATCGCCCAGCTCGCGAGGCCATCCGCGACGACGGTGAAGGCAACCCACCGCTGCACCCACTCGGCCCCGATCCCGAGTTCCTTCCCACAGTTGGTGATCGCCTGCGTGAGGGCGCGGGCCGTCTTGGGCGGCAGATTTCTGAGTAGCGGCCTGATTTCCTTGCGCATGGAGGTGGTGATGGACGCGATCGCCGTCAGAGCTTGCCGGTCGTCGTGAGCTCGGCGACGAGCGCGTCCGAGTCCGCGACCGAGAGCCACCCCTTTCGCTTTCCGTCGTCGATGGCCTGGCGGATGAGCGCGGGGCCGAGGTTTGCCTTCGCGCAGTCGCGGATGGTTCGCGCCGCGGTGGTCACCGGCAGCCCCTCGACTGAGCCAATGTCGGCGCGGGCGAGATCTTGGAAGTGGAGCGTGACCTCGGGCGGAGGCTGACGTCGCCGCGGCCGATGCTTCTTCGGCACGGTGAGGTGGATCTTGGCGGGATTGGCGTCCGACAGCTCCATCAGGTCGAGCGCCGTCTCGTGGGACAGCACCCCGGTCGTCCCGTAGGGCCAGAGCACGGCGGTGACGTACGGCGTCAGCCGCGTCTCCGGCACCACCGGGTCACGGTAGAGGCCGTAGGCGAGCTTCTCGAGTCGCTCCCGCTTGACCATCGCGTGGAGCGCCGGGGCGGTCACACCGGCCGCGCGTGCCTGCTCGGCGGTGAATACTCCATGCTGCTGGAGCGCGAGTGCATGGACGGTGGCGTAGGCGGTGTAGGTCGGCATGGCTGAAGGATGGACAAAAATTAACAATTTGTTCAGTATTGTCCACCACAGCGTATTTCGTCAAGGCGCCAAGGGACAAAACTCAACCATTCGTTGAATCTTGTCCTATCGCATGAGCTGGCCGTATGCGCTGCGCTGCCTCGCCACACCTACGCGGGCGGCTGGTGCACCAGCGGCCCATTGCATCTGGGACCGCGCACATGGACCAGGTGCACGGGCGCCAGGAGCGCGCGCCGGATCGCGTTGAATACGACGCGCGAGAATCGGCCGGGCTCGACTGTCCGTCCTCCCGCCTTGCGGCCGGCGATGGTGAGCACGCCGGGCGTCACGACGGCCCGCGCGGTGCTTCCTGCTTCGGCCAGCACGAGCGCGGTGATGTCGCGGGGGCGCGCGGCGCAGCGACCGGGCGGCGGTACGGAATGCGGAGAGCCAGGCCGTGATGCGCCTAGCGAGTCACGGGCGGTGCTTGGCCGGACGCACTTCGATCGGCCACGATCATTCCGGCGCAGGGGTTCCATCGCGACATCCGGCAACGGTGGTACGCCGAGCGAGTTCTCCGCCAGCAGCTCGGATACCTCCATGATGCACACGACATCCGCTCCCGGATCGAGCGAGCGACGACGTGGATGATGAGCCACACACGCCGCGGCTTGCGAACAGGATCCGACGGCCGATGCCGCGCGTGCGCTACCCGTAGCACGCGGACGCTCGTCGATGCACTCGGACAGACTTTCGGGGCGGCGGCGGAGCGCTGTCCTGCTTACCGCGATGCCTCGCTCCCGGCACGACAGCTCCGGGAGTCAGCCATCGGCGCTCGACGACAATTCGCCCCGACAGCCCTCGAGCGCAGGCTCGATCTCGGGCTACCAGCTCGTTCTCGCGAGGTGGCAGCCGACTTTCACGCCCTCGACCGCGTCGTCCGCCGCGGCGCGTCCGCCTCCGAGCGGCGCTCGAGCGCGTTCACCATCTCGGCCAGCTCCTCGAGGATCGCGGCGTCGAATCGCAGCTCGACGAGCCGGTCGAGCGAGCGGCGGTACCAGCGCACGGTGGCCTCGCGCCCGCCGGCGCGGCGCCCCCACACGTTCTCCGGAAAGTCGGTGCGCGCCAGATCGGCGAGCAGCGTTCCCGCCCCGTGCACGAGGTTCGCCGACAGCACCCACCGCGCCCGCGGACTGGCGTCCGCGAGCCGGCCGAGGAGATCCTCCTTCCGCTCGTCGGCCGCGAGCTCCACGCCGTCGTCATCGTACCGGCGCTCGACTACGCTCAGCACGGTCTCCAGCGCCTCGGCGCCGAACTTGTCCCCGATCCGCTGGTCCAGCATGTCCTGCGTGTAGCCGTCGCGCACGCAATCCTCCACCGCATCGTGCAGGATCCCGGCGACGACGGTCTCGTCATCCTGCGCGTAGCGCGTGAGGATGACGGCCACGTTCGGGGCCGCGGTGAGATACGGGGCGCGCGTGCCCTTCCGCACCAGCTGATCGTGGTGCTTCGCGGCGAACGCGAGCGCGTGGTTGATGGGGTCGGAGTAGCCGTTCATGAGCCGGTGCCGCGAAAGGGACTGCGATGCCGGAAAAGATAGCGCCCGGCGCGGCGCGGCGTAATCACGACGCCGCGCGCCCCATCCCCTCCTCCCACGCGAACCGGCGCACGAGCTGCTCGAGCCCGCGCCGGTCTTCCTCGTCGAAGGTGCCGGCCTCCGACGAGTCGATGTCGAGCACGGCGATCAGCTCGCGCCCGGGCCCGAACACGGGCACCACGATCTCCGAGCGGGCACGTGCGTCGCACACGATGTGCCCGGGGAACGTCCGTACGTCGGGAACGATCACCGTGCGCCCCTCGGCCGCGGCGGTGCCGCACACGCCCTTCCCGAACCGGATCTCGAGGCACCCGAGCGTTCCCTGGTACGGCCCCACGCGAAGCAGACGCCCCGGCTCCGTCACGCGATAGAATCCCGTCCACAGGTGGCCGAACGCGTGGTGCACGAGCGCGCTGATCGTGGCCATCTCGGCCACGGGGTCGTGAATTCCCTCGAGCACGGCGGCGACGTGCGCATCGAGCTCGGCGTATGCGCGCGGCTTCGGCGTACCGCGCAGATCGAGCGTGACTTCGGCCATTGAGAGGAGCGGGTGACGGTGACGGTCGGCGGCGGCTCGCGCGTCAGCCGGGGAGCACGATGCGCCCGAGCAGGGACGCATCGAGGAGGAGAAGGGCCGCCCCCTGCGCGGCAATGGCCACGCCGGCGCCCACGGTGGAGAGCCGCCGGGTGATCGCCCACCCCGCGCCGGCGAGGGTGACGGCGAGGGCGATGAGCGCCAGCTCCGTGCCGATGCTCATGCGCAGCGTCCAGGCGAGCCGCACCGCGCCGGGGTAGTCGCGCTCGGCCAGCCCCCGCCATCGGAACGCGGCGAACGCCAGCTCCACGGCTCCCCACATCGCCGTCTGCGCGGCGAAATGGAAGACGAGGGGCGCCCGCGCGCGGCGCGCGACGAGGATGACGAGCAGCGCGGCGCCGAGCAGCGCGCTCGCGCCGGCCCAGAGCATGAGCCACTCGAGGTGAAGCCGCTCGAAGGCGAGGAGCGTGTCGGACCACATGGCGCGGGCTCAGCGCGGAGCGCGCCGGGGGAGGGAAGCGAGCACCCGTGAAACGTACACGCGGGGCGCCGCTCCCGGGATGGTCAGGGCACGAGCACCGCCGGCTGCCGCGCGCCGGGCGGCGTGGCCACCGGCGCGCGCACCGCCCCATCGCTCCACGAGAGCACCACGATCCCGTCGCGCGCGCCGAGCGGATCGACGACGGCGAGGCAGCGCGTCCGGTCGCACGATGGCTCGCCCATGCCGAGCGGGTCGGCGGCGTAGTCGGCGGCCGCGCCCCCGGCGAGCGCCGCCCGGCGCACGCGCGGCGCGCCGCCGGCCGCCACGTACACCACCGCGCTTCCATCGCCGCTCCACGCCGGCTGGAACGCGCCCGCCGGCTCGTGGGAGAGCTGCGCCGCCGCGCCCCCGCCCGCGCCCACCACGAACACCTGCGACGTGCCGGTGCGCGTGGAGGTGAAAGCGATGCGGGTGCCGTCCGGGCTCCACGCGGGAGCGCGCTCCGGGACCCAGGCGTCGGATCCGGTGGCCAGGGGCGCGGGCGCCGGAACGACCGCCCCGGAGTCCGCGAGCGCCGGCGCGCTCACCACCCACAGTCGCGGCGTGCCGCTCCGGTTGCTCGTGAACACGATCGTGCGGCCGCTCGGGTCGAGCGCCGGCTCTCCATCGGTCCCCCTGCTGTTCGTCACGCGCCGCTGCACCGTGAAGGCCTCGTCGGCGAGGTACACCTCGGCGTCGCCATCGCGGTCGGACGTGAAGACGACGCGCCCCGCCGCGGCGCGCGGGTCCGCGTCGTTGGCGGAATCGCTCGTCAGGCGCACCACCATGTCGTCGCGATAGCGGAAGAGCTGCGACCGGCCGGCGCTGTCGGCCACGAACACGAACGCCGGCGGCGCCGGCGGCTGGGGCGGAGGCGGCGGTGGATCCGTGGCGTCGCCGCCGCAGGCCGCGGCGGTCACGCACACCAGCGCGCGAAGGGCGCGGCGCGCGCGGCGCTGGGCGCCGACGGCGCTCACGAGCACTCCACGCGTTCGACCAGCCCCTCGCCCACCAGCTCGTCGAGCAGCGAGAGCACCGTGCGCCGCGCCTCCAGCTCGTCCACCTCGTACTCCGCGAGCAGCGTGGCGATGATCGGCTCGGCCCTCGTCCCGCGCTGCAGATGCGTCCACACGCGCGTGCCCGTCTCGTTGAGCGAGAAGTAGCGCTTGGTGTGAAGGTTCAGGAGCACGGCGCCGTCGCTCAGCGTGGCGGCGAGCGCCCGGGAGGTGAGGCGGAAGCACGTCATGAGCGGAGGGAATCGATGGTTCGGCCGATGTCGTGGAGCTGCCGGTCGGTGTTCACGAGGCGCCAGCAGGGCACCGTGCTGGCCACGCGACGGAGCGCGTCGAAGTGCGCCGGTGCGTGCGCGTCGCCGAGCAGCACCCATGGCGACTGCACGATGAGCGCGGCCATGGCCGCCGTTTCCGACTGCCGCGCGAGCCCGTCGCACCCGCCGGGCTCCAGGCAGATGCAGGCGGCCACCGGTGCGCGGGCGGCGAACGGCACGTCCGCCGGCACGCGTCGACGCTCGTCCTGTTCGTCGATGAGCGGTGCCAGGGGGGCGAGCTCCGGGAAGATGCCGCACAGCGCGGCGCTCACCCGCAGCGGATCGCGCCAGCCGTGCGCCACGAGCGTGCCGTCCACCGCGGGCCGGAGCACGACGCCGTCGTCGCCCAGCACGCGCCAGCCGCGGCGGGCGAGCGCGAAGGCGAGCGTCGACTTGCCCGAGCCACTGTTCCCGATGAAGAGCCACGCGCGCCCGCCGTGGTCCACGACGCCGGAGGCGTGCACCACGTAGGCGCCGCGCTCGCGCAGGCGCAGGATCGCGCCGGTGCGGGCGAGCTCGCGCCTGACGAGCGCCGGAGCCGCGGCGTACCCCGGGCCGCGGCGCAGCCGGCCGTGCTCCACGTGGAGCACGGCCGGCGTGTCGACGTGCGTGAGCACGGTGCGCTCGGCGTACGTCTCCCCCCGCACCGCGCCCGTCTGCCAGTGCAGGGCCCCCGAGTCGCCGCCGAGGACCAGCGTGGGCTCGGCCACGGCAGTCGTCGCGAGTGACACGCGAAGTCCGTCAGGGGCGGCGGCGCATGGGCGACACGCCGCAGCCGAAGCCGCACTGACCGCTCCCGCCGATCCCCTGGAAGAGCATGCTGAACGTGCCGAGGCTCGCGTGCTGCGTGAGCACGGTGAGCGAGGCGTGGCGCACGAGCGCCGGCGGCGCCCACGCGCGCTTGCGCGGAACGGCGATCGCGTCCGGGAACGGAGCCGGGGTCGGCGCGTGATCGCCGGTGCGTGGCTCGATCATGGGGCCGACGCTCCGATCTCGTAGGTGATGTAGCGCAGCGCGGCGATCGCGCGTCCGGCCGGGCAGGATGCGCCGAACATCGCCGACATGCCGGGAGCGATGGCCCAGCTCGCGGGGAGCGACGCGTAGCTCGCCGTCCTGACGGATTGACCGTCCACGAAGATCGTGGCGGTGGACGTGCCGTCCTTCGACAGGCGGTAGGTGTGGCTCGTCGCGGCGTTGATGGCGACCGTCGTGCCGACGAAGCTCCACACGTGCGTGCTCGGCGAGAGCGTGGCGAATCCCACCTGCTCGCGCCCGATGCCCACGACCACCATCCGCGAGCCATCCAGGAAGCCGAAGGCGGTGCACGGATCGGTCTTCGCGCCCTTCGTGAGCGTGAGCGACGTCTCCATGTACGCCGGCGCGGCGGGGGCGAGCGAGTCGGCGCGGTAGAGGTAGATGTCCTGCGGGCTCGCCGCGTTCAGCGTGAGGAGGCCGGTCGATCCGTCCCACTGCTCGAGGCCGGTGGTGCCGAGGCTGAGCCGCTTCCACGGCGGCGCGGCCTGGGTGTCGGGCAGGGAGTCGGTGGCGGCGTCGTACAGCACCTTCCACCGCGTGTCGTTCGGCGGCGGCCACGCGGCGCTCACCAGCACGACGAAGCGGAAGTTGGTGACCGCCGCGCTTCCGCGGAACGTGAACCGCCGGCGCGTGCGCGTGGTGTCCGCGCCCGGCGTGGCGCTCGTGGCCCCCAGCCGCTCGTGCCAGTAGAAGTAGGGCTGGCCGACCGCCGTGAAGCTCCCCACGCCGTCGGCGTTGGCGACGGTGATGCTGCACCCCGGGCACGACGTGGGCGCCGTGACCGTCGGGAGCACGGTGAAGAACACCGTGACACCGAGCGTGTCGAGCGGCGCCGGGCTCCCCTGGTTGCTCCCGATGGAATAGGCGAGGAGGTTGCGCACGCCGACGTCGAACGACCAGAACTTCGTGCCCGGCGTCGACGTGCTGTCGATGACCACCGGCGTGTTGTAGAGGCGCACGTTCACGTTCTGCGCGCCGTAGATCTGCGCGCTCACACCGCGAGCGGTGGGCGGCGCCATGGAGGCGAAGGTGACCCCTCCGGCGGCATCGACCGTTCCCTCCACCGCCGCCACGATCCGCGCGCCGCCCGCGGGTGGGGTGGGCGGATCTCCCACTCCCGTCGTCGATGGACGCTCACCGCACGCCAACACGCCCGCGAGCACGCACGCGAGCACGCACGCGAGCACGCCACTACGCCTGACGAGTACCGGCGACATCGTCGCCTCCGAGATGTGCGCGGCGGCATCGCCGCGCGATGGTCCTTCCGCGCCCGTCGTGAGCGCGGCCCCTTGCACGGTTCGCCCAGAGCGCATGATGAGCGAACGCTAATGAGACGACATTAAGATACAGCCGGTCACAAGGGGCGCCCTGAGGGGCCCCTTCGGGGATCTTCGGTGCAACGAATTGTTCATGGGGTGGCGCGATACGAGCCGCCGGTACGCTGGTCAGCGAGGAAGCGCCCCGGGGACCAGCAAGGTCCTGTCAGAGTGCGGGCAGAGAATGCGCGTCGCGACCGCGCCGCGCGGGAGGGTGGCTCAGGACGCGTGTGCCCCGGCACCGGTGGCGGCGGCCGCCGGCCCTGCGGCGGGTGCGCCCGCGCTCACCGGCGTCGGATCCTCGCGGTCCCACAGCACGATCCCGCGCAGCGTGGCGCCGTCGGGGGCGAGCGCGGACAGCAATTGCTGGAGCATCACGAGCGACGTCCGCCCCGTGCGCACGCACACGATCACGTCGCTCACGACGCCGGTCACCGCCGGGATCGCGCCCTGCCCCGAGCGCGGCGCGTTCACGATCACGCACTCGTAGCGCCGCGCGAGGTGCCGCATCAGGTGCGACAGCGCGTCCTTCGACGCGGCGAGCGATGCCGAGCTCCCGATCGGGCCCGCCGGCAACACGTCCATCGTTCGCTCGCGCCCCACCACCACGCTCCGGATCACCTCCGACCACTCCACGCGCCCGGCCAGCACATCCTGCAGGCCGCGGGTCGCACGGGTGCGCGTCACGATCGCGCCGGACCGGAATGGCGCATCGGCGTCCACCAGGAGCGTGGTGCGAACCTGGCGCGCGACGACCGCCGCGAGGTTCGCCGCCACGACCGCGGTGACCATGGCGTCGTCCCCGACCACGGCGAGCAGCGGCACGTTGAAGGCGCGGTCGGCGAGCTGCGTGTACAGGAGCTGGTACTCCTCGCCGCCGAGCACGATGAGCGCCGGCACCTGCTGATCGGCGCGCCGGCGGCGCAGCTCGCCCGCGCCGACCCCGGGGCCGATGGTGACGAGCACGCGCGTGCCGGTGGCCGCCTCCGCCTCCGCGCCGTCGCTCACGCGCGGATGGCGGATCTCCACGGCCAGCGCCACACCGAAGCCCAGCGCGAGCCCGAGCGCGAGCGCCGCCACGAGCAGCGTGGCCGCCGGCACGCCGAACGCCGCGATCTGCCGCTCGCGCTCGGCGCGCGCCTCGAGCGCTTGCGCCACGAGACGCGCGTGCTCCATCTGCCGGCGCGCGGCGGCCGCCGCGCTCTCCGCCGAGTCGCGCGCGAGCGCGAGCCGGAGCGTGTCGTCGGGGGTGGCGAGCTTCGGCGGGGCGGGAGTGAGGCGCGCCACCTCGCGGCGCAGCGCGTCGTTGCGCGCGGCGGCCATCTGCCGGATGCGCCTGCCGATCTGCGTCGCTCGCGAGGTGAGGGCCACGAAGATGGGATCCACCCCGCCGGCCGCGCCGAAGTCCTCGCGGCTCCGCTCCACCTCGGCCAGGGTGTCGAGCAACGACGCGATCCCGGGCACGCCGCGCATCGCCGCCGAGCCGCCGAGCGCGCGGTACGATGCGGGGAGGGGCGCGTCCTCGGCGCGCTGCAGCAGGCGCGTGAGCTCCGCCGACATCGCGTCGAGCGAGTCCCGGCGCAGCCGGAGCGCGGGTGGAAAGGTGTCCACCACGGTGACGGGCGCGCGACCGAGCACCTCGTCGCGCGCGTGCGCGAGGGCGGCATCCGCCTCGGCGACGCGCGCGTCCGCGCTCACCACGCTCGCCTGGATCGCCGCGGTGTCCGGCGGCGCCGCCACGTCTCCCGTCCCCCCCTCCGTGCCTCGCTCCAAGCGGCGAGGCACGGCGACCAGTCCGATCACCATGAGCACGACCACGCCCAGGGCGACGCTACCGACGAGCAGCGGACGCTGGTAGACGTTGCGCGCGCGCCGGCGGAACCATCCCGCGGATCGCTCGTGGATCACGGCTCTCCGAAGGGATCGCCCGGGGGCGCCTCGAGCACCCGCGTGGCGGCGGGCGCTTCGTGTCGCGTGTGCCACCGGTCGAAGTCGGCGGCGATCGACATCCACGCCGCGCGGTCGGCCGGGGGCCCCGAGCGCTTCGCGCGCGCCGCCGCCACGGGACGCAGATCGGCGATCTCCAGATCGGCGATCGCGCGCACCTGCGGAGCGGCGGCGGTGTCCGCGGCGAGCGCGAGCAACCGGTCGGCCACGGCGCGGCGCGTCACGCGCTGCAGCGCGGCGAGCCCGACGCTCTTCGGCGCGGGGCGGTTCCAGGTGTGCGCCACCAGCGAGTCGATCGTCTCGGCGAGGGAGAGCGCCCCGGGGCCGCGCGCGGCGAACTGGACGAGACGGCCGGCGCGGTCGCGCTGCAGCACCGCGTCGACCACCATCTGCGCGAGCGTGCGCGCGGCGCCCAGCTCGTCGAACGTCGGGCGCGTGCGGCTCCGGAACAGCTCCACCGATGGCTCGTACGAGAAGGGGCGCGGTCCGAGGAGCGTGAGCACCGTGTCGGGGATCGCGAGCGCCTCCGGGTCGAGCGCCCCGAGGAGCCGGTGCAGCGCGGCGCGCTGCTGGGCGGCGGGGATCGGACGCGTGGCCTGCTCGCCGTCGCCGCTCACCGCGTTCGCGTACTCCATGCCGCCGATGGTGCGGGCGAGGGAGCTGATGGCGTAGCGGTGCATGAAGTACACGGGCACGAACCGCTCCTGGAGGAGCGCCACCGGCTCCCCCGCGCGAATGTTGCGCAACCCGAACTTCGCGATCGCCACGCGTCGCGCCGCCATCTCGTGGTCGTAGAACTGCGCGGCGGTGGAGTCGTCGTCCCACAGGTTCGTGCGCGGATCGGAGGCGAACTCCGGCCGCGCATCGGCATCGGAGAGGAAGAGATATCCCTTCTTCAGCCCCGCGGCAACGATCGCGCGGAGCGAGTCCCGCTCGCTCGCCGGCGAGAAGATGCCGTACCCCCATCGGATCGCCCACACGTCGTAGTCGCCGGGACCCACGGCGTACGCCTGGCTCACGTCGATGTCGCCGCTCGCGGTCACGCGCACGCGGGGCGGCGGGTAGTCCATCACCGATCCGCGCTCGTACGTGGAGGCGATGTAGTTGTGGGCGAGCCCGAGGGTGTGCCCCACCTCGTGCGCCGCCTTCTGCCTGGCGCGCGCCAGCACGAACGCCGTGTCGGCGGGGGAGGAGTCCGCCCCCATCAACCCGGCGTACAGGTTGTAGTCCGTGCGCTCGCGATGCGAGTCGAGTCGCGCCATCCCCTTCACGATCTCGCCGGTGCGCGGATCGGCGAGCGCGCCGCCGATCGACCATCCGCGCTCGTTGCGGTTCTCCCACTGCACCACGTTGTAGCGGGCGTCGAGCGGATCCACCCCCTCGGGGAGATCCTCCACGCGGAACGCCCCCGTGAGCCCCGCGCGGTCGAACGCCTGCACCCACCAGCTCACCCCCTCCTTCACCGCGGAGCGGATCGGCTCGGGAATGCCGCGGTCGATGTAGTACACGATCGGGTTGGCGATCGGGCTGTTCGGATCGGCCGGGTTCACGCGGCGGAGGCGGTGACGCATGATCCACCGCTGGTCGAGCGATCCCTGGATCGGCTGCGCGTAGTCCTTGAAGGTGATCCCGAAGTAGCCCACGCGCGGGTCGAGCGTGCGCGGGCGGTAGCCGTCGTCGGGGAGCTTCAGGAAGGACATGTGCTGCCGCAGCGTGAACGCGCGTCCATCCGGCGCGATCATGGCCACCGTCTTCCCCGGCCGCCCGTTGGTGAGCGCCCACGTGAGGGCGACGTCGATCTCGGTGTTCTCCGGGAAGGCCTTGGTGTAGGGACCGTAGATGCTCGACCGATCGCGGGCGACGGCGTAGCTCCCCTCGTCGTCGCGGGCGAGGGTTCCGGCGACGTCAACCCAGTCGTGGTACACGAAGTCCGTGGCGTCCACGAGCAGGCGGCCGTTCTCCTCGGCGAGGATGGGGAGGGCGGCGATGGTGCTCGGCGGGAAGGACTCCTTCACGCTTCGCACGTGGTCGGGGTTGGACGTGGCCGAGCTGCGGTAATTCCAGTTCTCGAGCACCACGAGCACCTTGTCGCCGTGGCGGTCGAAGCGGGCGACGTACGCTCCCTGCTCCGAGCCCCGGTCGAGCCCGATCGGGTTGGAGCCGAGCCCGGTGGCGAGGGAGAGGAAGTAGAGCACGCGCATGGAGTCGCGCGGGATCTCGAGGTCGATCTTGCCGGTGCCGGCGTCGAGGTAGACGGGGATGAACCCGTCGCGCTTCTCCATTCCCGTGGTCCTCGCCGCGATGGAGGGGGCCGGCGCGGCGGCCACGGGGACGGGGGACGGCGCGGAGGCCGCCGGCGTGGTGCGGGCGGAAGAGCAGGCGAGGGCCAGCGCCGCGGGCGCCGCGAGGAGAGGGTGGAGTCGTCGCATGCGTGAGTGAGCTCGAGAGTAGAGAGTGCGGGCCGGCCGAAAGTAACGAGGGCGGGGGTGCTTGGCACCCCCGCCCTCGTGACGAGATCGCGCGCCGAAGCGCCGGGCGATCTTACTTGACGGTGATCGTCCCCTTCATCCCCATCGCGAGGTGCGGCACGCAATGGAAGTTGTACGTGCCGGCGGGGAGCCCGGCGAACGAGACCGTGTACGTCTCGTTGGGGTTCATGAAGAACTGGCTCTGCAGCGGCGCCTGCTGGTTGGGCATGTTGGCCGAGAGCTTGTCCTTCGCGCCGGCGGGGATGCCGTTCTCGTCGAACGCGACGTTGTGCGGGCCACCGGAGACCATGATGAACTTGATGCCGTCGCCCGGCTTGATCGTGAGGTTGGCGGGCTCGAAGCGGTAGCCCTTCTCATCACCGATCATCTTCACTTCGTGCGTCTCGCCCGTGATGGGCGCGGCGGCGGCGGTGGCGGTGGCGGCGGCGCCGGCCGAGCTGTCGGCGGGGGCGGCGGCCGAAGCCGTGGCGGCAGTGGCCGCGGTGGTGGTATCCGTGCTCGCCGACTTCTCACCGCCGGCGCAAGCACCGAGGACGAATACGCTCGCGAGAAGCGCCTGTCCGATGAAACGCATTTCCAGAGGCCTCCAGGGTCCGTGCAGTACCGAGTTCCAGGTTGACTCCGCCTCTATGGCGCGGAGAAATGTGAAACTATTCACAAGCCAGGGAAAAGGCAAACGAACGCGATCGGGGAGCGCCGCGGGGCGCTCCCCGATCGCGTCGGTTCACGTGCCTCGAGCCCACCATTCAGTGCACGACGACAGTGCCGCTCATGGAGGGGCCGTGAATCGTGCAGTGGTACGCATAGGTGCCCGGCTGAGGGAAGGTCAGCGATGCCGTGGTGCTGGACTTGTTCGGAATGTCCGACGGCGTGCCCGGCTGGCTCGGATCGTTGAACGTCACGTTGTGCGTGGTGGACTGGAACGTCCACGTCACGGTCCCGCCAGCCTTGATGTCCACCGTCTGTGGAGTGAACGCGTTCCCGTCGGTCGCGGTCACCCCCGCCGTGGTGGGGATGTCGGCGACGGTCACCTGCGCGGTGCCCTGCTTGGTGACCCCATTGGCGGTGAGGGATGCGGTGATCGTGACCGGGCCGCCAATGGCCACGGAGGTGACGACCCCGCTGCCGTTCACGGTGGCGATGGTCTCGTCGCTGGACGTCCAGTTCGGGGTGCCGAGCCCGGACATGGGGTGCCCGTTCTGGTCCTGCGGGACCGCCGCGAGGGTGGTGGTGCCTCCCGGTGCACCGACGATCGTGGCGGTCGTCGGCGTGACGGCGAGTGAGGTGAAGGTGAGGTTCGGTCCCGTCCCGTCACCACCACCGCCGCCGCAGCCGAGCAGCACGGCGGCGACCAGCACGTACGGAGCGACTCGCATACCTCCTCCTTGCGCGGCTCGCGCATGGGGCAGCCCTCCGAGCGGGGCTGCTTCGAGTTCGAAGGACCGCCTCGCGCAGGTCCTTCAAGGTCGAACGACGCGCGGACGCACGTCGCTTACCGCATCGAATCCGGTGGTCGCTCCTGGGGGCTCCTACATCTCAGCGCGCAGGCACCAGCTCGCGGAGCGCGGCCCAATCGTCGCGCTCCATCTCCGCTTCCGCCTCCAGGCTCTCCCGGTCGCGGAAGATGCTCGCCACCGCCAGCGTCTTCCCTCCGCTCCGGTACGCGATCGCGCAGTCGCGCGCGCCGATGTCTCCCGTCACGTCGATCTGGTCCCACCGCTCGGCGTGACCCACGTAGTTGATCGAGACGTCGTAGTGCGCGCTCCAGAAGAACGGCACCGCACGGAACGGCTCCCCCGCGCCGATGAGGTTGCGTGCCGCCGTCTGCCCCTGCCGCTGGGCGACCACCCAGTGCTCCACCCGGATGCGCCCCCCACTGTGCGGATCGGGCCACCGCGCGATGTCCCCGGCCGCGAACACGCCGGGCGCGCTCGTCTCCAGGTAGTCGTTCACCACCACGCCGCGGTCCATCGTCAGCCCGGCCTCCTCGGCCAGCGCCACCGTCGGCCGGACGCCGACACCGATCACCACCAGATCGGCCGGTACCGACTCCCCGTTCTTCAACTCCACGGTGCGCTCGCCTATTCCCGTGGCCGTCGTGCCGAGGTGGAAGTGCACCCCCTTCTCCTCGTGCAGGGCCTGGATGAATTCGCCCATCTCCCGCCCCAAGATGCGCTCGAACGGAACCGTCTCCGGCGCCACCACGTGCACCTCGAGGCCGCGCGCGCGCAGCGACGCCGCCACCTCGAGTCCGATGAAGCTCGCGCCCATCACCAGCGCGCGCCGCGCGTCCTCGGCGGCGGCGATGATCGCCCGGCTGTCGGCGAGCGTTCGCAGATAGTGCACGTTCGGCCGGTCCGCTCCCGGGAGCGACAGCCGAACCGGATCGGCGCCGGTGGCCAGCAGCAGCCGGTCGAACGCACGCTCCGATCCGTCGTCGAGCGTCACGCGCTTTCCGCGCGCGTCGAGCCGCGCCACGCGTCGGCGCACCACCTCGATCCCGTGCTCCGCGTAGAAGCCATCCGGGCGGAGCGGGATCCACTCCTCGGGCGCGTTCCCCGCGAGGTAGTCCTTGGAGAGATTCGGCCGGTCGTACGGCGCGGACGGGTCGGGGTCGAACATCGCGATGGCGCCCTCGTACCCTTCGCGGCGCAGCATCTCCGCCGCCGCGCTCCCCGCCGCGCCCGCGCCGATGATCCCGATCGACGTCGGCGCCGGCTCGCGCCCTCTCGCCGGGGCCGACGCGGGCGCCAGCGGCGCGCGCTCCACCTTCCTGGTGACGAACGCCTTGCCATCGCGGCGCGCCACCTCCCAGCACGGAACCGGATTGAGCGCGGGCGCCCGCACCGCCTCACCGGTCCGCAGGTTGAAGCACGCGTGATGCCAGGGGCAGCGCACGGTCTCGCCGACCACGAGCCCCTCGGCGAGCGGGCCGCTGTAGTGCGTGCACGTCGCGCCGATGGCGAAGACATCGTCGCCCCGGCGCACCATCATGACCGCCTCGCCGCCGGCGTGCCCGAGCAGCGGCGCGCCGTCGGCGAGCTCGGCAAGGTGAATTCCCGCGGTGAGGTCCGGCCCTTCCAGCTTCTTCTCGTCTCCACTCATCTCGCACCACCCATCTCTGGTAAGAGGTGCAGAGTTACAGGGTCTTGAGATATTCCTCAAGATCGAGCTTCTGCTGCTCCGTGAGCCCTAGATGGAGGTAGCTGTCGTAGTGGTCGATCACCGCCCGGAGCGTCGCCGCGCTGCCGTCGTGGAAGTAGGGGGCGTGCGTGAGCAGACCGCGCAGCGGCGTCGTCCGGTACTTCTTCGTCGTGCTCCGCTGGGCGTGCAGCGGCTCCATCCCCGTCTCCGACGGTTCGTGCAGCCGGGTGCCCGCATCGGTGAAGGTGTCGCCGCTGTGGCAGCTCGCGCACCGTCCCGCGCCGGCGAACACCGTCGCGCCGCGCTCGGCCGCGGCCGCGTCGTAGGATCCCGCCTGCGGCTTCGGCGCCGAGAGGCTCAGCTGGTAGTCGCGCAGCGCGGCGAGCTTCGGCGTCACGAGATCGGGTGACGCGTGAATGTCGTCGCCGGTCTTCGGGTCCACGAACGTTCCCTGCCCGTGCATCTGCGTGATGGCGACGTACGCGTTCCAGTACGAGACCGGCCCGTCCCCCGTGTACGTCTCGAGCGCCACGCCGCGGAGCCCGTACGCCGGCGGGATCAGCACGGGGCCGTTCAGCCCGTCGTGGTTCCATCGGGCGTCGTAGCGGCCGGGCCCCCACGACTTCAGCACCGCCTGCGTCGCGGGCTCCTGGAGCGCGGGGGAGAGGGAGAGGATCAGCCCGGGGTCGATCTCGCGATTGGGCCACCCGTCGAGGCGCTTGCCGATCCCCGGCGCGACCGAGTTGTCCACCGTGGAGTGACAGAGCGCGCACGTGATGCCGATGCGCGTGATGTGCGAGTTGTCGTCCACCTGGGCCTGCACGCCCACCACCGCGCCGAGCTTGAGGAGCGCCACCGTGGTGGCGGGGTCATCCAGGTCGGCGGTGGCGAGGATCCCCGGGGGGAGCGCATCCGCATCCACCTTGAGTCCCACGGCGAGCGCGGTGCGCGGGCTCACCGCGCTCTCGATCACTTCGTTCAGCTTCAGCGTGTCGGTCCAGAACGCGTCGTCGCCGAACGTGTCGAAGCGGAAGATGGCCTGACCGTCGAGGCGCTCCCCGGGGCTCGTGCTGTCGTTGCACGCGGCGGCGGCGAGCACCAGCGCCGCCGCCACCGCTGCCGCGCCACGACGTGCCAGGCGAGCTGACACTGTGGGCGCGATCATTTTGCCCCCTGCGCCTCCGCGAGCTGCTCCTCGAGGTGCTGCGCGGCGAGCATGTGCGCCTGGAACGCCGGCGCCACCTTCGTCACCAGATCCTTGAGCTCCTGGTTCTTGATGGCGGGGAGCAGGGTCTTCGTCACCGCATCGATGACCGCCTTGTGGAAGGCGACCTCGTGCTCGAGGTAGGCCTTGTCGAAGTCGGCACCGTGCTTGGCGCGCAGCGTGGCCATCACCTTCGCCTGCTCCGCGGCGCTCGTGTCGTCCTTGGGGGGCGTGGGGGTGACGCCGAGCTTCTTGGCGAGATCGCGCCCCTGCTGGCGGACGGCCTCGTGGTCGCGGGCGAACATGGCGCCGAGGTCGCGCACCGCCTTGGTGCTGCCGCGCTTGGCGGCGAGCTTGCCCGTCTCGATGTCGGCGGTGTTCGCGGCGTCGAAGATGGCGACGATGGTCGCGTCATCGAGCGCGGGGGCCACCGCGGTGGTGTCGTGCCGCGCGCGCGCCGCGGCGGTGTGTGCGGTAGCCGGAACGGCGATCGCGGCCGCGAGAGCGACGACGGCAGCGGGAACGAGGGTTCTCCGCATGGACTGCCTCCTTGAGCTGTGAAGTGAGCTGCGATGCGACGCCGGCTCCAGCCGGCGCGAGGCAGATGATGGGAGATATTCACCAATATGTCAATAGATTATTGGAAATATTGTGCTTTGTGCACTTTCCCCCTATCTTGAGACACATCCTTCCGGAGCCGTCATGCTCCTAACCCGCTGGAGCCAAAAGTTTTACGAGAGCACGCGCGGACGTATCGTCGCCCTGCTCCGCCGGGCCAGCCTCACCGTCGACCAGATCGCCGGGACGCTCGGCCTCACCGGCAACGCCGTGCGAGCGCACCTCGCCACCCTCGAGCGCGATGGCGTGGTCGAGCAGCGCGTGGCCAAGCGCGGCGGCGTCGGGAAGCCGGCGTACGCCTACAGCATCACCGAGGACGCCGAGCGCCTCTTCTCCCGCGCCTACGTCCCGATTCTCGCTCAGCTCCTCGATGCTCTTGGCGAGCACATGTCGCGGCAGGAGCTGGACGCGCTCATGCAGTCGGTGGGGCACCGCCTCGCCGCCGCCCAGCACATCCCCGCCGGATCGCCGCGGGAGCGCGTGGCCACGGCCGCGCGGTTGCTCAACGACCTCGGCGGGATCACCGACGTGGAGGAGCGCGACGGCGCGCTCCGCATTCGCGGTTACGCGTGCCCGCTCGGCGCCGCCGTGCGCGGGCATCCGGAGGTGTGCGGCGCCGTGGAGACGATGCTCTCCGACGTCGTCGGCGCGCCGGTGCGCGAGCGGTGCGAGCGCGGCGATCGGCCGAAGTGCTGCTTCGAGATCGCGGCGGCGGCCGCGCGAGATGGCGACGGGTGATGTCGTCTCGCCGCGCTCGCTCCGGCATTGACTCCTCTCCCGGGGCCGCTTACTCTTCGCCCATGTCCTCGCCCAACCGCACGCACCATCACGCGCATCATCACCATGGCCCGACGGGTCGTGGCGTCGTGCGCGTGCGGAGGTGACCGGATAGCGAGGCACCAGCGCTTGCGCTGGAACGCCGGCGGCCCGTCCTGCATGGACGGGCCGCTTTTTTTTGCGTCGTGAACGGTCGGGCCGGCGCCCGCGCGTTCCATGGCGCCTCCTCCAACCGGATGCACACCACGAATGCCGAACCACCTCCGAGGCCGCACGTGCTGAAGATCGCCCTGCCCAACAAGGGACGTCTCTCCGACGACGTTCGCGAGCTGTTCGCCGACGCCGGGCTCGAGGTTCGCTCGCGCGGGGATCGCGCGCTCGTCGCCTCGCTCGGGGGAGAGTTCGAGGCGATCTTCGTGCGCGCGCAGGACATCCCCGAGTTCGTCGCCGATGGCGCCGCCGATGCCGGGGTGACCGGGTGGGATCTCGTGTGCGAGTCGGAGCGCGAGCTGCGCGACCTGCTCGACCTCGAGCTCGGCGCCTGCCGCCTGGTGGTCGCCGCGCGCGAGGAGAGCGGGCTCCAATCGCTCGATGACATCTGCGGCACCCCCGCCCCGCGCGTGGCCACGGTGTTCCCGCGCCTCGCGCGCCGCTTCTTCGAGCGGGTCGGACACCCGGTCACCATCGTCCCCGTCTCCGGCGCCACCGAGATCGCCCCGCACCTCGGGATCGCCGACATCGTGGTCGATCTCACCTCGACCGGCTCCACGCTGCGCGTGAACCACCTGCGCGAGATCGCCACCGTGCTCGACTCGAGCGCGCGGCTCATCGCGGCGCCCCGCACCGGCCGCGACGGCCACGAGCGCGAGCTCGCCGAGCTCGCCGGCGCGCTCGAGTCCGTGCTCCGCGCGCGTGGACAGCGCTACGTGATGGCCAACGTGCCGCGCGAGGCGCTCGACCAGGTGAAGCGCGTGCTCCCCGGACTCAACGGCCCCACGGTGATCGACATCCTGAACGGCGGCGCGCACGTCGCCGTGCACGCGGTGGTCCCGCAGCGCGCCATCTACCGTACCATCGCCGATCTCCGCGCGCTCGGCGCGCAGGGGATTCTCGTCACCCGTATCGAGAGGCTCATGCCGTGAGCACGCTCACGTTCCGCCTGGAAGGATCGCTCGACGCCCTCGACGATCAGCTCGCGGTGCTGTTCGATCGCGCCACGTCGTCGGACGCGTCCGTCCGCGAGGGTGTCGCGGCGATCGTCGAGCGCGTCCGCGGCGATGGAGACGCCGCGCTCCGCGCCCTGGCGCGCGAGCTGGACGGCGTGGAGCTCGCGGCGCTGGAGGTGCCGCGCGCCGCGCGCCGCGCCGCCCTCGACGCGCTCGCCCCCTCGCTCCGCCGCGCGCTCGAGCGCGCCGCCGCCAACATCGCCACCGCCCACCAGGCGTTCATGCCGGCGCCGGTGGAGGTCGAGACCGAGCCCGGCGTGATCGTCGGCCGGCGCGCCGATCCGCTCGACGCGGTGGGCGTGTACGCGCCCGGCGGGCGCGCGGCGTACCCGAGCAGCGTGCTCATGGGCGTGGTCCCCGCGCGCGTGGCCGGGGTGCGGTCGGTGATCGTGTGCTCCCCGCCGCGCGCGAACGGGCTTCCGGCCGGCGTGGTGCTCGCCGCCGCCGAGCTCGCGGGCGCCGACCGCGTGTTCGCGATCGGTGGCGCGGGCGCCGTCGCGGCGATGGCCTACGGCACGGAGTCGGTGCCGCGCGTGAGCCGGATCGTCGGTCCGGGGAACGCGTGGGTGGCCGAGGCGAAGGTTCAGGTGGCCGGTGTAGTGGGGATCGATTCCCCCGCTGGCCCGAGCGAGCTGCTCGTGATCGCGGACGGCGCCGCCGACCCGCGCGCGGTGGCGCGCGAGGTGCTCGCCCAGGCGGAGCACGACCCGCGCGCGGCCGCGGTCGTGGTGGCGACGGACGGCGCGGCGCCCGCCATCGCCACCGCCATTCGCGACATGGTGCGTGCCGAGCGGCGCGCGGCGGTGATTCGCGAGGCGCTCGCCGTGCGCGGCGCGGTGCTCGCCGCACCGTCGCTCGACGCCGCCGTCGCCTTCGCCGACCGGTACGCGCCCGAGCACCTGCTGCTCGCCGTGCGGGACCCGGGCGCGCTGCTCCCCTGCGTGCGCAACGCGGGGACGGTCTTTCTCGGCGCCCCGAGCTCGGTCGCGTTCGGCGACTACATCACCGGCGCCAACCACGTGCTCCCCACCGGGCAGGGGGCGCGGTCGTACTCCGGGCTCTCCACGCTCGATTTCGTGCGCTGGACCACGTACCAGCGCGTGACGCCGGAGGCCGCGGCGCGCCTGGCCCGCGACGTGACGGCGCTCGCCGAAGCGGAGGGGCTCCCGGCGCACGCGAGCGCCGCCCGCGCGTGGGACGGGGAGGCGACTCGATGAGCGCCGGCTCCCGACCCGCGCTCGAGAGCGCGCGCGCCGCGTATCGCGAGATCACGCTCTACGCCCCGGACCGCACGCCGTGCGCGATCGACCTGAGCGACAACACCAACCTGTGGGGCGCGCCCCCATCCGCCGCGCGCGCCGCGCGCGAGCTGGCCACGGCGGCGCTCACCCGCTATCCCGCGCTCTACGCGTCGGAGCTCAAGGGAGCGCTCGCCGCCTACGCGGGGGTGCAGCCGGACGAGATCGTCACCGGGTGCGGCTCGGACGACGTGCTCGACTCGAGCCTTCGCGCGTTCGCCGAGCCGGGGGAGCGGATCGCCTACGCCGATCCCACCTTCGCCATGGTGCCGGTGTTCGCGCGCATGAACGGGCTCGAGCCGGTCGGCGCGCCGTTCGCGCCGGACGGCGACATTGACGCCGATGCGCTGCTCGCGGTGGACGCGCGCATCATCTACCTGTGCTCGCCGAACAATCCCACCGGCACGCCCGCCACGCGCGCGGCGGTGGAGCGCGTGCTCGACCGCGCGAGCGGAGTGGTGATCCTCGACGAGGCGTACGCGGAGTTCATGGGGGGTGGCTTCCTCGGCGAGGCGCCGGCGCGCGGGAACCTGCTCGTCACGCGCACGATGTCCAAGGCGTTCGGGCTCGCCGGGCTGCGCGTCGGCTACGCCACCGGCGCGCCGGCGCTGGTGCGCGAGGTGGAGAAGTCGCGCGGACCGTACAAGGTGAGCGCGGTGGCCGAGCGCGCGGCTGCCGCCGTGCTGCGCGAGGACATGGACTGGGTGGGCGCGCAGATCGCCGAGGCGCGCACGAACCGCGACCGGCTCGGGGCCGCGCTCCGCGCGCTCGGGCTGGCGCCGCTCCCCTCGGCGGCCAACTTCCTGCTCGTGCCGGTGGACGATGCGGCGCGCGCGGCGCGCCGGCTGCGCGAGGCCGGGGTGGCCGTTCGTCCGTTCGCCGGGCTTCCGGCGATCGGGGATGCGCTCCGCATCACCGTGGGGCCATGGTCCATGATGGAGGCGCTGCTGCGCGCGCTCCCGGAGGCGATCGCGTGCGCGTGACGGTGTTCGACTACGGTGCGGGGAACCTGCACTCCCTGCTCAAGGCGCTCGCCGTTCCCGGCGCCGAGACGCGCGTGGAGACCGACGCGCGGCGGCTGGTGGACACCGACGTGCTGGTGCTTCCCGGCGTCGGCGCGTTCGGCGCGGCGGCCGAGCGTCTCGCGCCCGGGCGCGAGGCGGTGCGCGAGGCGCTCGCCGGAGGGCTGCCGTGCCTGGGCGTGTGCCTCGGCATGCAGCTCCTGTTCGAGCGGAGCGACGAGAGCGCTGGCGCGGGGTTGGGGCTCGTGCCTGGACTCGTGCGGCGGCTCCGGGCGCGCCGCGTGCCGCAGATGGGGTGGAACGCCATCGAGGCCGATGGCGATCCGCTGCTCGGCGCATCGGGGCTCGCCATGGCCTACTACGCCAACGGCTACGTGTGCGAGCCCGCGTGCGCGTCGGTGGTGCGCGGGTGGAGCGTGCACGATGGCGACCGCTTTCCGGCCGTCGTGCGCACGGCGCGCACGGTCGGCGTGCAGTTTCACCCGGAGAAGAGCTCCCGCGCCGGCGTGGCGTTCGTGCGCGCGTTCCTGGAGGAGGCCAGATCGTGATCGTGATCCCGGCGGTGGACCTGCGTGAAGGGCAGTGCGTGCAGCTCGAGGGGGGCGACTACGACCGCGAGCGGCTGCGCCTCGAGGATCCGTTGGAGGTGGCGCGCGGGTGGGCGCGGGTGGGGTTCCGGCGGCTGCACCTCGTGGATCTCGATGCGGCCACGGGACGGGGGAGCAACGCGGAGCTGGTCCGCGAGATCCTCCGCGACGTGGATGCCGACGTCCAGGTGGGCGGCGGGATCCGCAGCGGTGACGACATCGAGCGCCTGCTGCGCGAGGGAGCCGATCGCGTGGTGGTCGGCACGCGCGCGCTGGAAGACCGGGAGTGGCTCGCCGGCACCGCGTCGACCTTCGCCAACGAGCTGGTGGTCGCGGTCGATGCGCGCGATCGCCGCGTCGTCACCCGCGGGTGGTCGCGCACCCTCTCCCGAAACGTGCTCGACGTGGTGGAGGAGCTGAACGAGCTCCCCCTCGCCGCGATCCTCGTGACCGCCGTCCACCGCGAGGGGCAGATGATGGGCACCGATCTCTTTCTCATGGAGGACGTGGCCGAGCTGTCGGCGCATCCGGTGATCGCCTCCGGGGGGATCGCCTCGGTGCGCGACCTGCGCGAGCTCGACGAGCGTGGCGTGGCCGGCGCGGTGGTGGGGATGGCGCTGTACACCGGCGCCATCGACGCCCGCTACCTCGCCGAGGAGTTCGCCGAATGAGCATCGTGGAGCGCGAGACGCGCGAGACGCGGGTGCGGGTGCGCCTCGAGCGCGGCACGGGCGCCGCCCGCTGCGAGACGGGAGAGCCCTTTCTCGATCACATGCTCGTGACGCTGGCGCGCTACGCCGGGCTCGACCTGGAGGTGAGCGCGACCGGGGACCTCCGGCACCACCTCATCGAGGACGTGGCGATCGCCGTGGGCGCGGCGCTCGCCGCGCTCGTGCCGGAGCGTGCCGCGCGATACGGGGAGCGCACGATTCCCATGGATGATGCGCTGGTGCACGCCGCGCTCGACCTGGGCGGGCGCTTCTACTACCGCGGTCCCGTTCCGAGCGGGTTGTACGACCACTTCATGCGGTCGCTCGCCGAGCACGCGCGCGCCACGCTGCACCTGCGCGTGCTGCGGGGACGCGACCGGCACCATGTGGTGGAGGCGGCGTTCAAGGCGGTGGGGCTCGCGTTGCGCGAGGCGCTGCGCGAGGGGGATGAGGTGTTCAGCACCAAGGGCGCCGTGTCGCTGGAGGTGCGGTGATGCTCACCCGACGGGTGGTCGTGTGCCTGGACGTGCGCGGCGGTCGCGTGGTGAAGGGGGTGCGCTTCGAGGGGCTCCGCGATGTGGGCGACCCCGTGGCGCTCGCCGAGCGCTACGAGCGCGAGGGTGCCGACGAGATCGTGTTCCTCGACATCTCGGCGAGCGCCGAGGAGCGCGCCACCCTGCTCGACGTGGCGCGGCGCGCGGCGGAGCGGCTGTTCATCCCGCTCACCATCGGCGGTGGAGTGCGATCGGTGGACGACGTGTCGCGCGCGCTGCGCGCGGGCGCCGACAAGATCAGCGTGAACACGAGCGCGGTGGAGCGGCCGGCGCTGCTCGGCGAGGCGGCCGATCGGTTCGGCGCGCAGTGCGTGGTGGCGAGCATCGATGCCCGGCGGGACGGCGCACGGTGGCGCGTGTACACGCACGGCGGGCGCGTCCCCACCGCGCTCGATGCGGTGGCGTGGGCGCGCGAGTGCGTGGCGCGCGGCGCGGGGGAGATCCTCCTCACGAGCATCGACCGCGATGGCGCGCGTACGGGCTACGACGTGGAGCTCGTGCGCGCGGTGGCGAGCGCGGTGGAGGTACCGGTGGTCGCCTCGGGCGGCGCCGGATCGGCGGAGCACGTGCGCGACGTGCTGCGCGACGGCGGGGCCGACGCGGCGCTCGTCGCCGGCATCCTGCACGACGGGCTCACCACGGTGGGGGAGATCAAGTCGCTGCTCGCCGCATCGGGCGTGCTCGTGCGGAGCGCCGCGTGAGCGCGGCGCTGCTCGAGGCGGTGGAAGAGGTGGCGCGCGCCGCGGGAAGCGTGGCGCTCGCCCACTTCCGCGCGCGCCTCGTCGTGGAGCGCAAGGCGGACGGGTCCCCCGTGACCATCGCCGACCGCGCGGCGGAGCGCGTGGCGCGCGAGTGGATCGAGCGCCGCTTTCCGGGCGATGGGATCCTCGGCGAGGAGCTCGGGCTCGTGCGCCCCGACGCGCCGCGGCGGTGGATCGTGGATCCCATCGATGGCACGAAGACGTACGTGCGCGGCGTACCGCTCTGGGGCTCGCTCGTCGCCGTGGTCGAGCGGGACGCGGTGCTGGCCGGTGCGGCGTACTTCCCCGCCGCGGGGGAGCTCGTGGCGGCGGCGGTGGGCGACGGGTGCTGGTGGAACGGCGCGCGGTGCTCCGTGTCCACGGTGTCCGCCATCGCCGATGCCACCGTGCTCACCACCGACGAGCGATTCCTGGCCCACCCCGCGCATCGCGAGCGGTGGCGCGCTCTCGCCGATCGCGCCGCGGTGAGCCGGTCGTGGGGGGACTGCTACGGCTACCTGCTCGTCGCCACCGGCCGCGCGGAGGTAATGACCGACCCCGTGCTCGCGCCGTGGGATGCCGCTCCCTTCCTGCCGATCATCGAGGAGGCCGGAGGCGTGCTCACCGACTGGGCGGGGGAGCGCACCGCGTTCGGCGGGAGCGCCATCGCCACCAACCGCGCGCTGGCGGCCGAGGCGCGCGCCCTGCTGCGCGAGTCATCCACGGAATGAAGGTGGAGCATTCATGTTCGATCCGTCCGAGCTGAACTTCGACAAGGGAGGCGGCCTCGTCACCGTGGTGACGCAGGACGCCACGAGCGGCGTGGTGCTCATGGTGGCGCACGCCGACCGCGAGGCCGTGCGACGCACGCTGGAGACCGGCGAGATGCATTACTACTCCCGCTCGCGCGGGCCATGGCACAAGGGGGCCACGAGCGGGAATCGCCAGCGCGTGGTCTCCCTCGCCCGCGACTGCGACGGAGACGCAGTGCTCGCGCGCGTGATCCCCGCCGGCCCGGCGTGCCACGAGGGGACCACCTCGTGCTTCGTGGGGACGGACGAGGGTGACGCGGGCGATGCGCTGTTCGCGCTCGACGCGACGATCGCGGAGCGAGCGGCGAGCGCGGAGCGCCGGGGGGCGGGGGGCGAGCCGGCGGCCGGGAGCGAGCGTCCGAGCTACACGGTGCGGCTGCTCGAGGATCGCAACCTGCGGCTCAAGAAGATCGGCGAGGAGGGGGCCGAGCTCATCGCCGCGTGCGCGGACGGCGACCTCGATCGCGCCACGGAGGAGGCGGCGGACCTGGTGTATCACGCCCTCGTGGCGCTGCGCGCCATCGGGGGCTCGCTCTCCGGCGTGCAGCGCGTGCTCGCCGGGCGCGCGCGACCCGCGGCGTCACCCGTGCCGGCGGGCGCGCCGCGCGCGGCGCGGCCGTCCGAGGAGTGAGCGGCGGGCCGCGCGCCGCGCGCCGGCCGGCATCGCGGGCCGGCGTCGCTGGCGCGTGGCGCGGACGCATGGTTTCTTTCAGCGCACGATGACCGCAGCGACTCCCCACTCCGCCGCGCGGCAGCTCGCCGCCAGGCTCGATCCCGCCCGGCTCCGCGCCGGCGAGCCGATCGCCCCGTACACCACGTTCCGCATCGGCGGCCCCGCCGATCTCCTGTACGAGGCCACCTCCGACGACGATCTCGCGAGTGCCGTGACCGCGGCGCGCGAGGCCGGGGTGCCGTGGTTCGTGCTCGGCCTCGGCGCCAACATTCTCGTGGGCGACAAAGGGTTCCGCGGGCTCGTCATCCGGAACGTCGCGCGGCACACGCGGTGGTCCGACGACGGCGTGCTGTGGACGGAGAGCGGCGCCGTCATGCGCGACCTGATCCTCGACGCGGTGCGCCGCGGGTGGTCCGGGCTCGAGCACTACGTGGGGATCCCGAGCACCGTGGGCGGCGCCGTGTGGCAGAATCTGCACTTCCTCTCCCCGGCGCCCGAGCGCGAGCGGACGATGTTCATCGCCGAGGTGTTCGACTCGTGCGAGATCCTGAGCGAGGAGGGGGAGCGTCGCACGGTGGGGAAGGACTACGTGAAGTTCGGCTACGACGACAGCGTCTTCCACCATCGCGCGGACATCGTGCTCGCGGCCACGTTCCGTCTCGCGCCCGGCGATCCGGCGGTGATGCACCGCGTGATGCAGGAGAACCTGAGCTGGCGCGGCGCGCGCCACCCGTGGCTCGACTGGCATCCGAGCGCGGGGTCGATCTTCAAGAAGATCGAGGGGGTGGGCGCGGGGCGGCTCGTGGATCAGTGCGGGCTCAAGGGGTACCGGCACGGGGACGCGCAGATCTCGCACATCCACGCCAACATCATGGTGAACCTCGGCCACGCCACGGCGAAGGACGTGCGCGAGCTGATCGCCATCGCGCAGCACGCGGTGGAGGAGAAGTTCGGGGAGCGGCTCGAGCCGGAGATCCGGTTCGTGGGGGAGTTCTAGAGGAACGGCTCTCGGCGATCAGCTCTCGGCTCCGGCACACGCCGAGAGCTCTCCATGGCGGGGCGTTCAGCCGAGAGCCGCTGGCCGAGAGCCGACAGCCGCGTCTTCCCGAGCGCCGCTGGCCGAGAGCCGACAGCCCGGTCCATCACCCCACCTCCTCGCTCACCAGCGCCTCCCACCGCGCGTACGCGCGCTCCAGCTCGCGCTTGGCGCCCTCCAGCTCCGCCGCCAGCGCGTGCGAGCGCTTGCTCCCCTCGGGGGTGGCGTAGAGGTCGGGATCCTCGAGCGCCGTGGTGAGCTCGCGCACGCGGGCCTCCAGCCGCTCGACCTCCTCCTCGGCCTCCTCCTGCTCGCGCTTCGCCGCGCGCCGCGCGGCCTCGCCGGCGCGGCGGTCCGTCTCGCCGCGTCGCACGGCGCGCCGCTCGCGCACTCGGCGCGATTCCTCCTCCTCACGGGCGGCGATCGCCGCCGCCCGCTCGCGTTCCGCGCTCGCCTCCTCCCACTCCGCGAAGCTGCCGTCGAAGTCGGTGATCCGCCGGTCGTGTAGCACCCAGGTGCGCGTCGCCAGTGCGCGCAGGAGCGCGCGATCGTGACTCACCAGGAGCACCGTCCCCTCGTACCCCTCGATCGCGTCCTCCAGCGCCTCGATCGACTCCACGTCCAGGTGGTTCGTGGGCTCATCGAGCAGGAGCAGGTTCGCCTTCGAGAGCATGATCATCGCCAGCGCCATGCGCGCCCGCTCCCCGCCCGAGAGCGTGGCCGCGGCGCGCTGCACCGAGTCGCCGGTGAAGCCGAAGCGGGCGAGATGCGAGAGCACCGCCCCGCGCCCCCACATCGGGCGCAGATCGGCGATGATGTCGTACAGCGCGCGGTCGGTGGGCACCTGCGCCATGTCCTGCCGGTAGTGCGCCACGCGCACCGAGCCGCCGGTGCGCACCGCGCCCCCCTCCACCGCGCGCTCGCCGGCGATGGCCTTGAGCAGCGTGGACTTCCCCGCCCCGTTGGGCCCGACGAACCCGATCACGTCGCCGCGCTGCACGACGTTCGTGAAGTCGTCGAGCAGCACGCGGTCGCCGATGGCGAGCCGCACGTGCTCGGCGATCACCACCTGGTCCCCCCCGCGCTCGGCGGCTTCGAGGCGCAGCGACATCGTGTCCTCCTCGCCCGGTGGCGCGCTCAGACGCGGCAGGCGCTCCAGCCGCGTGCGCCGCCCCTTCGCCTGACGACTGTTCTGCCCCGCGATGTTGCGGCGGATGTACTCCTCCTCGCGCGCGATCGCCTTGCGCTGCTGCTCGAACGCCCGCTGCTGCGTGAGCCGCCGCTCGGCGCGCTGCCGCACGAACGCGGTGTAGCCGCCGGTGTACGGCGTGGCGGTGCCGTTCTCCACGTGCAGCACGTGATCCGCCACCCGCTCCAGGAACGCGCGGTCGTGGCTGATGAGCAGGATCGTCTCGCGGCTGTCGCGCAGGAACTGCTCGAGCCACGCGGTGGTCTCGAGATCGAGGTGGTTCGTGGGCTCGTCGAGCAGGAGCACGTCGGCCGGCGCGACGAGCTGGCGGGCGAGTCCCACGCGCCCGCGCTCGCCGCCGCTCAGCCGCTCGAGCGACCGCGTCCTCGACTCCTCCGGATCGAAGCCGAGCCCGTGCAGCACCGCGTCCACGCGCGGGGCGAAGGTGTACCCGCCCTCGCGCTCGAACCGCTCCAGGTCGCGCGCGTACCGGTCGAGGTCGCGCTCCGTGGCGCGATCGCCGAGCTCGCCCAGACGGTTGGCCTGCTCGGCGAGCGAGCGCTCGAGCGCGAGCAGCTCGGCGAACTGCCCGGCGGCCGCCTCCCATACGGTGGTCGCCGCGCCGAAGTCGCGGTGCTGCTCGAGCAGCGCGATCCGGAGGCCGGGCTGGCGGGCGATGGCGCCGCGGGTGGGCGCCATCGCGCCGGTGATCAGCCTGAACAGGGTGGTCTTGCCGGTGCCGTTCCGGCCGATGATCCCCCACCGCTCGCCGGCGGCGACGGTGAAGGTCACGTTCTCGAGCAGGGGGGTCGCGCCGAACTCGACGGCGACCGCGGAGAGGGAGATCTGCGTCACGGGCTGAAAGATCGTCGGCGGTCGGATGTTTTTGCAGCGGCACGGGTGATCGGGCTCGCGCGGTCGACGCGCGGAGCGCGCTCATCCAGAGCGGCCCGACGAACAACGAGCGAAGGATTGACGGCGCATCGCGGCGCTCGCATTATGGTCCCGTCACTTCGGTGACTCGTTCGAGAACGCGGTCCGCTTCTCGAACGACGTCGGTGAGCGGGACGCCGTGAACCGATGTTCGCCGGGAACAGTTCAGCTCCGGCGAGGCGATTGCGAGGTCGCTGGCCGCAGTCGGCAGTTCGGAGTCATGTCCGAGCACCCGAATCGAAGACCGAACGAAACGGGAGAGGGTGTCCTGATCTGATCACCGCACGTGGTGATGCTGAACAGACACAGGTCGCCACCCACCAGCGAAGCGAAGCCCCTGAATGCGTCGTGCCGCGTTCAGGGGCTTCGTCCGTTGGTACCCCTCGCCCCCGCCCGGCTGCCGCCCAGCATCACCCGGCCATCCAGTTCTTCCACTCCGCCTCCGCCGCCCCCACCGTCAGCCGGTTCTGCTGGCGCACGAGCGGCTGCACGAGGAGCATCGGCTCCTCCGCCAGCACCTCCAGCCACCGCTCGTCCGACATGCGCGCGTGGCGCAGACCGAGATCGGCGTAACGCCGCGACCCCTGGTCGATGAGCGCACCCACGCCGAACTTCTGCGCGAAGCGGCGCAGCTCGCCGAGCGATGCGGCGCGCTCGTTCAGATCCACGAAGTGCGTCTTCACGCGGCGCTCGGAGAAGAAGCGCAGCGCCTTGCGCGTGTCCGCGCTCTTCCTGGTACCGAAGATCTGGACTTCCATGCGGTGGTCGAAGGGTGTGAGATTCCCGGCGTGACCGAAATCTATCACGCCTCGCCCGTCGCACGAGCCGCATGACTGGGGCCGGCCACGCGTATCGCCCCGCCTGGTGGATCCCCGGCGCGCACCTGCGCACGCTCTGGGGGAAGCTCGTGCCGCGCCGGGCGCGCGTGCCCGAGCACGTCGAGCGATGGGACACGCCCGACGGCGACTTCCTCGAGCTGTGGCGGCTCGATGCGCCGGCGCCGAGCCCGCGCCTGATCGTGCTGCACGGACTCGAGGGCTCCGCCCGCTCGCACTACGCGCGGACGCTCGTGGCCGAAGCGCGCCGCCGCGCATGGGCGTGCGACGTGCTCGTCTTCCGCTCCTGCGGCACGGAGCTCAATCGCGCGCCGCGCTTCTATCACTCGGGAGAGACGGAGGACTTCGATTTCGTGGTGCGCCGCCTCGCCGCGCGCGAGCCGGACCGGCCGATCGTGCTCGTCGGTGTCTCGCTTGGCGGCAACGTGCTCCTCAAGTGGCTCGGCGAGCACGCCGGCGATGCGCCGGGCAGCGTGACCGCGGCGGCGACGATCTCCGTGCCGTACGATCTCGCGCGGGGATCGCGCCACATCGATCGTGGCTTCGCCCGCGTCTATCAGGCGCACTTTCTCCGCTCTCTGCGCCGCAAGGCGCACGCGAAGCGCCTGCGTTTCCCGGATCGCCTCGACCCCGCGGCCATCGATCGCGCGCGCACCCTGTACGAGTTCGATGACGCGGTCACCGCGCCCCTCCACGGCTTCGCGTCGGCGAGCGACTACTATTCGCGCTCCAGCTCCATCGGCTGGATCGCGCGCATCCGTACGCCCACGCTGCTCCTCAGCGCGATGGACGATCCATTTCTCCCCCCCGACGTGCTGGACGAGGTGCGCGCCATCGCGCGCGAGAACCCGGCGCTGCACCCCGAGTTCGTGGAGCGCGGGGGACACGTGGGGTTCGTGAGCGGGACGGTGCCGTGGAAGCCGCTCTACTGGGCCGAGTGGCGCAGCGCGGAGTTCCTGGCCACCGCGCTCGCCCGGCGCGGATCGAGCGACGGCGAGGGCGGGGAACGCGCGCCGCGCCCGCGTCCCGAGCGCGTTGATGCGGCGGGAACGGAGCGGTAGCTTCCGCGCGTGCGATACTCACTGATCCCCCATCTCGCCCTGGCGATCGGCGCCGCCGCCTGCGCATCGCCCTCGTCGCGCTCCGCGCGCGCCGGCGCCGGAACGTCGGCCGCCCCCGCCCCCACCCCCGCTCCCGCCGCGACCGCGGCGGGTAGGGCCGCGTACCCGACCGTCAACACCGCCGACCTCCCGGTGGCACCGGACAGCGTCGCGCGGCGGCTGCTCGTGGACGTGCACGACGTGGACTCCACCATCATCGTGCGCCTGCGCTACGCGACGAGCGACAACTTCACCGGCGCGCCCATTCCAGGGTACGAGGCCAATCGCGCGCTTCTCCGGCGCGAGGTGGCGGAAGCATTGGCGCGGGTGCAGCACGACCTCGCCGGTCAGGGGCTGTCGCTCGAGATCTTCGACGCTTACCGCCCCGTGCGCGCCTCGGAGGCGATGGTCGCGTGGACCGAGCGCGTGCACCGGCAGGACCTGCTGCGCGACGGGTACATCGCCAGCCACAGCCGGCACAATCTGGGCGTCACGGTCGACCTCACCCTCGCCGACCGCGCCACGGGTCGCGAGCTCGACATGGGAACGCCGTTCGACACCTTCTCCCCCGCGGCGCACACGGCCAACGCCAGCGGCGTCGCCGCCGCCAACCGGACCAAGCTGCTGAACGCCATGGCGGCGGAGGGATTCATCAACTACGACCAGGAGTGGTGGCACTTCACGTACGAGGTGCCGAACCCGCTCCGGTTCGATCTGGTGATCCGCTGAATCGTTGGACGACCGCGAACATGGAGAGGAAATGACGCCAAAGATCCGTCTTACTGTTGCGTTGCTGTCTCTTGGTTCGGCGGCCTGCTCGCGCAACGGTGGAGCCTCCGACGAGCGGGCGCGCGACACCGCCGCGGGGCGGACGGCACCTGCTACCGCGGCGATGGACGGCTCCATCCCGCCGGACGCCGCCGGCGCCCATGCTCGGATCGCCGCATCCCCGCGCCACGGCGAGTGGGTCATGATCCCAACCGGAAAGCGGGACAGCGTCAGAGCGTGGGTGGTCTACCCGGAACGCAGCACCAAGGCGCCAGTCGTCCTCGTCGTCCACGAGATCTTCGGCCTCAGCACCTGGGTGCGCGCGGTCGCCGACCAGCTCGCCGCCGACGGCTTCATCGCCATCGCCCCTGACCTCCTCACCGGGAAGGTGGTACCCGAGGGTGGGCCGGACAGCGTGAGCGTCGACTCCGCCGTCTCCGTCATCCGTACCCTCGACCCGGCCTTGATCCAGCGCCAGCTCACCGCCGTGGCCGACTACGGGATGAAGCTCCCCGCCGCCCTCCCCAGGTACGGCATCGTCGGCTTCTGCTGGGGCGGCGGCGTTTCCTTCGCCCACGCCGTCGCCTCCCCCACGCTCGGCGCGTCCGTGGTGTTCTACGGCACCTCGCCGGCCGACAGCGACCTGGCAAAGGTGCACGCCCCGGTGCTCGGGTTCTATGGCGAGAACGATGCGCGAGTGACGGCCACGGTCCCGAGGGCCGACTCGGTGCTCCACAAGCTCGGCCGCACCTACGAGCACGTCGTTTTCGCGGGCGCTGGTCATGGTTTCATGCGGGCACAAAGCGGCCAGAATGGCGCCAATGGCCGGGCAGCGGAGCAGGCATGGCCACGCGCGGTCGCCTGGTTCAGGAAGTACCTCGGCGCGTGACGGGATCCGGCGCCGCGTCCGGATCGGCCCGCTGATGCCGGACGTCGGCGCCGAAGCCGTGGCCGCGCGGTACGCGGAGCGCGCGGCGGAGCACGCGGCCCAGGAGGGGCGGTGCAGGGCGCGCGGCGATCGCCTGGGATGGGCGCGGATCGTCTGCTTTCTCGTCGCCCTCGGCGCCCTCGCTGCCCTCGCGCGCTCCACCGGCGGGAGGACGACGATCGCGGCGGTCGTTCTCCTCGCCGCCGCCGCGGTGTTCGTGGTGCTGGTGATCCGGCACGGCCGGCTCCGGGAGTCGCTCCTTCGCCACGAGCAGTCGCGCCTCTACTACGAGATCGGCGCGCTCCGCATCGCCCGCGACTGGAGCGCCCTTCCGCCCAGCGTGACCATCGCCCCGGTGGATCATTCGTACGCCGAGGATCTCGACGTCGTCGGCCACGCCTCGCTCGCCCGTCTCCTCGATACCGCCGGAACGGGGCGCACGAACCAACTGCTCCTGTCATGGCTGCTCACTGACCCAGCACCGGCGCATGTCGTACGCGCCAGGCAGGGCGCCGTACGCGAGCTCATGGAGCACGACGAGCTCCGCGAGGAGCTGGGTGTCCTCACCCGCCTCGCCGCGCCGGCAGGAGCGGGAGCGGGAGCGAGCGCCGTGGAACGCCTCGTCGCCTGGTCCACGCGGCCGGTCGAGCTTCGCTCGCACCCCCTCTTTCTCGGCGCCGTACGCATCGCCACGGCCATCACCGTCCTGCTTCTCTTCCTCCAGCTCGCTGGACTCGTGCGCGCGCCATGGTGGATGCTCTCGGCCACCGCCGGCACGCTCCTCCTCGCCGTCGGCAGACGGCTCGTGCGGGGGGCCGTCCCGCCGATCGAGCTCCGCGCCGCGGCCTTCCGGCGGCGGGTCGAGATGCTCGCGCTCCTCGAGCGCCAGTCCTTCCGGGGGGATCTGCTCGGCGCGATTCACCGGCGCTTGTCGTGGGGCGGAGGCGCATCGGAGGCGCTCGCCAGTCTGGGGCGGATCGTGGCGTGGAGCGAGGTCCGTCATTCGCCGATGCTGCACGCCGTGCTGCAGTGGCTCTTCCAGTGGGACGCGCACCTGGGCGCGCGCGCGGAGGGGTGGCGGAAGGAGCGGGGGGCGCTCGTGAGCGATTGGCTCGACGCGCTGGAGGAAGTGGGCGCGCTCGCCGCGCTCGCCACGATCGCGTCCGAGAATCCGGAGTGGGCGTTCGCGGACATCGAGGAGGGGGGTGAACCCGCGCCGCCCGCGGCGCCTGCGGGGGTGGACGCGCGGCGCGCGGGGAGCGCCGCGGTGCCCGGTGCGCGTGCGGTGATCGAGGCGCTGTCGCTCGGCCACCCGCTCCTTCCCGATGCGGTCCGTGTGGCGAACGACGTGACGGTGGGACCGCCGGGAAGCTTCCTTCTCGTGACCGGCTCCAACATGAGCGGCAAGAGCACGCTGCTGCGCGCGATCGGCGCGAACGTGCTGCTCGCGCAGGCGGGAGGGGCGGCGTGTGCCGCGCGTCTCCGCATCCCGCTCGTGAACGTGCGCACGAGCATCCGGGTGAGCGACTCGCTGGAGTCGGGCGTCTCGCTGTTCATGGCGGAGCTACGGCGCCTCGAGACTATCGTTCGCGCCGCGCGCGAGCGGGCGGGCGGACGGCCGCTGCTCTACCTGCTCGACGAGATGCTGCACGGCACCAACACCGCCGAGCGCCGCGTGGCCGCGCGGATCGTGATCGGCCACCTGCTCGCCGCGGGTGCCATCGGCGCGGTGACCACGCACGATCTCACGCTCGCCGCCGAGGGGCCGCTCGCCGAGGCCAGCCGGCCCGTGCACTTCACCGAGCACTTCGAGCGTGTGAACGGCGTCATGCGCATGTCGTTCGACTACCGCCTTCGCCCGGGGTTGGCCACATCCACGAATGCGCTCGCCCTCCTGGAGATGGTCGGGCTTGGCGAAGCCCCCGGCGAGCCGTGACCGACGTGCGATGCGGCGACAGGTCGCGCCGTGCGCTGTGATTGCATAGAATTCTGCTCCTCCGCTGTCGGACCCATGCGCATTCTCTTCCTCTCCGTCTTCATTCTCGGCCTCGTGCTCGGCGTCGTGAGCATGATCGCCGGCATCGATCGCGACCAACGCCGGGGGCGCTGGATCAAGTATCTCAACCTCCCCACCGCCGGCGTTGCCGCCACGCTCTTCGGGCTCGTCGGCTACCCGCTCGCCAAGTACTCACTGCTCTCCCCCGCGGCCATGATCGCCATCGCCTGCGCCGCTGGGATCGCCGGCGGGATCGGGATGATGACATTGATCGCGGCGTGGGCCGTCCCGAGCGCGGCGCGTGAGGTCACCGACGAGCGCTACGTGCTGCAGGGGCATCTGGCGCACGTCACCCGCGCCATCGCGCGCGAGGCGGACAGGGTCGTGGGAGAGATCAGCTACGAGCACGAAGGCAAGCGGTACCGGATCGCCGCGAGCAGCCTGGACGGGAACCCGATCGCCCTCGACGAGGAAGTCGTGATCGAGCGGGTGGAGGACGGCGTGGCCTACGTGGAGCTGTGGAGCAACATCGAGCGGCAGCTCCAACTCCCGAGCTGAGGGCGTAGGCGCTCGTCTTGCGTCTCCGGGACGCGAGACCTATAGGTGAGACCTATCGGGTGAGACCTATCGGGTGAGACCTATCGGTGCCGTAGGTGCACGCTCGAGGAGAGCGTCGATGTCCGATGCAGTCCTGTTCAGCATTGTCTTCGTGGGGTTCTTCGCCCTGCGGATCGTCTTCGCGACGGTCTTCTTCTACTTCATCCTCCCCGAGGGCGATCGCTGCCCGAACTGCGACACGCCCACCCTTCGCGTGCGCTCCAGGGGTTGGAACGTGCTCCTCCCGTGGTTCCGCACGAGCTGGTGCTACAACTGTCAGTGGGAGGGGCTGCTGCGCCACGGTCCGATCACCGAGACGCCGCTCACGCGCGAGGAGATGGAGCGGCGCCAGCGCGATCGCAACGTCCGCACGTGAGCGAGCAGGAGGGAGCGGGAGCGGGGGCGGGGGCGGGGGCGGGGGACTCTGACGGAAGGGAATCGAACGGGGGAGCGCCACACGATCGGGCGCTCCCCCTTCGCGTCGACTCGCCGGTGGCGCGGGCGCCAAGCGCGCTCAGGGTCGTCGCTCGGCGGCGAAGATGCGGCACCAGCGCGGCCAGTTGCCGCTCATCTCGAAGAAGTCCTCGAAGTAGACGAGGCCGAGCGACTCGAGCTGCTCGGTGAGATCGCCCAGCGCATCGTCGGCGTAGAGCGGTCCCACGGCGACCAGCTCTCCTTCCACGCGAAACTCGTCGGCGGTGAGATTGTAGCGCGCGTCGATGTCGGCGCGGGCGAGACCAGCGCGCTCGAACGCGCTTCGCCGGATCAGCATGATCGGCGCGTCGGCCGGAAGCTCGATTGCCATGCCACAGTCTGCGCGCGTGAATGCTGGTTGTCCACTGCTGGAGACCCGGTTGTCGGCTCTCGGCCATCGGCTGTCGGCTCTCGGCTACGGCACAGCATGGAGAGCTCTCAACGGTGTGCCGTAGCCGAGAGCCGATGGCCGAGAGCCGATGGCCGACAGCCTTGTCATCCCCAGCGCCGAGCACTCGTTCGCGCCGGCCGCATTACCTTTCTCACATGCCCACTCCCACCCCTTCGCCCGCGCTCCGCACGGAGCTGGACCTCGACGTGATCGTGATCGGCGCCGGTCATGCCGGCACCGAGGCGGCGGTCGCCGCCGCGCGCCTGGGCGCGCGCGTGGGGCTCATCACCAGCGCGCTGGAGACGATCGGCCAGATGTCGTGCAATCCGGCGATCGGCGGCGTGGCCAAGGGGACGGTGGCGCGCGAGGTGGATGCACTCGGCGGGATCATGGGACGGGCCACGGACCTGGCGATGCTGCAGTTCCGGATGCTCAACCGGAGCAAGGGGCCGGCGGTGTGGGCGCCTCGCGCGCAGTGCGATCGGGGGCTGTACCGCCGCGCCGTGCGGTCGCTGCTGGAGCGGCACCCCACGCTGCACACGATCCAGGGGACGGTCGCCCGGCTGCTCATCGACGACCAGGGGCGCCGCGTGCTCGGCGTGGAGACACTCGAGGGGCGGCGCTTCGGCGCGGCGGCGGTGGTGATCACGGCGGGCACCTTTCTGCGTGGGCGCATCCACATCGGGACGGGAACGCAGCTCGCCGGTGGGCGAGCCGGCGACGCGCCGGCCGTACACCTGGCGGAGCAGCTCGAGCGGATCGGGCTCTCCCCGGCGCGCTTCAAGACCGGCACGCCGCCGCGCATCGACGGACGGTCGGTGGACTACGCGCGCCTTCAGCGGCAGGAGAGCGAGATCGAGCAGTTCGACTACTCGTGGTCGCACTTCTGGGACGCCCCGCGCGCTTCGGAGGGCGGCACCCGGCACCCGCCGCAGCTCCCCTGCTGGATCACCTTCGCCGGAGAGGAGGTGCGCCGCATCATCTCCGAGAACATCGGCCGCTCGGCGATGTACGGCGGCGCGATCGCCTCGCGCGGCCCGCGCTACTGCCCGAGCGTCGAGGACAAGATCGTCAAGTTCCCCGACGTGGAGCGCCATCAGGTCTTCCTGGAGCCGGAGGGGCACGACACGACGGAGCTGTACGTGAACGGGCTCTCGACGTCGCTGCCGCCCGAGGTGCAGCTCGCGTTCCTGCGCGCGGTGCCGGGGCTCGAGGGGGTGCGCATGACGCGAGCGGGGTACGCGATCGAGTACGACTACTACCCGCCCACGCAGCTCGACGCGACACTGCGCGTGAAGGCGTTTCACGGGCTCTATCTGGCAGGGCAGATCAACGGGACGACGGGGTACGAGGAGGCCGCGGGGCAGGGAGTCGTGGCGGGGATCAACGCGGCGCTCGCGGTGCGGGAGCGGCCGCCCGTCGTGCTCGGACGCGAGCGGTCGTACATCGGTGTGCTCGTTGACGATCTCGTGACACGCGGGGTTGATGAGCCGTACCGGTTGTTCACGTCGCGCTCGGAGTTCCGGCTCACCGTGCGGCAGGACAACGCGCTGCGGCGGCTCGCGCCGGTGGCGCTGGAGCTCGGAATGTTCAGCGACGGGGAGCGCGCGATGGTGGAGCGCCGATTCGCCGGCGAGGACCGCGCGGCGGAGCTCGCGCGGACGACGAGCGTTCGTCCGGATCAGGCGGAGGCGCTGGTGCGCGCGGCCGGGGGCGCGCCGCTTCCACACGCGGTGCGCATCGTGGACGTGGCGCGACGGCAGGGTGTCTCACTCGGCGATCTGCTGCGAGCGGCGGGCGTGTGGGAGGGGGAGGACATCCCGGCGGAGGCGGTGATCACGACGGAGCTCGAGATCAAGTACGAGGGATACTTCGAGCGGGAGCGCGTGCAGGCGGAGCGGATGCGGCGGATGGGCGATTTCGCGCTCGCCCCCGATCTGGCGTACGAGGAGATGCGGTCGCTGTCGTTCGAGGCTCGGCAAAAGCTGTCGGCGATCCGGCCGCGGACACTGGCGCAGGCGTCGCGGATCCCCGGGGTGAGCCCGAGCGACCTGCAGAACCTCGTGCTCGAGGTCGAGAGGCGGCGCTCCTGAGCGAGGGGCACCTCCGTCGGAGGTCGAGGTTCGAGAGCGGGTCGACGGCGAGGCCGATATAGTAGCAGTATGGGACTAATTATCGGCCGTGCCGGGAGAGCGGGCCATCAGCCATCGGCGCTCGGCAGCCGGGCAGGGCGTCGGGGGCGCCCCCGCTGAGCGTTCCGGGCGACGCGCGCTCGAGGCTGCGCGTCGCCCGGAGCTCTCGATTTCGGAGTCGCGGAGAATGCGGTAGCTGAGCGCGCTTGCCGGGTTGTGATGCGAGATGTCCAAGAGTCCACCGGTCGCGCGTCTCTCATCATGGACCTTCACGTCTGGAGTGATGCATGCGTTTCATTTGGGCGGGAGCGGCGTTCGCGCTCGCGATGCCGATGGTGCCAGTGTGTGCGCAGCAGCCGACACCGCAGAGGCAGATGATGATGGGTCGTCAGCCGGAGGTGGTGACCAGCGGTCAGGGGGAGGCGCGCGTGACCCCTGACCGGGCGAGGATCTTCATCGGTGTGCAGACGCGAGCGGCGACGGCCGCGGAGGCGGCCGCGGACAACGCCAGGAAGCAGAGCGCCGTGATCGACGCGCTGAAGAAGAAGGGGATCGCGGACGCGCAGATCTCGACGGTGAACTACAACGTGTACCCCGAGCAGGTTTATCGGCCCGACCAGGGAGACAGCACGCCGAGGATCGTCGGATACAACGTGACGAACACCGTGCGGGTGGAGGTGCGGAAGATCGACCAGATTGGCTCGTTGCTCGACGCGGTGCTGGCGCAGGGCGCCAACACCATCAACTCGCTCGAGTTCTACGCATCGAACGAGGATGAGGCGCGTCGCGCCGCGCTCGCGACGGCGGTGCAGCGCGCGAGGGGGGATGCGGAGGCGCTTGCGAGGGGCGCGGGTGGTACGCTCGGGGAGCTGCTCGAGCTGAGCTCCGCGCCCGTGTCACCGCCGCCCATGCCGTACTTCTCGATGGCGAAGGGGGATCGGGCTGCGGGGGCGGCCACGCCCATCAATCCCGGCGAGCAGACCTTCACCGTGACCGTGATGGCGCGCTGGCGGTTCGTGGGCGGGGGCAAGGAATAGCGAGCGCTCGAGCGCGGAGCAGGGAAGATGCGAAGGAGCCCGGGACGCCCGGGCTCCTTCGCGTTTCACGTGAAACATCGAGCATGACGAGCGACGCGCGCGCGATCGTGTGCGGGTTGATGTGCCACGTGAAACACTTTTCGGTAGCCGGCTCCGCCAACCGCGGGTATATTCCGCACTCACCAATGGCACACCCCCACAGCAACAAACGGTAGCGCGTGGCACGGGTCATCGCGATCGCGAATCAGAAGGGCGGCGTCGGCAAGACCACGACCGCCGTCAACCTCGCCGCAAGCCTCGCCGCAGCAGAGCAGCGCACGCTCCTCCTCGACGGCGACCCCCAAGGCAACGCCACCAGCGGCATCGGTCTCCAAGGCGACAAGCTCGAGCGCACGGTGTACGACGCCCTCATCGGAGAATGCCCACTCCGGGAGGTCATCCACCGCGCCGTGCAGTTCGCCCACCTGGACGTCGCCCCCGCCACCCCCGATCTGGCCGGCGCCGAGATCGAGCTGATCGAGCATCCGAGACGAGAGCTCGCCATGCGCGACGCCATCGCCCCGGTCAAGCCGGACTACGACTACGTCCTCGTCGACTGCCCCCCATCGCTCGGCCTCATCACGCTCAACATGCTCGCCGCCGCCGACGCGATCCTCATCCCGGTGCAGTGCGAGTACTACGCGCTCGAGGGGCTCTCCCAGCTCCTCAACACGGTCCACATGATCCAGCGCGGCGTGAACACCGACCTCGCCATCGACGGCGTCATCCTCACCATGTACGACGCCCGCCTCAACCTCTCCCGCCAGGTCGCGGCCGATGCGCGCGAGTACTTCGGCCCAAAGGTCTTCGAGGCCGTCGTCCCCAGAAACGTCCGCCTCGCCGAAGCTCCCTCCTTCGGCAAGCCGATCATCCTGTACGATGTGGCATCCGTGGGCGCCCAGGCGTACATGAGCATCGCCAAAGAGCTCCTCCAACGACACCAGGGAAACGGTGACCCAGCATCCTCGGCACTCGTCCATACTGAGCCGCCACACGCCGGCTGATAGCCGCCCCCAGCGCGGCTCGCCTCCCACTCCCCCCAACTGTCGCACCCAGGGCCCCCGCTGATGTCCACCGAGAAGCCTCGCCGACTCGGCCGCGGGCTCGAGGCGCTGATAGCCACCAAGGCCGCCGTCGCCACCACGCCGACGCCTCAGGACCGAAGCGCGCTCCAGCGCATCCCGGTGGCGCACATCAAGCCTAACCCGTATCAGCCTCGAAAGGAGTTTCGCCCCGGCGAGCTCGACGAGCTCGAGGCGTCCCTCCGCGCCACCGGACTCCTCCAACCCATCACCGTTCGCGCCGCCCAGCACGGCTCCGGATACGAGCTCATCGCCGGCGAGCGCCGTCTCCGCGCCGCCACCAGGCTCGGCTGGACCGACATCCCGGCGGTGATCAAGGAGATCGACGACCGCACCCTCCTCACCCTCGCGCTCGTCGAGAACCTCCAGCGCTCCGACCTCAACCCCATCGAGGAGGCCGAAGGCTACCAGCGCCTCATCGACGAGTTCGATCTCACTCAGCAGCAGGTCGCCGAGGTCATCGGGAAGGACCGCTCCACCGTCGCCAACCTCCTCCGCATCCTCCAGCTCCCCGAACGGATCCGGCAGATGCTCCAACAGGGGCACCTGACGATCGGCCACGCCCGCGCCATCCTCTCCCTCGGCAACGAACGGCTGATGATGGAGACCGCCAACGAGGTGGTGGCAAAGGGCCTCACCGTTCGAGACGTGGAACAGCGGGCGAGAACGGATGGAACCAACGCCAACAAGCGGCGCACAAAAGAGCCAGCACAGAGCCAGCATGGCAAAAGCACGCCGGAAGCCAAACGTCTCGCCGACGAGCTCAGACGTCATCTCCAGACAGACGTCGCCATCACCCTCGCCGACCGCGAGCGCGGGAAGATCGAGATCGCCTTCTACTCCGCCGACGACCTCGATCGGCTCCTCGAAGTCATCATCGGCTACAAGCGAGACCGCACGTGAGCAACCCTCCGCCTGAAAAATCCTCCGGCTACGGCAACATCTACACGCCGCACGCCGGATCGATGATCATCCACGTGCAACGCGAGAGCGGACTCGCCAACCGCACCATCGTCCTCACCCAGCGCCAGGTCCGGCTCCTTCGCCGCGGCTCGTACGCCGCCGCCGTCATCCTCGTCCTCGGTGCGGGTAGCTGGTTCTATCTCGCCTCGCAGGCCGCGCGCGTCCCCTTCCTCACACACCGCATCGAGAAGCTCCAGCACGACGTCCGCCGGCTCGACACCCTGCAGGTCGCCCTCGCTACCCTCGAGGACCGCTTCCAGCAGGTGCAGAAGATGCTCGGCGCCGCGCCGGGCACATCGATCCCCACCGGCAAGCCCGCCGCGATCCCCGCCGCGACGCCCTCCGGCAAGCCCGCCATCGAGACCGCCGAGAGCGCGCCGGCCCCGACCGCGTCCGCCAGCACCACCACCCCGGACGTCACCGTCCCCGATCGCTGGCCGCTCCCCGTCGCTGGAGAACGACTCGCTTCGACCGACACCACCCCCGCCCTCGACATCGCCGTCCCCCCCGGGACCGATGTTCGTGCCGCCGGAGCGGGGATGGTCGTCGAAGTGAAGAGCGATCCACGACTCGGCACCACCGTCCGCCTCTCGCACGCGGACGGCTACGAGAGTCTCTACGCCAACATCACGAACGTTCGCGTCAGCAAGGGGCAGCACGTTGCAGCCGGAACGGTCATCGCCAGGACCGCAGGCGCCGCACGCTCACTCCCTCCCCACCTCCACTTCGAGGTCCGCCACGCTGGAAAGAGCGTGGATCCGGCCTCGCTCATGAAACAGGGACCGGCCAATGGCGATCTTCAATAAGGACACGACTCGCACCTCGGATGACCAGAAGGGAGCGCCGTCCTCCGGCAGCAACGCGCTCTCGATCATCGCCGCGGGAACCAAGATCGAGGGTGACATCGAGACCGACGGCGTGATTCGCATCGAGGGACGAGTCGAGGGCTCCGTCCGCGCCGCGCGCCAGGTGCTGGTCGGCCGCCAGGGCGAGGTGGTCGGCGACATTGCCACCCGAGAAGCCGTGATCGGCGGCCGAGTGCAGGGAACCATTCACGCCTCCGAACGACTGGAGGTGCAGAGTACCTCCACCATCACCGGCGACATCGACACCCGCGCGATCGCCGTGGTCGAGGGCGGCAAGATCAACGGCACCGTTCGCATCGCCGACGCCCGCAGCATGGACGACGAGCCGCTCTCCGAGCTCTCGACCGCGTCGACTCCGAGCTGAGCGCTACGCGCCGCGCCCTCGCGCGGTGTAAGTTACTCGGAGGCGGTGGCCCGGTTCGTCCGGCCACCGCCTCCCATGTTTTCCACACCCGCCCAAACTGCTTTCGCACACCGCGTTATGCGACTCGTCCACACGCGCGCGCTCAGGTTGTCCACACTGATGCACATCGTCCTCGCCGCCACCGCGTGCACCGGCGGCCAGAGTGCATCCGAGCACGCCGACGCGGACTCGGCCGTCTTCAAGGTCGCGCTCCTCACCCCTGGACCCGTTTCCGACCACGCCTGGAACGCCGGCGCGTATCAGGGGCTCCTGCGCATCCGCGACAGCCTCGGCGCGCAGATCAGTCACATTCAAGTGAGCACCCCCGCGGACTTCGAGGAGAACTTTCGCCAGTACGGCGCGCAGCAGTACGACCTCGTGTTCGGGCACGGCTTCGAGTTCCAGGACGCCGCATCGCGCGTCGGACCCGAGTTTCCCGGCACCGTGTACATCACCACCTCCGGGAACCGCGTCGGGCCGAACGTCGCCCCCATGGTGTTCGGCTTCGAGGAGCCATCGTATCTCGCCGGCATCATCGCCGGCACGCTGAGCCGCACGCGCGTCGTCGGCACCCTCGGCGGTACCGAGCTGCCGCCGGTGAAGAGCAGCTTTCTCGCCTTCGAGGCCGGCGTCCACTCCGTCGATCCATCCGTGAAGGTGCTCCGCTCCTACATCGGCAACTGGGACGACGCGAGCGCCGGGAAGGAGCAGGCGCTCGCCCAGATTCAGCGCGGCGCGGACTTCATCTTCCAGAACGCCGATGCCGCCGGACTCGGTGTCTTCCAGGCGGCGAAGGAGTCCAAGGGGATCTACGTCTTCGGCTCCAACTCCAACCAGAACGCCGTCGCGCCATCGGTCGTCATCGCGAGCGTGGTGATCGATCTCCCGCACGCGTTCCTCACCGTGGCGCGACAGGTGAAGCAGAAGCACTTCCGGCCGCGCGTCATCTACCTGGGGAGCAACACCGACGTCGTGAAGCTGGTGATCAACCCCGCGCTCCGCGGGATGATCAGCCAGGCGCTCCAGGCGCGGCTCGACTCGACGCGCAACGCGATCGAGACCGGTCGGCTCAAGCCCCCGCGCATCGAGTTCGTCGACACCACCCGCGCCCGCTGACCATGCCGGCACTCTCGGAAATCGCGTCACATCTCGACGACCTGCTCCGCATCGCCGAGATCCCCGACTACCCGAACGCCATCAACGGCGTGCAGGTGGAGCACGACCGGCCGATCACGCGCGTCGCCGCCGCGGTGGACGCGCGCGAGCGCACGATCCGCGGCGCGATCGACGCCGGCGCCGACCTCCTTCTCGTGCACCACGGGCTCTTCTGGGGTGGGCTGCAGCCGCTCCGCGGCGGCACGCTGCGCCGCGTTCACGCGCTGCTCGCCGCGCCGCTCGCCGTCTACTCCGCGCACCTGCCCCTGGACGCGCACCCGGAGCTCGGCAACAACGTGCTCCTCGCGCAGGAGCTCGGCCTCGTGCCGAGCGGCGGCTTCGCCCGGCACCAGACGATCGACATCGGCGTGTCCGGCGAGGACAGCGTACCGACGCGCGATCTCATCGAGCGTGCCGATGCCTTCGCCCGCCACTACGGTGGTTCGGCGAGGCATTCGCCCGCCGAGCCCGGACGCATCACGCGCCGGTGGGCGATCTGCACCGGCGCCGGCGCCTCCCGCGATACGCTCGACGAAGCCGCCGATCGCGGCATCGACACCCTGATCGTCGGGGAGGGCCCGCACTGGACGTCGATCGACGCCGACGAGCTGGGGATCACGATCATCTACGCCGGGCACTACGCCACGGAGACGCTCGGGGTACGCGCGCTCGCCGAGTACGTCTCACGCGCCTTCGACGTGCCGTGGCTCTTCGTCGACGTGCCGACGGGACTTTGAGCACCCCCGCGTCGCTCGAGCTCGCGCACGTTCGCCGCCGTTTCGGCCCGGTCGAGGCGCTCGCCGATGCATCGCTGACCGTGCGCCCCGCCACGGTGCACGCGCTGCTCGGGGAGAACGGCGCCGGCAAGACCACGCTCATGCGCATCGCCTTCGGGATGCTGCGCCCGGATGCCGGCGCGGTTCGCATCGCGGGGGAGCCGGTCGGGCTCCACTCGCCACGTGCCGCGCTCGAGCACGGCATCGGGATGGTCCACCAGCACTTCACCGCCGTGCCGGCCATGACCGTCGCCGAGAACATCGCCCTCGGCGGCCACGGCCGCCTGCGCGCGAGCGTGGCGCGCGAGCGGGTGCGCGAGCTGTCCGAGCGCGTCGGCCTCCCGCTCGACCCCGATGCGCGCGCCGGCGATCTCCCCGTGGGCGCGCAGCAACGGCTCGAGATTCTCAAGGCGCTCTCCCGTGGCGCGCGCGTCCTGATCCTCGACGAGCCCACGGCCGTGCTCGCGCCGGCGGAGACGGCCGACCTCCTCGCCACCCTGCGGCGCTTCGCGGACGAGGGGGGGAGCGTGGTGCTCATCACCCACAAGCTTCCCGAGGCGCTCGCGGTGGCGGATGACGTCACCGTCCTCCGGCGCGGTCGCACGGTGCTCACCGGCGCCGCCACCGAGCTCTCCGAAGCCGCGCTGGCGAGCGCGATGCTGGGAGGCGCCCCACCCACCCAGGGCGAGCCACTCCCCGGCACGCCGGGGCACCCGGTGATCACGGCCATGCGCCTCGCGCTCGTCGATGATCGTGGTGTGCCGCGCGTGCACGACGCCACCCTCGTGGCGCGCGCGGGCGAGGTGGTCGGCGTGGCGGGGGTGGAGGGGGCGGGGCAGCGCGAGCTGCTCCGCGCCCTCGCCGGCCGGCTGCGACCGCGCGCCGGTACGCTCCACCTCCCCGAGCGCATCGGCTTCGTGCCCGAGGACCGTCACCGCGACGCGCTCGTGCTCGACTTCTCCCTCGTCGAGAACGTGGCGCTCGCCGGCGCCGGGGCGCGTCGCGGGCGCATCCCCTGGCGCGCCGTCGAGCGGCGCACCCTCGAGCTCATGAAGCGCTTCGACGTGCGCGCGAGCGGACCGCGCGCGCCGGCGCGCGCGCTCTCCGGGGGGAACCAGCAGAAGCTCGTGCTCGCGCGCGAGCTCGGCGATGCGCCGGAGGCGATCGTCGTCGAGAATCCCACGCGCGGGCTCGACCTCGCCGCCACCGCGGCCGTCCACCGCCATCTGCTCGACGCGCGCGACCGCGGCGCGGCGGTGGTCGTGTACTCGAGCGACCTCGACGAAGTCCTCGCGCTCGCCGACCGCCTGGTGGTGATGTTCGACGGCCGCTCGAGCGAGATCCCGGTGGATCGCGACGCCGCCGGGCGCGCCATGCTGGGACTCCGGTGAGCACCGCACCCGCCGAGCGCGCGCCTCGCGCGCAGCTCACCGTGCTCGCCGTCTGCCTGGTGCTGGGGATGGCGCCGTGGTTCAGCGCGACGGTGGCGGCGCCGGCGATGATCGCCGAGTGGCATCTCTCGCCGGCGCTCGCGCCCTGGCTCACCATGGCCGTGCAGCTCGGGTTCGTCGTCGGCACGCTCGTGAGCGCGGTGCTCATGCTCGCCGACCGGTGGCGCGCGGAGCGCCTCGCCGCCTGGAGCGCGGTGGTCGCCGCCGCGGCGACGGCGCTCATCGTATTCGCCGCGCGCGCTCCCGCCGCCGTGATCGCGCTGCGGGCGCTCACCGGCGCGGCCCTCGCCGGCGTCTATCCCACGGGGATGAAGCTCGTCGCCGGCTGGTGGAAGGACCGCCGCGGCATGGCCATCGGCGTGCTCGTGGGCGCGCTCACGCTCGGCTCGGCCTCGCCTCATCTGGTGCACGCCGTGATGCCGCAGGCGTCGTGGCGGCCGGTGGTGCTCGCGGCCGCGGGGTCGGCGCTCATCTCCGCGCTTCTCTTCTTCGGCGCCGTGCGTCCGGGGCCGTACCAGGCCCCCTCCGCGCCGGTGAGCCTCGCCGCCCTCGGCCGCGTGGTGCGCGACCGAGGCGTGGTGCTGGCGACCGCCGGGTACCTCGGGCACATGTGGGAGCTCTACGCGATGTGGAGCTGGATCGCCCTCTTCTGGGCGGCCGCCGCCGCGCGCCACGGTCTTCCGGGCGGCGTGGCCGGCGCGATGGCGTTCGCCACCGTCGGCGCGGGCGCGGTGGGGTGCGTGGTCGCCGGTGTTCTCGCCGACCGGTACGGGCGGACCACGCTCACCATGCTCGCCATGGGGGTGAGCGCCGCCTGCGCGCTCGTCGTCGGCCGGATGCTCGGTGGGTCGCCGGTGATCCTCGCCGGCGTGACGCTCCTCTGGGGGGTGAGCATCGTGGCCGACTCCGCGCAGTTCTCCACGTGCATCACCGAGCTCGCGCCCCGCGAGTACGTCGGGACCGCCCTCACGCTGCAGACGTGCCTCGGCTTCCTCCTCACCACGTTCAGCATCCGCGCCGTGCCGGTGTGGGTGGAACGCTGGGGGTGGAGTTGGGCGTTCGCTCCACTGGCGATCGGCCCGCTGCTCGGCATCCTCGCCATGTGGCGCCTGCGTGCGAGCCCGCTCTCGAAGCGCCTCGCCGGCGGCAATCGTTGATCGCGCGCGCGCGTTGCTCGCGACGCGGCGCGATGCATTATTTGAGGGCATGAGCGTGTCGCTCTTTCGTGGCTCGCGGGTCACGCGGCCAACATCCGCTCCCGGTCCGCGCCACCGCACATCGCGGCGGCGGCGCGTGCTGTACGTGCTCGCCGCGCTGAGCATCGGCTGGAAGATCCTCCTCCTCGGCGTGGGCGGCGCGCTGCCCCGACTGCTCATCGACGACGGCCTCGCCGCCCTCCCGCCCGATCTCCAGCCCTACGGCGCGCAGGCGCTCATCACCGCGCGCGCCATGTGGAACGGTCCGATCGAGCGGCACGGCGTGCGCGGCGTGCGTCTCGTCGCCGTGCACCGGCTCACCGACGCCACCGCCGCCCCTTGCGGCGGGCTCTCCGCCCAGGTACGCGCGTACACGTTCTTCGCCATCCCCTACTCGGAAGTCCGCACCGTCTGCGATCGCGGCACCGTGGAGTACCGCGGGCTGCCACGCCGGACGCGTGCCGACTGAGCGTCGCACCACGCGCGCGGGCGCGGTGATCGCGGCGATCACCATCGCCGCCACCGTCGCTCTCGCCCTCGGCGCGCTCTGGCTCACGCTCGACCTCGCGGGACTCGACGCCACCCGCGCGCTCGTGGCGCTGTGGGAGGGATCGCTCGGCAGCCGCTTCGCGCTCCTCTCCTCCACGCTCGTGCGGGCGACGCCGCTCACGCTCACCGGGCTCGCGGTGGCGCTGGCCTTCCGCGCCGGCATCTGGAACATCGGCGCCGATGGCCAGCTGCTCGTCGGCGCCATCGCCGCGACGGTCGTGGCGCTCGGCGGTGCCCCGGCGATCGGGCGCGCGGCGCTTCCCGCCGCGCTCCTCGCCGGCGCCGCCGCCGGCGCGGCCTGGGCGGGGATCGCGGCGCTCCTGCGCAACCGGTTCGGCGTGCTGGAGGTGATCAGCACGATCATGCTCAACTTCGTCGCGCTCTACCTCGTGGGGTATCTCGTGCGCGGGCCGCTGCAGGAGCCCACGCACGCGTACCCGCAGAGCGATCCCCTCCCCCTCGCCGCCCGTCTTCCCCGCCTCGTCCCCGGCTCGCGGCTGCACTGGGGGTTCGTCATCGCCCTCCTCGCACCTCCGCTCCTCTGGTGGGTGCTCCGCTCCACCGCCGCCGGATTCCGCCTGCGCGCCGTGGGACAGAGCCCGGATGCATCGCGCTCCGCCGGCGGGATCGACGTGAGCCGCGTCACCACGAACGCCCTCCTCGCCAGCGGCGCCCTCGCCGGGCTCGCCGGCGCGATCGAGGTCACCGGCGTCACCTTCGCGCTCTACGAGAACCTCTCCCCGGGGTACGGCTACACGGCCATCGCCGTCGCGCTGCTCGCCGGGCTCGATCCGCTGGGCGTGCTCGCGGCGGGGCTGCTGTTCGGTGCGCTCGACGCGGGATCGCTCGCCATGCAGCGCGACGCCGCCGTTCCCTCGGTGGTCGTGTCGGTGATCGAGGCGCTGCTCGTGCTCGCGGTGCTCGCCGTGGCGCGCTGGCGCGGCGGCGCCTCCGCGCTCCTCACGCGTCTCTCCGGCGCCGCCACTGTCGTGCCGGAGGACGCCACGTGATCCCGGCCACGGAGGCGTTTCTCGAAGCGACGGTGCGCACCGCGACGCCGCTCGCCCTCGCCGCGCTCGGCGAGGTGGTGGTCGAGCGCACCGGGATCATCAACATCGGTCTCGAGGGGATCGTCCTCGCCGGCGCCTTCGGGGGGCTGGTCGCGGCGCGCGGCGGGCTCGCGGGAGGCTTCGCCGGCGGCGCCGCGGCCGGCGTGGTGGTCGCCGCGCTGTTCGCGCTCTTCGCCATCACCCTCCGCGCCGATCAGATCATCACCGGCACGGCGATCAACCTGCTGGCGCTGGGCGCCACGGGCACGCTCTATCGCGCCCTGTACGGCGCCACGGGCGCGGCGCTCACGCTCCCCACCACCGGCACGCTCGCCATCCCCGGGCTCTCGGCGATCCCGGTGGTCGGTCCCGCGCTCTTCGACCAGGCGCCCCCGACCTATCTCGTCTATCTCGTCGCCCCGGCACTCTGGTGGTGGCTGCGCCGCACGCACGCCGGTCTCGCCGCGCGCGCCGCTGGCGAGCACCCGGAGGCGGCGGCGGTGGCCGGCCTCTCGGTGCGCGCGCTCCGCTGGCTCGCGGTGCTCTTCGGTGGGGCGCTCGGCGGCATGAGCGGCGCGACGCTCGTGCTCTCCCAGGCGGGCACGTTCGCCGAAGGGATGTCGGCCGGGCGCGGGTTCATCGCGATCGCCATCGTGGTGCTGGGGCGATGGGATCCGCTGGGCGTGCTCGTCGCGGCGCTGCTCTTCGGCGCGGCGAGTGCCCTCCAGTACGTGTTCCAGGCGATGGGGTGGGCGGCGCCGTACCAGCTCTTCCTGGCGCTGCCGTACCTGCTCACGCTGCTCGCGCTCGCCGGCGTGGCTGGTCGCGTGCTCGCCCCGGCCGCGCTGGGCAGGAGCTGACCGTGCTCGGCGCGCTGCTCGCCGCCGGCGCCGCGGCGTTCACGGCGCACGCGATGCTCGTCGCGCCGCGACGACTGCGCGTCACCCGCATCGACGCGTCGATCCGCGATCTCCCCGCGGCGCTCGACGGCTACACCATCGCCGCGCTCGGCGATCTCCATCACGGCTCCGTGCTCTCGCCCACCACGTACGTGCGGCGGGCGATCGACCTCGCGCACGCCGAGCGCCCCGACCTCATCGCGCTGCTCGGCGACTACGCGCTCTCCGACCCCGCCGTGCCGGGGATCTCGCGCCGCGCGTACGAGCGCAGCCTCCGCGCGCTCACCCCGCTGCTCGGATCGCTCCGAGCTCGCGACGGCATCGTCGCCGTGCTCGGAAACCACGACTACGACTACGATGCCGCCGCCGTCGCCGGGTGGCTGGGCACGCTCGGCATCCGCGTCCTCGTGAACGACTGCATCCGCATCGCGCGCGGCACGTCCGAGCTGGTCGTGGGCGGCGTGGACGACTACAAGTACGGCGCCGTCGACTGGGGCGGCGGGTGCGGCGCGGCTCCCGCCGGCGTGCCGCGCATCGTGCTGTCGCACAACCCGGATGCCGTGCTCGCCCTCGAGCCGGACACGCGCGTGGATCTCATCCTGAGCGGACACACGCACGGTGGACAGGTCGTGCTCCCGTGGATCGGTGCGCTCGCGCGGCACTCTTCGGTGTGTGGCGCTCGGTCGGCCAGCGGGTGGGTACCCAATCCGCGCGGCGCTCCGCTGTACGTGACCACCGGCGTCGGCGTCGTGCTCCCCGTGCGCGTGCGCTGCCCGCCGGAGGTGCTCATCGTTCGACTCCGCGCGGCGGAGTGAGGGACGGGAAGAGCGGCGCTCGGGAAGACACGGTTGTCAGCTCTCGGCTGTCGGCTCTCGGCTCTCGGCCATCGGCTCTCGGCTTGCGGCACACGCCGAGAGCTCTCCACGCTGGGCCGGTAGCCGAGAGCCGATGGCCGAGAGCCGACAGCCCCGTCGTCAGCACCCTGTGTGCACGCTCATCCACCGCTGCCGCCAGTGCCCCGTGGGCTCGCGCTCGAGCAGCTCGTACGCGCTCGTCTCCAGCCCTTCGCGCAGCAGCACGATCGCCAATCGCGCGGGGGAGCCGTACCGCAGCACGGCGAGCACGTCGCTCGTCTCCAGCGTCTCCTCCGATCCGGACGAGCGCTCGTGGAACACCGTGTGGAAGCGCGCCTGTGGATCGCCCGACGGGCGCTCGGCGACGAGCAGCGTGTGCTGCTCCAGCGGATTCGCTTCCTGGTTGAGCCGCCGCACGACGTCGGCCACCACTCCCTGAACGCCGTTCGCCGCCGGGAAGCGATAGGCACTGCGGACGACGAACGGGATTCCCTGGAACGTCCGCGATGTGTCGTCAGGCAGCATCGACGCGAGCCGCGTGATGTCGGCGGCGAGGCGCGCCGAATCGGGGCGGGCCAGCGATTCGATGGAGTCCACCGCCACGGGCTGCACGCGCCCGTGCACGAAGGCCACCGACCACCCGGCCGCCGTGCTGTCGCTCGTGGGACGGATCTGGGCCCGCGGCCACTCGATGCACTCGTCGCCGCTCCACTGCTTGGGCTGCACGCTCGTCACCGTGGCGGTGCCGACGGCGCCACTCCGGCCGAGGAGATCCACGGACAGGTTGCGGATGCCGCCGATGTCGAAGCGCACCGTGTCGGGGAGCGTGCTGTCGGCGTACTGCGGAAAGACGACGAGGGCGGCGGTGGCGCTGCCATTCCGCGCGAGCATGACCGGGCCGGCGCTCGCATCCCAGGCGGCCGGAGGCGGCGTCGGCGCGACGGCCGTCGTCGATTCGGTGGACGCCGGACGCGACGTGTCCGGGGGAGCGGGAGTGCGGGAGCGCTCGCACGCGAGCAGGAAGACCGCGAGCGCGACGGCAGGCGGGATGAAACGCGGCGGTGAGCGCATCCGGGAAATGTTCATGCGCCGCCGCCGGGCGTCAACCAACGACGTCCGGCGTCGGCGCGGTCGTGTGCGAGAATCACTCGGGCGGGAGAAACGGTCCCACGAGATCCCAGTGCCAGGCATCGCGCCTGACGCCGGTCCGGGGATCCTTCAGCGGCTTGAACTGCAGTCGCTCCGGCGGCAGTCCCACGCGCCGTCCGTACGCGAGGAGCCGAGCACGATCGGTCGAGACGAGGTGCGCCATCTTCCGCCCCTTCCACACGTGGCGGTGCAGCCACAGGCCGCCATCCATCGCGTGCACCATCCCGTCGCGCCGCTTCACGAACTCCCGATAGGGTACGTCCTCGTGCTCCACTGCTCCTCGTGTCGACGACGTCCGGCTAGTTGCAGGTGACGGTCCCCTCGGCCGTCGCCGGCGCGATCTGCGCCGCCGTTCCAAAATACACCACGCACGACTTGGCCGAAGCCTGCGGGTTCGTTCCCGCGGCCGACCAGCCGCCCGGCGTCGCCTCGGGAATGACGATCGTCACGCCGGGCGACGAGCGGAAGTTCAGCTTGGTCAGGTCCGTGGTGTACGCGTCGTTGTCGTAGAAGTACGACTCTTCCGCCGTCGCGAGATTGCGAAGGTCCGACTTGATCATGGACGTGTAGCTCCTCCCCTTCGTCGCCGAGAACTTCGGGATGGCGATGGCCGCGAGAATCCCGATGATCACGACGACGACCAGTAGCTCGATGAGGGTGAAGCCCGCACGGCGTGAGCGGTGCATGGAAGGGTCCTGATGGAGTGGCGAGGTCGGACGAAGCGACGCAGCCGCTCTCAGGCAATGCCGGTGCCCGACCGTGTTACACCTCGTAAGCTGTTGCCGTGCTGGTTGTTACGGGCCGATTACCGGCGGCGGCCGGTCAATCTGACCATCCGAAATTGCGATGATCATCGCAGTCTGCAACCTCGGAGGCGGCCGTCATCCGACGCTCCCGACGGCTCACCGGGCGCAGCCGACGAAGTTCTTCACCGTGGCCGGGGGGAGCACCGGCGCCGTTCCGTACGAGATCGCGCACGTCGCCGCGCTCTGCCCGTGGATCGCTCTCGCCGACCATCCCGCGCTGTCGGCGCGCACCACGGTCACGGTCACCCCCGGTGACGCGACGAACCCGAGCACGGACACGTCCGACGTGTACGCGCCCACGCCCCTCCGGTAGCTCTCCTCGCGCACGGCGAGATCGCGCAGCTCGTCCACCATCGCCGCGATGTACACCTTGCGCTCGTACGCCCGGAACCGCGGAATCGCGAGTCCGACCAGGATCCCGATCACGACGAGCGCGAGGAACAGCTCGAGGAGAGAGAATCCAGGGCGGGCGCGCGAGCGCATCACCGCTTCGTGGCCAACCAGTTGTCTCCGGCGCCCATGTCCACCACCAGCGGCACCGAGAGCTGGGCGGCGCCTTCCATCTCCCGCTTCACGAGCGCGCGCAGCTCGTCGAGCTCCGCCGGCGGGAGCTCGAACACCAGCTCGTCGTGCACCTGGAGGATCATGTGCGACTCGAGCCGTCGCTCGCGGAGCGCGCCCGCGATCCGGATCATCGCGATCTTGATGAGGTCGGCCGCCGATCCCTGGATCGGGGAGTTGGTCGCCGTGCGCTCGCCGAACTGCCGCACGTTGAAGTTCCGGTCGCGGAGCTCGGGAATGTAGCGGCGCCGTCCGAAGATCGTCTGCACGTACCCGTGCTCGCGCGCGAACTCCACCATCGAGTCCAGGTACGCGCGGATCCCGCCGAATCGCTCGAAGTACTCGGTGATGAACCGCCGCGCCTCGGCGTGATCGATCCGCAGCTGGCGAGACAGCGCGTGCGGCCCCTGCCCGTAGATCGTCGCGAAGTTGATCGTCTTCGCCCGCGCGCGCATGTCCGGCGTCACGTCCTCCACGGGGACGTTGAAGATGATCGACGCCGTCTGCCGGTGAATGTCCCCACCGGCCCGGAACGCCTCCACGAACGCCGGATCCGAGGAGAGGTGCGCGAGGAGGCGCAGCTCGATCTGCGAGTAGTCCGCGGCGAGGAGGAGCCGTCCGCGCCGTGGTACGAAGCCGCGGCGGATGTCGCGGCCGAGCTCTCGCCGGATCGGGATGTTCTGGAGGTTCGGGTCGCTCGACGAGAGACGCCCCGTGCTCGCCACCGTCTGGTTGAACGACGTGTGGATGCGCCCCGTCTCCGGGTGCACGAGGGCCGGGAGGGCATCGAGGTAGGTGCTCTCCAGCTTCGCCAGCTCGCGGTACTCCATGAGGAGCTGCGGGAGCGCGTGCCCCATCTCGGCGAGCTCCTGGAGCACGCTCGCGTCCGTGGACGGTCCGGTGGCCGTCCGTTTGAGCACTGGTAGCTGGAGCTTCTCGAAGAGCACGTGCCGGAGTTGCGGGTTCGAGTTGATGTTGAACTCGATGCCCGCTTCCTCGTGGATGTCGCGCTCGACCCGCTCGCGCTCCCGCTGGAAGCGCTCCTTGAGCGACGCGAACCAGGGGAGGTCGATCGACACGCCGATCCACTCCATCTCCGCGAGCACCTCGACGAGCGGCATCTCGATCTCGTGGAAGAGCTTCGTGAGCGCGTACGACTCGAGCTGCGGCTCGAAGTGCGCCCGGAGCTGGAGCGTCATGTCCGCGTCCTCGCACGAGTAGTCGCGCGCGGCATCGACGGGACATTGATCGAACGGCACCGCGTTCCGCCCCTTCCCGCACAGCTCCTCGAACGACGTCATCTTGTGGTCGAGGAACTCGAGCGCGAGCACATCGAGCCCGTGCGAGCGCCGGCCGGGATCGAGCACGTAGCTCGCGATCATCGTGTCGAAGTCGAGCCCGCGGAGCGTGATGCCGGCGCGTCGAAGCGCGAGGATGTCGTACTTCGCGTTCTGCGCCGTCTTCCGCACCGACGGATCCTCGAGCAGCGCCCGGAGCGGCGCCATCTCCGGCGAATCCAGCGGGGGGAGGTTGCGCACCTGGTGCGAGCCGTTCGCGAGCAGCCGCCCGGCGATCCCTCCCGCCTCGGGCGCCGCCGCTTTCTTCTTGGCGCGCTTGGCCGGCTTGGGCGCCGCCTCGTCGCCGCCGCGCACCAGCCCCCGATCCTCGGGCGCGTCGGTGGGCGCGCGATCGCCGGAGGCATCGATCAACAGGCTCCCCTGCGCCGGGTGATGCTCGCGGTGGCGGAGCGGCAGGTAGTACGCCTCTCCCGGCGCGATGCCGATCGAGATCGACACCAGCGTGGAGCGCAGCGGGTCGACGGCCTGCGGGCTCGTGGGATCGATCACCGTTTCGGTGTCCACGGCGATGTGCGGCACCGAGCGCGCCCGCTCGATCAACGCCGCGAGCGCCGGGAGCGTGTCCACCGTGGTGTACCGCGCCGCGCGCTCCACCGGTGCCGGCGCCGGCGCGTGATCCTTCGCCAGCGAGTGGAACTCGAGCTCCACGAACAGCTCCTTGAGCCGTGCGTGGTTCGGCTCGCGGACGGCGAGCCGCGGCAGGTCGAGCGTGATCGGCAGATCGTCGCGAATCGTTACTAATTCCTTGGAGAGCCGCGCGTCCGCCGCGTGCTCGAGCAGCGCCTCCCGCGGGCGCTTCTTCGGGATCTCCGCCGCGTGCGCCAGGATGTCCTCCAGCCCGCCGTACGTCGCCACCAGCTCGCACGCCGTCTTGTCGCCGATCCCCTTCACCCCGGGGACGTTGTCCGAGGAGTCGCCGACGAGCGCCAGGTAGTCGGTGACGTGCTCGGGAGGCACCCCCAGCCGCTCCGAGGCGTTCTCCACCCCCACCCACTGCTCCTCCACGCTCGCCGGGCCGCCGCGTCCTGGATTGAGGAGCCACACGTTCGGGCGAACGAGCTGCTGGAAGTCCTTGTCGCCGGAGACCACCACCACGTTCACGCCGGCGGCGGCGCCCTGCTTCGCGAGCGTGCCGATCACATCGTCGGCCTCGTATCCCTCCACGGCCAGCACGGACACGTCGTACGCGGAGAGGATCTCGCTGATCCGCTCCATCCCGCGATCGAAGTCGGCCTGCAGCTCATCGCTCAGCTTCTCGCGCGTGGCCTTGTACGCGGGGTACTGCTCGTGGCGGAAGGAGAGCCCGGAGTCGTGCACCCAGCCCACGTACTCCGGCTTGTGCTTCTCCAGGAGCCGCTGCAGGAAGTTCACGATCCCCCACGCGGCGGACGTGTTCTCGCCGCGGCTCGTGGTGAGCGGACGGGAGATGAGGGCGAAGAACGCGCGATAGATCAGCGCGTATCCATCGATCAGAAAGAGGCGTGGCGACGCTGGCGGCTGCATTCGCGAAACTTCGCGCGGTCCTCGGCCGAATACCAGGGCACCGCATCACCCGGAGGGCGTCACCCCGGGGCGCCACCCGGGACGGAAAAGGCACGTCCCGCTCGCGTGAGCGGGACGTGCCCGGGCATTCCAGGTCTCGACTCGTGCCAACGCCCGCCTCGTGGAGCAGGCAGGCGGCAGCTGGTATCGAATGGCCTGTGGTCGACGGTGGTCAGCTGATCCGCTGAACGTTCGCGGCGTGCAGCCCCTTCTCGCCCGACCGAATCTCGAACTCTACCTCCTGCCCTTCCGAGAGCGTCTTGAAGCCGTCCATCGTGATCGCGGAAAAATGCACGAAGACGTCCTCACCACCCTCCTGCTCAATGAAGCCGTAGCCCTTGGCGTCATTGAACCACTTCACTTTCCCTCTGGCCATTCGAGCTGCCTCCTGCGGGGTGAAACGGATCCTGCACCACGTTGTGCGGGGCAAGCCGCCGGCGGCTTGCGAGCGCCTATATAGGATCAACCTGAGATTTTGTCAAGAGAACATCATGTGCCACAACAGGATACCGGCCGCCGTCCCTAGCGCGACCCGGGCGTTGTCGTCTCCGGGACCGTTAGGGCGCTCCGCCAGGGTTCCCAGGACCGCGCCCATAACGCTCGCTCCCAGCGACAGATGCGCCACTCGCCATGCCCCCAGCAGCACCGCCGCCAGGCACGCCGCGCTCCCCACGTGCGTCTTCCGGCCGAGCGACGCCTGACCACGCCATGACTGCCACCCGCGTCCCGCCAGCGCGGCCACGGCATCGCCCACCGTCACCGCCCACGACGCGGCGATCGCCACCGGGCGCGCCAGCACCAGCACGGCCACGAACAGGGTGAGAAAGAGCCACGTCGCCCCCGACAGGCGCGCGTGCTCGTGCTCACGGAGGAGGGTGCCGACCGTCCCGGTGAACAGCGCGCGCGAGCGCCCGTGCCACCGCCGCGCACTCTCCACGCCGATCGCCACCACGAGCAGCGCGCCGAGGGCGATCAGGAGATGCGTGCGCGCCACGCCCAACGCGTACGCGATGGGCACGACCGCGAGCAGCAGGTGCAGCGCCTTCCGCGCGCTCTCCCGTCCGAGCGATAGCGCGGTGCTCAGTGGAGTCGCTCGCGGCGGGCGATCTGCTGGAACTGCGCCTCGCTCGCCGGCGTGAGGCGCCACCGCCCGAATCCCGTCTGATCGATGAACACGAACTGCGCGTGGTACTGCCCGTACTCCCACACCTGCGCGCGCCCACGCGTGCTCACGCCCGGGCCCCCCTGCTCGAGCAACTGATCCGGCTCACCGAGCGTGATGTAGACCTTCCCGCGATCGGTCAGCCACCCGGGACCACCCTCCTCGGTGAAGCGCTGGTTCGCCAACTGGATCCGGCCGAAGTACTCGCGGAGCCCCTCGTGCTCCGCCGTCGATGCGGTCGGGTCGCTGCTCTTCCAGAACGCCGCCCACGCCTCGGCCCGCCGCTCCGGCAGCGTGTCGCGAAGCGCCTGCAGCCGCTCGGGAGTCGCGTAGTAGCGCAGGTAGCTGAGCAGCTCGTCGAACGACATGACCCCGAGATCCTCGCCGAAGGTCACCAGCACCGGCGTGGTGGCCGAGTCCGGGGTGCCGACCACCGTGGCCGCGATCTGGAGCCGCCCGATCCCCATCCGCGGCACGGGGAAGTTGAGCACCGACGCGGCCAGCGAGCCGAATCGCGCCAGGGTGACCGTGTCGCGCAGGAGTGGAGCCCCCTTGTCGTTCTCCACCACCACCGCCACGCGCGCATCGGGGGGAAGCCCGTACCCCTCCACGTACACGGGGGCCAGCGAGTCGCGGCCGAACACCACCGTCGCGCGCGAGTTGGCGATGAACCTGGGGGTCGAGTCCAGTGTCGTGCGCGGCGTCGCTTGGTGTACCGGCACGAGCGACGACAGCATGCCGGGGCTCAACCGGGGCACCGTCACCGGGATCTGCTGCACGGCGGCGTTCGTCCCCGCCTGGTCGCGCACGGTGATCCCCAGCGTGTACTCCCCGGGCGCCGCCATCACGAACTGCTGGAACACGATGCTCTCGTCGCTGCGCGTCGTCTCCTTGAACGTCGAGACGCGCACCGTCTCCCGCGCCTCGGTGTGCTGCGCCGTCGTCCCCCCCCGCTGCAGGTCGAGCAGCACCGCGTACTGGGCGCGCTGCTCCGATCCATCGCTCACGAACGTCAGCGACCGGTTCGCCATCGAGAGCGTGACGAGTACGAGCGTGCTGTCCGCCGTTCGCCCGGCCAGATAGCGCACCGCTCCCACGAAGGGGAGTGGCGGTCCCTGGACGATCAGTCCGGCTCCTCGATAGCCCGCCATCGGATCCAGCGCCGCCAGCACTGGCTCGTGGCGCTCCGGCGACACCGCTCCCCCCTGCGATCCGCTCGGCTGCGCCCGCGGCGCGCACCCCACGAGCAGCGCGAAGGCCGCCAGATGCGACGCCCGAACGCGCGTCGCGTGAAAGCCGTGAACGAATGCCGACATGGAGGCTGGGACTCCGAGAATGGGGGGTGGAATCACGCGCGATACCCACGGCGCGGCCGCCGTTGCCCGCGCTTGCTCCGTCTGGCGGGGCTCGTTAGCTTCGCCGACGTGACCCGCGAAGACCTCACCGGCACGACGCTCGCCGGATACACGCTTCACGATATGGTCGGCGAGGGGGGAACGGCAGTGGTGTACAAAGCCGATCACCCCAAGCACGGGACCGTTGCCGTGAAGGTCCTGCGCGAAAAATTACGGAGCGACCGCACGGCGGTCGCTCGTTTTCTCCGTGAAGCCTCGTACGGCACCCGGGTCCTCCACCCGAACGTCGTGCGTACGATCGAGATCGGCGAGGTGCGCCCCGGCGTGCACTTCCTCTCCACGGAGTGGGCGACCGGCGAGCTCCTCGAAAAATACGCCAAGCGCAACGCGCCGATCCCCGCCGCCGAAGTCGCGGACATCATCCGGCAGATCGCCGCGGCCGTGCACGCCGCCCACATGGCGGGCATCATCCATCGCGACCTCAAGCCGGAGAACGTGATGTACGACCCGGTCGCGAAGCAGATCAAGCTGCTCGACTTCGGCATCGCCGCCCAGACCGATCTCGCCCCGGAGGAGCGGCTCACCCGCGCCGGCTTCTTCGTCGGCACGCTCATGTACGTCGCGCCCGAGGCGCTCTCCGGCCAGCTCGTCACCGCCGCCGCCGACCAGTACAGCCTGGCCACGATCGCCTATTACCTGCTGAGCGGCACGCACCCGTACGTGGGCAAGTCGCAGCGGGAGATGTTCACCCAGCTCCTCTCGCAGCCCCCCATCCCGCTCGGCACCGCGCGCAAGGGGCAGCAGATCACGCCCGCCGTCGAGGCGGTGGTGATGAAGGGGCTGTCGCGAAATCCGGCCGACCGGTTCCCGGACGTGCTCACCTTCGCCGATGCGCTGCAGCAGGCGGTCGAAGCGCCGGCGGCGGCGCCCAAGGAAGGGTTTCTCGCCCGGATGAAGTCGCTGCTCCACCGCGACGAGCACGACTGAGCCGCCGGCACCGGCGCTCACGATCCACCTTCCTCGCTCCCGGCCGCCGGACCCGCCGCGCCCACCCGCATCGCCGGCCTCGACGATGTCGGTAGATCCACCTCCTGAACGGGAAGCCACACCGTGAAGGTCGAGCCCTTGCCGAGCTCGCTCTCCACCGTGAGATCTCCCCCGAGCAGGCGAGCCAGACGCCGGGAGATCGGAAGCCCCAGCCCGGTGCCGCGCTGCATCGAGTCGGTGCGTGGCCCCGCGTTCACCTGCTCGAACTCCTCGAAGATCCGCTCCCGGTCTCCCGGCGCGATGCCGATCCCGCTGTCCGCCACCTGCAGCGCGATCCACTTCCCGGCGGGCAGGTTCGGTCCCAGCATCTGATTCGCGTCGCGTCCCGCCGAACCGCTCCCTTCGCCGCCCACCCCGCCGCCCCCGCCCGATGATGCCTCGCGAGTGACGAGCCGTCCCCGCACCGCGACTCCCCCGGACGGCGTGAACTTGATCGCGTTGCCCAGGAGGTTGAGGAGGATCTGCCGGAGGTGCATCGGGTCCGTGCGCACCCGTGGCAGGGAGGCGCTCACCGCGATCGAGAGATTGAGCCCGCGGTCGTTGACGAGTGATTCGACCTCGCTCGCCACGTTCAGCACGAACGGGCGGAGGTCCAGCGGCTCCACGTGCACCTCGAGACGGCCGGCCGCCATCTTCGCCAGATCGAGAATCTGATCCACGAGCTGGCGCAGATGGTTCGCCGATGACGCGATGCGATCGACCGGAGCGATCTGCCGCGCGGCGAGCTCCCCGTACACGCCATCCCGCAGCAGCTCCACGAATCCCACGATGGCGTTGAGTGGCGTGCGCAGCTCGTGCGACACGTTCGCCAGGAACTCGCTCTTCGCGCGGTTCGCGCGCAGCAGCTCCGACGAGAGACGTTCCAGCTCGCTCGAGCGCTCGGCGAGCCGCTCGCCCTGCCGCCGCTCGTGCAGCAGCATGACGATCAGCGCACCGAGCGTCGCCAGACCCACCCCCCACAGGAGGAAGCGCGCCCGCTCGTCCCCGCTCGCCGGCTGCTCCACGACCACGCGCCACGTCGTCATCCCCGGAGCCCGCAACGAGGATGACGCTCGGCGCACCGGCAGCCGCGGCATGACCCGACCGGGGCGCACGGCCACCGTGTCGTTCCCCATCAACACGATCAGGCGCCCACGCAGATGCGGTCTGCCCTGCGTCACGCTCACCAGGATCGCCGCCGAGGGGATGGTCCCACCCACGAAGCCGCGGAACTGGTTCCCCACGAACAACGGCTGGAGCAGCACGAACCCCCGCTCCCCCGTGACCAGCGTTCCGGGGCTCGACACCTGGAGGCGTCGGGTCGCGCGCGCCCGGCGCGCCAGCGCGCTCGATGCGAGATGCGCCACCGTGTCGATGTCGATCCCTCCCGGCGGCAACTCGCTCTCGGCGCCGAAGACGTGATTCTCCACGACCCGTCCGGTGGTGTCCGTGATCCAGACCCGCCGGAACGCCGACGCGAATACCGTGAGCGACGCGACCAGCGAATGGAACTGCTCCCGGCTCACCGATCGGCTGGTGTCCAGATACAGTCCCCGCACGGACTGCAGCGCTTCGGCGTGGACGGAGACGAAGCCCTCGATGAGCGCCGCGGACTCCGCGGCTTCGATCTGGACCTGCGTGCGGCTCGATTCCGACAGCGTACGGTCGACCGCGAAGAGCCCTGCCAGCGCGAAGAGCAGCGCGAGCGACAGTGCGATGGAGGAAGGACGAAGTCGCGAAGGCGAGTAGGGCGGTCGCACGGTCCTCCGATTTGGAGAGAGCGATGACGCGTCGATTGACGACCCTCCGGTCGGCCGGTAAGCTACCGCCCATGATCGAGCACGACCGTTTGATACGACTTCTCGCGACGCGTTCCGCGCGGCGTGGCCAGTTCACGCTCGCGTCGGGGCGACAGTCCACACTCTACATCGACGCCCGACTCACGACAATGCACCCCGATGGGCTGTCGCTCATCGGTCCGCTCGGTACCGCCGCGCTCCACGCAGCGGGATGGAACGTGGATTCCGTGGGTGGGCTCACGCTCGGCGCAGATCCCATATCGTACGCCATCGCCTACGCCAGTGCGAGCAGCGATCGCCCGATTCGCGCCTTCACCGTCCGGAAGCAGCCGAAGGGGCACGGGACGGGGAAGCTGATCGAGGGGCCGTTCCGCGCCGGCGATCGCGTGGCGGTGATCGAAGATGTGATCACCACCGGCGGCTCGGCGGCCAAGGCGATCGACGCCGTGCGCGCCGCCGGTGGAACGGTGGCCGGAGTGCTCGCGCTGGTGGACCGGGAGGAAGGAGGACGCGAGACGCTGGAGGGGATGGGCGTCCAGGTGGTCGCCCTCGCCCGCGCCAGCGACATCGTCGCCGCCATGCCCACCGAGTGAGCGCGGGGCACGCTCCCCTCGCAAGCGAAGGCTCGCATCGTTCACCCGGAGCGCCGCCGCGCCGCCTCGTGCGGACGGCGGCCGCCGGCCTTCATCACCCCGTCCGACCACCGCGGTGAGCTCGACAGCGGATTGAAGGTGCGGAGGACATCGATGTACGGGAGGATCAGCTCCTCCCGATAACGCTGCAGCATCCCCTCGCCGTCGTACCGCTGCCGGAACTGCAGCGCCGTCATCCCGAGCTGCGTCCGCACGTGCCGGCCGAAGCTCTGCGGGGACGAGTACTCGAGGTGGTTGGCGACGTTGGCCACGGACAGCCCGGGATTCTCGAACACCCGCGCCGCCTGGACGAGGCGGGCGAGCGCCAGGTACCGCTTGGGTGCCGGGAGCCCCGCCCGGAAGAAGCGGCTCATCAACGTGCTCGGCAGCACCTGCAGCCGGCTCGACAGCGCGCGGATCGTGGTGACCCTGGGCGCTGGCCGGAAGAGCGCCTCGAAGAAGCGCCAGCAGTCATCCGGCGCCCCGGCGAGATCGATCGCCAGTTGGCCGAGCGCCAGCCGTTCGATGTCCCCCGCGCGATCGGCGACCAGCACCTCGCGCAGCTCCCGCCACCCGGCCGGCTGCCGGACGTCGATGAGCGCACGTACCCCGGAGTGGCCGAGCGACAGCACCGCTCGGGGCGTGCTCGGCTCGAGCTGAGTGAGCAGCGCGACGGCGGGCACGCGCGGGAACTCGCGTACCAGCCGAGCCACGGATGGCGCCTCCCGATCGCTGCAGCGGGCGACGGACACCACCACCGCGCTCACCCGCTGCTCCCGCAGGTCGCGGAGCACGTCGTCCAGCGAATCCCGGTGGAGGGCGCGGTACAGCCCCTCGCCGGCGGCGTCGACGCGGGCGCGCTCGGCGGGGAGGAGGACGGTGGCGATCGGTGTGAGCGAGGGACGGAGCGCCGGGACGGGACACATGATGACCTCGCGGCTGCGAGTGGCGTCGAACTGGGCGGTCGGGGCGCATCGTAGAGCGCCCCGTCAGCGCAGCGTCAGTGTCCCACCGACAATTGGATGATGCCGGAAAGGATCGGCGGTGGCGTTTCTCCCCAGGCCGTGGAACGAACCTCCCGCGAGTGGGATCCACGGGCGGTTTGTGCGGCGGCCGGCGGCCCGCGTACCACCGAGCTCGATACCGACCTCCATGCGTGCGCGTTAGGCACACGGGATCGCCGCCTCGGATCGCGCGCTGTACCGCGCCGCTCGCCGCGGGGAGTCGTGGCGGCCGTGGAGAGCGTGCCCCGCGCGGCATCTCCGGCCGCACGCCGAAACAGTCGAGCACGCTCCGCTGGACAGTTGGCGGAAGCAGAGCCGGCGCGCGGCCTCGACTGGTTCGCCCTCCCGGCGTCAGGTATATTTCATCTGGAGTTCGGCTGGCCGGACGGTCGCGATGGAGCTCGCTCCATCGAGGAAAGTCCGGGCTCCGAAGGGCAGGCCGCCAGGTAACGCCTGGGCGCTTCCGGAAACGGAAGCGACGGAAAGTGCCACAGAAAACATACCGCCGGCGGTTTCGGCCACCGGTAAGGGTGAAAAGGTGGGGTAAGAGCCCACCGCGCGTCCGGCAACGGACGTGGCAGGGCAAACCCCGGTCGGAGCAAGGCCAAATAGGCGGCGAGAGATGGCCCGTCTCGACCAAGACGCCGCGGGTAGGCTGCTAGAGGGCTCGAGCGATCGCGCCCCGAGAGAAATGACCGTCCGGACCTCACGGTCCGACAGAACCCGGCTTACAGGCCAGTCGATCTCACGATCAACCTCCCGGTGGCACCGGCCATCGGGAGGTTGATTGTCTCCGCCCCGATGCCCGCGATACAATTCAGCATCGCCAGCATTCGTGGCCCGAACCCCAGAGGTCTTCTGGTGCTCCAGCCGGCTGTCTCATCCCGTCGCATCATCCTCGCGCTGTGCGTCGTGTCGGCTCTCGCCTGCGGCGGCCGGACGACCGCGCCGACCACCGGCGTCACCCCCGAGCGTCCGGAAAGCACCGCGGTCGCGAACGTGCCGCACTGGGAGCCCCACCGCACGCCGGGAACGTGGCGCTATCTCGCGAGCTCCAGCACCGTGGTCTCTCTGGAGAGCGATACGCTCGCGAAGCAGCTCCCCGTGCAGAGCAGCGCCATCTACCGGATCACCGCCACGGGGACGACTCCACCATTCGCCATTCAGGGAACGGTGGACTCGGTGACCGTGATCACGAGCGGCAAGCCCAGCTCCCCGGGCGCCGCCAAGCACCCGTACGCCACGTTCACCAGCACGCTCTCCCCGGAAGGCAGCATCGGCACGATCGAGGGGAGCGAGCCCCCGCGATGCCCGAAGGGAGTCGATCCGCTCGTCGCCGGCGTTCGCACGCTGTTCATCGCCATGCCCCCGACGATCGCCAGAGGCGCCACCTGGCAGGATACGGTCACCGCGGTCACCTGCCGTGGCGACGTACCGATCGTGGCGACCACCGCCTATCGCTACACGCTGGTCGGCGACACCGTGTGGCAGGGGAAGCCCGCGCTGCACATCACGCGCGGGAGCGAGATGACCGTGGGGAACGACTCGACCATCGCCGGCCAACCGACGTTCGAGATCAGCGGGACCGGCACCGGTACCGCCGATCTCCTCGTCGACCCGGCCACGGGCACGCTGCTCCAACAGGCCGGGCGCTCCACCGCGCGGCTGGTGATCGGCACCGCCCGGTCGCGCGTCCCGTTCCGGCAGGAAGTGACGGACACGGTCCAGATCCGGCCGTAGCCGGAACCTCGTTGCGCGACCGCCGCTCCGGCTAGTCGATGAGCCGGAGCGGCATGATCAGGCAGAGATACTTCGCCGGATCGTTCCACCCCACCGGCTCGACCGTCGCCGCGCGCTCGGGCGCCTTGAACGTCATCCGCACTTCGTCGGTCGGCATGTTGCGGAGGATCTCGAGCAGATAGCTGGCGTTGAACCCGATGTCCAGCGGATCTCCCTCGAAGTTCACCGGGAGCTCGTCCTGCGCCTCCCCGAGGTCCGGCGTCTGGACGCTGAACTTCACCATCCCGGCGTTGAACGACATCCGGATCCGGTGTGTCTGATCCGAGGCGATCACCGACATGCGCTTCAGCGCCTGGAAGAGCGCGTTCTTGTCCGCGAGCGCGATCCGGTCGTTGTCCTTCGGGATGACCTGGTCGTAGTTCGGGTACGGCCCCTCGATGAGGCGGGTGTAGACCGCCGTGAGCGGAGAGCGAAAGCCCAGGTGGTTCTCGCCGCGGGCGATCTCCAGCTCCTCCTCCGCGGGAAAGAGACGCCGGATCTGCTCGAGTGCCTTCGGCGGGACGATCAGGTCTCCCTCCAGCGAGCTGGCCGACGCCAGCGGGATCTCCATCTTCGCCAGCCGGTGGCCGTTCGTCGCCACCATGCGCATGAGCTCCGGACGGAGCTCCCACAGCACGCCGTTCAGGATCGGCCGGCTCTCCTCCGTGGACGCCGCGAACGAGGTGTGGACGATCAGCTTCTGCAGCTCGCCGGACCGTACCCGCGAGGCATCCTCGAACTTCACCGCGGGGAAGCTCGGGAACTCGTCCCTGGGAAGGCCGAGCAGCCGGAAGCGGGAGCGGCCACACTCGAGCGTCACCTTCTGCTCACCACTGCTGCTGATCTTCACCGGCGCCGACGGGAGCTCGCGAACGATCTCCGCGAGCTTCTTCGCCGGGATCGTGATCGCACCCTGCGCCTCGACGTCCGCGAGCAGCTCCGTGCTCACGGCCATGTCCAGGTCGGTACCGGAAAGACGGATCCCGCGCTCCGTCGTCTCGACGAGGATGTTCGCGAGCACGGGCAGGGTCGTCTTCGCCGGTACGCTGGCGGTCACCGCGGTGAGCCCATCTTGAAGCTTCTCTCGGGCGATCGTGAAGCGCATTCGTGTCCTCTGTGTTGACAGCGGCCCTCGTACTACCTGCTTCTTATATAGGTATTCTTGAGTAGCAGTAGTAGTAGAGCCGGGGATATCCGGGGATAACGCTGGAACCGTTAACGGCGCAGGAAGTTAGCGAATTCCGTGTCGTGTGGATACCGGGTTTGTATCGACAGGCTTCCAGAGCGTCGCCGGCCGAGCGCCTGGATGGTGTGGATGAACGAGACTTCTCCACACTCCATGTTCATGATCGAAGCCGCTCCAGTCGCTGCCGTAGCATCTCCACGCGTCGCTTGAAGCTCTCGTCGGTGCGCATCGCCTCCTCCGTCTTCTCGATGCTGTGGATGACCGTCGAGTGATCGCGCCCGCCGAACGCGTGCCCGATCTCCACGAGCTGCATCCCGAGGAGATCACGGATGAGATACATCGCCACCTGGCGCGGAATCGTGAGCTGCTTGGTGCGGCTCTTCGAGCGGAGGCCATCCACGGTGGTGCTCCATTCCTTCGCCACGGCACTCTGAATGGTGGCGGCGTTCAGGGTGTGGCCATCGACGCGCGATGGATCATCGGCGGCCCGGAGCTTGTCCCGTAGCGCCTCCCTGGCGAGCTCGACGGTCACATCCTTGTGCTTGAGCGACGCGAAGGCGAGGAGCCGGATGATCGAGCCCTCGAGCTCGCGAACGCTCGAACGCACGTGCTCGGCGATGAGCTGGATGACATCGTCGGGGATCGTGAACTCGAGATGGTCGAGGCGCGCCTTGTTCTCGAGGATCGCGATCCGGTGCTCCAGGTCGGGAAGCGCGATGTCGGCCACCATCCCCCACTGGAAGCGGCTCACGAGGCGCGCCTCCAACCCCGGAATCTCGGACGGCGGGCGATCGCTCGTGAGAATGAGCTGCCGTCCCGCCTCGTAGAGCGCGTTGAAGGTGTGGAAGAACTCTTCCTGGGTCGACTCCTTCCCCTTCAGGAAGTGGACATCGTCGACGAGGAGCAGATCGGTTTCGCGGTATCGCCGGCGGAAGGCGGGAGTGGTGTTGGTTCGGATCGCGGCGACCATCTCGTTCGTGAACTGCTCCGTCCCGACGTAGCAGACCCGGGTTCGTGGCTCGCGCTGCAGGATCTCGTGCGCGACGGCCTGCATCAGGTGGGTCTTCCCGAGCCCGGTATCGCCGTAGATGAAGAGCGGGTTGTAGACCTTTCCTGGCGATGCGGCAACCGCCTGGGCGGCAGCCGCGGCGAGCTCGTTGGATTTCCCGATGATGAAGTTCTCGAACGTGTACCGGGGGCTGAGCTGCCCGATGGTGTTGCTCTCGGCGGGCGCCGCGTCCTTTTTCGACGGCTCCGGAAGGGGAGCGACGAAGAGGTCCATCTGCGGCCTGGTCTTCCGGTCCTCATCGACCTTGAAGACGATGTTTACCGGATGCCCCAGCGCTACTGGCGCGTAGCTGGCGAGAATCTGTGCGTGTTTCGACTCGTTCCACTCTGCCGCAAATCGATCCGGCGTTCCGATCACGATCGTGTCGCCATCGATCGCGAGCGCTTCTGTCGGCTCGAGCCAGGTGCGAAACGTCTGCTCGGGAAGCTCGAGGCGGGCGCGGTCGAGGAGGCGCGCCCACATCTCTGTTGCGGTGAGGGTCATGTGGTGTGGAAAAGTCGGCGGGGGACGCGAAGGTAGACCGGTGGTGTGGAAAAGTCAATCAGCCGGCGCCAGCCGTGAGCGGGCGGGAGCCATGCCGTGCGCGGTGAATTTCGGCACCCTCGTCCGTTGACGCATCTCTCGATGACGAATACATTTATCGTTCTGTACCTCGTCGACTTTCCAGATACGCTTTTGGAGCAGCCATGGGTAAGCCCACCTATCGTCCCCGCAACAAGCGCCGCATCCGTACGCACGGCTTCCGCGCCCGGATGGCCACTCGCTGGGGGCGCGAAGTGCTGAGCCGTCGCCGCAAGAAGGGGCGCAAGCGGTTGACGGTCCAGCTGCCGTCCAAGTACGCCAGCGCCTGAGTGCCAGCGCTTTCCGCGGAGCCACAGGCTCACGCGGGGGGCTGAACTTCGAGCGGTGAGCCGCGAAGGGAAGCGCGTCCGGACCGAGCATCTCGATCTCCGGGTGGTCGCTTCCCTTCTGCGTCACCCACGCGTTGGATTCATCGTACCGAAGTATGGGCGAACCAGCGTGGAGCGGAACCGACTCAAGCGGCGTCTGCGCGAGCTGGTGCGCCGCCGGATGCTGGGACACATCCCGGCGCTGGACGTGACCATTCGCGTGCGCCGAGAAGCGTACGACGCTTCGTTCGATGGCCTCGTGTCCGAGATCGACACGGCGCGGGAGCGCATGGTCTCGATGTTCCGGAGGGCCTGATCGTGCGGTGGCTCCTCATCTTGCTGGTTCGCGGGTATCAGGTGGTGCTCTCGCCGCTGCTGCCCGCATCGTGCCGCTTCTACCCGAGCTGTTCCGCGTATGCGATCGAGGCGCTCGAGCGCCACGGCGCACTGCGCGGCGGGTGGCTCACGGTCCGCCGTCTCGCACGTTGCCACCCATTCTGTCCGGGCGGGTACGACCCGGTACCGTGATACTGCACCCACTCAATGGACAAGCGCTTTTTTCTCTTTCTCGCTCTCGCGGCCGCCGTTCTGCTGATCACGCCGCGGCTCTTCCCTCCGACCCGGACGCCGCCATCGGGGACGAGCCGCGGGGACACCACGGCGAGCCATCGCGCCGTCGACACGGCGAGGGGACGAGCGGCGGCCGCGCCATCGGTCTCCGCTCCCGCGGCGACATCCGCGGCGACAGCGGCACCGCAGGCGGTCGCGGCCACCCTCGACACCGCCCAGGCCCAGGCGGGCCCCGGTGACACGATTGCCGTGCGGACGAAGCGGGTGGTCTACCGCTTCAGCACGGTCGGAGCGGCGCTGACGGGGAGCGAGCTCCTCGACTACAAGGCGCTGTCCAAGGGGGACGGTCCGGTCCAGCTCGCGCGCCCCGGCTCCAGGCTCGTCGGCTATCAGCTGCTGGTCGGCGGGCGTGACACGGTGCGGCTCGATCGCATGCCGTTCACGGTGGACAGCTCCGCGCTCGCCCGGACGGGGGGAGCGGGATCGCTCACCTTCCGGACCTCCGCGGCCGGATCCACCGTCGCGATCACGTACACCTTCTCCCCGGACAGCTACCTCGTGCACGTCCGGGGATCGGTGCAGGGAGGAACGGCGCAGAACCGACGCCTCCTCATCACGCTCCCCAACGGGCTGCACTCCGAGGAAGCGGACACCGTCGACGACCAGCGCCACTTCGCCTACGTGGTGAAGCCGGTCCGCGACGATGCGCGGAGCATCTCCTTCACCAAGCTCGAGCCGGAGAAGGCGGCCACGCAGGCCGGCCCGCTCGAGTGGGTGGCGAGCAAGAGCAAGTACTTCGTGCTCGCGCTCTTCGCGGACACCACCGTCGCACCCTTCAGCGACGCCACCATGTGGCTGCGCCCGGACAGCGCGTCGAAGGTGGCGCGGACGGCCGACGCGGTGGTCGGCCAGCCGGTGGGCGCGAACGGGACGTTCGCCTTCGACCTGTACACCGGCCCGCAGGAGTGGCGGCGGCTGCTCGCTCTCGGGCACGGCTTCCAGAACGTCAACCCGTACGGCGGGTTCTTCCGCGCCATCGTCCAGCCGTTCGCGACGATCGTGATGCGCGTGCTCCTCTGGATGCACGACCACCTGCGCATCAACTACGGCTGGGTGCTCATCATCTTCGGCGTCGCGGTGCGCCTCATCCTCTGGCCGCTCAAC
>DASUXC010000192.1:0-14068 GCA_036378095.1 Gemmatimonadaceae bacterium | reverse complement strand
CGGGGGGGATGAGGCGGGGATGGGGACAAGGGAACCGGGAATGTCCACGACAGGGCACGGCGGGGAGAGGGCCATGGGGGTGCGCCCTTCCGCCTCTCTCCACTCCCGCCGTTCCCCCCCGGGCCCCGGCCCCCGGCCCCTGGCCCCTAGCTAACCCGCCGCCCATCATAGGAACATGCAGAATCTCGCAGCCCCGACTCCCCTCGACGCCGTCGAGGAGGCGCCCGTCTGGCTCGAGGTGAACGGCCGGCCGGCCGTCACCTGGATGTGCACGCCGGAGCAGCTCGATGAGCTGGTCGTGGGGTGGCTGCACGGCGAGGGGTACATCGAGCGCGCCTCGGACATCGTGCGCATGCGGCCGTGCACCAGGGAGCTGGGCTTCTGGGTGGACGTTCCCCCCGAGCGCTACGACGCCGTGGAGGCGAGCGACCGCCGGCGCGTGCTCGCCTCCGGGTGCGGCGCGGTGACCACGATTCTCGGCTCCATCGCCACTCTCCCCCGCCGCGAGCGGCCGGCGAGCGACATCGAGCTCCCCCGTATGCGCCAGCTCTTCAAGGAGCTGTTCGCGCTCGGCGCGCGCTACAAGGAGACCGGGGGGGTACACGCCGCCGCTCTCTCCGATGGCGAGCGGCTGCTCTACCACGCCGAGGACATCGGCCGCCACAACGCCGTGGACAAGGTCATCGGCGCCTCGCTGCTCGACGAGCGCGACCCGGCGGAGCTGCTCCTCCTCGTCACCGGGCGCATCTCCGGCGAGCTCGCGTTCAAGGCCGCGCGGGCCCGCATCGCGGTCGTCGCCACCCCGTCGGTGCCCTCCACGATCGCCGTGGACATCGCCCGAGGCTCCGGGATGACCCTCGTCGGGCGCGCCGTGAGCGGGCAGCCCCAGCATCATCGTCCATGACCGCGCGGTGCACGGGGGTGATCCTCGCGGGTGGCCTCGCCACCCGCTACGGGGGGCTGCCCAAGGGGCTCGAGCGCGTCGACGGCCGACGGGTGGTCGACCGCGTGGCCGACGCCCTCGCCGCCACCACCGACGAGCTGCTCCTCATCGCCAACGATCCCGCGGCGCGAGACTGGCTCCCCGGGACGCGCGTCGCCGGCGACGCGCGCCCCGGGTTGGGCAGCCTGGGCGGGATCCACGCCGCGCTCGTGCGGGCCGGCACGCCGGTGCTCGTGGTCGCGTGGGACATGCCCTTCGTGAGCGCGCCGCTGCTCGCCGAGCTGCGCGCGCTGGGCGAGACCGCCGATGCGGCCGTGCCGGAGAGCGACTCGCGCCGCGGCGTGGAGCCGCTGTGCGCCTACTACGCCCCGGCGTGCGTGGCGCCGATCGAGCGCCGGCTCGACGCCGGCGACCTGCGCGTGATCGGATTCTACGACGACGTGCGCGTGGCGCGCCTGGCCGCCGACCGGGTGCGGCGCCACGGCGACCCCGCGCGCCTGTTCATGAACGTCAACACCCCAGGCGAGCTCGCGCTCGCGGAGCGACATGCTCGGGAGCAACCTGCCTCGGCCACCGATGGTGGCGATCGTCGGCGGCAAGCATCAGGGTAAGACCACGCTCGTGGCGCGCCTCGCCGCCGAGCTGCGCCGCCGCGGGCACCGCGTCATGACGATCAAGCACGGATCGCATACCTTCAACATCGATCCGGCCACCACGGACACCTATCGCCACTACCACGAGGGGATGGCGGAGAAGGTGGCCATGGTGTCCCCGGACAAGTTCGCGCTCGTGGAGCGGTGGAGCGAGGAGCGGTCTCCCGAGGAGATCGCCGCGCGGCACATGGCGGACGCGGACGTCGTGCTGTGCGAGGGATTCAAGCGATCCACCCTGCCGCGCATCGAGATCTTCCGCTCGGAGACCGGCGCCAGGCCGCTGTACGATCCCGACTCGGAGACCGCCGCCCACTATCTCGCCATGGTGACCGACCTGTCGACTCTCCCCTTCCCTCCCGCCTCTCTCACCGGAGACCTCACGTTGATCCACCTCACCGACCCCGCCTGGCTCTCCACCGTCGCCGATCTCGTCGAGCAGCGCGTGATGGGAGGCGCGCGATGATCGCCCGCGTCGCCTGCGCCGCCGGCGCCGCCCTTCTCGTGGGCTGCGCGACCGCCACGCGCGCGCCCTCCGGTGCGCCGGCGATCGTCCGGCCATCCCCGCTCGCGCTGCTCCGCCACGACGTCGACTCCATGGTCGCGCTGCCGGAATACCGCAACGCGCACTGGGGCATTCTCATCGTCGACCCGGATCGCGGCGACACGCTCTACTCGCGCAACGCGGGGAAGCTGTTCATGCCGGCGTCCAACATGAAGATCATCACCGGGTCGGTGGCGCTCGCGCAGCTCGGGGCGGACTTCCGCTTCCGCACGACGTTCGCCGCGACCGGCCCGGTGTGCGATGGGGTGTTGCGCGGCGATCTCGTGGTGATCGGCCGAGGCGACCCGTCGATCAGCGACGCGATGCGGGGCGGTGACGCGATGGCGCCCATGCGCGAGATCGCCGACTCGCTCGCCGCGCGTGGGATCACGCGCATCGCCGGTTCGATCGTGGCCGGCGGCGATGCCTTCCCGGGTCCCACGCTCGGCTACGGCTGGTCGTGGGACGACATGGGCGAGCCGTACAGCGCCGGGGTGGACGAGCTGTTCTTCGACGAGGGGTACGGCCGCGTGGTGGTGCGGGGGGGCGCGGCCCCGGGCGCGCCGGTCACCGTCACGGCGCTTCCGGCGTCGCGCTACCCCTTGGTGCGCATCGAGGCACGCACGGCGACCGCGCCGGACAGCGCGGCGCCGGGGAGCGGTGCGCGCCTGACGACGGCGCTGACCTCGGGGCTCGACACGCGCGTGGACCCGGCGACGGGCGCCGTGGTGCTCTCGGGGTGGATCGCGCCGTCGTGGGTGGACACCCTGGACATCGTGTACCCCGACCAGCGCGCGGCGTACCTCGCCGCGCTGGGTGAGGCGATCGCCGCGCGCGGGATCGCGGTGGGGGACACCGGCACCCGGGTCCTCACGACCTCCCGGCGTCACGTGTCGGTCGATCCCTCGGTCGATCCCTCGGTCGATCCCTCGCGCTCGCGGTGCCAGGGCGGAAGCGCGATGGGCGCGACGCGTCCCGATGCGCGGGGCGGTGTTCCGCCGCACGCGCCCGCGGGCGTCACCCGTGGGGCCTCCCCGGCCGCCCGCGCCATGCTCGGCGCCTCCCCGGCCGATACCGTGCCCCCGCGCACCGACACGCTGTTCGTGTACGAGTCGGCGCCGCTCCGTGACGTGCTGAAGGCGATGCTCAAGCCGTCGCAGAATCAGATCGCCGAGATCCTCCTGAGGACGCTCGGCCTCGAGCGCGCCGGCTTCGGGCGCGCGGACAGCGGCTCCGCCGTCGTGGCGCGGCAGCTCCTCGCCTGGGGCGCGCAACCCGATGGCTTCGTGCTCCGGGACGGCAGCGGCCTCTCCCGCTACGACTACCTCACGCCGGAGACGATCGTGCATGCGCTGGCCGCGATCCGGCACGACACGGCGTTCGCGGCGTTCTACGATGGCCTGCCGATCGCCGGCGTGGATGGCACCATCGCGGGGCGCATGCGCGGCACGCCGGCGCAGGGGAACGTGCACGCCAAGACGGGCTACGTGGCCAACGCGCGGTCGCTCTCCGGCTACGTGACCACGGCCGACGGCCGGACGCTCATCTTCAGCGCGCTGTGCAACAACTGGACGGTGCCGGTGCGCGACGTGGAGCAGGTGCAGGACGCGATCGCCGAGCGGCTGGCGTCGCTCACGCTCGCCGAGGCGCGCTGAATGCTCGGCGTGGCGGAGGCGGCGGAGCGCATCGTCGCCGACATCCGGCCGCTGAGCGTGGAGCGCGTGCCGCTCCTCGACGCGCTCGGCCGCGTGCTCGCCGCGCCGGTGCGCGCGCCGCTCACGATTCCGGCGTGGGACAACTCCGCCATGGATGGCTACGCGGTGCGCGGCGACGACGTGGCATCGGCGTCGGAGGAGGCGCCGGTGACGCTCGCCGTGCTGGAGACCGTGCCGGCCGGGGCCTTCCCCTCGCGCGCGGTCGAGCCGGGCACCGCCACGCGCATCATGACCGGCGCGCCGATTCCCGAGGGAGCGGACAGCGTGGTGCGCGTCGAGGACACCGATGGGGGCACCGCGCGGGTGGTCGTCCGCTCGGCGCGCGACCTGCGCCGCAACATCCGGCCGCGCGGCGAGGACATCCGCGAAGGGTCCGTGGTCATCGACCGCGGCGCGCCGATCGGCCCCGCGCAGGTCGGGGTGCTCGCCTCCGTCGGTGCATCCACGGTGGACGTGCACCGCCGCCCGCGCGTGGCGTTCCTCGGCTCGGGGGACGAGATCGTCGATCTCGACCGCTTCGCCGAAGCGGTGGCGGGGCGCAAGACCATCACGTCGAACAGCTACACGCTGCACGCGATGATTCGCGCGGCCGGCGGGGAGCCGGTGAACCTCGGCATCGCGCGCGACGATCCCGCGGACCTGCGAGAGCGCCTCGAGCGGAGCGCGGGGTGCGACCTGCTGCTCACCACGGCGGGGATCTCCGCGGGCGAGTACGACTACATTCGCGACGTGCTCGCGGAGCTCGGCGTGGAGCTGCGCGTGTGGAAGGTGCGCATGCGCCCCGGCGCGCCGCTGGGGTTCGGGTGGCTCGGCGGCATGCCGTGGATCGGCCTTCCCGGCAACCCGGTGTCGACGATGGTCACCTTCGACCTGTTCGTGCGCCCCGTGCTGCGTCGGATGCTCGGCCACGTCCGGCTCTTCCGCCGTCCGGTCCCGGTGGCGCTCGAGGAGCCGGTGAGCATCGGCGCGCGGCTCACGCACTTCCTGCGGGCGACGGTGCGCGTGCGCGACGATGGCACGCTCGCCGCGCGCCTCACCGGGCCGCAGGGGAGCGGGATCCTCACCTCCATGGCGCGCGCCGACGCGCTGCTCGTGGTGCCGGAGGACCGCCCGCGCGTGGAGGCGGGCGAGGTGCTGCACGCCCTGCTGCTGTCGGAGGACGCACACCTCTCCTCCCACTTCGCCCTGTGAGCGCGCCGCCGGTCGCGCCGAGCGGCGAGGCGCTGGAGCGGGAGCTGGAGCGCCGGTTCGTGACCGTGTCGGCGCGCGTGTCCGTGGGCGCGCTCGGGCTCGAGATCCTGAAGCCGCGAAGCGCGGAGGACCTGATCAGCGAGGCGGACTTCGCGCGCGACGAGCGGCTCCCGTACTGGGCGGACGTGTGGCCGTCGTCGGAGGTCCTCGCCGCGCGTCTCCTGGAGGAGCGCGGCGCGGGGCGGCGGCTCCTGGAGCTGGGGTGCGGGCTCGGGATCGTCGCCACCGCGGCGTTGCACGCGGGATTCGACGTGCTGGCCACCGACTACTACGAGGACGCCCTGGCGTTCACGCGACTCAACGCCTGGCGCGCGACGGGGCGGGAGCCGCGCGTGCGCCACGTGGACTGGCGCGCGCTGCCGGGAGACCTGGGCCGCTTCGAGATCGTCGTCGCCGCGGACGTGCTCTACGAGCGCCCGTACGCGAGGCTCGTGGCCGAGGCGCTCCACCACGCCCTCGCTCCGGGGGGAACGGCGCTCATCGCCGATCCGGGCCGGATCGCGGTGGGCGAGTTCCTGGGCGAGTGCGCGGCGCTCGGGATGGACTACGCGGGCGCGGATCGGCGGGCGTGGGTGGCTGGAGAGATCAGGCAGACGATCAGTTTGCACCGCCTGGAGAGCACCACGGGGCGCGGGGCGCGGGGCGCGTGACGCGGGGTGCGGGACGCGCCCCGCGTCAGGCGAGCCGGCTCGCCACCACCTCCGAGATGTCGTACACCGGCACCTCCGATTCCTTCGCCTTGAGCCCGTCGCTCATCATCGTCATGCAGAACGGGCAGGCGACGGCGATCGCGTCCGCGCCGGTGGCGAGCAGCTCCTCCGTGCGCTCGATGTTGATCCGCTTTCCCTGCCGCTCCTCCATGAACATCCGCCCGCCGCCGGCGCCGCAGCAGAGGCCGCGGTCGCGCGTGCGCTTCGGCTCCACGAGCGTCATCACCGGGAGCGCGCGCTTGAGCGCCTCGCGCGGCGCGTCGTAGATGTCGTTGTACCGCCCGAGGTAGCAGCTGTCGTGGTAGGTCAGCGACTTGATCGCGCCCGCGCCGTCCCCATCGCGCAGCGGGATGCGTCCCTCCTGCATCAGCCGCTCGATGTACGTGGAGTGGTGGATCACCTCGTAGTTCCCGCCGAGCTGCGGGTACTCGTTCCCGATCTGGTGGAAGCAGTGCGGGCACGTCGTGACGACCGTCTGGACCTGGTAGCGATCCATCGTCTCGATGTTCTGCCGGGCGAGCATCTGCCAGAGGTACTCGTTCCCCATGCGGCGGGCCGGGTCGCCGTTGCACGACTCCTCCTGCCCGAGGATCGCGAACGAGATCCCGGCGGCCTTCATGATCCGCGCGAACGAGACCGAGATCTTCTTCGCGCGGTCGTCGAACGAGCCCATGCACCCGACCCAGAAGAGCACCTCGGGGCGCTCGCCGCGCTCGAACATCTCGGCCATCGTCGGGATGTCCAGCCCCTCGGCCCACTGCGCGCGGTCGGCGGGGTTGAACGCCCACGGGCTCCCGTTGCGCTCCATCGACTCGAAGGTGGGCTGCACCTCCTCGGGGAACCGCGACTCCATGAGCACCAGGTTCCGCCGCATGTCCACGATGTGATCCAGGTGCTCGATCCCCACCGGGCACTCCTGCACGCACGCGCGGCAGGTGGTGCACTGCCACAGCTCCTCCTCGGTGACGTAGTTGTCGAGGAGCCGGTTCTCGAGCGCCTGCTCCGGCGTGCGCGAGTGCGCGTCCCCGCCCTCGCCGTGCGCGAGGCGCGGGAAGAAGAAGGATGCCGCGTCGCCCACGACGAGCGGCCCCTTCTCGAGGGTGCGCTGGCGCGTGTTGATGATGATCTTGCGAGGGCTCAGCACCTTTCCCGTGATGTTCGCCGGGCACGCCGCGGTGCAGCGCCCGCACTCCGTGCACGAGTAGCCGTCGAGCAGGTCCTTCCACGTGAGCTGGTCCACATCCGCCGCCCCGAACTGCTCGACCCCCTCGGCCTCGAGCTCGAGGAAGCGCAGCACCCCCTTCTGCCCCGGCCCGTTGGCGTTGGAGAAGAAGACGTTGGGGATGGACGTGATGATGTGGAGGTGCTTGGAGTACGGCAGGTAGTTGAGGAACGCGAGCACGAGCAGCGCGTGCGTCCACCAGAAGATCGCGTGCCCCGTGCCCGCCGCCGAGCGACTCAGCCCGCCGAGCGCGCCGGCGATCGCGTGCGACACGAACTTCTCGCGCACGATCGAGCCGGGCTCCAGCGCGAGCTGGAGGGCGTTGGCGAGGAACATCGTCACCATCAGCGCGCCGATCGCGCCGAGGATGATGAGCGCGTCCTTCTGCTCGAGGTTGTCCCCCTGCAGCCGGCGCGGGTGGATCACCAGGCGGCGGTAGAAGGCGAACGCCACGGCCCCGATGACGAGCAGGCCGAAGATGTCCTGCGACACCGAGTACAACCGGTAGAGCCACGTGGGGAGGAACGCGTACGAGAACGCGGGGAAGATCCCCTGCAGGATCAGCTCGATCGTGCCCGCCGTGAGGACGCAGAATCCCCAGAAGATGAGCGCGTGCATCGGTCCGGCCACCGGATCGCGCATGAGCTTCTTCTGCCCGAACGCGATGACGAGGACGTTCCGGAGCCGCCCGAATGGATGATCGAACCGCGCGTCGCGCTGCCCGAGCCGGAGATAGGCGAGGAGCCGCTGGACGTTGTACGAGAAGAAGCCCGCGGCGAGGATGACGATGACGAGGAAGACGACGTTCTGGGTGCGCATGGAGGGGAAGCTACGAGAAGATGCGGGGAGCGGGAAGCGCCCGCGGCGTCGCCGCGGGCGCCGACGCCGGTCATTGTCGCACCGGCCCGAGCTCGATCTCGCCGATCCGCCCCGTTCCGCTGAGCGCCAGCCAGATGCGGCCGCGCGCGCTGTCCACGGCGATGTTGCGCACGATCGCGCCCTTCGTGGGGATCGGAACCGTCTCCATGCGCTCGGTCCTCGGATCGAAGGCCACGATGAGCGACGTGCGCGCCTCGTCGAACCAGATGCGGCCGTCCGGCCCGATCGCGATCCCGTACGGGCCGGCGTCGTCGGAGGGGGTCGGCCACTCCCGCATCGCGTGCGTCTTCGTGTTCACGACGCCGAGCCGGCTGCGCGCGTAGTCGGTGTACCACACGTTGCCGTCGCCGTCCACGGCGAGCCGCCGCGGCCGGGCATCCGCGTGCGGGAGCGGGATCTCGTGGATGGCGCCGGTGGCGGTGACGATGTGGGCGAGCTCGTTCGTCCCGAACAGCGCCGCCCACAGATCCGCCTTCGGGGAGGCCGGCACGAGCCCGTAGGGCTTGGCCCGCGCCGCGCGCGGGCGGTACAGCTTCGTCTCCCCCGTGGCTGGATCGAGCACCCCGATCAGATTCGACTGCTGCGCCGTGAACCAGACCTTGCCGCCCTGGATGGCCGGCGTGTGCGGATCGCGCGCCTCGTCGGGGAGGACGTACTCGGTGATCTTCCCCGTCTTCGGGTCGAGCTTCCCGATGCGCCCGTTCGCGTTCCCCGTGTACCACACCATACCGTCGGGAGCGACGACGATGCCGTGGGGGCCGGACTCGGGGGTCGGGGTGGGATAGTCGGTGATCTTCCCGGTGGCCGGATCGAGACGGCCGATGTAGCTGTTCGCCTGGTCGGTGTACCAGACGACGCCGTCCGCCCCCACCGCGGGATCGTGAGGGAAGGCGCCGGCTCGGGGGATGACGAACTCGCGGATCGCCGCCGCGGCCCGCGGCGGCGGCGTGACATCACGCCGGGGCTCGCGCGAACGCGCCGAACGAGCGGCCGCCGCGCTGCCCACCACCGCCACCGCGAGCGCGATCGCGAGCGCGATCGCGAGCGCGACCGCGCGCCCGCGATCCGAACGATCGAAGGAGCGCATGAGTCCTCCGCGTTGTGGCCGCCCGCATCGCGGGCGGCCGTGGGTCACCGAGGCGCTGCCTCAGCCGCCCTTCGCCTTCCTCACCGCCTCCGTCAGCACGGGCAGCACCTCGAGCACGTCGCCGACGATGCCGTAGTCGGCGATCTTGAAGATCGGGGCGTCCTTGTCCTTGTTGATCGCGACGATCGTCTTGGACGTCCGCATCCCGGCGAGGTGCTGGATCGCGCCCGAGATCCCGCACGCCACGTACAGGTCCGGGCTCACGAGCCGCCCCGTCTGTCCGATCTGGTCGCTGTGCGGGCGCCACCCCTCGTCGGTCACCGCACGCGTCGCGCCAACCGCGGCGTTGCCGAACGCGGCGGCGAGGTCCTCCACCAGCTTGAAGTTCTCGGGTGCCTTCAGTCCGCGTCCGCCGCTCACGATCACCGGCGCCTCGCCGAGATCCATCTTGGCGGTGTTCCCCTGGATCAGCTCCTTGGGCTTCACGCGCGCCGCGGCGGGGTCCATCGCCGGCGCCGCCGTTTCCACGCGGCCGGCGCGGGCGCTCTCCGTCGCGAGCACCGCCCCGGGACGGAGCGTCACGATCGCCGGGCTCCCCGAGAGCGCGAGAGTGGTGATCACCTTCCCCGTGTACGCCGGGTGCCTGACGATGAGCGCATCGCCGTTGGCCTCGATGGCGGTGGCGTCCGACGCCATGCTCACCCCCAGCTTCGCGGCGACACGCGGCGCCAGGTCCTTCCCCCGGGCCGATGCGCTGAAGACGCCCAAGCGGTAGCCGCCGGCGCGGATTCGCTCGGCGGCCGTGGCGGCGACCACCTCCGGGGAGTACAGCTCGAGCCCCGGATGCTCCACGACGATCACCACGTCGGCGCCGTACCGGCCGAGCGTGGCCGCCTTGCTCGCGATCCCCGGCGCGCCGATGAGCAGCGCGTGCACCTCGCCCCCTCCGGTGGCGTCGGCCAGCTGCCGCGCCGCCGTCACCGCCTCGAGCGCCACCTTGCGCAGCTCGCCGCCGCGCCTCTCCGCAAACGCGAGAACGTTCGCCATCAGAGCACCTTCGCTTCGGTCTGAAGAAGTCGCACGAGCTCGGGCACGGCCGCCGTCCCCTCGCCGATGATTCGCCCACCCGTTCGTTCCGGCGGCAGCTCCATGCGCTGCACCGTGAGGCGCGCCTCGCCGAGCTGCGCGGGCTTCACCTCCAGCGGCTTCTTCTTGGCCGCCATGATCCCCTTGAGCGACGGATAACGCGGCCGCGCGATCCCTTCGTCGATGGTCACCACCGCCGGGAGCGGGAACTCGAGAATCTCCGCTCCCCCCTCGAGCTCGCGCCGCGCGGTGCCGCGACCGTTCGCGATCTCGAGCTTGGAGGCCGCGGTGACGCAGGGGAGCCCGAGCAGCTCGGCGGTCATCGGCCCCACCGACTGGTTGGCCGAGTCCACCGCCATGCGCCCGAAGAGGATCAGGTCGTAGCCGCCGGTCGCGAGCTCCGCGGCGAGGGCGTGGGCGATCGCCATGCCGTCGAACGGCACCGCCGGCGCCTCGAGCTGCACCGCGCGGTCGACGCCCATGCTCATCGCTTTCCGCAGCGTCTCCTGCACCACGCTGGGACCGAGCGAGATCGCCGTGATCTCCCCCTTCCCCTCCTTCTCGTTGAGCTGGAGCGCCACCTCGACCGCGTAGCCGTCGAAGTCGCCCATGTCGAACTTGAGGCCCGTCGCGTCGACCGACGTGCCGTCGGGAGCGATCTTGAAGCGCGTCTCCATGTCGGCGACGCGCTTGATGCACACGGCGATTTTCACCGTGGAGACTCCATGTGAAAAGGTTCACGAGAAAGATAGCCGCCGGTGGAGACCGTTCAAGGCGAGCGATCCGCCCGACTTGCCCGGTCGCGATCGGCGATCCATCGTGGTGCGCACATGCTCACCTCGATGGCCGTTCCCGCCGGCGATGCCGTCCGGCGCGACGCACCCGGTGATTCGGCCCGGCCGCGATTCGTCCCGCTCGCGCTCGCGCTCGTCCTGACGCTCGGCGCCGCCGCTCGCATCGTCGCCTACGCCGCGAACCGGTCGATCTGGACCGACGAGGCGGCGCTCGCGGCGAGCATCGTGCACCGCTCGTTCCGCCAGCTCGCCGCGCCCCTCGAGTTCGCCCAGGTGGCGCCCCTCGGCTTCCTCTGGCTGGAGAAGGGCGTGGTGTCGCTCTTCGGCGCGAGCGAGTGGGCGCTGCGTCTCGTTCCCTTCCTCGCCGCGCTGGCGTCGCTCGTCCTGTTCGTCCTCGTCGCGCGCCGCGTGCTGGACGACGGCGGAGCGCTCTTCGCCACCACGCTCTTCGCCGTCGCGGCGCCGCTCATCTACTTCGCCACCGAGACCAAGCAGTACTCCTCGGACATGGCGGTGGCGCTCGCGCTCGTGCTGCTCGCGCTCCGCCTGCGCGAGCGGCCGCTCGACGCGCCGCGCGCCGCGGCGCTCGGCGTGGCGGGCGCGCTCGCCCCCTTCCTGTCGCAGCCGTCGCTGTTCGTGCTCGCCGGCGTCGGCACGGTGCTGCTGCTCGACGCCGCGCGAGGCGCGGGCGATGGGCGCGCGCGACGTCTCGCCCCCGTGCTCCTCGCGTGGGCGGTGGGGAGCGCCATCGCCATCCTCCAGGCCATGCGCGCGGTCTCGCCCGTCGATCGCCGCTACCTCGAGGGCTACTGGTCGGGCGCGTTCCTCCCGCTCGACCACGGGCTGCTCGCATCGCTCCGTTGGCTCTGGCGCTTCGCCGCCGACCTGGCCGCCTGGCTCTTCCCCGCGCCCTGGGGGTGGCTGGTGCTCGCGTGCGTCGCGGTCGGGATCATCGCGCTCGTACGCCGCCGGGACGGGGTGCTCTCGCTGCTCCTCGCTCCGCTCGTCATCGCCCTGCTCGCGTCCGCGCCGCGTCTCTACCCGATGTCGGCGCGCGTGTCGCTCTTCATCGTGCCGGCGATCCTGCTCACCGCGGGCGCGGGCGCCGGGTGGCTGCTGCGCGCGACGGCATCGATGGGCGTGGCGCGCGGCGCGGTCGCGCTGGTCCTCGCGGTGACCGCGCTGGCATGCGTGGCGTCGGTGCGCTACGCGAGTCTCACGCGCGAGGAGCTGCGCCCGGTGATGCGCTGGGTCGCCGCGCACCGGCGAGGCGGCGACATCGTGTACGTGTACTACGGCGCGGCGCGGGCCTTCGACTTCTACGCGCCGCGGCTGGGCTTCGCTCCCGGGAGCTACCAGGTGGGGCGCTGCTCGCGCGCCGACTGGCGCGGCTACGTGGCCGACCTGGACTCGCTGAAGGGGCACGACCGCGTGTGGCTCGTGCTCGCGCACCCCTTCCACAAGGCGGGGATCCGCGAGGACTCGCTGGTGCTCGGCTACCTGGACCGCGTGGGGCACCTCCGCGCCTCGACCTCGGCGCCCGGCGCGCTCGCCCGCCTGTACGATCTGAGCGACGGCGCACGCGCGGCGTCCACCCTGCCACCTTTCACTCCCCCCGCGTCGGGGGACACGTCGGGGCTTCGGGACGGGTGCTGGGGAGCGGTCGGGCCGCGCTGAGGTGGCGGGGCGCGGGGCGCGGGGCGCGGGGCGCGTATGAATGGGGACTGAGCGACGCGGGGACCGGCTTTCGCCAGTCCCCGCGTCGCATTCCATGTTCACGCGCCCCGCACCCCGCGCCCCGCACCCCGCCTCACTGGAACGCGCTCAACCCCGTGATCGCCTGCCCCAGCACGAGCGTGTGGACGTCGTGCGTCCCCTCGTACGTGTACACGCTCTCCAGGTTCGCCATGTGCCGCATCGATGCGTACTCGGCGAGGATGCCGTTGGCCCCGAGCAGGCGGCGCGCCTCGCGCGCGATGTTCGTCGCGATGTTCACGTTGTTTCGCTTCGCGAACGACACCTGCTGCGGGGTGAGCGCGCCGGCGTCCTTGAGCCGCCCGAGATGCAGCGAGAGGAGCTGCCCCTTGCCGATCTCCGTGAGCATGTCCGCCAGGCGCGCCTGCTGGAGCTGGAAGGCGCCGATCGGCTTCCCGAACATGACGCGGTTGCAGGCGTAGGACGACGCCTCCTCGAAGCAGGCGATGGCGGCGCCGATCGCGCCCCACGCGATCCCGTAGCGCGCCTGGGTGAGGCACATGAGCGGGCTCTTGAGCCCCTTGCTCTTGGGGAGGATCGCGTCGGCCGGCACGCGAACGTCCTGCATCACGAGCTCGCTCGTGTCAGACGCGCGGAGCGACAGCTTCCCCTTCTGGTCGCGCGCGGTGAACCCGGGCGAGTCCGTGGGGACGATGAAGCCGCGAATGGACTTCTCGCTCGGATCGTCGTTCGTCTTCGCCCAGACGATCGCCACGCTCGCCGTGGAGCCGTTGGTGATCCACATCTTGGCGCCGTTGAGCACCCAGCTCCCATCGGGCTGCTCGCGGGCCATGGTGATCATCCCCGCCGGGTTGGAGCCGTAGTCCGGCTCGGTGAGCCCGAAGCAGCCGATGATCTCGCCCGCGGCCATCTTCGGCAGGTAGTGCTCCTTCTGGGCATCGCTGCCGAACGCGAAGATGGGATACATGACGAGCGCGCCCTGCACGGACGCGAAGGAGCGCACCCCGGAGTCGCCGCGCTCGAGCTCCTGCATGATGAGCCCGTACGCCACGTTGTTGAGCCCCGCGCACCCGAGCTCTTCGGGAAGGTTGGCGCCGAACACGCCGAGCTCGGCGAGCTCGGGCACGATCTCTCTGGGGAAGCGGCCCTGGACGTAGCAGTCGCCGATGATGGGGAGCACGCGCTCGTCGACGAACCGGCGCACGCTGTCGCGCACGGCGCGCTCCTCTTCGGAGAGGACGCTGTCGATGTTCAGGAAGTCGGAGGTCATGGGTGAAAACTACAGGGGCCGGGGGCTGGGGGTCAGGGGCCGGGGGGGAACGGCGGGGATGGAGCGAGGCGGGACGGCACACCGCCCCAAACCCGTCCCGCCGTTCCCTGTCGTGGACGGTCCCGATCCCTTGTCACCGCCCCCGCTTCATCCCCCCCGGCCCCCGGCCCCTGGCCCCACGCCCCCGACAGCGGCGCGCCT
>DASUXC010000191.1:0-1743 GCA_036378095.1 Gemmatimonadaceae bacterium | reverse complement strand
GTGTACACCAGCCCTCGCGGCTCGAAGCCGAGCGGCATCCGCTGGAGCGCGGCGAACGACCGCACGAGGAGCCCCGAGGCCACGAGCAGCACGAGCGAGGTCGCGATCTCGAGCACGATGAGCGTCGAACGCACGCGGCGTGACACGACTCCCGCCGATCCGCCGCGCGCCTCGCGGCGCAGCACGTCACCGACCGGCCGAACGCTGGCGAAGATCGCTGGGGCGCAGCCGAACAGGAGCCCGGTGGCGACGGAGACGCCGAGACTCCAGAGGAGAACCGCCGTGTCGATCCGCACGCCGGCCAGGTGGTCGAGCGCCGGCGGGCGCAGCGCGACGATCACGTGGAGTGCGATCCACGCGACCGCGACACCGAGCAGTCCGCCAGCCAATGCGAGTGACACGCTCTCGGTGAGCACCTGCCGGGCGAGCCGCCGCCGGCCGGCGCCGAGCGCGGCGCGCACCGCGAACTCGCGCTGCCGCGTCCACGCCCGAGCGAGCAGCAAGTTCGCGACGTTCGCGCACGCGATCAGCAGCAGCGCACCGACGGCCACGAACAGCACCTGCACCGCGCGTGTCTCCCGCGCGTCGAGGAATTCCTGCGCGCGCATGGCGCGGATGCGCGGATGGCCCTTCATCAGGTCGGGCAGACTCGCGGCGATCGCCCCGAGCTCCCGGGATGCCGCCTCGGCCGGGATGCCCGGGCGCAGCAGGGCGAATGCCGCTGGTCCGGGCTGGAGACTTCCCGAGCCTCCGGAGCCCGCCCGCCGCAGGGGTGCTGGCACCCAGATGTCTGGCGCCGGGTTCCGCGAGAGCGGGAGGCCCAAGCCCGGCGCCGTCACCCCGACGATGGTGAGCGGTCGCCCATCGAGCGACACCGTGCGACCGAGAACGTCCGCGCGACCGCCGTACGTCCGCTGCCACAGCTCGTAGCTGATCATTGCCACGGCGGCCTGCCCCGCCGGCTGCTCCTCCTCCGGCGCGAAGCCACGCCCGAGGACCGGCTGCACGCCGAGCATCGGCAGGAAGTTGGCGGTGACCGCCGCGCTCGGGATCGTGTCCACCGTGCCATCCGGCCGGACGGAGAACATGTCCTCCGAGGCGCCGGCGATCATCTCGACCGTGCGCGTGCGCTCCTGCCACGCTTGGATCAGCGAGCCTCCGACGTTCCGGCGCTCGAAGCGGGTGTCGCCCCGCAGGCGATCGTAGTCCAGCATCGGCATCACGATGCGATCGCCGTTGGGATACGGCAGGGGCGCGAGCAGCAGGCGGTGAACGACGCTGAAGATCGCCGTGTTCGCCCCGATCCCCAGCGCGAGCGTGAGCACGGCGGTCGCGGTGACGCCGGGCGCTCTCGCGAACTGGCGCATCGCGTACCGCAGGTCCTCCCGCAGGTCCTCGGCGCCCTGGCGCACCCGGTGGCGTCGCTCCCGACGCTCGGCGGAGCGACGCAGCGCCTGGCGCACCTCGTCCAGCGGTGCCCCCAGCCGGCGCAGCGCTTCCGCGCGCGCCTCGGCGGGTGAGATGCCACGGAGTTCCAGGGCATCGACGCGCGCCGCGAGAAACGCGTCGAGCTCCGCATCGGCGTCGGCGCGCGCGGCCGCCGGGGTGCGCAGCGGGAGCCGGAACAGGCGGCGCACGCCCGCGCGGATGCCGCGCCCCAGCGCACGCTCCCGGGTCATGGCTCCGCGCTCCGGGCGGTCAGGATCGCGGTGAGCGCCTGCACGTGGTCGACGAGCGCCGCCG
>DASUXC010000190.1:0-5939 GCA_036378095.1 Gemmatimonadaceae bacterium | reverse complement strand
AGGACACCAGACCACCGTCCTCACCATCCCCAACTTCCTCGTCATCGGCTCCACCGACATGCAGTTCCTCTTCCACCCCATCGGCCCGAGCGACGAGCCGGTGTCGGAGACGATCGCCGTGTTTCCGGGGGATCAGGTGGTTCTCATCGTCTACTAGCCAGGGGGTAAGGGACCGGGGGCCGGGGGCCGGGGGCCAGGGACCGGGGGCCAGGGACCGGGGGCCAGGGACTGACCGCGACAGGGCAGCGCAACGCGCTGCCCTGTCGCACAATGGTGCGGGGCGAGCGCCAAAGGGACTTTGGCGCCCGCCCCGCGGTCCACCCCTGGTCCCTGGCCCCTAATCCCCGCCCCCCGCCAGCCCCACCACCACCGCCGCCGCCCACTGCGGACCCAGCCAGCCACGCTCCCCATCCTCGTACCACTCGTCAGGCGAGTGCGCCCCGCCACCGCGGCCGCCGCCGTCGATGGTGATCGCCGGAATCCCGAGGCTGATCGGAATGTTCGCGTCCGTGCTCGACGCGCCGGTGCGCGGCGAGAAGCCGAGCGCCCGCCCGAGCTCCACCGCCGTGCGCACGATCAGCGCGCTGTCCGCCTGCGCCCCCGTGGGGCGGATCCCGATCGTGTCCACGCGCAGCGACAGCCGCGCCGTCTCCGCGCCCTTCCCCGTCCAGCGCGCGTTCTCCTCGTCGAGCGCGCTCCGGATCGCCGACTGGAACTTGCCATCGAGCACGTCCAGCTCCCGCGCCGATTCGGAGCGCAGGTCCACGTCCATCGACGCCTCGGCGGCGATCGAGTTCACCGACGTGCCCCCGCGCACGATCCCCACGTTGAACGTGGTCTTGGGCGACTGGGGCACCTGGAAGTCGGCGACCTTCGCGATCGCCCGCCCCATCGCGTGAATGGGATTCGGGATCCCGAACCGCCCGTAACTGTGCCCGCCGGGGCCGAGGTAGCTCACGCGATAGCGGTGGCTTCCGACCGCGCGGCTGGTCACGTCGAGCCCCGTGCCGTCCACCGAGATGAAGTAGTCGATCTTCCCCTTCATCTCGCGCCCGAACAGGTGGCGCATGCCGCGGAGGTTCCCCGCCCCCTCCTCCCCCACGTCGGCCACGAACACGATCGTCCCCGGCGTCTGCACCTTCGACTCGCCGAGCGCGCGCGCCACGCTGAGCAGCACCGCGAGCCCGCGACAGTCGTCGCCGATCCCCGGCGCCGCGAGACGGTTCCCCTCGTGCCTGACGTGGACATCGGTCCCCTCGGGGAACACCGTGTCCAGGTGGCCGGCGAGCACCACGGTCGGGCCGCCCCCCGTGCCCGCCCGCTCGCCGATCACGTTCCCCACGGAGTCGATGCGCACCCGCGCGAGCCCGAGCGCCTCGAAACGGCGCTTCACCTCGGCGGCGCGCGCCCCTTCCTTGAACGGCGGCGCGGGGATCTCGCACACCGACACCTGCTGCGCGAGCGTCCAGTCGTTGTGCGCGCGGATGCTCTCGAGCACGGGCGCGAGCGCCGGCGGGATCGTCCCGGCTCCGCGCCCACCCCGCTGCGCCGCCGCGTCATCGCTCGCCAGGGCGAGCGCCGCGACGACCATCCCCGCGGCCGCCGCGCCCCGGGCGCTCCACGGTCCACTCATCGCGCGCCCTCCCCCGACGAAGTGCGCGTCGCCACGGCGCCGTCCAGCTCCTGGATCGTCTTCGTGGACGGCTTCCGCTCGCGACGCAGCCGCGCCGACACCTCCTCGGCCTCCTTCAGCACCCGCAGCACGTTCTCACCGGCGAGCTTGCGCAGGTCGGCATCGGACCACCCGCGGCGCGCGAGCTCGGCGAACAGCGCGGGGAACTTCGACACGTCCTCGAGCCCGTCCACCGTCTGGTCGATCCCATCGAAGTCGCTCCCGATCCCGACGTGGTCGACGCCGGCCACCTTCCGGATGTGGTCGATGTGATCGGCGACGTCCTTGATGGTGGCGTGCGGCATGGGGTGCGACGCGCCCCAGGCCTGGAGCCCCGCGCGCACCGCGGCCGTGTCGCCGGGGTGCTGGGCGCCGAGCGCGGTGCGCACGCTGTCCCACTGGTCGTTGTACGCGTGCACCGCGGGCGACACGAAGCCGGGGACGAACGCCACCATCACCACGCCGCCGTTCTTCGGGAGGCGCGCGAGGATCGAGTCGGGGACGTTGCGCGGGTGGTCCACCAGCGCGCGCGCCGCCGAGTGCGAGAAGATCACCGGCGCCGCGCTCACGTTCAGCGCGTCGCTCATCGTTCCCGGGGACACGTGCGCCAGGTCCACGAGCATGCCGAGCCGGTTCATCTCGCGCACCACCTCCTCGCCGAACGGCGTGAGCCCGCCGTGCTTCGCGCTGTCGAGCGCGGCGTCGGCCCAGTCGAGCGTCACGTTGTGCGTGAGCGTCATGTACCGCACGCCGAGATCGTAGTAGGCGCGCAGCGCGCCGAGCGAGTTCTCGATCGCGTGCCCGCCCTCCATGCCGAGCAGCGACGCGATCTTCCCCTCCCGCCGCGCGCGGCGGATGTCGGCCACGTCGTACGCCGGCGCGAGCGCCTTCGGGTAGGCGGCGATCACCTGCTTGGCGATGTCGATCTGCTCGAGCTGCACGCGCGCGTACCCCGGCGCGCTCGCCGAGCTCCCCTGCGGCGCGTACGACGCGGCATCGCGCTCGCCCGGGATGTACACCGACCAGAACTGCGCGCCGAGCATCCCCTTCTTCAGGCGGGCGAGGTCGGTCATCCCCGGCGCCGAGTCGTGCAGGTCGTACGCCGCCACGTCGCGGGGCGCCTTGTCGTACTCGCGAATCGCCCAGGCGAGATCGTTGTGGCCGTCCACGAGCGTGGTCGAGGCGAGCACGGCGCGGGCGCGAGACAGGTAGGGGTCGGGGCGTTGGGCGTGCAGAGCGGGGGCGACGAGCAGAAGGCAGAGCACGGACGAGAGTGATCGCATGGGAGTAGGGAGAAGGGAGTGGGGGTTGGGGCGCGAGTCGGAGCGAAGAAGACCGGGAGCGAAGGAGGTGGGGGGTGAGCCGCGAGTCGGAGCGACGACCGGCCGGAGCGAGGCGAGTCGGGGGTGAGGCGCGAGTCGGAACGAAGACCGGCCGGAGCGAAGGTTGTCGGGGGTGGAGCGCGAGTCGGAGCGAAGACCACCCGGAGCGAGGCGAGTCGGACGGGCGCGGCACCCCCGGCGTCCTTCGCGCCGGGTTCTCCTCGCTCCGACTCGCGCTCTACCCCCCACGTCCTTCGCTCCGGGTTCTCTTCGCTCCGACTCGCGCTTCTTCCCCTTCGCCCGGCTCGCCATCTCCTACTCGTCCAGCACCGCGACCCCTGCCTTCGCCACCTGCGCGTCCTGCGCGGACTGCATCCCCGACACGCCGATCGAGCCGACGACCTGGCCACCGACCATGATCGGCATCCCTCCCTCGAGGAGGAGCATGTTCGGCACGGAGAGGAGTCGCACCCCCTGCCCGCCCGCGGCCACCATCTCCTCGAACACCTTCGTGGGGCGGCGGAAGTCGAGCGCGGTGGACGCCTTCGCCTGCGCGAGCTCGACGCTCGCGTACTGCGCCTGGTCCATGCGGTGCAGCATGCGCAGGTGCCCCGTGCTGTCCATGATGGCGATCACCATCGGCCACCCCTGTCGCTCCGCCTCCGCCTCGGCGGCGGCCATGACGCGCTTGGCATCGGCGAGGCTGATCGGTGGACCATAGGAGGGCGGGAGCGAGGTGGACATGGCGGCCTCCGGGAAGGGGTCGGCGGATCGTCGGTGTGCCGGAAACTACTCGCCGAGCCGGAGCGAGCCCAGTCCGTTCCCGCGCCGGGGCCAGCCGAGCCGGCGGCATTCCGGGCCGCCACCCCTGGCATCATCCATCGCTCATCTGCACGATGATTCTCGCGCATCCCGCGCCCCGCGTTCGATTCCCGATTCCCCATTCCCGATTCCCGAGCCGTGCGCCTCCTCTCACTCGCTCTCCTGATCGCCCTCGCCGCCACGCCGATCGGCGCGGCCGCGCAGTCCTCGACTCGCGCCGACACCGCGAATCCGGCGCTCGAGGGGATGGCCATCCCGCGCCGCACGGAGAAGCCGCCGCTGCACGCCAGGCACTGGCTCGCCATCACCGGGAAGCCGCTCTCCGCCACCGCGGGGGCGATGATGTTCGAGAAGGGGGGGAACGCGGTCGATGCCGCCGCCGCGATGCTCGCCGCCGGGTGCACGATGTGGGACACGCTCTCCTGCGGCGGGGAGACGCAGGCGCTCATCTACAATCCGCACACGGGGAAGGTGATCGGGATCGACGCGCTCGGCGTCGCCCCCACCGGCGCCACCGCCGAGTTCTATCGGAGCAAGGGTTACGCGTACCCGCCCGAGTACGGCCCGCTCGCCGCCGTCACCCCCGGCACCATGGGCGGCCTGCTCACGATGCTCGCCGAGTACGGGAAGCTGTCGCTGAAGGACGTGCTGGCGCCCGCCATCCAGATGGCCGATGGCTACGCGATCGAGGCGCAGCTCGCGAACACGATCGAGCACTACAAGGGGTGGATCGAGAAGTGGAAGTACTCGCGCGCCGTCATGCTCACGCACCCCGGCGAGGCGCGCGAGGCACCCGAGCCGGGCGAGATCTTCGTGCAGAAGGATCTCGCCGCCACCTTCCGCAAGCTCGTGGAGGCGGAGCAGACGGCGTTGAGGGAGGGGAAGACGCGCAAGCAGGCGATCTACGCCGCCTACGACCGCTTCTACAAGGGAGACATCGCCCGCGAGCTCGTGCGCGGCGTGCGCGAGGAGGGCGGGCTCATCACCATGCGCGACCTCGCCGACTGGAGGGTGCGCATCGAGGAGCCGCTCCACACCAGCTACAAGGGGATCGAGGTCTACAAGCTCCCCATCTGGCAGCAGGGCCCGGCCATGCTCCAGGCGCTGAACATCCTCGAGAACGTGGACGTGAAGGCGATGGGTTACAACTCGCCCAGGTACATCCACACGCTGTACCAGGTGATGAACCTCGCCTTCGCCGACCGCGACTTCTACTACGGCGACCCGTACTTCCCCCCCGCCGAGCCGGTGCGCGGACTGCTGTCGAAGGAATACGCGAAGGCGCGCTTCCAGCAGATCGACTGGACGCGGAACGATCCCGCGGTGAAGCCCGGCGACCCGTACCCGTACGAGGGGAAGACGAATCCCTTCCGCGGGCTCCTCGCGCGGTGGAACCCCGCGTCGTTCACACCGGGGGACAGCACGACGCGGAGCGGCGGGCAGGACCGCGTCACGCCGGCCGGCAACGCCGCGCGCGACACCACTCGTGAGGCGAGCGCCGCCCAGCCATCCGGTGAAACGTGGGTGGCGGACGCCGCCCCGGACTCCGCGTTCTACGACGCGTTCTACCGCGGCACCACCTCGATCGAGGCGGCGGACGCCGAGGGGTGGGTGGTGTCGGTGACGCCGAGCGGCGGGTGGGTACCGGCCGTGATCGCCGGCCACACCGGGATCGGGCTGAGCCAGCGCGCGCAGAGCTTCGTCACCGACTCGGCGGACGGTCCGTTCAACGTGATCGAGCCGGGGAAGCGCCCGCGCGTGACGCTCACCCCGACGCTCGCCCTGAAGGATGGGAAGCCCTTCCTCGCCTTCGCCGTGCAGGGCGGCGACACGCAGGATCAGAACCTCCTCCAGTTCTTCCTGAACGTCGTCGAGTTCGGGATGACGGTGCAGCAGGCGGTGGAGGCGCCGAACATCAACAGCTACCAGATGCGGAGCTCGTTCGGGGCGCATGAGACCCGACCCGGCCGCATGGTGGCAGCCACGTCACTTCCCGAGGCGACTCGTCAGGCACTGCGAGGGATGGGATACAAGGTGGAGTTCAACGAGCGGACGTCAGGGCCGATCACCGCGATCCTGTTCGACAGGAAACACCGCACCATGTGGGGTGGGGTGAGCAACCA
>DASUXC010000189.1:0-90771 GCA_036378095.1 Gemmatimonadaceae bacterium | reverse complement strand
GACCGGCCTTCGCCGGTCCCCGTGTCGCTCAGTCTCCGTTCACAACGCGCCCCGCACCCCGCACCCCGCGCCCCGGGCCGTTCGCACCCCGCGCCCCGGACAGTTCACGCCGCCGGCTTCAGCACCACCTTCACGCACTCGTCTTCCTTGTCGCGGAAGATCTCGTATCCGTGCGGCGCCTCGTCGAGCGCGAGACGGTGCGTGATGATCTCCGTCGGGTCGATCTCGCCGCGCACGATGCGCTCGAGGAGGGGCTTCATGTAGCGATGGACGTCGCACTGCCCGGCCCGGATGGTGATCCCTTTCCCGAACACGGCGCCGAACGGGAACTTGTCGATGAATCCCGCGTACACCCCCGCCACCGAGAGTCGTCCCCCCTTTCCGCACGCCTGGATCGCCTGACGCAGCACGTTCGCTCGGTCCATCTCGAGCTTCACCTTCTGCTTCACCCGGTCGGCCACGGCGTCGATCGACGTGCCGTGCGCCTCCATGCCGACGGCATCGATGCACACGTCGGGACCGCGCCCCCCCGTCATCTCCTTGAGCGTCTCCACCAGGTCATCCACACGCTCGTAGTCGAGCGTCTCGGCACCCGCCAGCCGCGCGAGGCGCAGCCGGCGCGCGAAGCGGTCGATGGCGATCACGCGCTCGGCGCCCAGCAGGTAGGCGCTGCGGATGGCGAACTGCCCCACCGGCCCGCACCCCCACACGGCCACCACGTCGCCGCCCCGGATGTCCCCGCGCTCCGCCGCCTGCCAGCCGGTGGGAAGGATGTCGGAGAGGAAGAGCACCTGCTCGTCATCCAGCCCGTCGGGGATCTTGAGCGGCCCCACGTCGGCGAACGGGACGCGCACGTACTCCGCCTGCCCGCCCGCGTAGCCGCCATAGAGGTGGGAGTAGCCGAAGATGGCGGCGCCGGAGTAGCCGTACAGCGCCTCGAGCACGTGCGCGTTCGGGTTCGAGTTGTCGCACAGCGACCAGAGGTGGTTGCGGCAGTACCAGCACTGCCCGCACGCGATGGGGAAGGGGACCACCACGCGATCGCCCACGCCGAGCGTGCGCACCTCCGCGCCGACGTCCACCACCTCGCCCATGAACTCGTGCCCCAGAATGTCCCCGCGCTTCATGGTGGGGACCTTCCCGTCGTACAGGTGCAGGTCGGACCCGCAGATGGCGGTGCTCGTGATGCGCACGATGCAGTCGTGCGGCCGCAGGATCTCGGGGTCCGGAACGGTGTCCACCTGCACATCGCTCGTGCCGTGCCAGCACAATGCCTTCATGTATCCCTCCTACCGCGGTCCCGTGGGCTGTCCCTCGACGGTCGGCGTCTCTCCCGCCTCCATCACCTGCTTGAAGTGGCGCAGGTCCTCGCGGATCTGCTGCTCCGGGTTCTCGCCGAGCAACCGCGCGAACGCGGCGCCGATGCGACCCGCCGGCGCCTCGTAGCGCAGGTCCACCTTCACCACCGTGCCGCGTCCCGCCGGCGCGTCGGTGAAGCGCACGGACCCGGCGTTCTTGATGGTGGAGTCGCGCGTGGAGCGCCACGCGATCAGCTCGTTCTCCAGCTCGTCCGTGATCTCCGCATCCCACTCCACCGCGCCGCCGACCGGTGACTTGGCGACCCAGTGCGAGTGCGTGTCATCGATCACGTCGACGCGCTCGAGGTGCTCCATGAAGCGCGGCAGGTTCGCGAAGTGGCGCCAGAAGACGTACAGCTCCTGTCGCGGCCGCTCGATGGTGACCGCGCGCTCCACCTCGATGGTTCTGGCCGGCATGATCGAGGCGATCACGTTGCCGCGGCTCCAGTCGGCGTGCGCCGTGTCGACGCCCAGCCGCTCGTACACGGGGCAGTGCTTCGTGGCGCCTCGCGCGATGAGTCCGCCACCGGTGGCGGCGATCGCCATGCCGCGCCAGGACCCTCGGGTGAGCCCGTAGGCGAGCAGCGCGCCGCCGCCGACCAGGGAGGCCCACTTCTCGACGTCGCTGATGTTCGCTCGCTCGTGCTCGCGTGCCGGGGACGGCGCGCGAAGCCGTTCGTCCTGCGGCGCGGCGGTCGTTGCGCTCATGTGGCTCGCTCCTGAGTGGGGGAGTCGACCGGGCATGGCAGGACTCGTACCTCGCTCGGGGGAGAGACGGGGAATCCGCGCTGGATTCCGCGCCGCGGCTCTGTCGGGAAGCGGTGCCGGGAGCCAGATTGTCCGGCATGTCCGACACCTCGAACGTGTGGCGCCTGTGGCAGCGGTTGCACGCGAGACCTGGTGGGCGCTGGCTGTTCAGCCGGCTGCTGGGGCGCATGGTCCCCTACACGGGGAGCATCCGCCCGTACGTCGCGGAGCTGCGCCCGGGGTACGCGCGCGTGCTCATGCGCGACAGGCGCGCGGTGCGCAACCATCTCCGCTCCATCCACGCGGTCGCGTTGATGAACCTCGCCGAGGTGACGAGCGGCCTGGCGATGCTGGTCGCCCTCCCCCCGGGCGCGCGCGGGATCGTGACGGGACTCTCGATCGAGTACCTCAAGAAGGCGCGCGGCACCCTCACCGCCGAGTGCACCGCGCCGCCCGTCGATGCGAGCGAGACCGCCGAGCACCGGTTCGAGGCCGTCGTGCGCGACGCTTCGGGTGACGTGGTGGCGCGGGCGACGGCGTGCTGGCGCATCGGACCGGCCCCCGCTCCCGCGACAGCGGAGCGCGCCGCGCCCGCCGCCGCGGCTACCGCCGCGGCTACCGCCACGGCTACCGCTCGTCGATCGGGATGACTGGCAGCTCGAGCCCCCAGAGGATGGCGGCGAGGCGGAGGGCGACGACGGTGGACATGCCGATCAGCGCCGGCGCGGGGTGGGGGAGGCGCATCCACTCCAGCACCAGATAGGCGACGATCCCGGCGATCGCCGCCGTCGCGTAGAGCTCTCCCTTGCGCAGGATCAACGGCACCTCGGCCGAGAGCACGTCGCGGATCACGCCGCCCGCGACGCCGGTGATCGTCCCCATGAGTACCGTCACGACGGGACCGTACCCGAAGGGCTCGGCGATCTGCGCGCCGCCGATGGCGAACATCCCGAGGCCGATCGCATCGGCCACGGCGAGCGAGTTCCGCGGCGGGCGCCGGCGCCGCGTGTAGACGAGAGTGGCGAGCGCCGCGACGATGCTCACCACCAGGTAGACCGGCTCCCGGATCCAGAACACGGGATGGCGTTCGAGCAGGACGTCGCGAATCGTCCCTCCGCCCACGGCGGTGACGATCGCGATCACGACGACGCCGAGCAGGTCCATGCGCCGACGACCGGCGGCGAGCGCACCACTGGCCGCGAAGACGGCGACGCCGAGAAGTTGGAGCGCGTAGAGCACGAGGACGACGCGGGTACGAGGAAGCGGGGGTCGGCCGCGACCGGTGGCCGCCGTTTCCGGCTCACCGATTCATGGCCTCACCGATTCACGGCCTCACCGATTCACGGGCTCACCGACCGGCTGCCGCCCCGCGGCCGCCCGCGCCCTGAGGGCGAGCGCGACGGCGGCATCGGTCGTGTCACCGACCGCGCCCATGTGCCCCATCTTGCGGCCTGGGCGCGGCGTCTTGCCGTACAGGTGGAGGCGCACGCCGGGGAGGGCGAGCGCCGCATCCCACGCCGGCGGCGCGTCGGCGAGCCACAGATCGCCGAACAGGTTCGCGATCGCCGCCGGGCGCACCACGTCCACGGCGCCGAGCGGCAGGTCGCACACCGCGCGCACGGCCTGCTCGAACTGGCTCGTGAGCACCGTCAGCTCGGTGTGATGAAAGGTGTTGTGCGGACGCGGGGCGAGCTCGTTCACGACCACGCTCCCATCGGCGAGCACGAACATCTCCGTCACCAGGAGCCCCACCACGTCCAGCGAGCTGGCGAGACCGAGGGCGATCTCTCTCGCGCGCGCGGCGACGCGCGCATCCACGTCGGCGGGAATCACCGACCAGTCGAGCACCCCGCGCTCGTGATGGTTGCGCGCGGGGGGGTACACCGCCGTCTCCCCGCCCGGTCGGCGCGCGACGAGCACGGAGATCTCCGCCGCGAGATCGAGCGCGCGCTCCACCACGCACACGCCGCCGCCGAGCGCCTCCCACGCGGCGCGCGCATCGGCGGCCGACGCGAGCCGCACCTGCCCGCGGCCGTCGTACCCGCCGGTGCACGACTTCACGAACGCGTTCGCTCCGGCGCGCGGCGCGGCGTCGGCGAGCTCCCCCGCGCTCCGCACCGTCCAGTAGGGAGCCACCGGAAAGCCGTGTGAGGTCAGCCAGTCCTTCTGCCGACCACGATCCTGCACCATGTGCAGGACGTGCGCACCCGGCCTGACGGGGGCGTGCAAGGCGGCCGCCTCGAGCGCCGGCACGGCGATCTTCTCGATCTCCACCGTCACCACGTCGCTGGCCCGCGCCAGCTCGGCCGCCGCGCCGGCGTCGTCGAATCGCGCGGCGATCACGCGGTCGGCCACCGCGCTCGCCGCGCAGCGGGGATCGGGGTCGAGCACGATCACGTGATAGCCGAGCGTTCGCGCGGCCAGCGTCACCATCCGGCCGAGCTGCCCGCCACCGAGAATGCCGATCGTCCCCCCCGGCATGACCGGCGTCATCGCACGCGCTCCTGCTCCAGCACCTCGCGCGTGCGCGCCTCGCGCCACGCGCGCAGCCGCTCCCGCACCTCCGGGTGCGCGTGCGACACGATCGACGCCGCGAGCAGCGCGGCGTTGGCGGCGCCCGGCTTGCCGATCGCGAGCGTCCCCACCGGTACGCCCTTGGGCATCTGCACGATGGAGAGCAGCGCGTCGAGGCCGTTGAGCAGGGTGGCCGGCACGGGGACGCCGAGCACGGGGAGCACGGTGTGCGCGGCGACCATCCCGGGGAGGTGCGCGGCGCCTCCCGCGCCGGCGATGATCGCCAGCAGCCCGCGCGACTCGGCGCTCGTGGCGTATTCGGCCATCCACTGCGGCGTCCGGTGCGCCGACACGATGCGGACTTCGTGCGGCACCCCGAGCTCGGCGAGCAGCTCGGCGGCGGGCGCGAGGTGCTCGAGGTCGCTGCGGCTACCCATGATGATCCCCACCCATGGGGTGGTCGCGTCGCCGTCGCCCTGTCGCTCGGCCGTCATCGTGATCGTGTCTCCTGGTCGGGTTGCGCGACGAAAGTTAGCCGGGGCGGGGGGGCGGTGGGCAGGGGTCGAGGGGCATCGGTGCTCGGCGCTCGGGAAGACGCGGCTGTCGGCCATCGGCGCTCGGCTCTCGGCTAAACCCCGCATGGAGAGCTCTCGGCGTGTGCCGTAGCCGAGAGCCGAGAGCCGAGAGCCGAGCGCCGAGAGCCGAGAGCCATTGGCCGCCGGCCGGCGGCCAATGGCCGAGAGTTGCCACGCCCCCCGCCGCGTGTCCCCAATCGACCGAACGGCGCGCCCGTCCTGTCACGAAACGTTCAAGAAATCGCCGCGCCGGTGGCACGCGATCGCGCTCTCGAAATGCGTGCCGCACGAGTGACATAACGAGGGTGACCGCGCGGTCGCTTCGCTCGTCTGCCTGCTGGTAACACCGCACGTCGAAGTCACTCGCTTCGGCACGATCGCCGGGGCACGACGCCCGCGCGACAAGGGCACACCCGTCGAAAGGCGGGGCCGCAAAGCTTCCGGGGCTACAGCGCGATCCGACGCGCCATGCCGGCCGAGCCGCCGACAGTTCCACCGTCTCTGGAGCCGTCGTCATGCGCGTCCCTCGCACCTCCCGCGCGGCCATCATCGCCGCGCTCCCGCTGCTCTTCGCGTCCTGCATCGAGCAGGGCGCTCCCACGGAGCTTCCTCCGACACCACCCTCCACCGCGGCGGTGAAGTGGGTGGTCATCTCCCCGGCGAGCGCCACGGTGACGCCGGGAAGCACCGTTCCGCTGAACCTGTCGCTGCAGGACGAGGCCGGGCACGAGCTCACCGGCATCGACGTCACCTGGCGATCCACCGACACCTCCGTCGCCGACGTCTCCAGCGCCGGCGTGGTGCGCACGAAGCAGGTCGGGTCGGTGGACATCGTCGCCTCGTCAGGCAGGCAGAGTGCCTACGCCGTCATCCACGTGTCCACCGCACCGCCGCCCAAGCTGACCGTGGCCGTGTCGCCGACGGTCGACACGCTCGCCGTGAACGGTACGCTGCAGCTCGTCGCCACGGTGCGGGACGAGCACGGCGGGGTGGTGACCGGCACCCAGCTCTCGTGGCGCAGCTCGGACACCACCGTGCTCGCCGTGAGCGCGACGGGCGAGGCGACCGGCGTCGCGCCGGGGTACGCCACCGTCGTGGTGTCGACGGCGAGCAGCTCGGCGGTCGCGAAGCTCGTCGTCGCGGAGGCGGCACCCCCGCCGCCGCCGCCGCCGCCGCCACCCCCATCGGCCGCCACGCTCTACGCCAGCTACAGCGCCGTCTCGCCGCACTGGCCGCACATCCGCACGATGATGACCGACTTCTACTACGGGTGGACGACCGAGGAGCGGGACTGGGCCACGGCGCACTACGACTGGGCGATGTCGGGGAACGGTGCCGCCTGGCGGGCGGGGAACCCCGGCGTCACGCACTACCCGTACACGCTGCTCTGGACGACGCTCGTTCCGGGGCAGCAGAGCGAGGACCTCAACGGCGTCTACTACTCGGACATGCGCGCCTGGTACGCGGCGCACCCGGGCTACACGTTGGAGACCGCCTTCCTGCACTCGGGGGCGGCGCGCGACTCGGCGTCGCGCCTCGTGGTCACGATCTGGGACTCGAAGCGGTGGGTGATCAACCCGTCCGATCCCGGCGCGCAGGCGTACGAGGTGGACCGGTACCGCCGCATCGCGCAGAACGAGGACGGGGTGTTCATCGACGAGAGCGCATCGGGCGACATCCTCGGACGCGTCAAGACGGCCGTGGAGCTGCCGACGGTCGACCCGTTCGAGTCGGGGTACACCGCCCTCCTCGGAGCGATCAAGCAGGCGCTCGGCTCGAGGTACGTGATGATCAACCTCGGGGAGTACCACACCGCCTTCGATCGCGCCGATGCCATCGCCGCGGGCGGCGCGCACCTGGAGAAGATCAACAACCCGATGTTCTCCGAGATGCACCTCAGGTGGCAGTGGATCGATGACCTGCAGGGCAACGGCGTGACGATCGACATGGCGCCCGTGTACTCCACGGACTACATCAACGCGCACCCGACGCTCCTGCCGGCGGGCGGACTCTACGCCACGAGCGCGCAGCGGCTCAAGATGTGGGAGCTGGCGAGCTACTACATGGTGGTGCGCACGCGCCCCGACGGGTTGAACCTGGCGCTCGAGACGGGGTGGACGACCCCGTACTCGCCGCGCTGGCTGAAGGCGCAGGAGGCCGACATCGGCCATCCGACCGGCGCGCGCACGGTTCTCTCCCGCGGCACCGACCCGGTGGGGCAGTCGTACACGATCTACACGCGCGACTTCGACCGGGCGCTGGTGGTGGTGCGAACGCAGCAGGGGTGGGGCACGCAGTCGTACCTGGATGCGACGGCGGTGACGGTCCAGCTTCCCGCCGGGGAGCAGTGGCTGCCGCTCCTCGCGGACGGGACGCTCGGCGAGCCGGTGACGAGCGTGCGCCTGCGCAACGTGGAAGCGGTGATCCTGATCAAGAAGAGCCGGTTGTAGTCTGGCCGACCGAGCGGCGCCTCTCGGCGCCGCTCAGTCGGCGTGCTCGTCGATCCAGGCGCGCCACCGGCGCGCCCCCGCCTCGCCGCCCGGCATGTCCTGCCCGGTGATGTCGCGCAGGTAGGCGAGCGCGAGGCGGGCGACGTCCGCATCCGGGTCCGCGAGCCGGCCCGCGAGCGCCTTGAGGGCGTGTCGCCGGTCGCCGGCGACGGCCGTGGCGAGCGTGTCGTACGCCGCGTCCCTCGGTCCCGAGGCGTCGCGCCACACGCCGATGCGCGAGCCGAGCAGCATCCCGAGCACGTTCACGGCATGCTGGCGCCACCACCAGCGCCGGTCGCGCAGCGCCCTCCACAGGTCGCCGAGGTCGCGGTAGGCGCTCGAGTCGTAGCGTGCCGGGAGGTCCCAGTACGCGATCGAGTCGGGAACGGCGGCCTCGCGCGTGACCACGGACTCCAGCGACGCGGCTCGCGCGAGCGTGTCGTACGTGATGTAGTAGTAGTCCCACGACGCGCAGCGCACCGAGCAATCGCCGCCGCGCGCGAACACGAAGTGCAGGAGTCGCCCCTTCGGCACGAGGGCGATCCAGCTCGTGCCGTCCGACACCGGCGGCCCGGCGCGGCCGACGTCCGGGAGGCGCTCGTACGCGCGCCCCGCGGCCTCCACGTCGATCGCCCGCGCGAAGCGCAGCTCGAGCGACGCTTCACCCCCCACGCTCGACACCACCGCGCTGTCGACGCCGAACGCCCGATTCAGGCTGTCGATCCCCGCGATCCCGACGCTGTCCACCGGCGCGCTCCAGGCGAGCGTGTCGTCGCCACGTGCGGGGAGGGCGCCGGAGCGGAGCGCGAAGAGCGAAGGCGCGCTGTCCGGCGGGGAGAGCACGAGCGTGGTCGCGCCATCCGCGCCGTGGATGTCCGCGACGACGGGGAATCGGGCCCGGATGGCGTCGAGCGCGCGCGCCACGAGCGCGACGCGTGCGCTGTCGATGAAGGGGAGGGAATCGTGCCCTTGCAGGAGGGCCACCGCCTCGCGGGCGAGGGGCGCGGCCGGCGCGTGACCGGCTGCCCGCTGCGCGAACAGGGGGCGCGCGGTGGCGGCCACGAGCAGCATCACGATGGTGATCGCGCGGCGTGCCACCGGTGCGGTTGGTGGAGAACGCAACATGCCCCCGAAGTCTAATGGGCGCGACGGCGAATGACGGGTCTGTCGGCCATCGGATGCGGCAACGGGGTCCATCGGGCGCCCTGACGCTCGATGAACCCCGTGCAACGTGACCGAGCGGCGCGGAGTCGTCGGTCAGCCAGTGCTCGAGCCTTACCGGCTCACGGCGATCCGCGCCGTACGTAGGTCAGTAGACAAAGGATCACCTCCTCGCTGCAGGGTGAAACCGTAGGGTTGACGATGCAAGATACCCACGGGGTGGTGCCGGGTTCCAGTGGGTGCGCGAAATCGGGCGACGGTGGCGGCCGCCTCGCCGCGCGTCGGCGCATCACCGAGCGTGGCGGCCTGCCCGGCGCGACGGCGCGCGACGTGCATCACCCGTCGGCGCTCGCGACGCGCATCGAGGTGGATGCGCGTCGTCCATCGAAAGCCGAGCTGGAGGGACGGGTGACGGACGTCGTGCGGGAGCGCGGCGCGACGGGCGCGGTGACGCCGATGACGGCGCAGCCGGTGCCCACGCGAGCCGCGACGTGGACCGGCGCGGTGCGTTGGGATCTCGTGTTCGGAGCGGGACTGGCCGTCGTGTTCGTGCACGCGGCGCTCCTTCCGCTCTCCGACATCGACCTGCCCATGCATCTCGCGGTGGGATCGTGGATCGCGCGGCACCACGCGGTGCCGCGCGTGGAGCCGTTCGCGTGGACGCGCCCGGGCGCGCCGTACTTCGCGTACTCGTGGCTCGTGGAGCTCGGCGCGTACGAGCTGCTCTCGCGCGTCGGGCCGCTGGGGCCGCACCTGCTGCACGCGGTGATCGTCACCGCGGCGGTCGCGGTGATGGTGCCGCTCGGACGCGCGCTCGGGTGGCGGCCGTTCACCACGTTCATCGTCGCCGTGCTGCACTTCGTGGTGCTCACGCGCCTGACGCCCGCGCTCCGACCACAGGCGACGCTCTTCGCGCTGGTGCCCCTGTCGTGGATCGGCGCGGCGTGGCTCGAGCGCGGCGGGCGGCGCTGGAGCGCGCTCGCGCTCATGTTCGCGGCGAGCGCGCTCGCCGCGGCATCGCACATTCTCTTTCCGCTCGTGGCGGCGCCCGTGCTCCTGCTCGCCGCCGGCGAGCGGGGTGGCGTGCGACGGGCGGCGTGGGCGGCGGCGGCGGTGGGCGCGGGGTGGCTCTGCTCGCCGTACGCGCTCGCGTGGCCCGCGGTGTTCCGGCTGAACTTCGCCCCCAATCTCCTGTTCCGGTATCCCACCGGGATCGAGGAGTACCAGCCCGGGTTCATCGCCGCGCCCGTGTTCGGCGCGCTCCTCGCGGTGATCCCGTGGGCCGCGGCGGCGGGGCGGCGAGTGGACCGGCGACTCGCGGCGCTGGCCGCGCTCTGGGTGATCGGCCTCCTGGGCTTCGCGCACGCCGAGAAGGCGCTGATCGTGTGGTGGCTGGTGTCCCTCCCCCTCGTGGGCATGGCGGCGGGGCGTCTCCCGGAGCCCAGGCGCGCGCGGCGCGCGTGGGCGGCGGCGCTCGCGCCAGTGGTGGTCGTGGGGCTCATGGCCGCGGAGCATCTACTGCTCGGCGGTGCCATCCGCGCGCGCGAGGGAGGGGTGGACACGAGGACGCTCCCCGGGCGGCGAGCGGAAACGGCGGAGCCGGCGGCGGCGTGGCTCGAGGCGCACGCGCGCCCGGCGCGCCGGGCACGGCTGTTCACGACGTTCAACTACGGGAGCTATCTCACCTGGCGCCTGCCACGGTACTCGGCATCCATCGACTCGCGCACGATCTTCCCCGACTCGGTGGCGGCGCCGGAGGCGATGGTGGTGCGTGCGTACGCCGGCAGCCCGCTGGGGCCGTGGCGCGAGGCGGATGTGGCGGTGGTGCCGCCGCGCTACCCCGTCGCGGCGGCGCTCGGCGCGGCGCCGGACTGGGTGCGGCTCCCCGCGCCGGGCCCGTTGGGAGTGTGGGCGCGCCGGGCCTGGTGGGATTCGGTGCGCACGTCCGCTTCGAGCCAGCCGCCCGTCAGATCGACCGCTCGATCTCGCGCAGCGTCCGCACCAGCGGGGTGAGATCGCGAGCCGCCAACTCGGGATGCCCCAGCTCGTCGCGCTCGAGCTGGTGCAACAGCCGGGTCACCTGCACGTCCGACCCGCCGCGCGCGAGCAGGCTGTAGATCCCGGGAACGAACCGCCGGTACTCGTCGTGCGGACCAGGCGTCTCGCGCACGCCGAGCGGATCCCACTGGTCGAGCAGGGCGCGGTCGATCGCGCGTTCGGCCTCCTCGCGCTCCGTACCGGGCATGATGCGCCTCCGTGATGAGGACGGCTGCATCACAGTATGCGACGGGAGAAGGAGGGCGGGCAATAGTGGGGAGTGGGAAGTGGGAAATGGACCGCGGGGCGCGCACCAAAGGGCCTTTCGCGCGCGCCCCGCGGTCATTCGTTCGAGACTCGCTCCTCACTCCGCTCTGCCGACCGTTCTCATCGAGCCGGCACGACCACGGGGGTGCCCTTGTCCTTCAACAGCACCACCAGGAATTTGGCCGGCTTGGTGCTGCTGGCGTTCCGGCCAACGACGTGGACATCGTTCGGTCCCTCGTAGAACGTCTGTCCGGCTGTCAGCGTCACCGGCTTTCCTCCCCTCACCTGCATCACGACGGACCCTTCCAGTACATAGACGAACGCGTGCGCATTGTGCCTGTGGACGCGGTCCGAGCTGCCAGGCGGGTACTCCACCGTGATCATCAGAGCCTCCTTCCCCGGCACGTTCGCCAGCTCCTTCTTCATCAGCGGCTCGACCACGGCCTCCTGGGCGATCAGCGGGCCGCCGAAGGCACACAGCAGGACGGCCACCAGCGCTGCTTTGCGGATGTACTGATTCAGCTTCGTGCCGTCATCCTTCATGGGACGTACCACTCCTTTGAAGACGTCCGGCCCGACCCGACCGTCGTGGCGATCTGGTCGAGCCGGATGGTGTTGGACTCTCTCCCCACGATCGTCCGCGAGGCAGGTCAGGCGGGCGCGGCCTGGGTCACGCTCTTGCCGAGCCAGTCCTCGAAGCGGATCTCGCCGAGCCTGGCGCCGGCATCAGGCACCAGCGTCCGCTCGCCCAGCTCCGCGCCGAAGTAGCGCGCGTGCGGATCGGCGATGACCACCCGTGGATCGTGGCGTGCCCCGAGACCCAGTCTGATGAATTCGTCGAAGCGAAACTGTTCCGGCCCAGCGATCTCGACGATGCCGTTCACCGGAGCCGACAGGGCGACCCGAGCCACCGCCTTCGCGACGTCCTCCGCCGCTATGGGTTGGAACAGCACGGGGGCGATGCGCACCGTATTCCCGTCGGTGGCCTCGTTCGCGATGCTCTCGAAGAACTCGAAGAACTGCGTGGCGCGGACGATCGAGTACGGAATCGACGAGTTTCCGATGAGCTTCTCCTGGGCGACCTTGGCGCGGAGGTAGCCGCCGTCGGGCGCCCGGTCGCAGCCGACGATCGACAACGCGACGTGATGACCCACACCCGCCGCCGCTTCGGCGGCGAGCAGGTTGCGGGTCGATGTCTCGAAGAAGCGCAGCACCGCCGCGTCTTCGAACGACGGAGAGTTCGACACGTCGACGACCACGTTCGCGCCGGTGAGGGCTTCGGCCAGGCCCTCTCCGGTGAGGGTGTCGACCCCCGCGTCCGGGGACGCCGGTACCGCCTCGTGGCCCTGCTCACGAAGACGGGCCACGACCTGCGACCCGATGCGCCCGGTTCCACCGATGATCACGATCTTCATGGTGAGCCCCCTTCAGCGGGCGCCCGATGTCGCGGCCGCGGTGCGGTCGTGGGACAGTGGAGCCGGCGAGCTCTGAATGAAACGGAGCAGCTCGGCGTTGATCTGATCCTGGTGCGTGGCCGTGATGCCGTGCGGCGCGCCGGGGTAGTAGACGTCCTTGGCGCCCTTGACGAGCCGTGCCGACTTCATCGCCGAGTCCTTCACGGGAACGATCTGGTCGTCCTCACCGTGAAGCACGAGCGTCGGGACGTCGAACTGCTTCAGGTCCTCGGTGAAGTCGGTCTCGGAGAACGCCTTGATGCACTCGTAGGCGTTCAGGAGTCCGGCTTGCATGCTCCAGCTCCAGAATTGGTCGAGGAGACCCTGGGAGACCTTGGATCCAGTGCGGTTCGCGCCGTAGAACTGGTGCGCGAAGTCTCGGTAGAACTGCGCACGGTCGTTGAAGAGTCCTGAGCGCAATCCATCGAAGAGCTCCATCGGCAGCCCCTCGGGATTCGACTTCGTCTTCAGCATGAGTGGCGGAACCGCGGCGATCAGGACCGCCTTGGCGACCCGGGACGTTCCGTGGCGCCCGATGTAGCGCGCGACCTCACCACCGCCGGTCGAGTGACCCACCAGGGTGACGTCGTGGAGGTCGAGGGCCTCGATGACGGCGGCGAGATCGTCGGCGTACGTGTCCATGTCGTTGCCTGACGAAGGCTGGCTCGACCGGCCGTGGCCGCGACGATCGTGCGCGACGGTGCGGAAGCCGTTCTGGACGAGGAACAACATCTGCCCGTCCCAGGCGTCGGCGTTCAGCGGCCAGCCATGGGAGAAGGCGACGGCGGGACCCTGGCCCCAGTCCTTGTAGTAGATCTGGGTGCCGTCCCTGGTGGTGATGGTGCCCATGAGCGCGCTCCTTTGAAGTGGTGTGAACTACGGGGCGCACCATGCTTCCTGCGCACGATCGATCGCATCCGTCGAACACCCCAGTCGCCTACCTGGCGCGAGGCGTCGACCTCGACGTCGCCGGTGAGCGCCTGGGGCAGGTGCATGAGGGAGCTGCAGAGGCGGCCGTCGAGTTCCTCATCTCGGTCGGTGGGATCAGGTCGTACTGGGCCCCGCCGTAGTCGAGGCCGATCCCAGCCGTGCAGAGCGCCACTTCCGCCTCCTTGTGCAGGCCGATCGATGGCGTGGAATTCAACGCGACGCTGTCCCAGATCGACTGAACGCGGCGATCGTCGAGGCCTTGCTCGCGCGCGAACGTCCGCGCGGCGTCGGCTCCTTCTATCTCGAAGCGCTTCGGACCCGTGAAGCTGTTCGTGAGCCCGAGGTCGTGGAGCAGCGTGCCGACGGCGACGACTTCCGCGTCGTGAGGTACGCCCTGCACCTGCCCGAGCCGTACCGCGAAGAGCCACGATCGGACGGCATGATTGAAGAGAAACGGCTCGGAGTGGATGCGCGCATACTCCAGCGCACGAGTGATGAGCGGCGTGTCGATCACCGTGATGCCACCCAGGACTCGCGTCTTTCCGCTCGTGATCGTCGGCTCGGTGGTCTGCGACATGGCCAGCTCTCGGTGGAGGCCGTCGTGATCGTGCGGCTCGTGGATGTGTCTCGAGGTCACGATACCGTGCCGCTCGCAGGTGGCACTATCGCCCCCCGGCGACACGGCTCGCGTCCGTGGAACACCCTAGTCGAGCTCCGGGCTGATCACGGCGACGAGGCTGCCTGTGACGGGTCGCGGAGGGCGTCGCGAAGACTCCTGCGCGAGCTGATGCCGAGCTTGGTGTACACCTTCCGCAGGTGGTACTCGGCGGTGCGAGGGCTGATGTAGAGCTGGGTCCCGATCTCGGAGTTGGTGCGTCCCTGGGCAGCGAGCCGGGCGACCAGCGCTTCCTGCGCCGTGAGCACGTCACGCGTCTTGACCTTGCGCTTGCGCGCCGTCTCGCCGGTGGCCAGCAGCTCGCCCCGCGCACGGTCGGCGAACGCTTCGGCCCCGATGCGGCTGAGCATCTCGTAGGCGATCCGCAGGTGCTTGCGCGCATCCATGCGCCGGTTCTCGCGACGCAGCCATTCGCCGTACACCAGGTGCGCGCGGGCGAGGTGCACGACGATCCGACAGCGGTCGAGCCGCTCCACACCCTCGCGGTACAAGGCATCGGCCGCCCGGCCATCCTCGAGGAGCGCGCTCGACCGGGCCAGGGTGCCGAGGGCCCAGTCCGTCGCCGCGGCGCTGGCTCGTTCCTCGAGTCGCCGAAGGGCGGCGGCCGCCTCATCGCGGGCGCCGCTACGGACGCCGGCCTCGACCAGCTCGACCAGGGACCAACCGAAGAAGCCCGGGTCGTCGTGCTCGCAGGCCTGCCGGGCGCCGGCGAGCGCGGCGTCGTAGCGCCCGAGCCCGTTGTACAGCACCGCGGTCGCATATCCGGCCAGACCGATCGCCCGCCCCTCTCCCCTGTTGGTCGCATCCTTGACGGCGGCATCGATCAGCCTGAGCGCCGGGGCCACCTCGCCGCGCCAGGCGGCGAGCGCCAGCGACGTGTACCGGAGGGGCGCGAGGCCAGTGGCCTCCGTGATCGCGTCAGCCTCCTGGATCAGCGCGGAGGCAGCGTCGAACTCTCCGGCGTGCAGGTGGACGGTCGCGCGATAGCTGAGCGCAATCGGAAGGGTGGCAAGCGCGCCGGCATCGCGGGCGAGTCGGACCGCCGCGGTGGCCAGCTCGTACCACGCCTCGTCGTCCCACAGGTCGGGCGCCATGGGCTCGGGCGCCACGGGGCACGCCGTCCACAGCCAGCGCATGATGCCGCCCTTCCCGCGTCCGGCCTGCTCGCGCAACGAGAGCAGCGCCCGCCTGAGGGGCTCCACGCCCGCCGTGTACCCCTCGGCGAACCGTGTCGCCACCCCATCGAGGAGGAGGTCGGTGGGGCGTGGAGGTTGCGGCCCCGGCGGTGCGGCCCGAGCGGCCTCGGCGGCCCGTACTCCGCCATTGGCGCCGAGGCGGCCGACGAAGATCGTCGCTCCCAGCGCCTCGAGGTACGTCTCGCGTGCGAGCCCGACGTCGAGAGCTTCGAGCCGTCTGGCCGCATCGAGCAGCAGCGGCGGAGCGTCACTCCCGCGGCTCCGGGCGAAGACGATGTGTGCGCGCAGCCGGGCCATTCGCGCGCGCTGCAACTCGTCCAACGGGCCGATCTCCGCGACCGCGAGGAGCTCGTGGGCCGCGTTGGGGGCTCCGGCCTCGAACTTGGCCCGGGCGGCGGCGAGCGCGCGGACCGCGCGCCGCGCCGGATCGGGAGTCAGCTCACTCGCTCGCTCGAGAAAGGCGGCCGCCGCGGCGATTCCACCGCGTCCCTGCGCCCGATCGGCCGACCGTTCCAGCTCGTCGGCGACCGTCTCGTCGGGGCCGACCGATGCCTGGGCGCGATGCCACGCTCGACGATCGGGATCAGCCTCTGAATCGGTCACCTCGGCCAGCGCACGATGGATCTCCTCGCGCTGCGATGCGGTCGCGGCGCGGTAGGTCGCCGAGCGCACCAACGGGTGACGGAAGCGCACCCGCGCGCCGATCTCGATCAGACCGGCCGCCTCGGCTGGCGCCGCCGCCCCGCGGCCGATGCCGAGCTTCTCGGCCGCGCGCCACAGGAGGGGCACGTCGCCCATCGGCTCCGCCGCCGCGGCCAGCAGGAGTCGCTGCGTTTCGAGCGGGAGCGACTGGACCCGCCGGAGGAAGCTCTGCTCTATGACGCTCGACAGCGGGCGAGCGTCGGGACGTACGAACCCGCCCGCCAGCTCGGCCGCGGTCAGCCCCAGTGGCAACTCCAGCAACGCGAGCGGATTCCCACGCGTCTCGGCGACGATCCGATCGCGCACCCGCGCGTCCAGTCGGCCGGGGACCACCGAGTCGAGCAGCGCGCGAGCATCGGTGTCGTTCAACCCTCCGACCACCATCACCGGAAGGTTCCCCAGTTGCACCTCCTCACCAGGCTCCCGTACCGCGAACACCAGAGCCATCGATTCCGCCAGAAGGCGGCGAGCCACGAAGCCCAGGACCTGTGCCGTAGCCCGATCGAGCCACTGCGCGTCATCCACCAGGCAGACGAGCGGCCCCTCCTCGGCGATCCTGGACAGAAGGCTCAGCACGGCCAGACCCACCAGAAAGCGATTCGCCGCCGCGCCGGCCGTGAGGCCGAACGCCGTGCCAAGCGCATCGCGCTGCGGACCGGGCAGATGCGCCAGGTGGGGCAGCATCGGTGCGCAGAGCTGATGCAGGCCGGCGAACGGGAGCTCCATCTCGGACTCGACGCCGGCCGATCGCGCGATGCGGTACCCCGATGCGTTCGCCGCGACGTAATCGAGCAACGCGGTCTTTCCAACTCCCGCGTCACCCCGCAGGACCAAGACCCGACTCCGCCCGCCCCGCACATCCTCCAGCAACCGATCGAGCGACTCGCACTCACTGCGTCGGCCCCGCAATGCCGGACCACGATGCGGATTGGACATACTTGCTGCCAAGAGGATGCCCTCGGCTCGCAGTGTCGCCGACGGTACGGACTGTCACCGATGTCTTCGGCGTTCACCATCACCCACATCCAGGAGCATTCTGCCGTCCGGCGGACAGGCTGTCAACTTGATGAAACGCCAGGACGTCGCACGGGTCGTGGTCAGCGCCGAGACCGAGCTGGTGGGCCGGGCGGCGCCCGCTTCGACGCGTCGCGTCCGAGCGAGCGCTTCACACCGCTAGCTCGCCCGCCGGAGCCCCAGGTTCACGATGCGCTGGATCAGGTCCGGGTACTCGACGCCGGCGGCGCGCGCGGCGGAGGCGAACTCCTCGCTCGCGCAGATGTCCGGGTTGGGGTTCGCGTCGAGGAAGTAGAGGCGCCCCTCGTCGTCGAGCCGGAAGTCGAGGCGCGCGTAGCCGGAGAGCTCGAGGACGCGGTAGATGCGGCGGCTCAGCCACTCGAGGCGCGCCGCGATCTCCCGTGGCAGGTCGTCGGCGGCGCGCAGCCGCACGCCGCGGCGGTTCTGGTACGACAGGTCGTGCTTCACCTTGGCCGTCACGATGAGCGGCTCGCTCGGCGGCGCCTCGTCGATCACCAGCTCCCAGGTGGGAAAGATGCGGAGCCGCGCGTTCCCCACGATGCTCACGTACAGCTCCCGTCCGGCGATGAACTGCTCGGCGATGGCGTCCGTGCCGACGCGCTCGTGGATGAAGGCGACGCGCTCCTCCAGCTCCTCATCGCTGCGCACGAGCGAGGCGCGCGAGATGCCGTACGACGCGTGCTCGGTGAGGCTCTTCACGAACAGCGGGAACGCCAGCTCCGGCGGGCGCCGCACCTTGCGTCCGAGCGGGAACGTCTCGAAGGCGGGGACCGGGATGTCGTGGTAGGCGAGGAGCTTCTTGGAGAGCGCCTTGTCGCGCGAGAGGACGAGCCCGCGCGGATTGCACCCGGTGTACGGGAGTCCGAGCAGCTCGAGGAAGCTCACGATGTTGTGGTCCATGAGCGCGTTCCAGTGGAACTCCTCGAGCAGGTTGAACACCACGTGGGGGCGCGTCTCGGCGACCGCATCGTGAATCGGAGCCAGGTCGTCCTGCACGCCGAGCGGCCGCACCTCGTGGCCGAGCTGCCTGAGCCCCTCCACCACGTCGAGCGCGGCGCGCAGGTCGAGCAGCCGCTGCTCGGACAGCCCGTCGAGCGACTCCGGCGGGAGGTGATCGGGGTGCGTGAGCGCGAGGACGCGCAGGCGGCGCCGTCTCACAGCGCGATCCACCCGCGCGGCTCGCCCGCCAGCGGCTCGCCGTAATGGCGGCGTCGCGCGGCGTAGTGCGCGCCGAGCGTGCGCCGGATGCGCGCGAGCGGCAGGTAGTGCGCGCGCGACGTCACGAGCGGGCGCATCGGGCCGATTTCGCGCATGAGCGCGTCCACGTACTCGAGCTTCGCGCGGGCCGCGGGCCAGCGGGCGTACCGCCGCCGCCACGGCGAGCGCGGACGCAGCCAGACGGCGAAGGTCTCGGCGAAGTCCTCGTCGGGGTGGCTCTGCGCGTACCAGTGCGGCAGGTGGCGCACGAAGTCGCGGCTCCGGCGGTCGGGGCGGTAGCGGTCGGGGTACGGGGTGGAGGTGGCGCCGAACGTGCGCCGCCACGCCGCGCGCGCGTGCAGCCGATACGCCGACTGCAGGGCGTGTCCCGTCTCGTGGCGCATGATGGCCATGCACTCGGTGATCGTGCCGCCCTCCGCGGTGCCCATCTGGTGGCGCTCGAGTCGCATGAGACGAGGGTGCGCGAGGTAGAAGGGAATGGCGAAGCCCGGGATCCCGGTGGGGGAGAACCACTCCTCCGACAGCCACACGTGCGGGCGGAATCGGATGCCGCGCCGCGCCAGCTCCGCGTGGAGCCGCTCCACGCACCGCTCCACCCAGGTGCCGCGCAGCGAGACGCCCAGATCCGCGAGGCGGAGCCCGAGCAGCTCGTCATCCGTCCATCCGGCCCAGCGGTACACGCGTGATCGCGAGGTCGGCATCACCGATGTCACGATCCAGAACGCATGGAGGCAACGCCGGCGCGCCCCGCCGCGCGACGCGCCGCCCCTTGCCGATCCACGCGTGGCGTGATGAACGATGACATGCGTACGGACTCCACGTGCAAGGTCGGGACCAACGTGACGGCGGCCACGCTCGCGCGGCCGCGCGCGCCATTGCCTGTCGCGCGCTCCACCGCCAAGTTGCGCACGTCGAAATTCGTTCACCACCCCCGACCCGCACCATGTTTCCGATCCTCCGGCGATGCGCGAGCGTGCTCGCCATCGCGCTCCTCGCGTGCGCGCGCGGCGACGCCGATGCCCCGGCGCGGCGCGAGCGCGTCGTCTGCGTCTCCAAGCAGCTCAACGAGTTCCTCTACGCCATCGGCGCGCAGGACGTGCTCGTGGCGCGGGACCTCACCTCCATCTACCCCGCGGCGATCCGCGCGCTCCCCTCGGTGGGCTATCATCGCGCGTTGAGCGCCGAAGGGATCATCTCGGCGCATCCCACGCTCTTTCTCACCGATGGCAACGTGGGGCCGGACGCGGTGCTCGCGCAGCTCCGCAAGGTCGGCGTGCCGATCGTGGAGCTCCGTCCGGGGAGGAGCATCGAGGACGCACAGCAGATCCTCATCCGCCTCGGCGCGCGCTTCCATCGCGAGCGCGCGGCCGACAGCGTCGTCGCCCGCTGGCGCTCCGACATGCGATCGGTGTTCGCCGACACGGCGCGCTGGTCCAGGCACCGCCGCCCGCGCGTGCTCGTCATGCACTTCGGCCAGATCGTGAACGACTACCTGGCGGTGAACCGCGGCGGCCCCGCCGACGACATGATCCGGTGGGCGGGTGGGGAGAACGCCATCGACTCGATCGGCGGGATGACGCGACTCACCCCCGAGCTGATCGCGAAGGCCGCGCCGGACGTGATCATCGCGACCGACGTCGGCTTCGACCGCGTGGGGAGCGCGACCAGGTTCGCCACGCTGCCGGGCGTGGCGCTCACGCCCGCCGGGCGATCGGGGCGCATCTATCGCGTCGACGAGACGGAGATCATGTACTTCGGGCCCCGCACGCCGGCCGCCGTGCGCGAGCTGGCCGGCATGATCCAGCCCTGACGTGCCCGGCCGCGGATCGCACGGGCGAGTGTACCTCGCGCTGGTGCTCGCCCTCGTCGTCGCGGTGCTCGCTTCGGCGGGGATCGGCGCGTTCACCTTCTCGCCGGCGCGGATGCTCCGCCACATCGCCGAGGGGGCGGGATTCATCCCCGCCGCCGAGGCCGATGCCCTCGCCCGCAACGTGTTCTTGCGCCTCCGGCTCCCGCGCGTGCTGTTGTCGGGGCTCGTGGGCGCGGTCCTCGGCGTGTCGGGGACGCTCATGCAGGGGATCTTCCGCAATCCGATCGTCGAGCCGGGGCTCGCCGGCACCTCGGCCGGCGCGGCGCTCGGCGCGGCGCTGGTGTTCGTGTTCGGCGGGGCGGGGACGCTCGCCTTCACCCGTCCGCTCGGGTCGCTCGCCGTTCCCGCGCTCGCCTTCGCCGGCGCGTTCGGCGCGACGATGCTCGTCTATCGCGTCTCGACGTCGTTCGGGAAGGTGAACGTCTTCACGCTGCTCCTGGCGGGGATCGCGGTGAACGCGGTGTGCGCCGCGGGCACGGGGTTTCTCTCGTACGTGGCGCGCGATCCGCAGGCCCGCAACATCACCTTCTGGAACCTGGGCACCTTCACCACCGCCGACTGGCGGGGCGTCGCGTTCGTCGCCGTCGCGGCGGTGGCGTGCATCGGCATCGCCGCGCGCCACGCCAAGGCGCTCAACGCGCTGATGCTCGGCGAGGACGAGGCGGCGTACCTCGGCATCGATCCGAGCGCGCTCGTGCTCCGGCTCCTCGTGGTGAACACCGTGATGGTCGCGGTGGCCACGGCGATGGTCGGCGTGATCGCCTTCGTCGGGCTCATCGTGCCGCACATCCTGCGGATGGTGCGGTCGTCGGACTACACCTTCCTCGTCCCCGCCTCGGCGCTGCTCGGCGCCGTGGTCATGGAGGTCATCGACATCGTCGCTCGCGTCGTCATCCCCCCGGCGGAGCTGCCGATCGGGATCATCACGGCGATCGTCGGCGCGCCGGTCTTCCTGTGGATCCTCCTCCGGCAGCGCGGGGAGGGGGGGATGGGCTTCCATGGCTGAGGTGCGGTCGGTTCGCCACGTGGCCGGCGGCGCCGTCATCCTCGACGACGTGAGCGTGCGCTTCCGGCCGGGGCGGTTCAACGTGATCCTCGGCCCCAACGGGGCGGGGAAGTCCACGCTGCTGCGCATCGCGACGGGGCTGCTTCGACCGACGGCGGGGGAGGTGTGGTACGAGGACCGCCCGCTCGCCGCGTTCTCGCGCGACGCGCTCGCGCGCAAGCGCGCGGTGCTGTCGCAGCACGTCGATCTCGCCTTCCCCCTCCCGGTGGCCGACGTCGTGCTGATGGGACGCTACCCGCACTTCGGCCGTGCCCCCTCGGCGCGCGACCTGGAGATCGTGCGCCGTGCCCTCGAGCTGGTCGGGATGCTGGAGATGCGCGCGCGCGCCTATCCCACGCTCTCCGGCGGGGAGCAGCAGAAGGTGCAGCTCGCGCGCGTGCTCGCCCAGATCTGGAGCGACGAGGCGTCGGACCCGCCCACCTACCTCTTTCTCGACGAGCCGACCACCAGCCTCGACGTGCACTACCAGCTCCATCTGCTCGGCGTCGCGCGCTCGCTGCTCGACCGGGCGTGCACGGTGGTGGCCATCCTGCACGACCTGAACGTCGCCCTCCACTACGGCGACGCCTTCTTCGTGATGGAGCGCGGCCGGATCGCGTGCGCGGCGGACGGCGCGGACGACCTGTCGGAGGAGCTGCTGGAGCGCGTCTTTCGCGTGCGCGCGCACCGGGTGATCGACCCGGAGCGCGCGGAGCGGATGTGGCGATTCAGCCTGTGACGGGGAGGGAGGGGGCGTCCCGGACCGGCGGCGCGGGGCCACCGGGCCAGCGGCCCAGCGCACCGAACGCGACGAGCATCGCGCACGCCCACCCGAACGAGCCGACGATCGTCCCGAAGAAGCCGCAGCCGATGATCCCCGCGACGATGGTGACGCCCCAGAAGAAACCCGGCGTGTTCACGAGCGAGTCGGTCCGCGCCTGAATCACCGGTGCGGCCGGGCTGGGGGGCGCGATCCGCTGGATCACCCGTTGCGCGCGGCTCGGATGGCTCCGCCGGCGCTGCCGGTCGATCGCCGCCTGCTGCCGGGCGCGCTCGAACGTCGACGCGGGGACGCGGCGCATCGCCCACCCCAGGAAGATCACCGCCACGAGCGCCGTGGCCACCACCGCGCCGAGCCAGCTCCCGACGCGCGTCCAGCGCCGCCCACGGAGCCGGTGCACTCCGATGACGGTGATCATCCCCGCCGGCGCCGCCAGCGCGACGCCGAGCGTCGGGGTCGCCGCCAGCGCCAGGAGCCCGAGCCCGGTGATGGCCGCGAGGGCGCGGGCGGCGCCGGCGGCGCGCGTGGTCATTGGACGAACACCGCCGTGCCGCCGTCGCCGACCACGACGGCGGTCGTGCCGGTGGCATCGAACGCGATGCGGCGTGGAGAGTTGTTGGTGCTGATGGTGCTCGTCACCGTGCGCGAGGCGATGTCGACGATCTTGACCTGGCCCGCATAACCGCACGCCACCCACAGTTGGGTCCCATCGGGCGTCATGGCGATGCCGAAGCCTCCACACCCGAGCTGCACCGAGCTCTCGATCGTCTTCGTGGACAGGTTCAGAATGTCGATCCGCCCGGCCTCGTTCGCGATGTACAGCAGCGTGCCGTCCGGCGACACCACGGTGCCCTGGGGCGTACCCGTCACGGCGAAGCGCTGCGAGATGGCGCCCGTCTGGACGTTCACCTCGTCGATCTCGTGCGACGTGAACAGCGACGCGTACACGAGCGGCAGCGACGGGTGCGGCGAGATGTGGTTCGCGGCGCCGGCGATGGCCACGTCGAAGAGGACGCTCTTGGCCGCCGGGTCCATCACGTACACGTGGCCATCGCCGCTCATGAACACGCGCGATCCGTCCCGCGCCACGGCCACGTCGTACGCGTTCCCGGGGTTGCCGACGGGGATCGTGCCGGTCACCGCGTTCGACGCCACGTCCACGATCGCCAACCCACCACCGGAGTACTTCGAGACGTACGCCGTCGCCCCGCCGGGCGCGAAGGCGGCGGACGACGCCCCGCTGATCGGGAACGGCGCGCCGAACGTGAACGACGGCAGGTCGGCGCGCACGAGCGCGTCGCCGAGCTGCACGGCGTACACCACGCCCGCCCTGGAGACCGCGACGCCGTAGAGCGTGCCGCCGATCGACGTGGTGGCGGCGACCGTCCCCTGGGGGTGCGTGGCGTCGACGGCCGTGACGGTGATCTTCTTGGTGATCGTGCCGCTGGTGATGGTGATCGTCGCGGAGCCGAGCGGTCCCACCGAGGTGAGGAGACCCGAGCTCGACACGGTGATCGTGCCGGCATCGCTCGACGCGTACTCGAACGTCGCGCCGGGGATCGGTGTGCCCACCGCGTCGAGGAGCGAGGGGCGGAGCTGGAGCTGCGCGCCCTTGCCGATGTCGAGCGATGACGCGCCGGAGATGCTCGTGGGCACCTGCTGGATCGTGAGCGGCACGGTCGTGGTGAGGGAGTCGCTGCTCACCACGATGGTGGTCTGTCCGGCGGGGCCGGCGGAGACCACCAGCCCATCGGCGGAGACCACCGCGAGCGCCTGGTTCGCGGAGGAGAACGTGAGCGGCGCTCCGCGCACCGTGTCACCGACGGCGTCGACCACCGCGGCCCGAAGCTGGAGGGTCCCCTTCTGCGGCATGGTGGCCGCGGCGGGGGTGACCACGACGCCGGCGAGCACGGGGGTGACGGTCACCGGGACCTGCGTCGAGATGCCCCCGCTGCGCACGACCACCTGGGCCTGTCCGGCGTGACCGCTCGCCCTCACCCAGCCGAGGTTCGACACGTCGAAGACGCTGGTGTCGCTCGAGGCGAAGGAGACGGCGATGCCGGAGATGAGCGCGTCGCTCGCGTCGAGCACGGACACGTCGAGCCTGACGGAGTCCGCCTGGGGGAGCGTGATCTGGTCGGGCGTGACGACGATCGTCTTGGCCTCGACGCCGCGCGGCTCGGTGGCGGAGCCGCACGAGAGGGTACCCGCGGCGAGGGCGATGGCGGCGAGCCGGGCGCCGGCGCGGCGGCCGGCTCGGTCCCGGATGGAGCGGGGTGACATGGACGGGGCGGAAAGTGGGGCGCGACGGCGCACGACGGCGCGCGACGTCGCGCGCCAGGAGGCACAAACACTATTTGTTTCCACCGGAAACGCAAGATCACCGCGCGGGCGGCGCCCCTCGTGGGCGCGGGCGCCCGCGAGGCGTCACCCCTTCACCGCCCCCGAGGTGAGCCCCTGCACGATCCGCCGCTGGAAGATCAGCACCACCGCGGCCACGGGGAGCGTGGCGACCACCGCGCCCGCGAGGATCTCCCCCCAGGGCACCTGGTACTGCCCCCGGAAGAGCGCGATCGCCACCGGCACCGTCTGCCGCTCGGGCCCCAGCGTGAAGGAGAGGGCGAAGAGGAACTCGTTCCAGCAGTAGATGAAGGTGAGGATCGCCGTGGTCGCGATCCCCGGCGCGGCGAGCGGGAGGAGGATGCGCGAGAAGGTCTGCCACCGCGTGGCGCCGTCCACCAGCGCCGCCTCCTCGAGCTCGCGAGGCAGCTGCCGGAAGAAGCTCGCGAGCAGCCACACGGCGAGCGGCATGGCGAAGGTGAGATACGGGAGCACGAGCCCGGGGTACGTGTCGATGAGCCCGAGCGCGCGGAGGAGGAGGTACAGCGGACTCACGATCGAGATCTGGGGGAACATCGTGACGGCGAGCACGAAGCCGAGCACCGCGCGCTTGCCAGGGAACTCGAGACGGGTGAGCGCGTACGCCGCCGCCGAGCCCACCGCCACGCAGAGCGCGGTGGTGGCGCCGGCGACGACGAGCGAGTTCCGGATCGGTACGAGGAACTCGCGGTCGGTGAACAGGGCGCGGTAGTGGTCGAGGATCGGCGCGCCCGACCAGAGCGACCGCCCGGCGAACAGCGCGGCCTCGGGGCGGAGCGAGGCGAGGAGCGCCACGCCCAGCGGCACGAGCGCGAACAGCGCGAGGGCGAACGTGGCGAGCCGCGCGAGCCAGGGGCCGGAGGTGCGTTCCGCGCGCGGTGTCACGAGCGCACCCCCTCCCGCCCCTCGCCGAGCGCGCGCATGTAGAGCAGGGCGAGCCCGAAGGTGATCGCGAACACCACCACCGAGAGCGCCGCGCCGTAGCCGAACTCGAGGTTCTGGAGCAGCGTGTCGAACGTGTAGAGCGCGATCGGCTCCGTGGCGGTGCCCGGTCCTCCGCCGGTGAGCACGTACACCAGGTCGAACACGCGGAACGCGTCGAGCGTGCGGAAGATGAGCGCCACGAGAATCGCCGGGCGGAGGAGCGGGATGGTGATCAGCCGGAGCCGGCGCCACGCCCCCGCGCCATCCACCGCGGCGGCGTCGTAGAGCGCGGGATCGATCCCCTGCAGCCCGGCGAGCAGGAGGAGGGCGACGAACGGCGTGGTCTTCCAGATGTCGGAGAGGAGCACGGGCACCCACGCCGTCACCGCCCCCGCGAGCCAGGCGATCGAGTGGTCGGTGATCCCGGTCTCGATGAGCAGCGCGTTGGCGATCGCGGCGCGCCCCTCGAACATGAAGCGCCACACGAGCCCCGCCACGACGGTGGGGATCGCCCACGGAAGGAGGAGCGCGGCGCGCAGCGCGCCACGCCCGCGCGCCGCGCGCTGCATGGCGAGCGCCGCGGCGAGGCCGAGCGCCAGCTCGGCGCACACGGTGACGATGGTGAACAGCGCGGTGTGCGCGAGGGCGCTCCAGAAGCGCGCGTCGCCGGCGATCGCGCCGTAGTTCGCGAGCCCGACGAACGGGCGGCCGAGCCACGGCATGCGCAGGTCGTGCTGGTGCAGCGACTCCCAGAGCGTCCACCCGAGCGGGAAGATGGCCACGAGTGCCACGGCGCCGAGCGCCGGTGACACGAGCAGCCAGCCGAGGCGGCGCTCGTCGCGTTCGGCGCTCACCGGGCTCGCCTCCGCGCCATGCGGTCGCGAAGCCGCGTGCGGTCGATGAGCGCGTTCATCGCGCGCGCCGCGTCGTGGAGCGCCGCCGCCGGCGCGGCCTGACCGGTGAGGGCGCGGTGCAGCCGGATCTGCAGCAGGTCGGAGAGCTGCGAGTAGATCGGCGTGACGGGGCGGGGGCGCGAGTGGGCGACGATCGAGCGCGCCGTGTCCGCGGGAATGGACAGCGCCGCGCGGAGGCGCGGGTCGTCGAAGAGCGCCGGCCGGGTGGGGAAGTAGCCGCCGACGGTGGCGCGCTCCAGCATCTGCGCGGGCGCGGTGAGGTAGGCGACGAGCGCCCACGCCGAGTCGGGGGCGTCGCTGCGCGCGTTGATCGCGAGCTCCGAGCCGCCGAGCGCGGCGGTGGGAGAGCCCCCCGGCGCGGCCGGCATCACCGCCACCCCGACCCGCCCCGCCACGCGGGATCGCGCGGAGTCGGCGAGCAGCGGATACGCGTACGGCCAGTTGCGCATGAGGATCGCGTCGCCGTTCTGGAACGCGAAGCGCGCCTCCTCCTCGTGCCACGTCACCATCTCCCGGGGGGCGCGCCCCGAGCGGAGCTGCTCGGCCATGACGGAGAGCGCCCGCACTCCGGCGGGCGAGTCCACCACCACGCGCCCGTCATCGTCGACGATCCGCCCGCCGAAGCCGCCGAGGTACTCGAGGAAGACGGTCACCAGCCCCTCGTAGCGCGCCCCCTGCCACACGATCCCGTAGGATGGTCCGCCGCGCTCGCGCCGAGCCGGCTCGGTGACCGCCATCAGCTCGTCCATCGAGCGCGGCGCGCGCGGCAGGAGGTCGCTGCGAAAGTAGAGCATCCCCACGTCCGCGTACCACGGGATCGCGTACAGCGTGTCGTTCCAGCTGTTCGCCTCGATGGTCGCCGGGAAGAAGTCACGCGTGACGGGATGGTACGCGACGAGCGGGCGGATCCACCCCGCGGCGGCGAACTCCGCGGTCCAGATCACGTCGAGCTGCAGCACGTCGGGGTCGTCGGCGTGCGCGTTCAGCCACTGCACGAACAGCTGGTGGCGCTGCGTGGCATCATCGGGCGTGGGCTGCACGCGCACGCGGATGCCCGGGTGAATCCGCTCGAAGCGCGCGATCTGCTTCGCGAGGAGCGCGCCCTCGGCCCCGAGCGCGCTGCCGGAGAAGGTGATCTCGACGCCATCGCGCGGCGCGCGCGAGGCGCACGCGCCGGCGACGCAGAGGAGCACGGCGCCGAGGGCGAGACGCCCCGCGCGTCGCGGCGACTGGATCGTCACCGCCGCTCGATCCAGTGAACCGCGGCGTCGCACGCGAGAGCCATCCTCACGCGCCATCTCCGTCCAGTCGCGCCAGCAGCCGCTTCGGCGCGGTCATGCGGTACGCTTCGGTGACCAGGTCGCGCACCATGGTCCAGCGCACCGACCGGTCGAGCCGCACCCCCAACCAGCCGCGCGGCCCCACGTACGGCGGAACGAAGAAGCGCTCGGGGAACGCGTGCACCAGCAGGTCCTGATCGGCGGGCGTGGCCTTGCACCACACCGCGACGCGGCCGTCGCCGTGGAGGTCGCTGGCGTACATGGCGAAGATCTTGTTGCGCACGCGAAAGGTGGGGGTTCCCCACGCTTCCACTTCGTGTGCCTCGGGGAGCGCGAGGCACAGCTCCCGTAGTCGCGTGATCCGGTCTCTTGGCATCGGGCCGCTGGATGTGTCGCCTGATGATGCGCGCCGGCGGCCCATCGCGCCAGGCGCGGGGAGGTGCTCGCCGCGGCACCTCCCGCGCCATCCCGCCGTCAGCGCGTCGCGGTGAGATCCACGCGCGTGTACAGGTACCGGCCGTTGAAGCCGTACGGCGATGCCGAGGGATACGGGAAGATGAAGAAGCTGTTGTCCGGCTTCATGAAGCCGGGGTACGTGTCGAACAGGTTGCGCGCGCCGAGCGACACCCTCGCGCGCCGGAACGCGTAGCCCACCTCGGCGTCGAAGATCGTCTGCGATCCGTACCGCTGGGCGGACTCCTGCGTGTAACCGTAGAGCGACGAGGTGTACTCGCCGAACGACGCGGCGCGCGCGAGGAAGCTCCACGCGCGCAGGTCGTACAGGGCGGTGACCGTGGTGCGCCACCGGGGGCGCTCCTTCGTGATGGCGTTCAGCCCTCCCTCGTAGTACGGGTCGAAGAGCGCGGTCACCCCCGTTCCCTCCAGCTCGGCCGGGATCGCGCGAAGGCGGGCGATGCGGTTCTCCGTCCAGTTGAACGTCGCGGCGAGGCTCAGGCTCCCTGCGCCCAGCGCGAACGCGTAGTCGCCGGTCACGTCCACGCCCTGGGTGCGCGTGTCCAGCCCGTTGGTCATGTACTGCGCCGCCTCCGCGCGCGAGCCGATCGCGCGCAGGATCTGCTTCACGCTGTCCGTGCCGAACGACGTGGTGAGCATGATCCGGTCGTCGAGCGCGATCCAGTAGTAGTCGGCGGTGAAGGTGAGCGCGGGGATGGGCGTGAAGGCGAAGCCGGTGCTCACGTTCACCGAGCGCTCGGGCTCGAGCGGCCGGGCGCCAAGCGCCCTCGCCTCGGCCGAGTGCACGGGGAAGATGCCGATGTCGAAGGGCACCGCCTTGCCGGTGGAGTCGGCGGCGAAGTTGGTCGCGATCTGGGAGTAGTACGTCTGGTTGAGCGACGGCGCGCGGAAGCCCGTGCTCACCGCGCCGCGCAGCGTCCACCGCGTGGTCGGCTGGTAGCGAAGCGCGAGCTTGCCGGTGACCCTGGAGCCGAAGTCGCTGTAGTGCTCGAACCGCCCGGCCACGCTCGCCAGCACCTTCGGCACCACGCTGCTCTCGAGCTCGAGGTAGCCGGCCACGTTGTCGCGCGACGCATCCGCGGCGTCCTGCGGGCGCAGACCGGGGAACACCTGCGATCCGGCCGGGGCGATGTCGCCGTTGCGGTCGGGGTGGAAGCCCTGGATGTACGAGGCGGGCTCGCCCGCCACGATCTGATAGTTCTCGCGCCGGTAGGCGGCGCCGATCGCGATACTGAGCGGCGAGGCGAGCCCCACGTCCACCTCGCGCCGCACGTCGGTGGTGGCGATCGCCTCCCGGAGCTGGAGCGCTCCCGCATCGAACTTCGTCTTGTTGGGGATCCCCGGATCGTCCGCCGTACCGAGCACGCCGTCGGCGCCGGGCGCGCACGGCGCGTCGAGGCAGGGGCCGAGCGAGGTGTTGAGGGTGTGCTCCAGGTCGTACTCGAACCGGTTGTACCCCCAGCTCCCGCCCACGTCGTACGTCCACGGGCCGAGGATGCCGCGGATGCCGGCCGCCGCGGTCGCATCCTTCACGGTCGGGTGGAACTCGGGAAGAAAGCCGGTGGGGTAGATCTCCGTCCAGTTGCGGCTGCTGATCGCCTGCCGGTAGTAGCCGAAGCCCGTCCCGCGGCGGTGGCTGTAGCCGCCGAAGGCGTAGAGCGCCGCGTTCCCGGAGGCGCCCAGCGGAAGCGCCGCGTTCATGAACGTCATGAGGTCGTTGGACGCGCCGTCCCCCCAGTGGTAGTTGGGCATCGGGATGGCGTTGTTCTTCCGCACGACCTCGCCGCGCACGTCCACGCTGTCGTGGTCGCCCACCGCGAGCTGGTCCTCCGGATCGGCCCCGGCGCGGTTGGTCGGATTCCGGTCGCGGTACTCGGCGAACAGCGCGACCGATCCGCGCCCCGCGCGGAGTCCCCACGCGCCGTTCACGTCCACCGTGCCGCCGTCCGTCGTCGTCCCGGCGTTCGGCGCGCCGGTCGTGACGTAGCTCCCTCCCTCCACCGAGATCGTGGGCGAGAATCCGCCGGCGCGCGGCACGACGTTCACCACGCCGGCGATCGCGTCCGATCCGTACTGCGATGCGGCGCCATCCCGCAGCACCTCGAGCCGCTCGATCATGCTCGCCGGGAGCATGTTCAGGTCGACGCCGCTCGAGCCCGCGCCCATGCCGGCGCCGTAGTAGTGGACGAGCGCGGTGCGATGGAGCCGCTTGCCGTCGACCAGCACGAGCGTGTGGTCCGGGCTCAGCCCGCGCATCGTGAACGGGCGCACGATCTCCGTGGCATCGGAGACGCTCTGACGCTGGAAGTTCACCGATGGGGAGAGCTGCGAGAGGATCTGCGCCGTCTCCGTCGTCCCCTGTTGCCGGATCTGCTCCATGGGGAAGACGTCCACCGGCACGGCGAGCTCGTTGGCCGCCGTGTGCGCCGCGCGCGAGCCGATGACGACCTCGACGGCGGACAGCGCGGCGGCGACCTGCGCGAGCCGGAAATCCTGCCGCGCCTCCTCCCCGCCGCGCACCGTCACGCGCGCCGAGGGAGCGGCGTAGCCGAGGCGCCGGACGCGAACGATGTAGGAGCCCGGTGGCACGCGGGTCACGAGATAGCGGCCCGCGTCGTCGCTCCCCGCGCGCAGGCCGGTTCCCTCGACGATCACCGCCACGTTGGGGACGGGGGCACCCGCGCTGTCCGTGATCTGCCCGCGGATCGCGCCATCCTGCGCGGCGAGCAGGCTGGGGAGGAGCAGCAGTGCGGCACCAGCGATCGAGCCGACGAACCGTCGCATAACGCCTCCGGGCAGGGGGAAGACGTCGCGGGCGTGTGGGCTGATCGTCGCGCGTGCCGGAGGTCGACCGGCATGTGCGCGGCGACGGCCTCGGAACGGCCTCATACACGAGAGCTCATATATGAGGGCGCCGCCGGAGGCGTCAAGCTCGCCCCGGCGGCGGTGCGGGTCGCGCGGCCACCGATGGGCCCGCCGCGCGGGGGGGCCGGCATCGGGTGCCGGCATCGGGTGCCGGCATCGGGTGCCGGCATCGGGTGCCGGCATCGGGGGCCGGCGCGCGTGCTCAGGGGCGACGGATGCGCCGCCCCGCCTCGAAGTCGTAGAGCGTCACCCGCCGCAGCCGGTAGTACGACGTCCAGTAGCCGCGGAGCGCCTGCACGTACTGCTGCAGCGCCTGGTCCTTCTCGCTCTGCGCGATGTACAGGTTGTCGATCCCGATCTTGCCGATCACGTATCGATTGTAGGCGACGTCGAAGCGCTTCGTGGCCACGGTGTCCGCCTTCGCCGAGAGGAGGAGGGTGCGCCGCGCCTGCGCGAGCTGGAGCGCGGCGAAGTGCGCCTGCTGCGCCACCTCCTCGCGGGCGAGGCGCGCGGTGGTGGTCACGCGGTCGAGCTCCGCCTCGGCGGCCTGGGTGTCCGCCGAGCGCGCGCCCCACTGCAGGATCGGGAGCTCCACCCCCAGCGAGAATCGCTGCGACTGCAGCAGGTTCTGGTAGGCATCGCCCACGACCGGGGCGGCGGGCGAATCGAACCCGACGCTCGCCTCCACGCTCGCGCCGAAGCCGTCGTTCAGCTTCGCCTCGCTCACGTGCCGCCGCGCCTGGATGCGCTGCAACTCGAGACTCGCCGGCTGCGACTGGTTGCGCAGCGCCTCGGCGACCGCCACGGCGGTGTCCACGGCGACATCGGGAACGGCGGATGGCGCGACGATCTCGAGCGGCGCCCCGACCGGGAGGCCGAGCGCCAGGCGGAGCGCGGCGAGCGTGCGGTCGTACTCGAGTCTCGCGCCGTCGAGCGACGTGCGCGCGCGCAGGAGCGCGAGCTCGCTCTGGAGCAGGTCGTTCTCGCCGATCTTCCCCACCTGGTACCGGCCCGTGTTGAGCCGGTAGAGCGTGTCGTTGATGGCCACGTTCTTCGAGGCGTTGTCCAGCGCCGTGCGCGCGGCGTACAGGTCGAAGAACGCCTCGGTGGTGCGAATGGCGACGTCCTCGCGCGCCTCCAGGTACTGGCGCTCGGCCACGTCCAGCGTCGCATCCTGCTCCCGGGCGTCCCAGCGCAGCGCGTTGGGGCGGAAGAGATCCTGGCGCAGGGTGATGGCGATCGGCGTGGACGTCCAGGTGCGCACCTCCTCCGCGCCGGTGATCTGCAGCCGGTCGAGCGACGAGGTGATCGACAGGCTCCCGCCGGTGAGCGGGATCGGCTGCTCGACGCCCAGACTCAGCTTGGCGTCGGTGCGCCGGAGCGGGGTGAAGAGGGTGGTGCCGTCGGGCTGCACCACCGGCGAGATCGACCGGCTGAACGACGGGAGCGTACCCGCCATCACGAGCCTGGGGAGGAGACGCGCGCCGAACGCGCGGTCGCGCTGCCTCGCGGCCTCGCGCGCGCGCTCCGCGGCGTGCGCGGCCAGCCCCTGGCTCTCCGCCATGGTGACGGCGTCCCCCAGGGTGAGCGGCTGCTGCGCGCGGAGGGGGGGCGCGGCGACGGCCGCGGGGATGAACAGGGCGAGGGCGAGTCGGAGCGCGCGCGGGCGGGTCGGCGGCATGCGGGTCACTCGTAGCGGAGGCAGACGACCGGGTCCTGCCGCGCGGCGCGCCACGCCGGCACGATCCCGAACACGATGCCCACGGTGAGCGACACACCGAAGGCGACGAACACGGAGAGGGAGGAGACGATGGTCCGGATGCCCGCGGCGTGCTCGATCGCCGCGCTCAACCCCGCGCCGACGACGATCCCGGCCACGCCGCCGGAGACACTGATGAGCACCGCCTCGGCGAGGAACTGGAAGAGGATGTCCTTGCGGGTGGCGCCGGTGGCGCGGCGCACGCCGATCTCGCGGATGCGCTCGAGCACCGACGCGAGCATGATGTTCATGATGCCGATCCCGCCCACGATGAGCGAGATGGAGGCGATCGACCCGAGGACGACGTTGAAGATCGTCTTCGTCCGCCGCTGCTGCTGGAGCAGCAGCTCGGGCACCGTGACCTCGAAGTCCACGACGGTGTTGTGACGGCGCGTGAGCATGCGTCGCACGACGTCGGCCACCTTGGGCACGTACCGCGCGTCGCTCACGCGGACGACGATCCGGTCGATCTGGTTGCGGTTCGTCCGCTCCGAGCGCTCCTCGGGGGTCTCCGCGCTGTCGTCGGTGGCGGGGAGCCCGGGCATCCGCGAGGCGAGCTCGATGTCCTGCTGGGTCACCTCGGCGCGGTTGCGGTAGCGCAGGAGCATGGTGTGCACGGGGATGTACACGTCCATGTTGGCGTCGCGGATCCCGAGGCGCTGCGCCGTCTCGACGCTCACGTGGCGGTCGGCGAGCACGCCGACCACGGTGAGCCAGTTGGGCCCGACCTTGATCCGCTTGCCGATCGGATCCTCGGTGGTGAAGAACCGCTGCCGCACGCCGTAGCCGATGATCGCCACGGGGCGCCCCATCGCCACCTGTCGCGCGGTGAACGGCGAGCCGGCGGCGAGGGCCACGTTGTTGATCCGGAAGTAGGTGGTGTCCACCCCGACCAGCTTCCCGGACCGCCGGTGCCCCTCGCGCGTGATCACCGTCTCGAGCACGATCTCCGCGCTCGTCGCCTCGACCCGGGGGATCACGCGGCGGATCGCCTCCGCGTCGCGGTAGGTGAGCCCCGGCGAGAAGCGCTTGGGCTGCCTCTCGTCGTCGGATGCTTTTCCCTCCTGCTGCTCCACCACCGGCGTCACGACCACGTTGTTGGCGCCGAGGAGGCGCATCTGCTCGAGGATCTCCTGCTCGGCGCCGTTGCCGATGGCGAGCATGGCGATCACCGATGCCACGCCGAACAGGATGCCGAGCGAGGTGAGAAAGGCGCGCAGCTTGTTGTGCGCCACCGCGTCGAGCGCGGTGCGGGCGCTGAACAGGACGTGCCCGATGACCTCGCCGCGGAGCCGCGCGAGGCGTTCGCGTGTTGTGGGCACGGCGTCACCGCAGGCGGACGAGGGGGATCCGCTCCGCGTCGGGCGGCGGGGAGAGGAGGACGGTGTCGCCCTCGTCGAGCCCGCGGGCGATCACCACCTCGTCGTCGTTCATGGCGCCCGTCGCGACCTCCTGCCGCACCACGCGCGACCCGGCGCGCCGGTACACGAAGGGAACGCCGTCCGCGGAGTACACCGCGTCGATGGGCACGTACAGCGCGTTCGCGATGCTCGCCGTCTCGATCGCGTTGGCCGTCGTCATCCCCGGGAGGAGCGTGGTGTCCGGCTGCTCGATCGACACCGTCACCTCGAACACCTTCGCATCCTGGTTCGGGCGCTGCTCCCCCATGTTGGCGACGCTCGCGACGGCGCCCCGGAGCTTCTTCGAGGGGTCGGCGTCGAGCGTGATGGCGACGGGCTGCCCGGCGGCGATCTTGCGCACGTCGATCTCGTTCACGTAGGTGACGGACTCCATCTGCCCGAGATCGGGGAGCGTGGCGACGCTGGCGTCCCACGCCGACACCTGGGAGCCGGCGGTTCGCTTCTTCCCGTTCCACTCTTTCACGTAGATCACCATCCCCGGCGCCGGCGCGCGGATGGTGAAGCCGTCCATCACCTCCTTCGCGATCTCGAGCCTGTTCTTCTGGCGGTCGAGGTCCGCGCCGACCTCGCGCATCTTGGCCCTGGCCTGCTCCGTCTTGGTCCGGTAATCCGCCTTCGCCTGCGCGAGCGCGCGGGTGGCCTTCTCGAAGTCGATCTCCGCCTGGCGCTGGATGGTGGGCGCCTCGTAGACCGCCTGCTCCTTGGCCAGCTTCTTCTCCTCGAGGCCGAGCGCCATCGTGCGGATGTCCTCGCGCGCCTTGGAGAGCTGCAGGGTGGAGTCGAGCATCGCCTGCTCGTACTGCGCCTGCGCTTTCTGCAGCGCGAGCTTCACCTCGGCGAACTTGGCGGCGATGACCGACCGATCGAGCTGCGCCACGACGTCCCCCTCCTTCACGCGCGTTCCCTCCGGGACGAGGGAGGAGATCTTCATCTGGTAGACGTCGACCTGGGTGGCGTTGGCCGGAGCGCTGATCTTCACGAACTTGCGCGCCCGCAGCTCGCCCGACGTGGTGACCACCACGCGAAAGGTGCCGCGCCTGACGCGCGCGACGAGGGCGGCATCGGCGTCCCCTCCCTCGCGGGCGAGAAGCCACGCGGAGGGGACGACGAGGAGGAGGAGCGTCGCCAGGGCAATCAGCCAGTGCTTCCGCAGCAGTCGCATCGAGGCTCCGGATGGAGGGTCGTCATGCGGGGTAGGAGCTACGGTACAGCACGGTACACGGATGCGCGAGCCCCCGGCGCGCGGGAGCGCCTCACGATGGTCGTCAGGCGTCGCCTGGCGAGCGCGCCAGGCCGACCACGAGCGCTCCCACCAGGAGCAGCTCCACGACGGCGTCGGCCAGGTAGATGGGACGGATGCGGCCCGCGAGGGCGAACCAGGTGTCGACCGCCGCGAAGCTCAGCGCGGAGCCCAGGCCCAAGAGGATCGCCTCGCCGGGCGGGCGCGGCCGCCGCGTGGCGACGAGGAGCACGAGCCCGATCACGGCGGCGAGGAGCCCCACCATGATCACGAGCCAGTCGTCGACCTTCGGCCCGGTGACCCATTCGAAGGTGCGCAGGCTCACGAGCGGCCAGAGACCCGTCACGAGGTAGTAGGCGCCCTGCACGCGCAGCACGAGTCGCGGCATGGCTTTCCTCCGGGAAGGGCGCGATCACAACCGTACGGGCGGACGAGAGCCGCGTCCAGGGCGCGCCGCCCCCGTGCGCGGGGCGGACTCGGCGGGGCGGCGGGACACGGCGAGCGTTGCGCGCGGCAGGTTGCGCGAGCGAGGGGGAGCGCGAATCATGGAGCACGATCCGGAGCGCCGTTCACGAGGAGGGCTCGATGTGCCCCCGGATGCGATATCTCACGACTCTCATGCTCCTCGTCGCGCCCGTGTCCGGCGTCGGACAGCTCCCCGCGTCGGTCGGCCCGGGCACGCGGGTGCGGGTCACCTCGCCATTCGTCAGGCGGCAGGTGGCGACGGTCGCCTCCGTGAGCACGGAGAGCATGGCCATCGTGCCCGAGCAGCCGCCGCGCGACACGCTCGCGATCCTCCTGGTCGAGCTGCAGCGGCTGGAGGTGAGCCAGGGGTGGAAGCGTGACACGTGGCGCGGCGTCGGCGTGGGCGCGGTCGCCGGCGGGATCACCGGCGCGGTCATCGGCGCGGTGACCTACCGGAGGCCGGAATGCGACGAGGGCGCGTTCGGATGCAGCGTGGCGGACTTCGGGCCGGGGGGGCAGGCCGCCATCGCGGGCGCGCTGGGCGCCATCGCCGGCGCCGTGGTGGGGGGCGTCATCGGGAGCCTGCACACGAGCGAGCACTGGCGCGGCGTGAAGCTGCAGCTGTCGGTCGGGCCCGCGGCGGGGCGGCGCGTGGGTGTCGCGCTCGCCGGGAGCACCTGCCGCTGAGCGGCCGGCTGGAGAAGACGAAGAGGGCGGGAGCACCCATGGTGCTCCCGCCCTCCGGATCCCGCTGACGGGCCGCGAGGTTCACGGCCGGCCCTGCTTCGGCTTGCCGTCCGCGGTGGCGTGCGTGCTCCACCATGCCGGCGACCCGATCAGCTTGGGGTCGTTCTGTGCGCTGAGGGCCGCCTGCGGTACGTTCGCGCTCGGCGCCACCTCGCCGCCGGCGGCGCTGACCGTGTCGCGAGCGCTGCGTCCGGTGTCCTTGGCCGTGCGTCCAGTGTCCGTCGCGGCTTGCGGGCTCGGCTGCGGTTTCGGCTTCGTGTACTGTGCCGATGCCACTCCCGGCGCGATCAAGCAAGCGCCGACGACCGCGACCATCCAGCTCGTCCTCATTGTCGTCCCTCCTACGGCCGCCTCGCTCCCTGGCAGGGGCCGTACCCATCCGGACTGCAAGGCGCGGACCGCGGGTGGGGGCGCACCGCCCAAGTGGTGAAAATCATATGGGTGCCAGACGAGGGGAGGGCGGGGGCTCGAAGGCGCAGGATACGAACGACGAGAGGCCAGCGCACGACGCGCTGGCCTCTCGCACACTCGCCAGGCAGGACTCGAACCTGCGACCCGCGGATTAACAGTCCGCTGCTCTACCGACTGAGCTACTGGCGATCGTTCGCCCTCGGGCGGGCGTGACCTCTACTCTAACACCGTGGCGTTTCGAGTTGTACCCGGCTCGCGCGGCGATTCGTCGACGATCCGCTTGGGGGGGCGGGTCGTCGCTCCGAGCTATGGCCGGATGGTTCGAGGCTAGCTTCAAAAGCTAGCCGGACCTGACGGCGGTGTCAAGCAACGGACGTCTGGTCGCTCGTCCCGCGATGGTCCTTTGCCGCGAGGAGCGCTCCGCTACGAGCGCTCCGCTACGAGCGCTCCGCCACGCGCGCCACGGGACGCGCCGGCGTCTTCGCCGCCTCGGCGTTCCCATCGCCCCCGAGGCGCGGCGCGCCGCCGCGATCGGCGTCTGGGGCCAGCACCCCGCGCAGCCACCGCCCCGTGTGCGATCCCGGCACCAGCGCGACCTCCTCCGGCCGCCCCATCGCGACCACCTCTCCACCGCGCACACCGGCTTCCGGTCCGAGATCCACCACCCAGTCCGCGAGCTTGATGATGTCGAGATTGTGCTCGATCACCACCAGCGTGTGTCCGTGGTCCACCAACCGCTCGAGCACGCGGACGAGCTTCCGGATGTCATCCAGGTGAAGCCCCGTGGTGGGCTCGTCCATCACGTACAGCTTCCGGCCGCGCTTCTTGCTCGCGTTGGCCAGCTCGCGCGCCACCTTGATGCGCTGCGCCTCCCCGCCAGAGAGGGTGGGCGCGGGCTGGCCGAGCCGCAGGTAGCCGAGTCCCACCTGCTGCAGGTGCCAGAGCGCCTGGCCGAGCTTCTCCTCCTTCGGGAAGAACCGGATCGCTTCGTCGATGGTCAGGTTCAGCACGTCGTGGATGCTCTTCCCGTTCACCTTCACCTCGAGCACCTCGGGCTTGAACCGCCGCCCGCCGCAGTCGTCGCAGGGGACGTACACGTCGGCCATGAACACCATCTCGATCTCGAGCTGCCCCGCGCCCTCGCACGTCTCGCACCGCCCGCCCGGCATGTTGAAGCTGAACGTCCCCGCGGTGTAGCGCCGCTTCCGCGCGAGCGGCTGGTCGGCGAAGATCCGGCGGATCTCGTCGAACGCCTTCACGTACGTGACGGGGTTCGACCTGGGCGTCTTGCCGATGGGGCTCTGGTCGATCAGCACCACGTCCTCCAGCGGCTCCCAGCCGGTGATCGCGTCGAACTCGCCGACGCGCTCCCCCAGGTGCTGCTTGGCCGTGTGCTCCCCGTGCAGCCGCGTCTCCAGCGCGCGGTACAACACGTCGTGCACGAGCGTGCTCTTCCCCGATCCGGAGACGCCGGTCACCACGGTGAGCGCGCCGAGGGGAATCTTCACGTCCGCGCCGCGAAGGTTGTGCTCCCGCGCGCCGGTGAGGGTGATCCAGCGCGGCCCGAGCGCGCGCCGCTCCTCGGGGAGTGGGATCATCTTGGCGCCGGTGAGGTACGCTCCGGTGAGCGGGCTGCCAGCCGCCTCGGACACGGGACCGGCGAACACGAGCTGGCCGCCGTGCTCGCCGCTCGCCGGTCCCAGCTCCACCATGTAGTCGGCCGCGCGGATCGCCTCCAGGTCGTGCTCCACCACGAGCACGGTGTTGCCCCCCTCGCGCAGGCGGTGCAGGAGCGCGAGGAGGCGGCTCACGTCGCGCGGATGGAGCCCGATGCTCGGCTCGTCCAGCACGTACAGCGTGTCCACGAGGTGGGAGCCGAGCGAGTTCGCCAGCCCGATGCGCTGCGCCTCCCCACCGGAGAGCGTGCGCGTGGCGCGGTTGAGCGAGAGGTAGCCCAGGCCGACGTCGACGAGGAAGCGCGTGCGGGCGCGCGCCTCCTTGAGGATGTTCTCGGCCACGCGCGACTCGAACTCGGAGAGCGGGAGCGCGTCGAGCCACGGCGCCAGCTCTTCCACCGGCATCTCGCTCGCCTCGGCGATGTGCTTCCCGCCCACGCGCACGCCGAGCGCCTCCGGCTGCAGCTTGGTGCCGGCGCAGGTCGGGCAGGTGCGCGCCGTCTGGTACTGCCGGAGGAAGACGCGGATGTACTGCTTGTAGCGCTTCTCCTCGAGGTCGCGGAGAAAGGGGAAGATCCCCTTGTAGCCGCGCTGCTTGCCGTGGAGGAGCTTCTCGCGCTGCGCCGCCGGGAGGTCGCGCCACGGCGTGTCCATGTCGATCCCGGCTCGGCGCGCGAACTCGGCGAGCGCGCGGCGCTTGTTCTCGTAGCGCGGCTTGGTCCACGGATCGATCGCGCCCTGGCGCAGCGTGCGCTCGGGGTAGGGGACGATGAGCGCCTCGTCGTACTCGAGCGTCGCCCCGAACCCGTTGCACGTGGGGCACGCGCCGCGCGGGCTGTTGAACGAGAAGAGCTGCGGCGTGGGCGTCGGCGCGCGCGTGCCGTCGTGCGGGCACTCGAAGCGCTCGGTGAAGAGGAGCCGGGACGCGGGGTGCGGGGCGCGGGGCGCGAACGACGCGGGATGCGGGTTGCGGGGCGCGGGACGCGTGAGTGCGGACGGCGCCGCGTCGGCGGCGCGTTCCATGATCACGCGCCCCGCGTCCCGCGCCCCGCGCCCCGCGTCAGCGCCGCGCCCCGCGTCAGCGCCGCGCCCCGCCTCCGGCGCCACCAGCACCACGCACTCGCCGTCTCCCTCCGCGAACGCGGTGCCGATGGCGTCGGCGAGCCGGCGGGCGGCGTCGGCGGAGACGGCGAGGCGGTCGACGATCACGAGCAGCTCGCGCGCGCGCGTCACGTCGCTCGCGCCGCCGGCCAGCTCGTCGAGGTGGCGCACCTCGCCGTCGAGGCTCACGCGCAGGAAGCCCTGGGCGCGCAGCGACTCGAGCACCATGTCGTGCGTGGCGGTGTCGCTGAGCCGGAGGGGGAAGGCCACCGAGAAGCGCGTCCCCTCGGGAAGCGCGAGCACCGCATCGGTCGCCGACTGCACGGTGTCCGGACGCATCTCGCGCCCGCACACCGGACAGAACGTGTGCCCCACGCGCGCCCAGAGAAGGCGGAGGAAGTCGTAGATCTCCGTGGCCGTCCCCACCGTGGAGCGCGAGGTCTTGGTGGGGTTCTTCTGCTCGATCGCCACCGCCGGAGAGAGCCCGTCGATGTGATCGACGAGGGGCTTCTCCATGCGCTCGAGGAACTGCCGCGCGTACGCGGAGAGCGACTCCACGTACCGCCGCTGCCCCTCGGCGTAGATGGTGTCGAAGGCGAGGGACGACTTGCCCGAGCCCGACGGACCGGTGATGACCGTGAACGCGCGGCGCGGGATCTCGAGGTCGATCCCCTTCAGGTTGTTCTGCCTGGCGCCGCGGACGACGATGTGGGACTTCATCACGTGAAATCTAGCGGCGGGCGGACCGAAGAAGAACCGTAAACGCTCGGGAATCGGGAAGGGGGAATCGGGAACCGCTGGCCGCGCGCGCGCCGGTCCGGGCGCACTGACATACTGACGCGCCGGCTGACGAGGCGGCGCGCCCGCCCGCCATTACCGCCGTCGCGCCACCATCCGGCCGAGGACGAGCAGCACGATCGCGCCGAAGGTGGCGATCGCGATCGAGCGGGCATCGAGGCGGGGAGAGGTGATGCGGCCCCAACCGAAGAGGGAGCCGATCCACCCGCCGAGCACCGCTCCGAGCACGCCGAGGAGCACGGTGATGATGCATCCGCTGGGATCGCGCCCCGGCACGAGAAACTTCGCCAGCGCGCCGGCGACGAGGCCGAGGACGATCCACTGGATGATCATGCTCGCCGAGTGAGGGGAAGAGGGTGAGGAGTGTGGTCGCGCTTCGGTCGTGGTGGACGCATCGGTGTCAGCGATCGGGCGCGGTGTCCGACGACGGGTGGGACGCCGTGCGCGCCGCCGCGGAGGCCGGCGTGGGCACCGTTAGCGAGAGGGCGGCGCCATCGGCGCCGCCCTCTCGCTTCATGAATTCCCCGCCCGAGCCCATCCCCGTGTCGTTCACGGCGTCCTGCGCACCGCCAGCCGGTAGATCCAGAGCAGGATGATCGCGCCGACGATCGCGAGAACGATGCTCCAGACGCTGAAGCCGTTCAAGCCCCGGCCCACGATCAGATTGCCGATCCACCCGCCGACGAACGCACCGATGATGCCGATGATGATGGTGACGATGAAGCCACCGGGATCATTCCCCGGCATGACGGCCTTGGCGATCGCACCGGCGATCAAGCCGAGCACGATCCACGCGATGATCCCCATACTGCCTCCGCTGGACGAGGGTCCATCCCGGCGCTCTCGGCGCCGCCTGCACCCCCGCGGTCACGCAACCCCAATGCCAGCCACGGCCGCTTGCTTGCGTCATCCGCGCGAGATAGCTTCGACGGTCGCCGTGCTCGTCCCAGGGCACCCGCAGGTATCGCGCCGTCCACGTCGTCCTTCCGCCGCGTCACCCCGCGGACTCACCACCGACCAATGCCCTACCTCCAGCTCGATGGAGCGCAGTACCCGCTCGTGGCGGGGGAGAACGCCGTGGGCGCCTCGGCCGCCGCGCTGGTGCGGGTCGCCGACGCGGGTACGGCGGACGTTGCCGCCATCCTGGTGGTCTCTCTCGACGGCAACACGGTGATCCGGCTCGGTCCGGGGAACGGGAAGGCGGGGGTGAGCGGAGGGGGCGGGGGCGGGGGCGGGGGCGGGGGGGTGCGGGTGAACGGCGTGCAGCTCGGCGCCGAGCCCACTCCGCTCATCCACGGGGACAAGATCGAGATCGCCGGTCACGAGCTCTACTTCGGTGACGATCGCAAGGGCGGAAACACGCAGCACTTCCCGGCCGTACGTATCCCTGAGGCCGGCTCGCCGGCACCGGCACCGGCGCCGGTCGCCGGCGCGGGCGGGGCGGCGACCGGCGGACGCCTGGTATCGCTCGTGGACGGGCGCGAGTACCACGTGGGCGATGAGGGGCTCGTGATCGGACGTGATCCGTCGTGCGACGTGGTGGTGCCGGCGGTCGCCGTGTCACGGCGGCACGCGACCATCACCTCTGGCGTGGATGGTTACATTCTCACGGACACGAGCACGAACGGCGTGCTCGTGAACGGCGAGCGCGTGATGTCGCCGGCGGTGCTGTCACGCGGCGACGTGGTGACCGTGGCGACGGAGGAGTTCCGGTTCTACGCCGATGCGGCGCCCTCGCGCGCGGCGGCGCCACACGCGGCGGCTGCCGCGCAGGGCGCGCCGGCGCGCGCGGTGCTCGCCACGCTCGAGGTGGTGAGCACCGGCGTGCTGCACGGGAAGACGTTCGAGCTGGGCACCCCGCTCGCGCACGTGGGACGCGGGGCGCACAACGACGTGGTGATCGCGGACGAGAGCGTGTCCGACACGCACGCGAAGCTGCAGCGTCGCGAGGCGGGGTGGTTCGTGGTGGACATGGAGTCCACCAATGGCACGTACGTGGGTGGCCGCCGAATTGCCGGTGAGGAGCGACTGATCGGCGCTCCGACCGTGCGATTCGGCGGTGTGAAGTTCATCTTTCGGAGTGCCGAGCACGAGGCGGAGGAGGCGGCCGGTGGGGGGCGGACGCGAACGATCGCGGCGCTCACTCCGGAGCAGCGCGCCGTGTCGACGGCACCGACGGCGGTGGACCAGCGGCAGCATCCGGCGCCGCCGGCACGCGAGCCTGGGGCGAGGCCCGCGTCGGGCGGAGCGCCCGGCTCGGACGAGGCGCGTTCGGGCGGGAGCCGGGTGGTCGTGTGGATCCTGCTGCTCGCGGCGGTCGCGGCGGGCGCCTACCTATTACTCATGAGAAGCTAGTGCAGCTCGAGGTCGGTCAGGGCACCAACACCGGAATGATCCGGTCTGGCAACGAAGACAGCTTCTTCTCGGACCCGGAGCACGGGCTGTTCGTCGTCGCCGATGGCATGGGGGGCCACGCCGCCGGCGAGGTCGCCAGCGAGATGGCGGTGCGCATCCTGGCCGACGAGCTGCGCGTGGTCGTCGACCTCCCGGATGAACGCGCCGCGGGCGAGCGCATCCAGCAGTCGCTCAAGCGCGCGAACCTCGCGATCTACGAGCGCACCCTCACCGAGGTCGACAAGCAGGGGATGGGCACCACCGCGTCCGTCCTCATCCTCCGCGCCGGCCGCTATCTCATCGGGCAGGTGGGCGATTCGCGCATCTACCTGCTGCGCGAGGGGCAGCTCCGGCAGCTCACCAAGGACCACTCGTACGTGCAGGAGCAGGTGGATGCCGGCGTGCTCACGCCGGAGCAGGCGCGGTATCACCCGTACAGCAACGTGATCACGCGCTGCGTGGGCGCCGGGCAGGACGTCGAGCCGGACATCTACAGCGGCGACGTGCATCGCGGCGATACCTTCCTCGTGGCGAGCGATGGGCTCACGGGGATGGTCGACGACCGCCGGCTGCAGCAGCTCCTCATGGCGCGCGCCACGGCGCAGCGCATCGTGGACGCGCTCATCTCCGAGGCCAACGGTCGTGGAGGGCTCGACAACATCACCGCGATCGTGGCGCGCGTCCACGAGGTGAACGATCCGCCCGCTCCTCCCGCGGGCGACGGCGGCGCCCGCGGAGAAGGCTGAGATGCCCAACGAGACCGTCGGCTCGGTCGCCGAGCTCTATCTCGGCAACATTCTCTACGCGCTGGAGCTCGCCGCGCTCTCGCTCGAGGACCAGAACCGGCGCGACGACGCGGCCTTCTACCGCGGCATCGCGCGCAAGCTCGCCGAGGCGCGGGGGCGGGAGAAGAGCTCGGAGCCGACCGGCGGGTCCTGATCCGCCGAGCTACCCGTTCACGACCGCCATGACCCGCGCCTCGCTCAATCGCACCGGGCGGGCGACGAAGACGCGGAGGACGCGCGCGGAGCGGTAGAGCTGCTCGGAGAGGCGAGGGAGGTTGATCGCGCCCGGCCACCCCTCCGCCGTGAGCCGACGCACCGTGCCGTCGCGCCGGCGCACCGGGATGTCGAGGCCGAGCATCTGCGGCTTGGCGGGGAAGTCGAGGAGGAGCTCTCCCGGCTCGAGCGCGAGCTCCAGGGCCAGCGCATCCTCCGCGGCGAGCGCCCGATCCCGGTCGGCGGCGATCCAGTCCCCCGTCCCGTCGGGGAGGGAGGCGGCGGGACACTCGAAGGCCCGCTTGTACAGGCGCCGTCCCCGCAACGCGGCGAGCAGCGGCGCGGGGCCGCGCTCCTCGAGCCGGTGCAGGAGCCCCTCGTCGGTGAACGAGGCCAGCTCGCGCGTCCCGATCGCGCCGCCGCGCAGCGCGTCGTCCACCAGGCGCTTGTACATCGCCGTGGCGCTGCGCACCGCGTGGTGCCAGTACACGTTCCGGTACATCTGGTACTTCGCGAACAGGAGCGACTCGAGCGCCGAGAGCCCCTTCTCCAGCACCCCCACGGAGAGTCGGCGCGTGTGCGGGTCCTCGACGAGGGTGAGGGAGTTCACCAGGCGGTCGACGTCGATCTCCCCGTACGGGACGCCGCACATGTGCGCGTCGCGCTTCAGGTACTCGATCTTGTCGAGATCCAGCGAGCCGGAGATGAGCCCCTGGAGCGGGCTCGTGCTCTCGCCGCGGATGAGGGCCACGACGCGCTCGGGCGCGTCGGGCGCGACGTGCGCGCGCAGCTCATCGGCCACGCGGCCGGTCGCGATCAGCTCGCGCGCCACCTCCTCGTGATGCAGCGCCCCGATCTCCTCGAGCGCGTGCGAGAAGGGATAGTGCCCCACGTCGTGCAGGAGCGCGGCCGCCCGGACCACCGCGCATTCGTCATCGGTGACGGCGTCCAGCTCGCCGCGCTCCTCGAGCAGCCCCAGCGTGCGGCGCGCGAGATGGTACGCGCCGAGCGCGTGCTCGAAGCGCGTGTGCGTCGCCCCGGGGTACACCAGGTACGCCCATCCGAGCTGCCGGACGTAGCGCAGCCGCTGAAACGCCGCCGAGTCGATGAGCGCCAGCGCGTGCTCATCGACTCGGATGTTGTTCCAGAGCGGGTCCCGGATGATCTCCATCGCCGGTGACGGGTCAGGGCTGCAGATTCGGGATGCGGTGCGCGGGGCGCGTGGCGGAACGGCGCGGGACGCGGGGCGCGAGGCGTGGGGCGCGTGAGCACGGGGAGTGAGCGACACGGGGCCAGCCTTCGCCGGCCCCGTGTGGCATTCCGTACTCACCCGCGTCCCGCGTCCCGCATCCCACGCCCCGCGGCCTCACCGCGTCGGCCCCGCCGCCCGTACGGCGTCGCTCACGTGCGCGCTGAAGCTCTCGAAGTTCTTCGCGAACATCTCGGCCAGCTTCCTCGCCTGGGCGTCGTAGGCGGCCGGGTCGGCCCAGGTGGCGCGCGGGTTCATGAGCTCCGCGGGGACGCTGGGCACCGAAGTCGGCACGGCCAGCCCGAACACCGGGTCGGTGAACGTCGGCACGTCGTCCAGCTCCTTGCTCAGCGCCGCGCGCACCATGGTGCGCGTGTACGCGAGCTTCATGCGATGGCCCACGCCGTAGGGACCTCCCGTCCATCCGGTGTTCACCAGCCAGACGCGCGACCCGTGCTTCTCGATCAGCGCGCCGAACATCTCGGCGTACTTGGTGGGGGGCCACACCAGGAAGACCGCGCCAAAGCAGGCGCTGAACGTCGCCTGCGGCTCGGTGACGCCGCGTTCCGTCCCCGCCACCTTCGCGGTGTAGCCGGACAGGAAGTAATACATCGCCTGTTCGGGGGTGAGCTTCGCGATCGGGGGGAGGACGCCGAACGCGTCGGCGGTGAGCAGGACGACGTTCTGGGGGTGCCCGCCGCGGCCGCCGGGCACGTGGTTCCGGATGTAGTGCAGCGGGTACGAGACGCGGGTGTTCTCGGTGAGCGAGGAGTCCTCGAAGTTCACGCGGCGCGAGTTGGGGTCGAGCACCACGTTCTCGAGCACGGTGCCGAACATCTGCGTCGTGCGGTAGATGTCGGGCTCCCCCTCGGGAGAGAGGTTGATCGCCTTCGCGTAGCACCCGCCCTCGAAGTTGAACACCCCCTCCTCGCTCCAGCCGTGCTCGTCGTCGCCGATGAGGTGGCGCTCGGGGTCGGCGGAGAGCGTCGTCTTGCCGGTGCCGGAGAGGCCGAAGAAGAGCGCGGTGTCGCCGTTGTCCCCGATGTTCGCCGAGCAGTGCATGGAGAGCACGCCCTGCTTCGGCATGAGGTAGTTCATCACGGTGAACATCGCCTTCTTGAGCTCGCCCGCGTAGCGCGTGCCGCCGATGAGGATCTGGCGCTTGGCGAGATTGAGCACGATGAACGTACCGGTGCGCGTGCCGTGCCTGGCGGGATCCGCCTGGAACTCCGGGGCGTGGAGGACGCTGAAGTTGGGCACGAACGTGGGCAGGTCGGCGAGCTCGGGGCGGATGAACATGTTCCGCACGAACGCCATGTGCCAGGCGCTGGGGGAGACGTAGCGCACCGAGAGGCGGTACTTCGGATCGGCGCCGGCCCACAGGTCCTGCACGAACAGGTCCGGCTGCTCGCCGAGGTAGCGCTGCACGTCCGCGAGAAGCGCGTCGTACTGGGCGGGCGCGAAGGGACGGTTCACCTCACCCCACCAGATGTCCTGCTCGGAGCTCGGCTCCTTGACGAGGAACTTGTCCTTCGGCGAGCGACCGGTGTGTGGCGTCGTGACGCCGACGAAGGGCCCCATGTCGGCGAGCTGCCCCTCGCGACGCTCCACGGCGGCCTGGATCAGCTCCGGCGCGACGAGATTCCAGTGGATCGTCCCCGTGGGGTGCAGTCCGAGCGCTTCCAGTCCCGTCTTGCCCCTCCGCTCCGCCGTCTCGGCGGCCGGCTTCGTCTGCGTAGCCATGCACCAATGTCCTGTTTGAGTGTTCGAGTCGGTGGCGGCGACCCGTCGCCCACCGCGCGCCCCCCCGACCGGGCCGGCGGCTACCGCCTGTCCTGCGCGTCCACCACCGCCACCGCCGCCATGTTCACGATGTCCTGCACGTCGGCGCCCGCCTCCAGCACGTGCACCGGAAGGCGCATCCCGACCAGGATGGGACCGATCGCCGTCGCGCCGCCGAGATGCTCGAGCAACTTGTAGGCGATGTTCCCCGCGCTCAAGTTCGGGAAGATGAGCACGTTCGCGCGCTCGGCGAGCGCGCTGAAGGGATACATCGTGTGCAGCTTGTGCTCGTCGAGGGCGGTGTCCGCCTGCATCTCGCCATCCACGACGAGCGACGGGTCGCGCTCCCGCAACAACTGCACGGCACGCGCCACCCGCTCCGTCTCCGGCGCGCGCACCGACCCGAAGTTCGAGAACGACAGCATCGCGATCCGCGGCTCGATGCCGAAGGTGCGCACCACGCGAGCCGTCGCGTACGCGATCTGCGCGAGCTGCTCCGCGGTCGGCTGGATGGTCACCGTGGTGTCGCCCAGGAACACGACGTGGCGCTCGAACACCAGCATGTGCATCCCGCTCACGATCCCCGCCTTGGGGTGCGCTCCGATGACCTGGAGTGCCGGACGAATCGTTTCGGGGTAGTGCAGGTTCACGCCGGAGACGAGCGCGTGTGCGTGCCCGAGCGCCACCATCACGGAGCCGAAATAGTTCGTGTTGAATAGTAACTGGTGCGCCTCGGCGAGGCTCAACCCCTTGCGCTGCCGACGCTCCCACAGGTACCGGGCGTACGCGTCGCGCTGCTCGCACGCGGCCGGATCGACGATCTCGATCTCGTCCAGCCCGATCGCCATCGCGTTGGCCTGCTCGGTGATCACGGCGGGGTTCCCGAGCAGCACGGGGTAGGCGATGCCGTCGTCGGCGAGGATGCGCGCGGCGCGGATGATCTTCGGCTCCTCCCCTTCGGGGAAGACGACGCGCTTGGGGTCGTTGATCGCGCGCGACACGATCCCCCGCATGACGCCGCGCGCGCGCCCCAGGCGCTCCTCGAGCGCCTGCCGGTAGTCGTCCAGGTCGACGAACTGCGTGGCGACGCCGGTGGCGACGGCGGCCCATGCGACCGCGGGTGCCACCCAGAGGAGCACCCGCGGATCGAAGGGGAAGGGAATGAGGTACTCCGGCCCGAAGGAGACGGACGAGAGCCCGTAGAGCTTGGCCACCGAGTCCGGCACGTCCTCCTTCGCGAGCGCGGCGAGCGCCCGCGTCGCGGCCATCTTCATCTCCTCGTTGATCCGCGTCGCCCGCACGTCGAGCGCCCCGCGGAAGATGAAGGGGAAGCCGAGGACGTTGTTGACCTGGTTGGGGTAGTCGCTGCGTCCGGTGGCGATGATGGCGTCGTCGCGCACGGCGCGCACCGCGTCGGGGAGGATCTCGGGGATCGGGTTGGCGAGGGCGAAGATGATGGGGCGGGGCGCCATGCGGGCGATCATCGCGCCGGTCACCGCGCCCCCCACCGACAGCCCGACGAACACGTCGGCGCCCTCGAGCGCCTCGGTGATCGTGCGCAGCGGCGTGTCGACCGCGAAGCGCGCCTTGTACGGATCCATGTCATCCGTGCGGCCGGCGTAGATGACGCCCGTGCGGTCGCACATGATGATGTGCTCGCGCCTGACGCCGAGCCGCACGTAGTGCTCGGCGGTGGAGATGGCGGCCGCGCCGGCCCCGGAGAAGACGACGCGGACCTCGTGGATGTCCTTCCCCACGATCTCGAGCGCGTTGAGGAGCGCGGCGCCGGAGATGATCGCCGTGCCGTGCTGGTCGTCGTGGAAGACCGGGATGTTCAGCGTCTGCCGGAGCGTCTCCTCGATGTAGAAGCAGTCGGGAGCGCGGATGTCCTCGAGGTTGATCCCGCCCACCGTGGGCTCGAGCAGCCGGCAGAAGGTGATCACATCGTCAGGCGCCTCGGAGCCGACCTCGATGTCGAACACGTCGAGATCGGCGAACTGCTTGAAGAGGTTGGCCTTCCCCTCCATGACCGGCTTCGCGGCGAGGGCGCCGATGTTGCCGAGCCCGAGCACCGCGGTGCCGTTGGTCACGACGGCGACGAGATTTCCCTTCGCCGTGTAGCGGTAGGCATCCTCGGGGCGCTGGCGGATGGCGAGGCAGGGCTCGGCCACCCCCGGCGAGTACGCGAGCGAGAGGTCCCGCTGGTTGGTGAGCGGCTTGGTCGGGACGACGGCGATCTTGCCCGGCCGTCCCCGTTCGTGGTAGGAGAGCGCGTCTTCGCGATTGTAGCTCATCGAGGGGCAAAGCACGAAGCTTAGTCGCGGCGGGGAAAGGCGTCAATTGACGGGGGCGCCGCGAGACCTGCCCGCGGCGCCCCCGGCGTCACCGCCCGCGCGCCCGCCAGGCCCACGCGAGCAGCACGAACGCCCCCGACACCGCGATGATCGCCGGCCCGGAGGGGAGATCGAAGGGGACGGAGAGTGAGAAGCCCATCACGGCCGCCGCCAGGCCGGACGCGATCGCCCAGGCGAACATGCCGCCCATGCTCCGGGACAGGAGCAAGCCCGTGACCGCGGGAAGCACCAGGAAGTTGAACACCAGCATGACGCCAGCGAACTGCATCGCCGACGCGATCACGAGACCGAGCGTGAAGTACAGCGCCAGGTTCCATCGCGTCACGCGGTAGCCGAGCGTCCGGGCGGTCTCGCGGTCGAAGGAGACGAACAGGAACTCCTTGTAGAACGCCAGGTGGACGAGGAGCACCGGCACGGTCACGGCGAGCAGCACGAGCGTGTCGCCGCGCGTGATCCCGAGGATGTTCCCCTGCAGGAAGATGTCGTGCGCCTCGCCCGACCGCGCCTTCGCGATGAGGAGGATGCCGAGCGCCGCGGCCACCGCGTAGACGACGCCGATGTTGGCATCCGCGGGAACGCGCGACCGCGCGCCGGACAGCCCGAAGAAGAGCGCGCCGGCGAGCGTCACGAGGAGCGACACCGCCACCGGATGCGACGTGACCGACGGCGCGATGCCGATCCCCGCGAGCCAGAGCGCCAGGGCGATGCCGGCGGAGGAGAGCTCGGCCAGCGCGGCGCCCACGAACACGATGCGTCGCAGCACCACCCACACGCCCAGCGCCGAGCAGGCGAGCGCGATCACGAGGGCGCCGTAGAGCGCATCGCGAAACAGGAGCACGGCATCAAGCATCGTTGCGGACCTCCGCGGGCGCGCGCCGGGCGAGCACGATCCGGTGCCCGGCGAAGGAGTCCACCTCCACCGGGATGCCGTACATCGCGCTCAGCGTGCGCTCGGTCATGATCTCGTCCACGTCGCCGATGCGGAACGCGCCCTCCAGCACGAGCGCGATCCGCTCCACGTAGTTGGCCACCTCGTTGAGCGCATGGCTCACCATGAGCACGGTGAGCCCATCCCGCTCGTGCAGCTCCCGGACGAGCCCGAGGATCTGCGTCGTCGACACGAGGTCCATGCCGTTCGTCGGTTCGTCGAGGACCAGGAGATTGGGCTCGCCCACGAGCGCGCGGGCGATCAGCGCGCGCTGCTTCTGGCCGCCGGAGAGCGCCGACAGCGCCCGCCCGGCGAGATCGGCGATGCCGACGTGCGCGAGCGCGGCTCGGGCGCGCTCGCGGTCCTCGGCGCCCGGGCGCCGGCCGAGCCCCACCCGGTCGTAGCGTCCCATGAGCACCACGTCTTCCACCGTCAGCGGGAACTGGTAGTCCACCTGGTCGCGCTGCGGCACGTAGCCGAAGCGCAGGCCGGTGGCGCGCGTCACCGTACCCGCCATCGGCTCCAGCGTCCCGAGAATGGCGCGGAGGATGGTCGTCTTGCCGGCGCCGTTCGGCCCCACGAGGCCCAGGAAGTCCCCATCCGGGATGTCGAACGTGAGGCCGCTCAGGATGGCGCGGTGCCCGTAGCCGAGCGTCACGCCATCGAACGAGATGAGCGCGCTCATGACAGCGCTCTCGCGACCTGGTCGATGTCGTACTTCATGAGCGCGATGTAGTCGTCGAGCCCCTTCACCCCCCCCACAGACGGTGGAAGCACCAGTACCGTCGCCCCGGTGTTCCGGGCCACGAAGTCCGCGGTCTTCCGGTCGTAGAACGGTTCCATGATGATCACCTTGGCGCCCGTGCGCTTCATCGTCTGAACGAGCCCGGCCAGGTGCGACGGAGACGGCGGCACCCCCGGCTTCGGTTCCATGAACCCCACGATGTTCATCCCCGTGTACTCGGCGAAGTAGCGCCAGCTCGTGTGCCACGCGACCACCGGCTTCCCCTTGATCGCCGCGAGCGCCCCCGCCCACGAGCTCGCGGCGGCGTCGAGACGCCGCTCGAACGCCTGCTCGTTGGCGGCGTACGTGCTCGCGCCCGCGGGATCGAGCTGCGCGAACCTGTCGCGGAAGAGCCGCGCGATGCGCTTCCCGTTCTCCGGGTCGAGCCAGTAGTGCGGGTTGCCGCGCGGGTGCACGTCCCCCTGGCTCCGGTCCACGTTGCCCTGCGGGACGTCGAGCACGGGGATCACCTTCGACACGTCGATGTACCCGGAGCCCCCCGGCCGGATCTTCGGGTTGCGCGCGCCGTCGAGGAGCAGCGGCATCCACCCGATCTCGAGGTCGAGCCCCACGAACGCCCACACGTCGGCACGGCGCATCTGGAGCACGAAGCTCGGCTTCGCTTCGATGAAGTGCGGGTCCTGGTATCCCTCGCCGATGTGGGTGGCCTCGATCCGGTCACCCCCCACCGCCTTCGCGATGTCGTACAGATCCGTCGTACTGGTCACGACGTTCAGCTGCGCGCGCGCGGCGGTGGGGAGTCCCGCGCCCACGAGCAGAATGGCCAGTGCGAGGAACAGCGTGCGTCGATTCATGAGTGGTATCCTCTGCTGCGTGTCAGGCCGCCGATGTGGGAGCGATCAGAACGGGTGCGGTTTGTGTGGCCCGAGCGCGAACGTGGCCTGCAGGAGCACGCGGTTGGTGGTGCGATCGGGGCCGAGCTCGGCGAAGCCCGTGAACGCCGCATCGCGCTCCACGTGCTCGAACGCGGCGACGAGCTTGGAGAACTCGCTCGGGAAGAACTCCAGGTACGCGGATCCCGCGCGCAGGGAGGCATCTTCGGCGAACGCGTCCTGCAGCCAGTCGCCGCGCGCGCCCAGGTACGTGCGGCGCGTGATCTGGTAGCGGGCGAACAGATAGGCACCGGTGGCGTCGCGCACCGGACCGGCGTATTCCACCGTGGCGCCGGAGATCGCGGGGAGCGCCGGGTGCCGCTCGTTGAGCTGCCGCATCACCTCGCCCTGGAGGATGAACGACTCGTACAGCCCCTGCCGCAGCGGGCGCCAGCGGAAGGTGAGGTCGGCTCCGATCACGCTCTGGCGCGCGGCCACGGCCAGCGCGTTGCCGTCGCCATCCGCGGCGCACACGCCGTCGGGGAGCGCGCCGCAGACGATCGGCTGCTCGCGCCGCCCGGTGACGGCGCTGGCCGACAGCTCGATGTTGGACGCCTCGGAGAGGTCCCAGTAGTTCCGCAGGCGCGCGGAGTAGCCGAGGCCGGAGAGCTTCCGGTTCACGGGCTCCTCCGTGTACACCCCGTCGGGCCGCTCGCCGAAGCGGTCGATCGCGGTGGCCTGAATCTCCTGATAGAAGCCGAATGGCGCGAAGATCTTGCTCACCCAGACGCCGGTGCCGGTCGCGCCCTCGGCGCCGAGAAAGCTCTGGATCACCCACGGGTACTCCACCGTGTGGAGGTCGTGACGGTGGGTGGTGTTCTGCTTCCCCATCGGCATGAGAAAGCGGCCGATGCGCGCCTCGTAGCCGCCCGGAAGGGCGGTGGCGGTGAGGTACGCCTGCTCGATGGAGACTTTCTCGAGGTCGTTGATGCCGAGGAAGATGTCGCCGCGGAAGTACGGATCGACGGCCGCCTGCAGCGCGAGCTCGATCTCGCGCACGGCGAAGCGATCTCCCCCTTCCTCGGTGGCGCCATCGGGGGAGAGATCGCCGACGATGTCCCCCACGGCGCTGACGTCGGGGAGCAAGCGCGGATTGGTGGGTCCGGCGGAGCCGCCCTGGGCCAGTTGGGTGGATGGGGGCTGCGCCGGCGTCCGGGGCTCGTTCTGGATGCGCTCGAGCTCCCGCACGATGCGGATCGAGTCGGCGCGGGCGATGCTGTCGGCGCGAGCCGCGGAATCGCCGCGCGCGGTCGTGTCGGGCTGCTGAGCGCTCGCCGTGGCGGCGCCGATCAGCAGGAGCGCGGCGACACAGAGAGTGACGCGCATGATGCCTCGGGTGTGTGTGTCGGTTCGCCGAGCGGAACGCCGCGCGGCGCGCGTCGCGCCCCCGCCGGTGGCGGGAGCGGACGTGGTGGACTCGATGTCGCTGAAGCCGCGGTGTGATCGCGGCGCGGCCGCGCCCCGCGGGCGCGAGGCCGTCAGGCGCGCACGGGAGGCGCGCGGGCGGGGTCGGGGTCGCGCGCGGCGCGCGCAGGGTCGTGCACGACCGCCGCGGGGGAGAGCACGGCCCGCGCCGCCATCGGTCGCGGCGCGGCGAGCGGCCGTCCGCCGATGGAGCGGTGATGCAGCCCGAGGCAGACGTGCATCGGGTGGTGGCCGCGGCCCCGCGCGTGGGCGACGCCCGGTGGAGCGATACGGACCATGGCCGCGGCGCTCGCTCGCGCCACCGACACGGAGGACGGTGGCGCGAGCGCGAGTCCCACCACCTGCGCCACGAGGGCGAGGGTGGCGGCGACGCGGAAGAGCCGCGAGCGGGCAGCCGACGAGGCCGCCACCACTCACACCTCCAGCCGGTCGCCCTCGCGGGCGACGACCGCGTACAGCGCGGGCATGAGCAGCACGCTGATGAGCAACCGCGAGAACAGCCCGCCGACGATCACCAGCGCGAACGGCCGCTGCGAGTCGGAGCCGACGCCGTGCGACAGCGCCGCCGGGAGCAGGCCGAGCGCCGCCACGAGCGCCGTCATCATGATCGGGCGCAGGCGGAGGACGGCGGCCTGACGCGTGGCCTCGAAGATCCCCGCGCCCCCGAGCCGCAGCTCGTTCGCGTACGAGATGTAGACCACCGCCGTCTGCACCGACACGCCGAACAGCGCGAGGAAGCCGATCCCCGACGACACCGAGAACGGCGTGCCCGTGAGGAGCAGCGCGAGCAGCCCTCCCACCGGCGCCGAGAGGATCACCCCGACCACCGTGATGAGCGGGAACTTGAAGTTGCTGTACAGCGCGAACAGGAGCAGGAAGATCACGAGCAGGGTGAGCGGCAGGATCACCCGAAGCTGCGCCCGCGAGGCGGTGTACTCCTGGAACTCGCCCCCCCACACCACCCGGTAGCCCGGCGGCATGTGGACCGCCTCGCGCACCGCCTGCTGGGCGTCGTGCACGGCGCTCGCCAGGTCGCGCCCCTCCACCGAGTACTGCACCCCGATGAAGCGCTCGTTCCCCTGCCGGTAGATGAACGACGCGCCGCTCGACACCTGGATGGTGGCCAGATCCTTGAGCGGGATCTGCTGCCCATCGGGGGTGGGGACGAGAATGCTCCCGATCTGCTCCGGCGTCTCGCGGAACTGCGGCTGCAGGCGGACGACGAGGTCGTACCGCCGCTCGCCCTGCGCCACCTGCGTCGCCGCCTGACCGCCGACCGCGGCCTCGATCAGGCCGTTCACATCGGCGACGTTGATCCCGTACCGCGCGATCCGGCCGCGGTCCACCTGCACCGTGAGCGCGGGCTGCCCCAGCTCCTGCACGAGCGTCACGTGCGCGATCCCGTGCACGCGCTCGAGGGCGTGCTTGATCTGCTTCCCCGTGCGCTCGAGCACCGCGAGGTCGCTCCCGAACACCTTCACGTCGAGCGCGCTCTTGAGCCCCGTCTCCGCCTCGTCCACGGCGTCCTCGGCGGGCTGGGTGAAGTTGAACGTGATCCCGGGAAATGCCTGCAGCCGCTTCGCCACCGAGTCGATGAGCTCCGCCTTCGTGCGGATGGGACCCGTCCACTCGTCGTACGGCTCGAGCCCGACGTAGAACTCGGCGTTGAAGAAGCCGGTGGGGTCCGTGCCGTCGTCCGGGCGGCCGTGCTCCGAGCCCACCACCGTCACCTGCGGGAACGACTTCAGGATGGCGCGCACCTGCGGCACGATCTTCGACGACTCGTCGAACGAGATCGTGTACGGCATCGTCGCGCGCACCCAGAGCGCGCCCTCGTCCAGGTGCGGCATGAACTCGGCGCCGATCACCGGGATGAGGAGCATGGAGAGCGCGAACACCACCCCCGACGCGCCGATCGTCACCCACGGCCGCGCGAGCGCCCGGTCGAGCCACCGCTCGTACACCCCGCGTACCCACTCGTACGCCGGGTTGCGCCGCTCGCGCACCCCGCGCTTGAGCAGCCAGGCGCAGAGCACCGGGAGGAGCGTGAGGGTGACGATCAGCGAGCCGACGAGGGCGAAGATGGTGGTGTCCGCCATCGGCCGGAACAGCCGCCCCGACGGCCCGGAGAGCACGTAGATGGGCAGGAACGCGGCGACGATCACCGCCACGGCGTAGAAGATGGGCCGGTCCACCTCGGCCGCCGCCCCGATGATCACGTCCTTCACCGAGAACTCGCCTCCCCATCGCGCCGCGAGCTGCCGGTGGATGTTCTCCACCATCACCACCGCGCCATCCACCAGGATCCCGAAGTCGATGGCGCCGATGGACAACAGGTTCGCGGGTATGTGCCGGAGGTCCAGACAGATGAACGCGAACAGCAGCGACAGCGGGATCGCCGTGGCGACGATGAGCCCGGAGCGCACGTCGTACAGGAAGAAGATCAGCACCACGACCACGAGCACGATCCCGCGCACGAGGTTGTCCTCGACGGTGCGCGTGGTGAGCGCGACGAGATCGCTGCGGTCGTAGAACGGGTGGATGCGGACGTCCTTCGGCAGCACGGAGTCGTTGAGCTCGCGCGTCTTCGCCTCCACGCCGGCGAGCACGTTCTGCGTCTGCTCGCCGCGGCGCATCTGGATCACGCCTTCCACCGCGTCGTTGGTGCTGTCGAAGCCGAACTGGCCGAGGCGCGGCGCGTGCCCGATCGCCACCTCGCCGAGGTCCTTCACGAGCACGGGCGTGCCGTCGTGGACGGCGACGACGATGTTGCCGATGTCCTCCAGCGTGTGCACGCGCCCGAGCCCGCGCACGTAGTAGAACTGCCCCCCCTCGGAGTAGAAGCCGCCGCCGGCGTTGCCGTTGTTGGCGCCGAGCGCCTCCGACACCTGCGTCACCGACAGGCCGGCGCCGGCGAGCCGGCCGGGGTCGAGCAGCACCTGGTACTGCATCGTCTCTCCGCCGAGCGGCGACACCTCCGCCACGCCCGGCACCGACTGGTACGCCTTCGTGACCACCCAGTCGTCGATGTTCTTGAGCTCCATCGCCGAGCGGTCGGGGCTCTGCAGCACGTAGCGGTACACGAGCCCCGATGGAGCCGACAGCGGGCCCACGTCCGGGGACACGCCGTCCGGGAGCTCCACGTCGGGGAGCCGCTCGAACACCTGCTGCCGCGCGAAGTAGTTGTCGGTCTGGTCCTCGAACGTCATCGTGACGTCGGAGAGGCCGTAGAGCGAGATCGAGCGCACCACCTTCAGGTGCGGCAGCCCGTTCATCTCGTTCTCCACCGGCACGGTGATCAGCCGCTCCACCTCCTCCGCCGCGTGCCCCGGCCACTGCGTGATCACCTCCACCATGGGCGGCGACAGGTCGGGGTACGCGTCCACCGGCAGCCGGCGGAACGACCAGATCCCCACGGCCACGAGGAGCGCCGCGACGACCACGACGACGAACGACTGCGACACCGATGCGGCGACGATGCGGTTGACGAGCGATCGCGCGCGCGCCTCCTCGGCGCCGGGAAGCTGGGCGCTCACTGGCTCTGCGCGAACTGCAGGAACAGTCCGCCCTCCGACACCACGCGCTCGCCGGCCTCGAGTCCCGCCGTGATCTCGTAGCGGTCATCGATGCGCTCGCCCAGCGTGACCGTGCGACGCTCGTACGCGCCCGCCGGATTCTGGATGAAGATGAACGGCTGGTTGTCCTCGTCGCGCAGCACGGCCGACACGGGGACGAGCAGCCCGGTGCGCGTGCGCCGCGAGTGGATGGCCACGCGCACGTACATGTCCTTCTTGAGGAGCTGCTTGGCGTTGGGGACGACGATGCGCACCGCGGTGGCCTTCGTGTTCGGGTCCACCTCGGCGGCGATGTTGTCCACCGTGCCGTGGATCACGTCGGGGGACGCGGTGGTGGCCACGTCGGCGGCATCGCCCGTCCTGACGTCGGGGAGGTCGGTCTCGAAGACGTTCGCCATCACCCACATGCGCGACAGGTTGGCGATGGTGAAGCACGGGGTGCTCCCGGCCTGGATGAGCTGACCGGGGGTGACGAGCCGCTCCACCACGGTCCCGTCGATGGGCGAGCGGATGACGCCCTCCACGCGCGCCACCGGCTGGTTCTGCTGGAGCGCATCGAGCGTGCTCTCGTCCACGCCGAGCGCGCGAAGCTGCTGGAGCGCCGCATCACGGTCCGCGTTGGCGGCGATGGCGTCGGTCTGCGCCTGCTCGAGGTCGCGCCGGGCGATCGCGTCGTTCTTGAACAGCTGCGCGTCCAGGTCGGCGACGCGCTGCGCGTTGCGCGCGGCGGCGGCGGCCTTGCGGTACGCGGCGACGGCCGCGGCGAAGTCGGGAGAGGACACGTACGCGAGCGCGGCCCCGCGACGCACGCGCGTGCCCGGCTGCACGAGAATCCGCGTGACCGGGCCCGAGATCGGCGCCAGGACCTGTGTGGACTGGTCGCCATCGAAGGCGACCGTGCCGGTGGTGCTCACCTCCGGCCGGAAGGACACGGGCTGCACCGCGTGAACGCTGATGCGCTCGCGCTGGGCGGCGGGGAGGATCAGCGCGCCGGGCTTCGCGCCGCTGGCGGTGGCCGCATCGGCGCTCTTCGGCGTGTCGTGCGTGCCCCCGCAGGCCGAGAGCAGGACGAGCGCGGCGGCGAGAGACGCCACGCGCGGGTGGAGGCTAGTCATGGCGGGCTCCGGAAGCGACCGAGTCGAGCGGCGCGCCCACGGCGAGCTGGAGCTGCGACACGGCATCGTTGACGGCGCCGAGGGCGTCCGTGTACTGGGTCTGGGCATCGAGAAGGGTGCGCTTCGCGTCGAGCACCTCGAGCGCGGACGATCCGCCGAGCCCGTAGCTGACCGAGGCGATGTGATAGGCCTGCTGGGCTTCGGGGAGCAGCTCGTCGCGCAGGTAGCGCGCCTGCCGGAGCGCGGTGCTGGCGGTGGCCCACGCCACGCGCACCTCCTGGCTCACCTGCGCCGAGAGGTCGCGGCTCGTGGCCGCCAGCTCCAGCTCGCGGTGATGCGACTCGGCCACCTCTCCGCCACGATGCTGCCAGAAGAAGAGGGGGAAGCCGATCCCGATCCCGGTGTCGTAGCTCGCCGGCGCTCCGGGCACCTTGTTGTGCGACACCGACAGCTCGATGTCGGGGAGCCAGTATTCCTTGGCCAGCGAGGTCGCCGCCCTGGCGCCGGCGCGCTGCGCGGCGAGGCTCTGGATCTCCGGGCGCATCTCGGCGGCGCGCGCCTCGAGCAGCTCGAGATCGGGGATGTTGGCGGGAATGGCGAGCGAGTCCGCGGCACTGAGGGGCGCGCCGAGCACGCGCCCCACCAGGCGGTTGAGCGCCGCCGTGGCGTTGGCGATGTCGCGCTCTCCGGCGATGAGCTGGTTCTCCGCCTGCGCGAGGTCCACGCGCGCCTTGATCACGTCGAGCTTCGCGCTCGTTCCCGCCTGGTAGCGCGCCTCGGTGCGGGTGAGGAAGTCCCTGGCGAGCTGGCGCGCCTGCTGGAAGTCGTCCTGGTGCTTGAGCGCGACGAGCAGCGAGTCGTAGGTCTGCGCCGTCTGCGACGCGATGAGCTGGCGGAGCTGCTGGTACGCGAGCTCGGCGCTCTGCACGTCCGCCTCGGCCACGTGCCCGGCGAGCCGGATCCGGTCGGGGAAGGGGATCGTGATGCCGAGCGCGATGTCGTGCTCCGTGCCTCCCGGGCTGAACGGCCCGGTCTGCCCCACCGCGGTGGCGCTGAGCGAGGGGTCGGGGATCGCCGTGGCCTGCACCGAGCGGGCGCGCGCCTGCGCCACCTGCTCGCGAGCGACGCGGAGCTGCGGGTTCTGCGCGAGCGCGAGGTCGATCGCCTGCTGCCGGGTGAGCGCTGGCGCGCCGCTGTCCACGAGCGCGGTCGCCGCGGGCGGCATGCGGCGCGGCTCGTTCCGGATGCGCTCCGTCTCACGCTGCACGCGCGCGGAGTCCGCGCGCGCGGCCGAGTCGGCGCGGGCCGTCGAGTCGGCGCGCGGCTCCGCCGTGGGCTGCTGCGCCGCGAGCGCGCCGAGGGGCGCGAGCGCGGCGAGGAGTATCCATCGGATCATGTATCTCCACTCTCCCGGCGCGACGCCTCGAGGGCGGTCGGTCTCGGCCGGGACCGTTGCGCGACACCGCCAGCACGCGGTCGCGGGCCGGTCGGTGTGTCGTCCGTGTTGTCAGGGGTGCGCGCGGCGGGCGGATGCCGCGCCGCGGGCGATCGGCTCAGGCGATCGCGGCGGGGAGGGTGGGAGGGGCTCGCGGGGAGTGCGGGCCGGCGCGCTCGGGGTGCGCGGCCGACAGCACCGGGATGACCGGCGGCGTCTGCTTGACGAAGCGACGCGGCACGGGCATGGCCCGATGCGCCGGCACCGGGGTGAGCTGCAGGGCGATGCAGGCGGCGCAGTCGGCGGGGTTGTGCGACCAGTGCAGGTGCGTCCCCCCTTCCTCGACGTGCGCCGGCGCGCTGCTCGAGCTGCGCGCCTCGGCCAGCGGCGCCACGACGATCCCCACCGCCTGCGCGCCCAGCACGAGCAGGGCGATCAGGCGGAGCAGGCGCCGGTGGCGGGTTCGGATCGAGGCGAGCACGCCCGTCATACGCGGAAGCTAGTGTAAGCGCTGCGTGCTGTCACCGGCATAGCTCCGCAAACGGGTGAGCATTCGCGTGTCGCTCGCCGTGTGGTCGTCGCCCTTCGGCGTCTCGATCACCTTCGGCACCCCGGCCAGCCGCTCGTCGGTCATGATGCGGCGGAAGGGGAGCTCGCCCAGCGTCCCTTCGGCGATCATCTCGTGCCGGTCCTTCCGGGAGCCGAGCGGCGTCTTCGAGTCGTTCAGGTGCATCACCTTCAGGCGCGCGCGGCCCAGCACGTCATCGAAGCGGGTCCAGACCCCGTCGTAGTCGCCCACCAGGTCGTAGCCGGCCGCGTACACGTGGCAGGTGTCCACGCACACGCCGAGGCGCTCGCGCAGCGCGGCGGGCACGCGCTCGATGATCGCCGCCAGCTCCTCGAAGGTGGCGCCGAGCGCCGTGCCGGCGCCCGCCGTCGTCTCCAGGCAGAGCACCGTGCGCCCCGGCACGCCCTCCAGGCACTCGGCGATCGCGTCCGCGTTGCGCGCGATCCCGCTCTCGCGATCGTCCATGTAGTTGCCGGGGTGCGACACGAGCAGGTCGAGCCCGAGCGCCTCGCACCGCCGGAGCTCCGCCCTGAAGCTCTCCATGGAGCGCGCGCGCAGCGCGGGGTCGGGGCTCGCGAGGTTGATGAGATACGAGTCGTGCGCCACCGTCACGCGCACCGCGGTGTCCGCCAGCGCCGCGCGGAAGGCGTGCGACTCCTCGTGCTCGCAGACGCGCTCCGCCCAGCGGTTCGCCTGCTTGGTGAAGATCTGCATCGCCGTGGCGTCGATCGCCCTGGCCCGCGGCGGGGCGGCGATGGTGCCGCCGGCGGTCGAGACGTGCGCGCCGAGGAGGTCGTTCATGGCTGCTGTGGACGCAGGTAGTCGAGCGGGTCCACGGCCCGCCCCTCGGGGCGCAGCTCGAAGTGCAGGTGCGGCCCCAGCTCGGGATCGGAGGAGCCGACGTAGCCGATCACTTCCCCCTTGCCCACCACCGCGTCCTTCTCCGTCGTGATGCGGGAGAGGGAGCCGTACACCGAGTAGTCGCCGCCCGGGTGCTGGATGATCACCGTGAGCCCGTACGTGCCGAACGCCTCGGCCACGAGCACCTTGCCGCTCGCCACCGCGCGCACCGGCGTGCCCGGGGCGGCCTTGATCCCGATCCCGTTCCAGCGAACGGTGGTGTTGTTGGGATTCACCACGCGGCCGAACGAGTAGAGCAGGGGACCCTCCACCGGCCAGTCGAAGCGTGTTCCCCGCCCGGCGCGGAAGGTGCTCGCCGCGCGCGGCGCGTTCGGCGTGGCGCGCTCGGCGCGGCGCCGGGCCTCCTCGAGGCTGGCGATCACGCCCGAGAGTCGCGCCTCGTCCTTGCCGAGCTGGCGCAGCCGGTGCTCGGTCTCCGCGGCGCTCCGCCGCGCGCTGGTGAGGCTGCGCTGCTGCTGCGTCTGGAGGTCGCGAAGGCGCGCCTCCTCGGCCGCCTTCTCCTGGAGGTTCAACTGGATGTCGTCCTGGAAGTGCACCAGGTTCGTGCGCTGCCGGCCGATCTGGTTGCGCAGGTCCTCGACGCGGCGCACGAGCGCGCGATCGCGCAGCGCCAGGAGGTGCAGGTACTTGTAGCGCGCCACCAGGTCGCCGAAGGAGTTGGCGGAGAGGAGCACCTCCACCGAGTACAGCGGGCCGCGCTTGTAGATGTCGACGAGCCGCTGGCGGAGCGTCGCTTTCTTGTACGTGAGCTCGTCCTGCGCGCGAATCAGGTCGGCGGTCGTGGTCTCGACCTCGCTGTTGATCGCCGCGAGCTGCGTGTCGAGCGACTGGACGACGCGGGCGGTCATGTCCGCCTGGCGATCGAGGTTCCGCACCTCCTCGGAGAGGTCGTGCACGGTGCTCTGCAGCGCCGCGCGCTTGCGCTCCAGCTCCTCGCGCTCGCTCCGGAGCTCCTCCAGGTGCTTGCGCTCGGCGCGCAGCCGCGCCTCGGCGCTGGATGTGTCGCCCTTCTGCGCGGCGAGGGGGGGAGCGGCGAGGAGCAGCAGGGCGGCGAGAACGGGGAGGAGCGACAGGGGACGCGGCTGTCGGCTCTTGGCTTTCGGCGCTCGGCGTACGGCACAGCGTAGAGAGCTCTCGGCGTGTGCCGGAGCTGATGGCCGAGAGCCGAGAGCCGAGAGCCACGCCCCGAGAGTCGAGAACAATCTCTCCCGCGCCCCCATCACACCCGCCGCAGGTGCCGGCCGACGGACACCGCGCTGCCGAGCAGCCCGATCAGGCCACCGCAGGCCACGCCGGCGATCGCCGTGCCCTGCTCGAAGAAGGTGATGCGAATGAGGTACTGATCGATGAGGGAGTGCGCGAGCCAGGCGAGGAGGAGGGCGAGGCCCCCGCCGACCACGCCCTTGAGGAAGCCGTCGATCAGGAAGGGGCGCCGCACGAAGCCGTCGGTGGCCCCCACGAGCCGCATGATCGAGATCTCGCGGGCGCGGGCGAGCACCGTCATCCGGATCGTCGAGCCGATGATGATCACGGCGACGGCGGCGAAGGCGGCGCCGAGCACCAGGCCGGTGGCGCCGGCGACGTTGCGGATGCTGTACAGCTTCTGCACCCACTCCTCGCCGTACCGCACGTCGTCCACGAACTGGTACGTCCGGATGCGCTCGGCCACGGCGCGCACCGTCTTCGGGTCGCGGAAGCCGGGCTTGAGGCGGATCTCGAGCGAGGCGGGGAGGAAGTCGGCGTCGAACACGTCCTTGAACTCCGCCAGCTCGTGGCGCGCGCGGTCGAGCGCCTGCTCGGGGGAGATGATGTCGACGTGCGCGACCTCGGGGAACGCGGCGATGTCGCCGACGGCGGCGCTCACGTTCTCCACCGGCGTACCGTCGGCGATGAAGGCGCGGATCTCCACGCGATCCTCCACGTCGCGGAGCGCGCGGCTCACGTTGAGCGCGACGAGCCCGAAGAGGCCGAAGGCGAAGAGGCTGAAGGCGATGGTGATGATGCTCAGGGCGCTCAGCAGGGGAGCGCGACGGAGGCCGAGCAGCACCTCGCGGAAGGTCAGGCGCATCAGTGCGAGACGGGGGAGGAGGACTCGGCGGCGCCGCCGTCGGCCGAATCGTAGACGACCTGCCCGCGGTTGATCTCGATGACCCGGAACTCGGAGCGGCGCACCAGCTCGAGGTTGTGGGTGGCCATGAGCACCGCCGTGCCGGAGGCGTTGATGTCGCGCAGGAGCTGGAAGATCCCGCGCGTGGCACGCTCATCGAGGTTCCCGGTGGGCTCGTCGGCGACCAGCACCATCGGGTCGTTCACGAGCGCGCGGGCGATCGCCACGCGCTGCTGCTCGCCGCCGGAGAGCTCGCGCGGGTAGCTGGTCCCCTTGGAGCCGAGCCCCACCTGGGTGAGCAGCCGGCTCACCTTGGAGGGGATCGTGTCGCGCGGGGCGCCGGTGACCTCGAGCGCGAAGGCGACGTTCTCCTCCGCGGTGCGGTCCTCGAGCAGCCGGAAGTCCTGGAAGACGATCCCGAGCCGCCGGCGCAGCTCCGGCACTTCCCGGCGCCGGATCGAGCTGGAGAGCACGCCGCTCACCCGCACCTCGCCGCGCGTCGGCCGCTCCTCCATGAACACCAGCTTGAGGATCGTCGACTTCCCCGCGCCGCTCGGGCCCGTGAGGAAGGCGAACTCCCCCTTCCCGATGTGGAAGGAGACGTCGTTCAACGCGCGGCCGGTGCGCGGATATTCCTTCGTGACGTGCGAGAAGCGGATCATTGGGCGGCGGGACGCGCGAGGTGCGGACGTAAGGCTGACGATCGACGCGGGATACAGCAAACTAATAGATGGTGAGACGCGGCTGTCGGCTCTCGGGAAGACGCGGCTGTCAGCTCTCGGCTCTCGGCTCTCGGCTCCGGCACACCCCGAGAGCTCTCCGTGCGGGGCTTTGGCCGAGAGCCGAGAGCCGATGGCCGACAGCCGCCCTATCTCAGCGCCTGCTCCATGTCGGCGATGAGATCGTCGACGTCCTCGATGCCGACGCTGACGCGGACGAAGCCATCGGGGAGGCCGACGGCGGCGCGTTCGGCGGGGCCGAGATGCGCGTGGGAGCTGAAGCGAGGCTCGGACACGAGAGTGTCCACCCCGCCGAGGCTCGCGGCGTGGGCGATCACCTTGAGGCGCGAGATGAAGCGCTCGGCGGCATCGGGGCCGCCCGCCAGCTCCACGGCCATCATCCCGCCGTAGCCATCGAGCGTGGCGCGCGCCACCTCGTGGTCGGGGTGCGACGCGAGTCCGGGGTAGTGCACGCGCGCGAACTCGCCGCGGCCCTCGCACCACTCGGCCAGGCGCATGGCGTTCTCGTTCTGCCGCCGGACGCGCACGTCGAGCGTCTTCAGCCCGCGCTCGAGCAGCCAGCAGGCGAACGGATCGGGGGCCTGCCCCCACACCATCATCTTCTGGCGCACCTCCTCCACGTACGGCGCCGTGCCCGCCACCACGCCGGCGAGCACGTCGTGGTGGCCGTTCAGGTACTTCGTGGCCGAGTGGATGACGACGTCCGCCCCGTGCTCGAGGGGGCGGAAGTTCACCGGAGACGCGAACGTGGCATCGACGACGAGCGCCAGCCCGGCCTCCTGGGTGAGGTAGGAGATGGGGCGCAGATCGAGCACGCGGCACGACGGGTTCACCGGCGTCTCGACGAACACGGCGCGCGTGTGCTTGCGCAGCTTCTTGCGCCACGCGCGCTGCTCCATGGGATCCACGAGGGAGACCTCGATCCCCATGGCGGCGAGCTCGCGGGTGAAGAGGCGGTGCGTGCCGCCGTAGATCCACTGGCTGGCGAGGACGTGGTCGCCGGGGCGGAGCAGGGCGAGCAGCGCGCACGTGGTGGCGCCCATCCCGCTGGCGAGGACGATCGCCGCCTCGGCGCCGTCGAGCATCGCGAGCCGCCGGCCGAGCAGCTCGGCGTTCGGCGTGTTGCCGTAGCGCGCGTAGCGCAGCCCCTCGCCCGTGCCGGGCTCCTGGACGTAGTTGACCGACTGGAAGATCGGCTGAACGATCGGCATGTCGGCCTCGTGCGCGTCGCGGCCGCCGTGCAGCGCGACGGTGGAGAAGCCCTGCCGTCGGCGTCGAGGGATCATCGGAGCTCCGGACTCAGGCGAGAAAGGTTCCGTTGGAGGGCGGCTCGTCGGTGGACACTTTCACGACGCGCACGATCTCCGAGGGCGAGGCGCCGATGACGTCGCGCAGCACGACGTCGCCCCGCGGGAGGTCGTCGTCGATGTGCACCGTGCACAGCTCGTGGCGGCGCGGGCCGTACACCCACGCCAGCTCGCCGTCCACGAGCAGGCGCAGGGAGGCGTCATCCGAGCGGATGAAGATCGCCGGTCCACGATCGGGATCGCCGCGGCGCGTGGCGATGAGGCGCAGCACGCGCAGGGGCGGGTTGTGGACGTTGCTCACGGCGCCGCACCCACGGCGAGATACGCCTCGTCGAGGCGCATCGCGAGCCGGCGGCGGCAGAGCGTGTCGAGCGCCTCTTCCGCCTCCGCCGGCTGGAGCCCGAGCTCGCGCGCCAGCTCGCCCGCGGCCACGCGCCCGAGGCGGCACATCGCCTCCCACGCCCGGCGCTCGTCATCGCCCACGGCGCCCACGAGCATCGTGGCGCCGTCGTGCGTCTCCGCGACGATGGCGAGCGCGTGCCGCTCGAGCACCGTCTCGATGGCATCGAGGTGCGAGTCGCTCACCCCGCGGAACAGGAAGTACGCGTCGCGCCCCCGCGCCTCGTCCGGCACCGCCTCCGGCGCCGGCGCGCAGTAGCGCATGAGCAGCTTGGCGACGATCTCGTCGGCGCACGAGTAGTCGAGCAGCCCGACGTGCGAGAAGTCGATGACGGTGAGCGTGCGGTCGCCCAGCTCGGCGAGCTGTCGCTCGATGCCGTCGCGAACGGCGGCGCCGGTGGGGCGGGTGACGAGGTCGGAGTACAGGTCGCACACGGTGCGGCGAAGCACCGAGCTCAGATCGATGTGGTTGATCACCGGTCGGCGATGCGCTCCGGTATGGTGATTTGCATCTGCGCCCCCGGGAAGTAGGGGAGCTTCTCTTCCAGCGGTACGTCATCGTCCCAGGACGGCACGATGGCGATTCTAGCGGTTCCGGATCGGACGGACAACTTGCCGTCCCAACGTCCTATGTACCGGCGTACTCCCGCAAGACCTTGACCGCGGCCGGGATCGCGAAACCGGCTCACGCCGCGGATGACGGCCTCCTCGAGCGCCATGCCGTCGTCCCAGCGATCGCTGAGGTGCCGCCCCGGCGCGGACTCGAGCGACTCGCGAAAGCCCACGCCGGCATCGCACACCGCGATCACGACGACGCGCCGGCCGAGCCGCTGGCGCCACCGGTACGTCTGCACGGCCACCCAGCCGCCGCGCCCCGCGTGCTCCACGATGTTCTGGCACGCCTCGCTCAGCGTCATGGCGAAGCCCATCGTCGCCTTGGCGTCGATGTTCAGCTCCTTCACGAGGATGCTCTGCGACTTCTGCTGGATGCGCCCGACGACCTCGTGGACGTCCTCGCTCTTCGACACCGGGGTGATCTCGAGCAGCACGTCGGACTCTCCCGCCGCGCGCGCGCGGTGCGCGGCGCCGTGCAGCTCGAACAGCTCATCGGCGAAGCGGAAGAAGCCGGTGCGCGCCCAGTACGACCCCGTCTCGTCCGATTCCGGCGCGTAGAGCCCGGGCTTCTCGGCGCGCGTCTGGGCGACCGTGAGGAGCGCGGTGAGGCCGTACGGCGATGCCCAGCGCGTGTGCCGCGCGTCGAGGAGCACCTTCTCCTCCTGCGGCACCGGCGCGAGCTGCTCGAGCACGGTCTCGAAGGTCTTGTCGTCGAGGGAGGGGGGGACGTTAATGACGGTCGTCATCGCGTGATCAGCTCTCCGCGCAGGTGCCGGGCGAGCCCCGTCGCTCCCCGGTGCTCCACGTTGCGGACCGCGGCCCGGTGGGCGGCCCGGATGGCATCGGGCAAGGTATCACCGGCGAGGAGCCGGGAGAAATACGTCGCCCCCCACACGTCGCCGCACCCGGTGGGGTCTCCCGTGCCGCTCACCACGTACGGCGGCGGCACGCGCTCGGTGCGCACCGGACCGAGCGACGCCCCGAGCGCGGTGGGGCGCGCGAGGTCGGCGAGCCGGTCGAATCCCGGCGCCGCGAAGTACACCGCGCCGCGGCTTCCCAGCGTGACCACGAGGCAGCGCACCCCCTGCGCCATCGCCGTCGCGGCGAGCGCCAGCGGGTCGGGGGCCATCGCCGTCACCTCGTCCTCGTTCACCTGCAGCAGGTCGAAGCACCGGCACCACTCGGCCACGTTCGGGAGCGGCCGCAGCGCGCGCCACCCCGTGGGCTGCACGGCCATCACGAGCATGTGCAGATCGCAGTAGATCGGGCCGTGGAAGTGCTGCCGGAGGAGCTGGCACGTCTCGAGGTCCAGCTCCCACCCGCTCAGGAAGTTGACGTACAGCGCATCCAGTCCGGCGAGGAGCGGCTTGAGCCCGAGCCACGACCACCCCGGCACCCCGCCGGTGAGCCGCTCGCACCGGCGCTCGGACGTCTCGTAGCGCAGCTCGACGCGATTGTTGGGGTAGGGCACCTCGATGAGCGCCGCGTCCCCCGCCATGCGCTCGAGCGTGCCGCAGAACTCGCGCGCGCGCGCGTGGAGATCGCTCCCCACCTTGATGAGCGGGACGATCTCCCAGTCCGTGGGGAGCGCCGCATCGAGGCCGGAGAGCGCGTACGTGATCCCCCCCCACTCCTCCACCGGTGCCTGCCGCGGATCACGCCCGTAGATGGTGTCCCAGACGAAGGTGCCGATGACGCCGAGGCGCTTCATACACTGCCGAGCTTCTGCTGCTTGAACGTCGCCACCGCGCCCACCATCCCCGCCGTGCCGTGGAGCTGGCCGGGGACGATGCGGCACACCTCGACCGCCGGACGGAAGGCGCGGCGCTTCACCTCCGCGCGCAGCGGCTCGAACAGGCGGTCGCCGGCGCGCGTGACGCCGCCGGTGATCACGACGACGTCGGGGTTGAGCGTGTTGAGCAGGTTCGCCACACCCGTGCCGAGGAAGCGGGCCGTGTCGCGCACCACCTCGAGGGCGAGCGCGTCGCCGTTCTTCGCGGCCTCGTACACGGTGGCCGCGGTGAGCAGCTCGAGGTGCCCGTCCACCATGCGATGGAGGACGGATACCTCGTCGCGCTCCAGCGCCTCGCGCGCGCGGAGCGCGATCGCCGGGCCGGAGGCGTACGCCTCGAGGCATCCGTAGTTGCCGCACCGGCAGTATCGCCCGGTGGAGTCGATGGTCGTGTGGCCGATCTCCCCCGCCACGTCGGAGGAGCCGTGGTAGAGGCGCCCGTCGAGCACGATCCCGCCGCCGATCCCGGTGCCGATGGTGAGTCCCACCACGTTGCGCGCGCCCTGCGCGGCGCCGCGCCACCATTCGCCGACGGTGGCGCAGTTGGCGTCGTTGTCGAGCGTGGCGGGGAGGCGGATGCGCTCGGAGATGGCGTCGCGCAGCGGGAAGTCGCGCCAGCCGAGATTGGGGGCCACGACCACGATGCCGCGCTCCCGGTCCAGGGGGCCCGGCGCTCCGATCCCCACGCCGAGGAAGTCCTGCGGCTTCGCCCCCTGGGTGGCGATCACCTCGGAGGTGGTCTGCGCGATCATCGACACGATCCGGTCGACGACCGCCTCGCTCCCCCGCTCGGAGTGCGTCGGTTCCTCCCGCACCCCCAGCTCGCGGCTCCCATCCTCGGGCATCGCGCCCACCACGATGTTCGTGCCGCCAAGGTCGACGCCGATGATGTACTGGGGGCGGGTTCTGGGCATGGGAGGCGACTGTTGGAAAGCGGGCGTGCGGGTGCGCCGGAAGGACGACGTAAGGTAAGCGATCAGCGGTCGGCGGGCACCCCGGGCGGGCGGTTCAGCAGTTCGGCGGCGGCGGTGGCCACCCGCTCCACCCCCAGCTCGCGCATGCACTTCCAGTGGCCGAGGGGGCAGGTGGGGGGGCCGTGGTGATGGCAGGGGCGGCAGGGGAGGGTCTCGTGCTGCACCACCACCGACCCCGGCGCGAGCGGACCGAAGCCGAACTCCGGGACGGTCGGGCCGAAGATGGTGATCGTCGGTGTTCCGACGGCGGAGGCGAGGTGCTGGGGGGAGGAGTCGTTGGTGACGAGGAGGGCGGCGCGCGCGATCAGCTCCGCCGACGCCAGGAGGGAGAGGCGCCCGGTGGCGTCGACCACTCGCGCATCGGGCACCGCGGCGGCGATCTCTCCGGCGATCGCCGAGTCGGCGGCGCCCCCCACCACCACGAGCCGGGCGGCGGGCGCGAGGCGCGCGGCCAGCTCCGGGTAGTACGGCCAGCGCTTCGTCCCCCACACGCTCCCCGGCGCGAGGGCGACGATGGGGCGGTCGTCGGGCGCGTCGCCGAGCAGCGCGCTCACCGCCACGCGCTCGGCGTCTCCCGGATATAGATGTGGAGTGATCGCCGACGCCGAGGGCTCCACCCCCGGGTCGTTCGGGAACGCGAGGCGCCAGAGCCGCTCGGCGTGGTGCCGGTCGGCGCGGTGCGGGACGACCTGCGTGTACAGGAGCCGTCCGGGGGAGGTGCCGAAGCCCACGCGGTCGCCGCACCCGGCGAGGAGCGCCAGCGCCGCGCTGCGCGCGGAGCCCTGCGCGAGGTACGCCGTCGCCCGTTCCCCGCGTGCTTGATAGTGGCAGCGGATGCGGCGCGCGAGGCGCCAGAGCCCCATCGCCCCGGCGTCCGCCCCACGCTTGTCGTACACGAACCGCTCGCGGATGGCGGGGTGGTTCGCCAGCAGCGGCGCCGCCGCCGGCGTCACGACGACGTCCACCGCCCCCCGCCGGGCGAGCTCGGCCAGGAGCGGGGTGGTGAGGACGGTGTCGCCGAGGAAGGAGGTCTGGACGACCAGCGAGGCGGAACGGGGCATCGCCCCGCGCCCCGCGCTCCGCGCCCCGGGCATCACTCCACCTGCAGGACCGCCAGAAACGCCTCCTGCGGGATCTCCACCGAGCCGACCTGCTTCATCCGCTTCTTTCCTTCCTTCTGCTTCTCGAGGAGCTTGCGCTTCCGGGTGATGTCGCCGCCGTAGCACTTCGCCAGGACGTCCTTGCGGAGCGGCTTCACGGTCGTGCGGGCGATCACCTTCGTGCCGATCGCCGCCTGGATGGCCACCTCGAAGAGCTGCCGCGGTATCAGGTCCTTCAGCTTGTCGGCGATCTTGCGCCCGTACTCGTACGCCTTGTCGCGGTGGATGATCACCGAGAAGGCGTCCACCGGATCGCCGTTGATCAGCATGTCGAGCTTCACGAGATCGCTCGCCCGGTACTCGAGCATCTCGTAGTCGAGGCTCGCGTACCCGCGCGAGATGGTCTTCAGCCGGTCGAAGAAGTCGAGGATGATCTCGGCGAGCGGGAACTCCCAGTCGAACTCCACGCGCGTGGTGTCGAGGTACGTCATGTTCTTGTACACGCCGCGCCGCTCGGTGCCGAGGGTCATGATCGGCCCGATGTACTCGGCGGGCGCCATGATGCGCGCCTTGACGTACGGCTCCGTCACGCGGTCGATCACCGCCGGCGGCGGCATCTTGGACGGGTTCTCGATCACCTCCTCGGTGCCGTCGGTCCGATAGACGTGGTACTCCACGTTCGGCACGGTGGTCACGAGGTCGAGATCGAACTCGCGCTCCAGGCGCTCCTGCACGATCTCCATGTGCAGGAGCCCGAGGAAGCCGCACCGGAAGCCGAAGCCGAGCGCGGTGGACGTCTCCGGCTCGAAGTGCAGCGAGGCGTCGTTGAGGAGCAGCTTGTCCAGCGCGTCGCGCAGCGTCTCGTACTGGGTGGTGTCGGTGGGATAGATCCCGGCGAACACGAACGACCGGACCTCCTGGTACCCCGGCAGCGGCTCGGCCGCGCGGCGCTCGGCGTCGAAGATCGTGTCTCCGGCGCGCGTCTCCTTCACCGAGCGCACGTTGGCGACGACGTACCCCACCTCGCCCGGCCCGAGCTCCTTGGTGACCACCTGGCGGAGCTGCATGTACCCCACCTCGGCCACCTCGTACACCGCGTCGCTGGCGCCGAAGGTGATGTGCATGCCGGGGCGGATGACGCCATCGACGACGCGAATGCTCGGGATGGCGCCGCGGTAGCGGTCGTAGAAGGAGTCGAAGATGAGCGCGCGGAGCGGCCCGTCCGGATCGCCCTTGGGTGGCGGGACGCGCTCGACGATGCGCTCGAGCAGCTCGGGAACGCCGAGTCCCTCCTTCGCGCTCACGCGCAGGATGTCCGCCGGATCGACGCCGAGGAGGTCGGCCACCTCCTGCGCGCGGCGATCGGGCTCCGCGCCGGGGAGGTCGATCTTGTTGAGCACGGGGATGATCTCGAGCCCCGCATCGAGCGCCAGGAACAGGTTGGACAGCGTCTGCGCCTGGATGCCCTGCGACGCATCGACGACGAGGAGCGCGCCCTCGCACGCGGCGAGCGAGCGCGAGACCTCGTAGGTGAAGTCCACGTGTCCCGGCGTGTCGATGAGATTGAGCTCGTACTGCTCGCCGCCGGGCGTGGTGTACGACATGCGCACGGCGTTGAGCTTGATCGTGATCCCGCGCTCGCGCTCGAGGTCGAGCGTGTCGAGGACCTGGGACTTCATTTCGCGCTTCTGCAGCGTCCCCGTCGTCTCGATGAGCCGATCGGCCAGGGTGGACTTCCCGTGGTCGATGTGCGCGACGATGCAGAAGTTGCGGATGTGGTCGAGGTTCAAGGGGGATCCCCTAAGATGGTCGGGTTCGGCGTAACCGTGAAATATAGTCGAGCGGACGAATGCAGTCGCGAGGGTAGACGGGAGTCGGAGCGAGGAGAAGCGGGAGCGAAGGGCGGTGAGGCGCGAGTGGGAGCGAGGACCAGCCGGCGCGAAGGACGCCGGGGGTGCCGTGCCGGTCCGACTCCCCTCGCTCCGGGTGGTCTTCGTTCCGACTCGCGCTTCACCCCCGACTCGCCTCGCTCCGGGTGGTCGTCGCTCCGACGAGCGCTCCACCCCCGACTCGCTTCGCTCCCGCTTCTCCTCGCTCCCACTCGCGCCGTTCACCCCTCGCTCCGACTCCCGCCTTCAGCTGAGCCTCGCCTTCGCTACTCGATTGCCCGCTCTACACCCCGTATCTAGCTTCCACGTACGTCATGAACACCGCGCGCGCCGATCTGCTCGATCCCGCCACGATCGCGGCCCTCGGCCGCATCGAGATCATCGCCCGCTGGATCGTGGATGGATTCCTCACCGGGCTCCACCGCTCCCCCCGCAAGGGGTTCTCGGTCGAGTTCGCGGAGTACCGCCCGTACCAGCCGGGCGACGAGCTGCGTTACGTCGACTGGAAGATCGCCGCGCGCGCCGACAGGTGGGTCGTCAAGCAGTACGAGGAGGAGACCAACCTCCGCGCCACCCTCGTGCTCGACGTCAGCCGTTCCATGCACTGGCGCGGCGACCCGGCGCGGCTCACCAAGCTCGAGTACGCGGAGCGGCTCGCCGCCGCCCTCGCTCTCCTCTTCCTCCGGCAGCGCGACGCGGTCGGGCTGGTCCGCTTCGACGAGGCCGTTCGCACCTCCGTCCCCCCGCGCGTGCGCACCGGGCAGTGGAAGCGCATCGTCGCCTCGCTCGACGAGCCGGGGGCGGGTCGCGCCTCGCACGCGCCGGAGGCGCTGGAGAAGGCAGGGCGGCTCATCCCGCGGCGCGGGATGGTGGTGCTCATCTCCGACCTGCTCATGGATCCCGAGGGCGTCCTCGCCAACGTCCGCGCCCTCCGCCACGCCGGCCACCACGTGGCCGTGCTGCACATCCTCGATCCGGCCGAGCGCGAGCTGCCGGCGGGGGCGGACGCGGTGTTCGTGGATCCGGAGAGCGGGATGGAGGTCCCCGCCACCGTGGCCGACGTGCGCGGCGCGTATCGCGCCACGGTCGCCGAGGCGCTGCACGAGTGGCGGCAGCGCCTCGCCGGCTTCGGCGCCGCGTACGAGACGATCGCCACCGACGCGCCGTTCGGCGTCCCGCTGCGTCGCGCCTTCGCCGTGAGGCAGCGTCTGCCGTGATCGATTTTCTCTCCCCGCTCTGGCTGCTCGCCGCCGGAGCGGCGGCGGTTCCGCTGCTCATCCACCTCATGCGCCGCCGCATCGGCACGCGGGTGGAGTTTCCCGCCGTGCGCTACCTGGCGCGCGCGGAGCGTGAGCACAGCCGCAAGCTCCGGCTGCGCAACCTGCTCCTCATGCTCCTGCGCGTGGCGGCGGTGCTGCTCATCGCCGCGGCGGCGGCGCGCCCGGTGGTGAAGCTGCGCGGGGCCGGGCACGCGCCCACCGCGCTCGCCATCGTGCTCGACAACTCCCTGAGCAGCTCGGCGATCGTCGCGGGGAAGCCGGTGCTGGACGAGCTGCGCGCGAGGGCGCGCGACGTGATCGGCCGCGCCACGGCGGACGACCGCCTCTGGCTCGTGACCGCCGACGGCGTGGCGCGCGGCGGCACGCGCGCGGCGCTGCTCGATGCCGTGGACCGGACCGAGCCGCTCGGCGGCGCGGGCGATCCGGCCGCGGCCGCCGCGCGCGCCTCGGCGCTGGTGGCGAGCGCCGCCCTCCCGGAGCGCGAGGTGGTGGTCATCACCGATGCGCAGGCCACCACCTGGCGCGAGCCGGTGGCCATGGGCGGCGTGCACGTCGTCGTGTGGCGGCCGCGCGGCGCGCCGCCGGAGAACCGCGCCGTCACGTGGGCGAGCGCGGAGCCGCTGCGCTGGACGCCGCGCGGCGCGGTCCGCGCGCGCGTCCTCACCCCCGACTCGGCCACGTATCGCATGGCGCTCGAGGGGCGGACGCTCGCTCGCGGCACCGCCGTGCGCGACGAGGAGGTGGTCGTGCGCGCGGAGCCCGCCGAGCGCGGATGGACGGCCGGGTCGGTGGAGCTGGAGCCTGACGAGCTGCGCGGCGACGACGCGCGCTGGTTCGCGGTCTGGATCGGCCCCGCTCCCGCGGTGCGCGTGTCGCCGGCGCTCGGGCCGTTCGCGTCGAGCGCCGTGGACGCGCTCGTCGAGGCGGAGCGCGCCGCGCCGGGGAACGACGTACGCATCGCGCCCGCCGACGAGGGGGGCGCGCTCCCGGCGCTGCTCGTCGCCCCCGCCGATCCGGTGCGCCTGGGCGCGGCCAACCGCCAGCTCGAGCGCCTTGGCATCCCCTGGCGGCTGGGTGCGCCCAGGCGCGGGGAGAGCGCGGTGCGCGCCGAGGGGGCGGGGGCGCCCTCCTTCACGGGTGTGACCGCGAGCGTGCGGTACACGCTCCAGCCGCGGGGCGGCGGGCCCACCGACACGCTCGCCACCGTGGCCGGCGAGCCGTGGATCGTGGCCGGCCCGCGCTGGGTGCTCATCGCGTCGCCGCTCACCCCCGATGCCACCACGCTCCCCGTGCGCGCGGCGTTCGTGCCGTGGCTCGGCGACGTGCTCTCGCAGCGGCTCGGCGAGGAGGCGGGGGTGGCCGTCTCCGTCGCGCCGCGCGCCGGGGTGGCACGCCCCGAGGGCGCCGACGCGCTCGAGGTCCCCGGTGGGCAGTCCATTCCTCTACCCGATGACACGCTCGCCGCGCCGGAGCGCCCGGGCGTTTACTTCTTCTTGCACGGAGGTTCGCGCGTGGGTGCGCTGGTGGTGAACCCGGAGCCGGCGGAGTCCGATCTACGGCGGCTCGACCTCACGGCGCTCGCGGCGCGGCTGCGTGGCCGCGACGTGCGCGCGTTGGACGATGCCGGCCGCCTGCGCGCGGGCGTGCTCGCCTCGGCGCCGCGGCGCCCGATCGTCCTCCCCCTCCTCGCGCTCGCGCTCGGCGCGCTGATCGCGGAATCACTCGTGGCGGGCGCCGGCCAGCGCCGGCGGAGGGCGGCGTAGTGCCGCTGCCGCGCGTCCTCGACGCCATCGAGGCGCTCCCCGCGTTCGCCCGCCTGACGAACACCATCCCCGCGCCGGGGGAGCGCATCACCATCGGCGGGCTTCCCGGCTCGAGCGATGCCGCGCTCGCCGCGGCGCTCGCGCGCGACACCGAGTCCGGGCGCTTCTTCGTGATCGCCGCCGGCACCATCCCCGAGGCCGAGCGATGGCTCGCCGACCTGGAGACGCTGCAGGAGGACGCGCCGGTGGCGCTCTACCCGCCGCGCGAGGGGTTCGGTGAGGCGGAGCCCCACCTCGAGGTCGCCGGCGAGCGCGTCGAGACGCTCGAGCGCGTGGTGCGCGGCGAGGTGCGCATCCTCGTCACCACCGCCCGCGCGCTCCTCGAGCGCACACGCCTCCCGAGCGCCCTGCGCGCGGGACGGCTCGAGCTGCGCCCCGGCGACGTGCGCCGCCCCGAGGCGCTCGCCGAGCACCTCGAGCACGTCGGCTTCGAGCGCGTCCCGCTCGTGGAGGACGTGGCGCAGTTCTCCGTGCGCGGCGGGATCGTGGACATCTACAGCTTCGGGATGGCGAACCCCGTACGGCTCGAGTTCTGGGGGGACGAGATCACCTCGCTGCGCCACTTCGACATCGTCTCCCAGCGCTCCACTCGCGATGCCGATCTCGCGGTGGTGCTCCCCGTGGACGGGCGCGCCGCCGGCGACGAGTCGGAGGAGGCGCCGCGCGGGGCGCTCGCCCAGCTCTTCCCCCCCGACACCCTGCTCATCGTTCCGGCCCACTCGCACGTCGAGGCCGAGATGCGCCGCACGTGGGAGGAGGCGGAGCACCACATCCAGCTCGCCCGCCGGCGCGGCGAGGACGTGGCCAACCGTGACGCGCTCTACCAGCGCCCCGAGGAGGCGATCGGCGCGCTGCGCCGTCTCGGGACCCTCGACCTCGTCGGCGCCGCGGCGCCCGGCGTGAACGGGGACCGGGAGGAGGGCGAGCAGCCGGAGCTCGTCTTCCCGATGCGACCGCCCGAGCCGATCGAGCGCGACATCAAGCGGCTCCGCCGCGTCGTCGAGAGCGCCCCGCCGACGATCATCCTGTGCGACAACATCGGGCAGTCGGAGCGGCTGGAGGAGCTGCTGGAGGATGGCGGCGCGCGGCCGGCGAGTGCGGCGCTCGCCGTGGGCGTGGTGGATGGCGGCTTCATCGTGCCGCCCGCGGGGGGCGCGCCCGGACTGCGCGTGCTCACCGACCACGAGATCTTCCGCCGCGAGCGGCGCATTCGCCGGCACCGGCGCTACGCCACCGGCGCGCCGCTCGAGAGCATCACCGGGCTCAGGCCCGGCGACTTCGTGGTGCACCTCGAGCACGGCGTGGGGATCTACCGCGGCATCGAGCGCATGTTCGTGAAGGAGAGCGTGATCGAGGTGGCGGTGATCGAGTACGAGGGGGGCGATCGGTTGAACGTCCCGCTCTACCGCATCGACCAGATCGAGCGCTACCGCTCCGCCGGCGACGTGTCCGAGGACTCGCCGCCCCCCCGGCTGCACAAGCTCGGTGGGCGGCGGTGGGCGCAGCAGCGCGACCGCACCCGCGCGGCGCTGCAGGAGATGACCGTCGAGCTGCTCGACCTCTACGCGCGCCGGCGGACCGCGACCAAGCCCCCCGCGCTCCCCGATGGAAGCTGGCAGCGGCAGCTCGAGTCGTCGTTCCTGTTCGAGGACACCCCCGACCAGCGCAAGGCCACCGACGAGGTGAAGCGCGACATGGAGAGCGCGCGCCCGATGGACCGTCTGCTGGTGGGCGACGTGGGCTACGGCAAGACCGAGGTGGCCGTGCGCGCGGCGTTCAAGGCGGTCCAGTCGGGGCGCCAGGTGGCCGTGCTCGTGCCCACCACCATTCTCGCCGAGCAGCACGGGCGCACCTTCACCGAGCGCCTCGCCGACTTCCCGCTCAGCGTGGCCACGCTGAGCCGGTTCCAGACGAACAAGGAGCAGGCCGCGGTGCTCGCGGCGCTCGCCGAGAAGAAGGTGGACATCGTCATCGGCACGCACCGCCTCCTCAGCCCCGACGTGAAGTTCGCCGACCTCGGTCTCGTGATCGTGGACGAGGAGCACCGGTTCGGCGTGAAGCACAAGGAGCGGCTCAAGCAGCTCAAGCTGGAGACGGACGTCCTCACGCTCACCGCCACGCCGATCCCGCGCACCCTCCACCAGTCGCTCGCCGGGCTGCGCGACGCGACGCTCATCCAGACCCCGCCGCGCGACCGCTCCCCGGTGCTCACCTTCGTCGAGCCGTGGGACGACGCGCTCATCGAGGAGGGGGTCGCGCGCGAGCTGGACCGCGGCGGGCAGGTGTTCTTCGTCCACAACCGCATCGAGACGATCACCGCCATCGCCGACCACGTGCAGCGGCTCGCGCCGCGCGCCGCGGTGGCGGTGGCGCACGGACAGATGCGGGAGCGCGACCTCGAGGAGGTCATGCGCCGCTTCGTGGAGGGGGAGGTGGACGTGCTCGTCTCCACGCTCATCGTGGAATCGGGGCTCGACGTGCCGAACGCGAACACGATGTTCGTGAACCGCGCCGACCACTTCGGGCTCGCGCAGCTCTACCAGCTCCGCGGGCGCGTGGGCCGCTCGCACCGGCGCGCGTACTGCTACCTCCTCGTCCCCGACAACGTGGACCCCGACGCCGAGCGAAGGCTGCAGGTGCTCGAGCACCACACCGAGCTTGGCGCCGGCTACCGCGTGGCGCTCAAGGATCTCGAGATGCGCGGGGCGGGGAACCTCCTCGGCCCCGAGCAGTCGGGGTTCGTGCAGGCGGTGGGGTTCGAGCTGTACCTCAAGATGCTCGACGAGACGGTGCACCGCCTGCTCCAGGGCGACGGCGGGCCGAAGCTCGTGCCGGCGGACGTGTCGATGGACATCCCGAGCTACCTGCCAGACGACTACGTGCAGATCGCCGAGGCGAAGCTGGACATCTACCGGCGGCTGGCGCAGATGACGGAGCGCGAGGAGATCGAGGCGCTGCGCGAGGAGCTGCGCGACCGGTTCGGTCCCCTCCCGCCTCCGGCGGAGGCGTTCCTGGCCACCGCGCTGCTCCGGATCATCGGGGGGCGGTTGGGGATAGAAGGTATCCTGGTGCGCGGGGAGGAGGCCCGTGTTACCTTTCGGGCGGATGCGGTGCCCCGGTTGAAGGGGCTGACCGCGGCGTTTCACGAGGTCCAGTTCCAGGCCGAGGTGCGTCGGACCAATCCCCTGTCGCTCAAGCTCACGCGTCTTGGCGGCGGCACGCTGCTGGAAGGACTCGTGCGAGCGCTGGGGAGCATGAAATAAGACGTGGCTGTCGGCCATCGGCTCTCGGCCATCGGCTCGGGGCACACGCCGAGAGCTCTCTACGCGGGGCCGTCAGCCGAGAGCCGATGGCCGACAGCCGTGTCCTCCCGAGCGCCGATGGCCGAGAGCCGGTTCTTCCCGCACCACCGTCACCCCCCAACCACATCACGCCGTCATTCCACGGTTCCCTTTCATGCATCGTACTCTCGCCGTCGCCGCCACCCTGATCGCTGTCCTCGCCGGCTGTGAAGGGTTCAAGGAGGCCATGACCGCGCACGTCGACGTCGCCGCCAAGGCGGGCTCGCAGGAGCTCTCCGTCGACCGGCTCGGCACGCTCCTCAGCCAGTCCAAGGTGCCCGTGACGCCCGAGATCGCGAAGGCCGTCACGAACCTCTGGGTGGATTATCAGCTTCTCGGCGAGGCCGCCGCGCACGGCGACTCGCTCAACGATCCCAAGCTCGTCGACGATGCGCTCTGGCCGATCATCGCCCAGGAGCGCGTGGCCAAGTGGCACGACCAGATCTCGAAGTCGTTCACCGGGCTCGATACCGCCAACATCGAGAGCCGCTACGACAAGGGGGAGATGCTGGCCGCCCGGCACATCCTGCTCATGGTGCCGCCCAACGCCACGCCGGCGCAGCGAGACTCCATCCACAAGAAGGCCGAGGCGCTCCGCGCCCGCGTGACGTCGGCCAACTTCGCCGAGATCGCGCAGAAGAACAGCCAGGATCCGAGCAGCGCCCGCCGCGGCGGCGATCTCGGCGTCTTCCCCAAGGGCGTCCTCGTGAAGGAGTTCCAGGATGCGCTCCTCGCGCTGAAGCCGGGGGAGATCTCCCCCGTGGTGCAGACGCAGTACGGCTACCACATCATCCGCCGCTCCACCTTCCCCGAGGTGAAGGAGGAGTTCACGCGCGCGGTGAACGCCGACGCGATGCGGAATGCGGACAGCGTGTACCTCGCCAAGCTCGAGGCGACCGGCGACGTGCACATCGAGAACGGCGCGGTGAGCACCATGCGCAACGCGGCCAAGGACCTCGAGGCGCACACCAAGGATGACGAGGTGCTCGCCACGTCCAGGGCGGGCAAGCTCACCGTCGCGCGCCTCGTGAAGTGGATCGACGCGTATCCGCAGAAGCCGCAGATCGAGCAGGGGCTCCAGAGCGCGCCGGACAGCCTCGTCACCAAGTTCCTCGAGAACGTGATCCGCAACGAGCTCGTGCTGCGCCAGGCGGACAGCGCCAACGTGCAGCTCGAGCCGAAGGAGCTGGACGACCTGCACGGCCGCTTCGCCCAGGCGGTGGGCGGGATCTGGGAGCGGCTCGGCGTGAGCCCCGCGGAGCTCGCCGACAGCGCCAAGACGGACGCGCAGCGCGAGCGCGTGGCCGCCGCGCACATCGACGAGTTCCTCGACAAGCTCATGGCGCAGCAGGTGGGCTTCGTCCCCGTGCCCGATCCCGTGCAGTCGGTGGTGCGCGCCAAGTACGAGTGGAGCGTGAACCAGGCCGGGCTCGAGCGCGCGGTGGAGAAGGCGGCGAAGGTCCGCGCTGCGGCCGACTCGGCCAAGAAGGAGAACCGTCCCAAGTCCGAGGTGCCGCTCGGGGCGCCGTCGGCGAAGCCGAAGAGCGACTCGACCACGGGGGCCCAGCCCAAGTGAGCGGACCCTCGCTCGGCGCGGCGGGTAGCACACGCATGATCACGCGCGTGCTACCCGCCCTCGCGCTGTTCCTCGCGGCGGCCGCGCCGGTCGCGGCCGCGCAGGACAGCACCGCCGCTCCTCCCGCCCCACCGCCGCCCACGCCCGTCGCCCAGCAGGACAGCACCGCCGTCGCCCCGGGTTCCGTCCTCCAGGTGGACGGCGTGGTGGCGGTGGTCGGCGACCAGCCGATCCTGCACTCCGATGTCGAGGAGCGCCTGGGGATGCTGCGCACGCAGGGGCGGCTCCCCACCGATTCGGCCGGGCTGGCGCAGGCGTCCCGGGAGATCCTCGACCAGCTCATCGACGAGCAGCTGCTCGTGCAGGAAGCGAAGGTCCAGAAGGTCACGGTGGACGACAACGAGATCTCGGCCAACGTGGACCGCCAGCTCAGCCAGATCCGCGGGCGGTTCGCGAGCGACGCCGAGTTCCGCAAGCAGCTCAAGGACGCCGGCTTCGGCACGCCGCCGGAGTACCGGCAGTGGCTGCTCGATCAGGCGCGCCGCCAGGCGCTGCAGCAGAAGCTGTTCGAGAAGGTGCGGCAGGACGGCAAGCTCCCCCCCGCGCCGGTGAGCGAGGCGGAGGTGGACTCGTTCTTCCAGGCGAACAAGGGGCAGATCGAGAAGCTGCCCGCGGCGGTCACCTACCGGCAGATCGTCATCACCCCCAAGCCGAGCGCGCGCGCCGACTCCATGGCGCTGGCGAAGGCCGAGTCGCTCCTCGTGGAGATCCGCAAGGGCGGCGACTTCGCGCAGATCGCCAAGCGCGAGTCGATGGATCCCGGCACGAAGGAGCTGGGGGGCGATCTCGGGTGGCACCGGCGCGGCGAGTTCGTTCCGGAGTTCGACCGGATGTACTTCGCCCTCCCGCCGGGGCAGGTGAGCCCGGTGATCAAGACCACCTACGGCTACCACATCATCAAGATCGACCGCGTGCAGCCGGCGGAGGTGAAGGGGCGGCACATCCTCATCCGTCCCCAGATCGACTCGGCCGACGTGGCACGCGCGCGCTCACTCGCCGACTCGGTGGTGAAGCTGTGGCGCGACGGCGCGAGCTACGACTCGCTCGTGGCGAAGTTCCACGATCCGGCGGAGGAGAAGCTCATGCCGGAGCCGTTCGAGCGGTCCAAGCTCCCCAAGGAGTACCAGGCCGCGATCGACGGGCACAAGGCGGGCGACATCCTCGATCCGTTCGAGATCATGGATCAGTCGCGGGGCGTCCCCAAGTTCTTCATCCTCGAGCTGACGTCGGTGACCGACGAGCGCGAGCCGACGCTCTCCGACTATCGCCAGAAGATCCGCGACCAGCTCGCGCAGCAGAAGGGGATCCGCCGCTACCTGGACAGCCTGCGCAAGCAGACCTACGTCGCCATCTTCGGCGGCTGAGCCCGTGCGCGTCGACCTGGCGCTCAAGCGGCTCCTCCTCGTGAAGAGCCGGACGGAAGGGAAGGAGGCGTGCGACGTGGGCGCCGTGCACGTGAACGGGAAGCCGGCGAAGGCGTCCGCCGAGGTGCAGCCGGGCGACCGGCTGCGGATCGACTACGCGCAGCGCACGCTCGAGGTGGAGCTGCTGGGGGAGATCGGCAAGAACGTGAGCCGGGCGCAGGCGAAGACGCTCTACCGCGTGCTGCGCGACGAGAAGACGGCGTGACGCGTCCGCGTCTCGCCGTCACCCTCGGCGATCCGCGCGGGATCGGCCCGGAGATCGTCGAGCGCGCGCTCGGCGATGCGGGGGTGCGGGAGCGGTGCGAGCTGGTGCTCGTCGGCCCCGCCGGCCTCCCCGTCCGCGCGGACGAGGTGGTGGGCGACTGGGCGCCGTCGGACGACGAGCGCACCGCCGGGCGCCTGGCGGGGCTGGCGATCGAGCGCGCCGTGGAGCTCGCCCGCGCCGGAGCCGTGGAGGGGATCGTCACCGCTCCCATCGACAAGCACGCGCTGCTCGCCGGCGGGTTCGACTTTCCCGGACACACGGAGATGCTCGCGCATCTCACGGGCTCTCGGGTGGCGATGATGCTCGCCGCCACGCGCGCCACCGGCGGAGCGGGGACGAGCCCGCTCCGCGTGGTGCTCGCCACGACGCACATCCCCCTCCGCGACGTGCCGCGCCGCCTCACGCGCGAGGCGATCGTGGAGACGGCGGCGATCACGCGCGATGGGCTCGTGCGGTGGTACGGGATCGCCGAGCCGCGCATCGCGCTCTGCGCCCTGAATCCGCACGCCGGCGATGGCGGCCGCTTCGGCCGCGAGGACGACGAGCTGCTCGCCCCCGCGGCGCGCGAGGCGGGGATCGCCGGGCCCTATCCGGCCGACACCGTGTTCGTGCGCGCCATGCGCGGCGCGTTCGATGCCGTGATCGCTCCGTACCACGACGTGGGGATGACGGCGATCAAGGTGGCGGCGTTCGGCGCCGCCGTGAACGTCACCCTCGGTCTCCCCTTTCCGAGGACGTCACCGGATCACGGGACGGCGCTGGACATCGCGGGGAAGGGGATCGCGGATCCGTCCAGTTTCATCACGGCGATCCGGGAGTGCGCTCGGATCGTCGAGCAGACGGAGCGTCGGAGCGAAGGGCGCTGAGGCGCGAGTCGGAGCGAGGACCACCCGGCGCGAAGGACGCCGGGGGGGCCGTGCCGGTCAGACTCCCCTCGCTCCGGGTGGTCTTCGTTCCGACTCGCGCTTCACCCCCGACTCGCCTCGCTCCGGCTGGTCGTCGCGCCGACTCGCGCTCCACCCCCTTCGCTCCGTCGCCCCCATGCATCACTTGCTCTCCACGCGTTCCATCCTCACCGCCACCTCGGCGACCCTTCTCCCTTCCATGGCAGTTACGGTGAACGTCCCTCCTCCCACCTGCACCGTGTCCCCCGGCTGCGGCAAGCGCCCGATCGCGCCGAAGACGTAGCCCCCGATCGTGGTGTAGTCGGTCTCCGGGACCGCCAGCCCGTATCGCTCGTTCAGCTCCCCGATGTTCATCTCCCCGGGCACGACCAGCTCGCCGGCGCGGGGCGTCGGCGGGACGGCCTCGCTCACGTCGTACTCGTCGAGGATCTCGCCGACGATCTCCTCGAGCAGGTCCTCCATGGTCACGAGTCCGAGCGTGCCGCCGTACTCGTCGAGCACGACCGCCAGGTGCTCCTTGCGCCGCTTGAAGTCGGCGAGCACCTCCTCCACCTCGCGCGTCCCCGGGATCACGTGCACCGGGCGCACGAGCGCGCGGAGATCGAACCGCTCAGGGGGATCGTGCGCCACGGGGAGCAGATCTTTCGCCAGCAGGAGCCCCACGATATTGTCAATCGTCCCGTCGTACACGGGATAGCGCGACAGCCCGCTCTCCTCCACCAACGCCAGCGTCTCGTCGAGCGTGGCGCCGAGCGGGAGCGCGACGATCTCGGTACGCGGCGTCATCACATCGCGCGCCGTCTTCTCGGAGAACTCGAACACCCCCTCGAGCAGGTCCGCATCCTGTCGCTCCAGCGCCCCCAACTCCTGGCTCTGCTCCACGAGCACGCGCAGCTCGTCCGGACCGTGCACGGCCGCCGCCTCGTTCGCGCTCACCCCCCGTCGGATGCGGCGGTTCACGACGTGAAAGGAGCTCGCGAGGAGCGCGGTCACGGGACGGGTGATCCAGGTGAACGCGAGCAGGGCGGGGGCGAGCAGGCGGGCCACGCGCTCCGGGCGCGCCAGCGCCGCCGCGCGCGGCGCCAGCTCGGCGAACACGATGTGCAGGTAGGTCGTCGCCACGGCGACGGCGGCGAGCACGATCACCGCGGCCATCGTGCCCCTGGGGCGGGTGATGCTCCACAGCCACCCGGCGAGGATCCACCCCAGGGCGAGCGAGGAGAGCGTGATCCCCAGCTCGCTCGCCGCGAGCACGCGCGACGTCGCATCGCTGGCGCGCAGCGCGAGCGCGGCCAGGCGGTCCCCCTCGCGGGCGAGCGCCTCCAGCCGCGGGCGGCGCGCGCGGACGATCGCGAACTCCGCCGCCACGAAGAACGCGTTCGCCGACAGGAGCCCGAGTATCGCGAGGATGCGCCAGAGCACGGATTGATCTTAACCGCGGCCCGCGCGAGCGTCAGGGTGTCGGCGCCGCGCCACCAGGCCGGCCGGCCTCACCAGCACTGACCCATGCCTCACTCCCACGCCGGACACCAGCACGCGCACGGCCACCAGCCGCACCAGCACGACCACGGTGGTGACCAGTCGCGCCGCCTCGCCCTGGCGCTCGCGCTCACCTTCGCCATCCTCGTCGCCGAGCTCGCCGGCGGGCTCATCGCGAACTCGCTCGCCCTCCTCGCCGACGCGGGACACATGCTCACCGACGTCGCCGCGCTCGGCCTCTCCCTCTTCGTCGCCTGGTTCAGCCGGCGCCCCGAGACGGCGAAGCGCACGTACGGCTACCTGCGGCTGGAGATCCTCGCCGCGTTCGTGAACGGCGCCGTGCTCCTCGCCATCTCCGCGTTCATCATCTGGGAGGCGCTCCTCCGTCTGCGCGAGCCGGAGCCGGTGGGGAGCACGCTCATGCTCGTGGTGGCGGCGATCGGACTCCTCGCCAACCTCATCTCCGCCCGGCTGCTGCACCCGGCGAGCGAGGGGAGCATGAACGTGCGGGGCGCCTACCTCCACGTGCTGGGCGACCTCCTCGGCTCGCTCGGGACCGTCGTCGCCGGCGTCATCATCGTCACCCGAGGGTGGCTCGCCGCCGATCCGGTGGCGTCGATCCTCGTGACGCTGCTCATCGTGCGCGGCGCCTGGCGACTGGTGCGCGATTCGGTGGACGTGCTGCTCGAGTCCACCCCGGCACACATCTCGACCGGAGCCGTTCGCACCCAGCTCGAGGCGATCCCCGGGGTGGAGTCGGTGCACGATCTCCACGTGTGGAGCGTGACATCCGGCGTGGTGGCGATGAGCGCGCACGCCATCGTGCGGGAGCCGGAGCGCCACCAGCACGTGCTGGAGCACGTGCACGACGCCATGCGGCTGTTCGGGATCCAGCACGTCACCATCCAGCTCGAGCGGCGGGAGATGTACGAGCGCGAGCTGCACCTGCACGCGTAACTCCGCCCGATCGGCCGCGCCGCGGACGGTCATTCTGCCCGCGCGCGCCGCCCGCGGCGCCGGCCCCGACGTCCCGCGTGACTCCGCTCCAAATGAAGCGTCACTCATGGACTTCCACCGCTCCCTGCGAGCAGAGCCGAACCGTGATCATCGTGGACGAATACCGGATCGAGAAGGAGCGCCTCGAGGTGACGCTCCGACTGATGGGAGGCGACGAGGTGCACGGTTTCGTGTTCGTCCAGCCTCCCCTGCTCGGCCACAGCTCGCAGGCGGAGCCCGCGACGCTGTTCAACGACTCCGAGCCGTTCTTCCCGCTGGAGCTCCCCTCGGGGGAGGTGCTGCTGGTCGCCAAGGCGCGCGTCGTGGAGGTGTCGGGAATCCCGCTCGACGTGCACGTGGAGGAGATCCGCGCGTCGTCGCCGATGGCGCTGCTCGAGATCACCCTCGCCGGCGGGATCACGCACTTCGGGTCGATGCGGCTGGAGGTACGCGCCGACCGGCCGCGGCTGCTCGACTACCTCAACGACTGCCTGGACCGCTTCATCACGCTCTACACCGATCAGGGAGTGCGACTGGTGAATCGCGCGCTCATCGAGTGCGTGCGCCCACTGGACTGACATGCCGCAACTGGATCGCTTCCTGACGGCGCTGGTCAGCAACAACGCGACCGCGCTTCTCCTCGCCGCGGACGACGTGGCGTATCTCGAGATCGGCGACGCGCCGCGGGCGGTGACGAAGCAGCCGCTCACCTCGGCGCAGCTCGTCGCGCTGGTGCGCGAGATCGCGCCGGCGACCGCGCAGCGGGAGCTGGACGCGGGGCGCGACGCCACGTTCGACTACCGGATGGGCCCCACCACCTTCACCACGCGCGCGTCGTTCGGCGGGGCGAGCGGGCTCACGGTGGACATCCGCGCCGCCGGGAGCGGGGCGGGGGCCGGGGCGGGGGCGGGCGCGGGCACGGGCGTGGGGAACGCGAGTGCGGGGGGCGGCGGCGCTCCGGCCGCCGCCGCGCCGGCGAGCGCCGCGGCCACCACCGCGACGACCACGGCGACGACCCCGGCGGCGACCGCCGGCCCGGCCGCCGAGCGCGCGCCGCGCGCCGAGATCCGCGTGGGAGACGATCGCGCGCTCGCCGAACGGCACGCCGAGATGGACTACCTGCTCGAGGAGATGGTGAAGCGCAGCGCCTCGGACCTGCACCTCCGCGTGAGCGAGCCGCCGATCCTGCGCACGCACGGCGAGATGGTGCGGATCGAGGGGCGGGGCCCGCTGGACAACGACGGGCTCGAGGGGATGCTCCGGTCGATCATGCCGGACCGCAACCGCGCCGAGTACGCGGAGCTCAACGACACCGACTTCGCGTACGAGATCGCGGGAGTGGCGCGCTTCCGGTGCAACGCGCTCCGCGACCGCAAGGGCGCGGCGGCGGTGTTCCGCGTGATCCCGGCGAAGGTGGTGACGGTGGAAGAGCTCGGCCTCTCCGAGGAGGTGCAGCGTCTCTGCCACCTGCCGCGCGGGCTCGTGCTCGTGACCGGTCCCACCGGCTCGGGGAAGTCGACGACGCTCTGCTCGATGATCGATCTCGTGAACCGGACGCGCCGCGACCACGTGATCACGATCGAGGACCCGATCGAGTTCGTGCACGAGAACAAGTCGTGCGTGATCACGCAGCGGCAGGTGGGGGTGCACACGAGCTCGTTCAAGCACGCGCTCCGCGCGGCGCTGCGCGAGGACCCCGACATCATCCTGGTCGGCGAGCTGCGCGACCTGGAGACGGTGAGCATCGCGATCGAGACGGCGGAGACGGGGCATCTGGTGTTCGGCACCCTGCACACGACGAGCGCGGTGAGCACGATCGACCGGCTCATCGACCAGTTCCCGGCGGACCGCCAGGATCAGATCCGCGTGATGCTCTCCGAGTCGCTCAAGGGAGTGATCTCGCAGGTGCTGTGCAAGAAGGTGGGGGGCGGCCGCGTCGCGGCGCGCGAGGTGCTGCTCAGCATCCCGGCGATCTCGAACCTCATTCGCGAGGGGAAGACGTTCCAGATCCCATCGATCCTGCAGACGTCGAAGCGGCTCGGGATGGTGATGCTGAACGACGCGCTGATCGAGCTGGTGGACGAGGGGCTGGTGGAGCCGAAGGAGGCGTACCTGAAGGCGAGCGACAAGGCGGCGTTCACCGCGCTCCTCAAGGCGCACCAGCACGACGTGAGCTTCCTGGAGGCGGAGACCGCCGCGTCGGCCGCGCCCGCGCCTCCGGCGCGTCCGGACGCCAAGGCGGGGAGGCCGGCGGTGCGCGCGTGACGCGGGGCGCGGGGCGCGGGGCGCGTGAGAATAGGGACTGAGCGACGAGGGCCGGCAGGTGCCGGCCCTCGTCGCATTCCATACTCCCCCGCGTCCCGCACCCCGCACACCGCGCCCCATCTCAGGTGCCCCGTACTCTCCCTGGCGGAGTGTTCAACCGCTGCTGCAACTGCGCCTGCGTGACGTAGTAGCTCCGCGAGTGCAGCAGGTTGCCGCCGGTGTCGCCGAAGGTGTGCTCGATCTTTGGAACCGGTGCGCCGGCGCCGTCGCCCAGCGCGTCGCGTCGTTCGGCGCTCCCATCTTCCCCCGGAGTCCCGTCGGGCGTGGATTCGGCGGGCGTCGCGCGGTGGGCGTCGTCCTCCAGGTCCGCGGGGATCTCCCAACCGCCGGCGCGCTCGTCCTGTGGGAAGCGCTCCCCGCCATCGTCAGCCATTCGTTGGTCGTCGTCCTCGCTCCCCTCGCCGGAGCGTCGTCGTTCGCCTCGGATCTCTCCCCGCGGGCGCCCGTATTCGTCGCGGTCGCTGTACCCGTATCCGCCGAACACCTCGCCCCCCCGCATGTAATCGTGGCCATAGCCGCGCCCGCGGGGATAGTCCTGATTCGGTTCGTCGTGCTGCTGCTCCATGGAGTCCTCCGTCGTGAGACGTCAGCCATTGTCGCCGCACCGAACATGCCACGTTCCGGATGCCAGGGGCCTGGGCCGGGGGTCAGGGGGGTGGCGCGCGCGTTTCGGGACGGCGGCTCGGTGTCAGCGCTCGAATGGTGCTGTCGCAGAATGAGGCGCTTGTACGGCGCCGCGGGGCGCGGGTATACTTAACGGCTATGCAGATTCGGAACATCGCCATCATCGCTCACGTCGACCACGGGAAGACCACGCTGGTCGACAAGATGCTCCGGCAGGCCGGTGCCTTCCGCGAGAACCAGGTCGTGCAGGAGCGCGTGATGGATTCGAACCCGCTCGAGCGGGAGCGCGGGATCACGATCCTCGCGAAGAATACCTCCGTGCGCTGGCACGGCGTCAAGATCAACATCGTCGACACCCCCGGACACGCGGACTTCGGCGGCGAGGTGGAGCGCATCCTGCGTATGGTCGACGGGGTGCTGCTCGTGGTCGATGCGTTCGATGGGCCGATGCCGCAGACCCGGTTCGTGCTGAGAAAAGCGCTCGCCCTCGGCCGCACGCCCATCGTCGTCATCAACAAGATCGATCGGCCCGGCGCGGATCCGCTGCGCGTGCACGACGAAGTGCTCGACCTGTTCATCGAGCTGGAGGCGGACGACGCGCAGCTCGACGCGCCGGTGGTGTACGCGTCGGCACGCAACGGCACCGCCACCATGGACCTCGAGCGCCCTGGGGAGGATCTCGTCCCGCTGTTCGACGCGATCGTGCGGCACGTGCCCCCTCCGCCGGGGGATGCCACGCAGCCGTTCCAGATGCTCGTGTCGACGATCGACCATTCACCGTACCTGGGGCGGCTCGGGATCGGGCGCATCGAGCGCGGTACGGTGAAGGTGGGAGATCCCGTGGCGCTCCTGCCGCTCGAGCCCACGCGCCCGGTGGAGCGCTCGCGCGTGACCAAGCTCTTCGGGTACGAGGGGCTCGAGCGCGTGGAGCTGGCCGAGGCGAGCTCCGGGGAGATCGTCGCCCTGGCCGGGCTGGAGGGGGTGGAGATCGGCTTGAGCGTGACGGACGTGGAGCACCCCGATCGGTTGGAGGGAATCGCGGTGGAGGAGCCGACGATCTCCGTCGACTTCATCGTGAACAATTCTCCCTTCGCCGGCAAGGAGGGGAAGTACGTCACTTCGCGGCAGGTGCGCGAGCGGCTGTACAAGGAGCTGGAACGAAACGTGGCGCTCCGCGTCGAGGACACCGAGTCCACGGACACGTGGACGGTGTCGGGGCGCGGCGAGCTCCATCTGTCGATCCTCATGGAGACCATGCGGCGGGAGGGGTACGAGTTCCAGGTCTCGCGCCCGCGCGTGATCACCAAGGAGGGGGAGCGCGGGGAGCGGCTGGAGCCGTACGAGGAGCTGGCGATCGACGTGCCGGAGGAGTTCCTGGGCGCGGTGATCGAGAAGCTGGGTCCGCGTCGCGCCGAGATGGTGGAGATGAAGAATCCCGGGCAGGGGCTGGTCCGGCTCCTCTACCGGATACCGGCGCGCGGGTTGTTCGGCTATCGTTCCGAATTCCTGACGGACACGCGGGGCACTGGAATCATGCATCACCGATTCCTGGACTATGGCCCGTGGGCGGGTCCGTTGGCGGGGCGCAAGCGCGGGACGCTCGTGTCCATGGAAACCGGCGTGGCGGTGGCGTTCGGGCTGTTCAACCTGCAGGAGCGTTCCACGCTGTTCATCGCGCCGGGAACTCCGGTGTACGAGGGGATGATCATCGGGGAGAACGCGCGTCCGGGGGACATGGACGTGAATCCGACGAAGGAAAAGAAGCTGACGAACATGCGGACGACGGCGAGCGATGAGAACATCCAGCTCGAGCCGCCGAGGCAGTTGACACTCGAAGGCGCGCTGGAGTACATCGAGGAGGACGAGCTGATCGAAGTGACCCCCTCGTCCATCCGCTTGCGCAAGCGCTTCCTGAGCGCGAACGATCGGAAGAAGCTGTCCCGGGAAGCGAAGCGGGAACGCGCTTCCCTGTAATTCACCCTCAAGGAGATCCGGGTCATGTTGTACGAGCTCGAGTCGTTGGATCTGGCGCGGCTACGGGGGCGCGATGACGACGACCTCGACGAAGAGGGGCTGGAGGAGGACGATTTCGATGAGGATGATCTCGTCGACGAGGACGAGGAGCTCGATGAGCTCGACGACGAGGACGATCTCGACGACGAGCTGGATGATGAGGATGAGGAGGACGAGGAGGACGAGGATCCGGACGAAGACGACGAGGATCTCGACGAGTTGGAGGACGAGCTCGACGACGACCTGGTGGACCTCGACGACGAGTACGACGACACCGATGAGACGCGCCCTCGGCCGGGGCACCCGGGGCATCATCGGTACGATGATTGAGGGCCGAGCTGTCGGCCATCGGCTCTCGGCTCTCGGCCACCTGCAAGCGTGGAGAGCTCGCGGGGTGTGCACTAGCCGAGAGCCGATGGCCGAGAGCCGAGCGCCTCACTTCACCGCTTGACTCTCGACCTCGAGTCGCTATAATTAAGGCTCCCCGGAATCACGGGGACAAAGAAGCGCTGATTGACAATCGAGTGTGACAATCGTGCGATGGCTCTCGCTGATCCACCGCGTACGTGCGCGGTGGGGAGAGACAAACACGAGTTCAATGATTCCGGACGCGTCCAACGGACATGCGTCCGATTGGATCGCGTTCGGTCGAGCTGTTCAAACTACCTATTGGAGAGTTTGATCCTGGCTCAGGACGAACGCTGGCGGCGTGCTTAACACATGCAAGTCACGGGGGCTCCGCAAGGGGCAACCGGCGAACGGGTGCGTAACACGTGAGCGACCTGCCGTACCTGTGGGGGATAGCCG
>DASUXC010000188.1:0-30163 GCA_036378095.1 Gemmatimonadaceae bacterium | reverse complement strand
GATGCGCCGCTTCCGGCGGCTCGCCAAGGACTACGAACGCCTGCCCGAGACGGTGGCTGGCCTGCACTTTCTCGCGGTCGCCTGTCTGTTGCTCAGTCGAGTCGTCCACCTCTTCCTTGAAAGTTCATAACACGCTCTAGGGTTCGGGGGCCTGGGGCCCGGGGTGGGGGGAGCCGCTTCCCGCGACTCCGCCGACGTTCTAGCTTTCACGGCTATGCCCATCGCCATACTCGACCCCTTCAGCGGCATCGCCGGCGACATGACGCTCGGGGCGCTGATCGACCTCGGTCTCGATCCCGACTGGCTGCGCGCGCTCCCCGGGCGGCTCGCGCTCGATGGCGTGAACGTCCGCATCGAGCGGGTGAAGCGGTCGGGGATCGCGTGCGCCAAGGTGGATTTCGACATCCCACCGCAGCCGCACGCGCGTGGGATCGTGGAGATCCGCGAGCTGGTCGCGCGCGCGTCGGTGCCGGAGCACGTGCGCGCGCGAGCCGACGCGGCGTTCCTGGCGATCGCCGAGGCGGAGGGGGCGATTCACGGGATCCCCCCCGAGCGCGTCCACCTGCACGAGGTGGGCGCGGTGGACGCCATCCTCGACATCGTGGGCGCGGTGTGGGGCTTCGAGCGGCTCGGCGTGGAGCGCGTGCACTGCGGCGCCATCACGCTCGGTGATGGCACCGTGCGGACCGCGCACGGGGTGCTGCCGGTGCCCGCGCCGGCGACGCTCAAGCTGCTCGAGGGGCACGAGGTGCGTCCCGGTCCCGCGGAATCGGGGGAGCTGGTCACGCCCACCGGCGCGGCGCTCGTGCGCGTGCTCTCCGCCGGCCCGCCGCCGGTCGCGTACGTGCCGGTGCGCAGCGGATACGGGGCGGGGACGAAGGATCCCAAGGGGCGCCCCAACGCGCTGCGGGTGGTGCTCGCCGATCCCGCGGTGCGCGACGGCGTGCACGTGGACACCCTGGTGCAGCTCGCCACCGACGTCGACGACATGGACGGGGAGCAGCTCGCCGCCGTGGCCGACATCCTGCGAAGCGAGGGGGCGCTGGACGTGGTCATGCTCGCGACGCTCATGAAGAAGGGGCGGCCGGGGACGCGCATCGAGGTGCTCGCCGCGCCCGAGCACGCGGCCGCGCTCGAGGCGGCGCTCTTCACGCACGGCAGCACCATCGGGGTGCGCCGCACGGTCGTGGAGCGCGACGCGCTCCCGCGCGAGGAGCGCGTCGTGTGTGTGCTGGATCACGAGATTCGGGTGAAGATCGTCACGCTGCCGTCCGGCGCGCGTCGAGCCAAGCCGGAGCAGGACGACGTCGCGCGCGTGGCCGCCAGCACGGGGCGCGCGTTGCGCGAGGTGGCGGCCGCCGCGCGCGCGGCCGCGGAACGGAGTGTGTGGGGACCGGGTATTCCGACTGGCGAGCCTGGCGGCTCGCCTTCGCACTCACGAGGAGATCGTAGATGAACGCTTGGCGAAAAGCGATCGCGTGCTCGCTCGCCCTCGGCGCCTTCGGCGCGAGCGCGGCGACGGCGCAGGGGCAGGACAGCAAGAACAAGAAGGACGGTGACGACAAGTGCGCCATCGACTTCGGGTCGTCCAGCCAGGTGCGTGACGCGTACAACAACATCACCATCCTTCAGCTCACGAAGGGCAAGCCGGAGGAGGCGAAGAAGAAGCTTCGCTCGGCGGTGAGCTCGCTCACCACCAACCCCGACCGCATCAAGGACCAGGTCGCGCGCAACTTCGCGCTCGGCCAGGCGCTCGTGGCGTGGTACGATCTTCCGGGGCAGGCGCCCGTCGCGCCGCGCGGTGAGCTGGGCTACGAAACGAACAAGGACGCCACGATCGACATCCTCGCCGCGGCGGACACCGCGTTCCGCGCCGTCGAGCAGGCGAACCCGGAGTGCGCGGAGAAGACGGCCGTCTTCCGCCAGCAGCCGTGGGCGCAGATGATCAACCAGGTCGGACCGCTGCTCAACGAGAACAAGGTGGACTCCGCGTCGGCGATCCTGAACCGCTCGCTCACGATCTACCGCGGTTCGCCGTTCTCGTACTACTTCCAGGGGCAGATCGCGCAGCGCAAGAGCGATTGGCCGGCCGCGGCGGCCGCCTACCAGCAGGCCACGAAGCTCGCCACGCCGGAGCTCGTCGCGAAGGACTCCAACGTGGCGAACGTGAAGGAGTACTCGGAGTTCGCCGCCGCGTACGCCACGCTCAAGAACGCGCAGGCGCAGTCGGGCGACGCGCAGAAGGCGGGGATGAAGCAGGCGGCCGAGCTCTATCGCGCGTACCTGAAGGACTACCCCCAGGGGCCGAACGCGCAGCAGGCGCAGGCCGGACTGAGCGTCACCCTGCAGGCCTCGGGTGACACCGCGTCGCTCGCCTCCATGTGGAGCGACATGGCGGCCAACCCGGACCGCTACACCGACGCGCAGCTGTACGACGCCGGCACGCAGGCGTTCGGCGCGAACAACATCAAGCTGGCCGTGCAGCTCATGGCGCTGGGCCAGCAGAAGAACCCCTGGCTCCGTGGCGGGCTGTTCAACCTGGCCAACGCGTACTGGAAGGACAACCAGTTCGACAAGATGCTGCCGGTCGCGCGGCAGCTCACGGAGATCGATCCCGACAATCCGGACAACTACCAGCTCGTCGCGATCGCGTATCAGGGTCAGGCGAAGGCGACCAAGAGCCCCAAGGAGAAGCGGGCGCTCAACGACTCCGTGACCAAGTACGTGACCGCGGGGGAGAAGCTCCCCGTGCGGGTGACGTTCACCGAGTTCACCCACGACGGGCCGAAGGTGAAGCTCGCCGGGAGCGTCGAGAACCTGGGGAAGACCGCGAAGACCGCCTCGCTCGCGGTGCAGTTCCTCGACAAGTCGGGGAACGTGGTCACCACGCAGACGGCGCCGCTCCAGCTCCCGCCGAGCGGGAGCAAGGACTTCGCGCTCGAGGCGGACGGGGCGAACATCGTGGCGTTCCGCTACGCGCCCGTGAAGTGAGCGTCGCGACGCACCACGTCGCGGCCGAGTGAACACGCGAGGCCCGCCGGGCGTCCCCGGCGGGCCTCGCGTCATCTCACGACCTCGCGCGGACATGCGCGATGCGAGCCGAGGTGCGGGGGTCGAAGTGCCGATATTGCCTTGATTTCGGCTTCTCGATCTCGTAACTTACTTGATCTGTTCGCGTGCGGCGCGCCCGCCTCGCGAACGCGAACGGACGCCAGGGGGGAGACCGCGCGGCGGCCTTCCCCCTCCTGCACACTCACGGGTCGATGATTCGCGTCAGTCACGTTCAACCGAACAGCATTGCCGAGGAGATCGGCCTCGTCCCGGGCACGGAGCTGCTCACCGTGAATGGCCGGGTGCTCGAGGACTTCCTCGACTGGGAGTTCCTCACCGCCGACGAGGAGCTCGTGATCGAGGCCCGGCAGCCGGACGGCGAGACCGTGATCTACGAGATCGAGCGCCCGGAGGGGGAGCCGTTCGGGGTGTCGCTCGAGCCGCCGCGCGTGCGCCGCTGCGCCAACCGCTGCGAGTTCTGCTTCATCGAGGGGCTCCCCAAGGGGCTGCGCAAGAACCTCTACGTCCGCGACGACGACTACCGCCTCTCCTTCGCGTACGGCAACTTCGCCACGCTCTCCAACGTGAAGGACAAGGACATCGCCCGCATCATCGAGTACCGCCTCTCGCCCCTGTACGTGTCGGTGCACGCCACCCCCTGGGAGGCGCGCAAGGTGCTCCTGAACAATCCGCGCGTCCCCGACATCCTCGACCAGCTCGGCCGTCTCGCCGCCGGCGGCATCCAGTTCCACGGGCAGATGGTCGTGGTGCCGGGGTTCAACGACGGCGATGTGCTCGAGCAGTCGCTCACCGATCTGTGGAACATGGGCGACGCGGTGCTCTCGGTGGCGGTCGTGCCGGTGGGGCTCACGCAGTTCTCGCACCTCTACACCGGGAAGCCGATGGACGTGGAGAACGCCTCGCGCCTCCTCGCGCACGTGGAGCGGTGGGAGGCGCGGGCGATGGCCGAGCGGGGCGATCGGTGGGTGTACGGCGCGGACGAGCTGTACCTCCTCGCCCACCGGGAGCTGCCCGACGCGTCGCACTACGGCGACTTCCCGCAGATCGAGAACGGGATCGGATCGGTGGCGCTGCTCAGGCAGCGCGTGGCCAACGGGCTCGCCTCGCTCCCGCGGCTCGACGGCAAGCGCATCGGCGTCGTCACCGGCGTCTCCATGGGCCAGGGGATCATGCAGGGGGTGCTGGAGCGGGTCGCCGCTGCCACGGGGGCGCACCTCGAGCTGATCGTGGCGGAGAACTCGCTGTTCGGTCCCACGACCACCACGGCGGGGCTGCTCGTGGGCGCGGACTTCCGGCGCGTGCTCGCCGGTCGTGACGACCTCGATCTGGCGCTCATCCCCGCGGAATCCATCAACGAGGACGGCGTCTTCCTCGACGACGCCACGTTCATCGGCGTGCGCGAGGAGCTCCCCATGCCCGTGTATCCGTCGTACGACTTGATCGACGTCCTGCAGGGCGAGGGCGTGCCGGTGGGCGTGGGAGAGGGGGCGTGAGCGCGCTCCCGGTCGTCGCCCTCATCGGGCGCCCCAACGTGGGCAAGTCGGCCCTCTTCAACCGGCTCGTGGGAAGCGACACCGCCATCGTGAGCGAGGAGGCGGGCACCACCCGCGACCGGCACTTCGGCCGCGTCGAGTGGAACGGCCGCGCCTTCTGGCTCGTGGACACCGGCGGGCTCACCGACGACGCGAGCGTCGCGATGGATGTCGCCATCCGGAAGCAGGTGCTGCAGGCGCTCGCCGAGGCGGACCTGATGCTCCTCGTGGTCGACGCCAAGGTGGGGGTGCACCCGCGGGATGCGCGCGTGGTGGAGATCCTGCGCGACGCGGGGAAGCCGTGGGTGCTCGTGGCCAACAAGGTGGACGATCCGCGCTCGACCGACTTCTACGAGTTCTACGACCTCGGCGCGGGCGATCCGTTCCCGGTCTCGGCGATCAACGGCAAGGGGTCGGGCGACCTGCTCGACGCGGTCGTCGACCGCTTCCCACCCGTCGTCCCCGAGGAGCCGGATGCGCTGCGCATCGCCGTCATCGGGCGCCCGAACGTCGGGAAGTCGTCGCTGGTCAACCGGCTGCTCGGGGAGGAGCGGCTCGTGGTCGCCGACACCGCCGGGACGACGCGGGACGCGATCGACACGCCGATGCGCTACCACGATCGCGAGCTGATCTTCGTGGACACGGCGGGGCTCCGGCGGCAGTCCAAGGTGGATGAAGGGATCGAGTTCTACTCCTCGCTGCGCTCGCGCCGGGCCATCGAGCGCGCCGACATCTGCATCCTCGTGATCGACGCGACCGAGGGGCTCGAGAACCAGGACCTGAAGATCGCGGCGCTCGCGTGGGAGCGCGGCACGGGGCTGGTGGTGGTCGTCAACAAGTGGGACCTCAAGGAGAAGGACGACAAGACGGCGGCGCACTTCGAGAAGGAGGCGGGAGAGAAGGCGCCGTTCCTCCGCTTCGTCCCCTTCCTGTTCACGTCCGCGAAGACGGGGCAGCGCGTCACGCGCGTGCTCGACGCGGTGCTCGCCGTGGATGCGGAGCGGCACAAGCGCATCGCCACGGCGCAGGTGAACACCCGGCTCGAGGAGCTGCTCGCCAGGCGGCAGCCGCCGCAGGCCGCGGGGCGCGAGGTGCGGCTCCTCTACGCCACGCAGGTGGAGGTGGCGCCGCCGACGATCGCGGTGTTCGGCAACCACCCGGAGCTGGTCGAGGAGCACTACGTGCGCTACCTGCACAACGGCTTCCGCGAGGCGTGGGGGTTCACCGGCTCGCCGCTCCGCATCATCCTCCGCCGGCGAGCGGCCTAGATGTCACCTGTTCTCGGGCTGGTGATCGCGTACCTGCTCGGTTCCATCCCCGCGGCGTACATCGCCGGACGCGTCTGTCGCGGGATCGACCTGCGGGAGCACGGGTCGGGGAATCTCGGCGCCACCAACGTGTATCGCGTGATGGGCGGCCGGGTCGCGGCGCTCGTGATGGCGTTCGACATCGCGAAGGGCGCGGTGCCGGTGCTCGTCCTCCCGCGCTGGACGACGGGGACGGGAGGGGGGGCGTGGACCTCGCACTGGGCGATCGCGTACGGCATCGCCGCCATCCTCGGCCACGTGCGCTCGGTGTACTTCCTGTGGCGGTCGGGCGGGAAGGGGGTGGCCACCGCGGGCGGCGTGTTCCTCGCCCTCGCGCCGGTTCCCACGCTCGCGGCGCTGGTGGTGTGGGGCGCCGTGTTGTTCGGCACCGGATTCGTCTCGCTCGCGTCGCTCGCCTCGGCGGTGGCGCTCCCCATCGGCGTGGCGGTCACGCAGGGGGTGCGCTCGCCGGTGTTCGGCGCGAGCCTCGCGGTGTGCGCGTTCGTGTTCTGGACGCACCGCGCGAACATCGGCCGGCTCAGGCGGGGCGAGGAGCACCGCTTCGGCCGGAAGAAGCCGGCCGCGTGATGCGCTGCGCCGTGATCGGCGCGGGCGCGTGGGGGACGGCGCTCGCGGACCTGCTCGCGCGGAACGGACACGCCGTGATGTTGTGGGCGTACGAGGCCGATGTGGCCGATGCGGTGAACGTGCGCCACGCGAACCCGCGCTTCCTCGCCGGCGCCGCGCTCGATCCTCGTCTGCGCGCGACCACCCGGCTGGCCGATGCCGTGCGCGATGCCGCCCTCATCACCTGGGCCACCCCGTCGCACGTGCTGCGCGCCGTGCTCCGGGAGGCCGCCGACGCGGTGCCGGCGGGGGCGCGGCTCGTCGTCGCCTCCAAGGGGATCGAGCGGGGCACGCTCGCGGTGATGACGAGCGTGGCCGCGGACGAGATCCCCGGGCGCGCCGTCGTCGCGCTCTCCGGGCCGAGCTTCGCCGCCGAGGTGGCGGCGCGCCAGCCCACCGCCGTCGTGGCCGCGTCGGACGAGCCCGCGGCGGCGCGCGATGCGCAGCGGGCGTTCAGCAACGACGCCTTTCGCGTCTACACGCACGACGACGTCATCGGCGTGGAGCTGGGTGGCTCGCTCAAGAACGTGATCGCCGTCGCCACCGGGATGGCGGAGGGGCTGGGACTCGGCTTCAACCCGCGGGCGGCGCTGATCACGCGCGGGCTCGCCGAGGTGACGCGATTGGGCGTCGCGCTCGGCGCGTCGGCGCACACGTTCGCGGGGCTCGCCGGGATGGGAGACCTGGTGCTCACCTGCACGGGCGCGCTCAGTCGCAATCGCGCGCTCGGCATGGAGGTCGCGCGGGGCGCGTCGCTCGACGACGTGCTCGCGGCGCGGGAAACCGTCGCGGAGGGAGTCGTCACCACCCAGAGCGCGCACGCCCTGGCGGCGCGGGAGGGGATCGAGATGCCGATCGTCACAGCCGTCCACCGCATCCTGTTCGACAAGCAGCCGCCGCGCGCCGCGATCGGCGAGCTGATGTCGCGCGAGCTGCGCGCGGAGCAGGACCCGTGAGCGCCGGCGAGCCCGTCCAGGAGTTCTTCTCCATCGGCGAGGTGTGCGAGCTGACGGGGCTCAAGCCGCACGTCCTGCGCTACTGGGAGAGCCAGTTCCGCTTTCTCAATCCGGCGAAGAACCGCTCCGGCAACCGCGTGTACCAGCGCCGCGAGATCGAGCTGATCATGCTCGTGCAGCACCTCTTGTACACCGAGAAGTACACCATCGAGGGGGCCCGGCAGAAAGTGGACGAGCACCGCAAGCGTGGCGCGCTGCGCCCCGCCGCGCGCAGCGCGCTCGACCTGCAGACCATCGAGGCCGTCGAGCGGGAGTTGCGCGACGTGCTCGCCCTCCTGGGCGGCGACGCGCCGTGATCGCGCCCGTGGCGTGCGTCATCCCGGCCCTCGACGCCGAGCGCACGCTGGGCGGCGTCGCCGCGCGCCTCCGCGCGGCGGTGCCGCACGCCACGCTCATCGCCGTGGATGACGGCTCGTCCGACGGCACCCGCGACGTCGCCGCGCGCGCCTGCGACGTCGTGCTCGCCTTTCCGGTCAATCGCGGCAAGGGCGCCGCGCTGCGCGCCGGCTTCGCCGAGGCGCTCCGCCGGGGGAGCGCGGCCGTCGTCACGGTCGACGCCGACGCCCAGCACGCGCCCGAGGCCGCGCCGCGGCTGCTCGCCGCGCTCGCCGATGCCGACGTGGCGATCGGCGCCCGCGAGCGCCGGGGCGCGATGCCCGTGGGGCGCCGCCTGACGAACGCCCTCGCCAGCGCCGCCGTCGGCGCGATCGTCGGCGCGCCGGTGGCCGATGCGCAGTCCGGCTTTCGCGCCATCCGCCGCGCGGTGCTCGAGCGCGTGCGCGGCGGCGGCGATCGCTACGAGTACGAGACCGAGCTGCTCATCCGCGCGGCGCGCGAGGGCTTCCGCCTCGCGTTCGTCCCCATCCCCACCGTGTACGGCGCGCCCAGTCATTTCCGCGGGCTCAGCGATTCGGCGCGCGTCGTGCGCGCGATCTGGCGACATCGCGCCGGAGCGAGCGCGTGATGCACCTGCTCTGCACGAACGACGATGGCATCCTCGCGCACGGACTGGAGTGCCTCGTGCGCGCCGCCTCCACGCTCGGCGAGGTGACCGTCGTCGCCCCCGACCGCGAGCAGAGCGCGACCAGCCACTCCCTCACGCTGCACCACCCCATCCGCCCGGTGCGGCGCGGCGAGCGCCGCTGGCAGGTGGATGGCACGCCGACGGACTGCGTCATGCTCGCCATCGAGGCGCTGATGCCGGAGCGCCCGGACTGGGTGCTGAGCGGCATCAACCACGGGCACAACATGGGCGAGGACGTGCTGTACTCCGGCACCGTCGCGGCGGCCATGGAAGGCGTGACCCTCGGCATCCCATCCATCGCGCTCTCCTTCGCCGGCGGCGAGCTCAAGGCCGATCCGGACCTCCTCACCGATCAGGTGGACGCCGTCGCGCAGCTCCTCGCGCACCTCACCGGCCTCGCCAAGGTGCCGCGCAACACGCTGCTCAACGTCAACCTCCCGGCGCGTCGCGCAGCGGAGATTCGCGGCGTGCGCCTCACGCGGCTGGGGCGGCGCGTGTACTCGGACTCGCTCGTCCGCATGCACGACCCGCGGGGGCGCGAGATCTACTGGATCGGCGGCGGCTCGGCGGAATGGAGCGGCGCCGAGGACTCGGACTTCCGCGCCGTGCAGGACGGCTACATCTCCGTGACTCCGCTCTCGCTCGATCTCACCCACACCCGGATGCTCGACGAGGCCACGTCGTGGTGGATGGATCTGCCGTGAGCCAGTTCGTCGGCGCGCGCCGCCGGCTCGTCGAGCAGCTCCGGCAGGGCGGGATCTCCGATCTGGCCGTGCTCCGCGCGTTCGACCTCACGCCGCGCCACCTGTTCGTGCCCACCGGGATGCGGCACCGGGCGTACGAGGACAGCGCCCTCCCGATCGGCAACGGGCAGACGATCTCGCAGCCCTCCACGCACGCGCGCTACCTGGAGCTGCTCCGCCTCGGCGGACGCGAGAAGGTGCTCGAGATCGGCACCGGCTCGGGCTACCAGACGGTGCTCCTGTCGCACCTCGCGGCGCAGGTGTTCTCGATCGAGCGCGTGGCGGCGCTGCTCGAGCGCGCGCGCGAGGCGATCCGGGGCGCCGGGGCGCGCAACGTGTCGCTCCTCGCCGGCGACGGCACGCTCGGCTGGCGCGACTACGCTCCGTTCGATGCGATTCTCGTCACCGCGGGCGCGCCGGTGGTGCCCACGCCGCTCGCCGAGCAGCTTGCGGATGGCGGCCGCCTGCTCGTGCCGCTCGGCACGCGCGAGGAGCAGACGCTGACACTCATCACGCGCCGCGGCACGGAGCTCGAGCGGCGTGACATCGGGCCCGCGCGATTCGTCCCGCTGGTGGGGATGCACGGCTGGCCCGCCTAGTGTAGCGCGATGGCGGCCGGGGCAGTGGCGGCTCGCGCCCACCCCCCCCATATTGGCGTACCGGAGACTCGATGGCCGATCCAGCGGACGACGCCCCGAAACCTCAGCGCCGAAGCGCGGTGCTGCCTCCTTTCTTCGCTCCTCGCCAGCCTACGCCGACCCCACCCTCGGTGTCGCCGCGTACTGACGGAGGCGCCCTGCGGCGTACGTCCACGCTCTTCACGCCGCCCGGCGTGCCGCGCCAGTCCCCCCGCAGGTCCATCACGCCCCCCGCCGCGCCGCGCTCGGTGACGCCGGCGGCGGCGACGCCGGCCGCCGTCACACCCGTGATGCCGCTCCCGGCGATCCCGGCTTCCCGGTCGGCGTCGCCACCCGCCCCCGCGAGCGCGACCGGTGACGACGCGCCGCTCCAGCCGCTCCAGGGGGAGCGCGAGCTGGCCGTCGAGCCGCTCGAGCCGCCGCGAGTGGACCTCACCATCACGGCCGAGCAGCGCGCGATCTCGGAGGTCGACATCGAGGTGTTCGGCGCGGACGACTCCACGGCGTTGCTCGAGGCGCAGGCGGGAGAGGGGGAGCGGCGGAGCGTGGATGGCGTGGAGATCGAGGACACCGAGTGGCGCTACGACACCGTCAGGCCCTCGGCACCGCTCGAGGTGGAGAACTTCTGGGCGGCGGAGCCGCTGCGCGGCGGAGAGGCTCGCGATGAGCGCGGGAGCGAGGAGGGGGACGCGGGGACGACGAGCGCCGAGCTCGATGCTCCGACCGCCGCCCCCGAGTGGCCCGGGTCCGTGGGCGCCTCGAGCGACCAGGCGGACGACGCGCCGAGCGACGCCTCGGACGGGCGCTGGGGAACGTGGCCCGCTGCGGGGTGGAGCGCGCCTCGCGAGGTCGACGGCGCTCCCGCCGACGAGGGCTCCGATTGGGAGCCAGCGGAGCCGGCGGAGCAGACGGAGCCGGCGGGCGCCGCGTCGGGCGGCGAGTACGGGAGCGGAGCGGGCGGCGCGATCGACATGGGCTCCATGGTCGAGGAGACGCCGGCGTTCGCTCCCGCTCGGCCCGAGCAGCCGTCGCGCGGGGACGAGCTCACCGCGGCGCTCGACTGGCCCGATGCGGTGGACCTCGCGCATCTCGCGATGCCCGAGGGGGACGAGCGTGTTCCCGATGGCGCGGCGCTCGACGCCGTGCGCTCGGAGCTGCGCGCGTCCGCGGAACCGTGGGCGGAGGAGAATCCGGCGCCGACGGTGGCCGAGGCGCTCGAGCGCATCGCGCGGAAGATTCGCGAGGGGGCGGTGGTGCTTCCCTCGGACGCGCCGGCGGACAGCGACGCGGGTGCGCTGGCCGCGGCACTCACGGCCTTGCTGCGGGGACACACGCGGTAGCGCCATGGCACGGCTGCTGGTCGAGGTGCACGGGGCGGTGCAGGGGGTCGGCTTTCGTTGGTTCGCGCGCGAGACCGCGCGGCGGCTCGACCTGGCCGGTTGGGTGCGGAACCGCGCCGACGGAAGCGTGGAGATCTCGGTGGAGGGGGACGATGGCGCCGTGGAGCGCTTTCTCGCGCACGTGGAGCGCGGACCGAGCGGCGCCCGCGTGGACGAGGTCCGCCGCCACCCGCTCGCGGGAAACGAGGCGCTCGACCGGCCGTTCGCGATACATCACTAGAGGGGATCGGGGGGCGCGGGGGCGGCCATCGGCCATCGGCACTTGGCCATAGGGACGCAGCTCTCGGCTCTCGGCTCTCGGCTAACTGCCCAGCGTAGAGAGCTCTCGGCGTGTGCAGCAAGCCGATGGCCGAGAGCCGAGAGCCGAGAGCCGAGAGCCGATGGCCGAGAGCCGCGTCTTCCCGAGCGCCGACACCCGCATCCACCCGAACCCTACGGCAGCGCGCCCCTACCTCCCTCCATCCCATCCCCCCATTACATGCCTCAGCCTGCAGCCTCCGAGAGCGATCTCTCGACGGTGCTCCGCGCGACGATTCGAGACATCCCGGACTTTCCGAAGCCGGGGATCGTGTTCAAGGACATCACGCCGGTGCTGCTGGACGCCGGCCTCTTCCATCGTACGACGCAGGCGATGGCCGCGCCGTTCGCCGAGGATGGGATCACGCACGTCGTGGGGATCGAGAGCCGGGGGTTCATCCTGGGTGCACCGTGCGCCCAGCACCTCGGCGCGGCGTTCGTGCCCGTCCGGAAGCCGGGGAAGCTGCCATCCCGGGTGGAGCGGGTGGAGTACGCGCTGGAGTACGGGCTGGACGCGCTGGAGGTGCACCGCGACGCGCTGTCGGATGGGCATCGGGTGCTGGTGGTGGACGACGTCCTGGCGACGGGCGGGACGGCGTCGGCCGCGTGCCAGGTGATCGAGCGGCTGGGAGGGGAGGTGGTAGGGTGCAGCTTCCTGATGGCGCTGACGTTCCTCCCCGGGCTTGGGGCGCTGAGCGGGCGGAGGGTGGAGTCGCTGGTCGCCTTTTGAGGGGGCCGGGGGCGGGGTCGGAGGCGAGGGGGGCCCTGGGAAGCTCGGGAATGGTGCGACATGGTCCGACGCCCCCTCCCCCGGGCGCCAGTTATGTCAAAATTTATACTCCCGGCGAACCTCCGACGCACCCCGCCATTCATCGCGCACCAACATGATGAGCTACGTTAGCATGATGCCGTAATGCCCATGCTCCACAGCATGTTGCGCTGCGCAGTGCGAGTCATTTCGAGGTACAGGGCGGCCCCGGAGTGCAGGGAGCGAGCGCATGCGAAACGAGGCGAGTCGCCGGGGTGGGCGACTCGCCTCGTTTCGTGAAAGGGGGCGCGCGGCCCGGGGACGGCCGGCGCGAAGCTGGTCAGGAGAACTCCACGGCGATCCGGTACTTCTCCGCGAACTTCTCGAAGCGCTCGATCAGCTTCTTGGAGGTCAGCACCTTCCAGCGCTTCTTGTCGTTCGTGTGGAGCTTCTGCGTCTGAGTCTCGCAGTCGTCCACCTCGCCCTGGTTGATCACGAGCTTCTGGATGTCTCGCTCGAAGCGGATCTCGGAGTGAACGTGCGCCTCCACGTAGCAGGTGTCGCCGATCCCCGGCGGCTGCACGGCCTCGCCGAAGCTCACGCCGCGGGAGGCGGAATCGAGGGCGGTGAGCATGGACGGCGACATGTTCACGATGAGCCGCTGCATGTGCAGGAAGTTGGCGACCTGGCCGGTGAGCAGGGCGCGCTGCCGCGCGCTTCCGGCCAGGTCGAAGGAGTCGGTGTGCACGTAGGTCGCCCCGTGCTTCACGTACTCCTTGAGGACCATGTACGACTTCCCCCACTGCGCCGCGGAGCCGTACTTGAGGCGCGCGTAGTTGAGGGCCGCGTACTTGGGGCGCACGGCCCCCTCGAAGTCGGTTCCGCCGCGCTGGCCGAGCTGCTGCACGCGCTGCTGCACGGGCGCCGCCTTCGACGTGACCGCGCGGGTGCCCGAGTAGTCGAACAGCGCCTCCTCGGTCTGGTCCCGCATGTCCATGTACGTGGGGTCGCCCCACGTGTTGCCACCCTCGAACTGGCTGACGTACTTCTCGTTCTCGGGCTTCTTGTTGAAGAACTTGAACGCCTTGAAGTTGATCGTCAGCTCCGACTGCTGGAGGTGCTTGATCAGCCGCGCGTACACGAAGCGCGCCTGCATGATCGGCGTGTGGAGGTCCGAGATGATGCGGGACATGGCCGCGATCTTGTCCGCGTCGGACGTGGCGTCGATGCCCATCGCGGCCAGCGACGCGGCGTCTCGCGCCGCCAGGCGGCTCAGCGCTTCGGTGTGTTCGCTCATGGTGATCTTTGGGAGTGCTGGGAGAGCCGGCGCTCGAGCCGCGGGCGACCGGGAAGGGAGCGATTGTAGCTTCCCGGCGTGCGCACGGCAACCGGCAATGTGGTATCTCAATGGTACCCCATTGGTATCCCGCGCGTGATGAGATAGCTTAAGAGGTTGCCCCTGTAGCTCAGGTGGATAGAGCAGCGGTTTCCTAAACCGTTGGCCGGGTGTTCGAGTCACCCCAGGGGCACTCGGCGGACCCACGACCACGCCGTACGGTTCGCCGCTTCGTCGGCATCGCACACACCCTCGAGAATTCGATCAGGACCCAGAATGCCCCGTACCGGAGCCGCGGCGCGCCCAGACCTCGAAGAGCGGGCGCAGAACCTGTTGGAGTGGGCCGAGCTGCACTCCAAGCAGCTCACCATCGTCGCCGTCGCGATCATCGCGATCGCGGGCGGTGTGTGGTTCTACCAGAAGTCCCACCAGGCCCGCACGAGGAACGCGTCGGCGGCGCTGGCGCAGGCGGAGCAGGCGGTGGGGGCCGGCAACCTGGCCCTCGCGCAGAGCGACCTGGACAAGATCGTGAGCCGCTACGGCGGGACGGTCCCCGGGAAGCAGGCCATCCTGGTGCTCGCCCAGGTGCTCTACGACCGCGGGCAGTACGCCCAGGGGATCCAGCAGCTCCAGAAGCTCGTGGACTCGGACGACGCGTACCTGCGCGCCGGAGCGCTGAACCTCATCGGGGCCGGCTACGAGCAGCAGGCCAAGTACGCGGACGCCGCGGCGAGCTACCGGAAGGCGGCGGACGCGACGGCGTACCCGGCCGACCGCGACCAGTACCTGGCGAGCGCCGCGCGCGCGCTCACGAGCGCCGGGAAGACGGCCGAGGCGAAGGAGATCTGGAGCAAGCTGGCGGCCGATCCGACGAGCCCCACGGCGGCCGAGGCGCGAGTGCGGCTGGGCGAGATCGAGGCGAAGGCGGCGCGGTCGGGGGCCGGGGACTGACCAGGGGCCAGGGCTCTGGGGCCACCAGAGGCCAGGGGCCGAGGGGACGCTGACAGCGAGCTTCCGCTCGAGATCGTCGACGCGCCAAGGAGAGGGCGCCGGGCCGTGGTGGGCCCGGCGCCCTCGTCGTCGTCCGGACCACGGGACTCGGGAATCGGAAATCGAAGGGGCGCGCGGCCGCGCGTAGAAGGAGACAGGTTCGACGCGTACGGGCGAGTCGTATGGGCGAGTCGTGCGGGCGACGCGGCGCGGCCGCGGACCCTGGCGCCGCGTAGCGGGGGGCTGGATCCGAGCTCCGACGGGCTCTTCGGGACCACTCCAGCCGGCCCCGTTCGCCCGGAGAGTACTTCGTATAAGATATGTTATGTAAACTTCCGCACGTGGGAATCTGTGGAAAACCGATTCCTTGCGCTCCCCACGGGGTTCCCGGCCGGTTCCCCACTCGATTCCCGGGGCGCTGGACCCTCGCGCCCTGGCGGGCCGCTCGCGGCCAGTCGCACACGCACCGCGCGGCCGCCGACGTCGCCTGCGTCGCCGGCGGCTCGCGACAGCTCAGCGATCGGCGAGCTCGCCCTTGAACACGAGGCGACCCTCGGCGCGGATCGTCGGGAGCCACGCGCTCCCGTCGCGGCGAAGGCGCACCAGGACCGGTCGCTCGGACCGCGTGACGAGGTCGACCTCACCCTTCGCCACTCCCCAGGCGCACAGGAGGATCGCCGTGGCGATCGCGCCCGTGCCGCAGGCCAGCGTCTCACCCTCCACGCCGCGCTCGTACGTCCGGATCGCCCAGCGCCCTTCCTTTCCTGGCGCCGGCGCCACGAAGTTCACGTTCGCGCCCGCCGGGCGCAGCGCCGGATGCATCCGCAAGGGACGCCCGCGCTCCACCACGTCCAGACCATCCAGCGAGTCGCGCAGCACCACCAGGTGCGGCACCCCCACCAGGGCGAACCCGATGCACCGCTCCCCGGATTCCCGCTGGATCCCCTCCACCGACGTCCGCACGTCGGTCACCCGCTCCATGTCCACTTCCGGGAGCGCCCCGGCCATGCGCGCACCGAGGATTCCCGAATCGGTCTCCAGCCGCATCCCCTGCCGCTTCCCGGCACCCAGGTCCGTGGCCAGCCTCGTGACGCACAACGCGGCGTTGCCGCACATCGCGGCGCGCGACCCATCGCTGTTGAAGTACGTCATGCGCAGGTCGGCATCGTCCTCGTTGGACGGGGGCTCCATGAACACCACGCCGTCCGCCCCGACCCCCGTTCCCCGGGCGCAGAGCGCCGCGATCACCACCGGGTCGTTCATCGCGGCGACGGGATCGTGAAGGGCGTCGAACACGATGAAGTCGTTCCCCGACCCGCTCATCTTGTAGAAGCACCACCCCGGCATCAGATCCGCCCCGTCAGCGACCACCAGCGCAGCCGCCACACCATCCAGATCGCCTCACGCACGATCTTCTTGGACATCTTGCTCTCTCCTTCGGTCCTATCCACGAATACGATCGGGATCTCGACGATCCGAAATCCCTTCTTCCACGCCCGGAAGCTCATCTCGATCTGGAAGGCATAGCCGTTGGACCGCACCGCGTCGAGGTCCACCGCCTCCAGAACGGACCTGCGAAAGCACTTGAAGCCTCCAGTGCAATCGTCAAGAGGTAGCCCAGTTACGACGCGCGCATAAAGGTTCGCGAAATAGCTGAGCAGGAGCCGCGTCATCGGCCAGTTCACGACCGTCACCTTCCCCCGGTTGTACCGGCTGCCCAGCACCACGTCGGCGTCCCTGATCGACTCGAGGAAGGCGGGCAGATGGTTCGGGTCGTGGGAGAAGTCGGCGTCCATCTCGAACACGTAGTCGTACCCGCGCTGCAGCGCCCACTTGAACCCCGCGCGGTACGCGGTGCCGAGCCCCATCTTCCGATCGCGGTGCAGCACGTGGACGCGGGGGGTCGCCTTGGCGATCCCCTCCACGATGTCCCCCGTCCCGTCCGGAGATCCGTCGTCGACGATCAGCATGTCCAGCCGATCGTCCTGGGCGAGGACGGCGTCGATCAGGCGGGTGATGTTCTCACGCTCGTTGTACGTGGGAACGATGACGAGCGCGTGCTCAGCCATGGCGCTTTCGATCCAGCGTGATGCCGCCGGCGACCAGCGCCAGCGCCGCGAGCAGCGCGATGATGCTGACCACCTTGCCGTGCTCGTACGGGACGCTGGCGAAGCGCAGCGACACGTGCCGAGCACCCTCCGGCAACGCTACCCCGATCAGCACGAAATCGGTCCGGCCGATGGTCGCCGGCTTGCCATCGGCCGTCGCCTCCCACCCGGGATAGTAGTTCTCGGACACCACCAGCGCCGACCCGCGCGGTGCCGGACCCGACAGGTCGAGCTCGATGTGCCCGGGGTCGTAGCGCCCCACGCGCACCGTCACGGGGCTCGGCTCGGGAAGCGCGCTGATCTGCTTTCCCTCCACCGCGGCCGAGGTGTCGAACAGCGCCGCCCGCCGCGGGTCGAAGCGCTGGTCGAGCACCGTGGCGAGCACGGCGTCGTCCGCGGCCTTCACGATCACCGGAGCGACCCAGGCGGCGGGATTGTCGCCGGGGAGCGTGTACAGGTACGCCGAGTCCCCCGCGGCGTTGATCGCCGGCCCGGCCACGCGTGCCGAGCCGGGGAGCTCGATCTGGCCGACGTTCGTGAGCAGGTACTTCACGTTCAGCAGCCGCCAGAGCTGCGGATTGACCACCTGGCGATACCCCTCCTGCTTGTCCAGGAGCACGTCGTAGCGGCCGAGCTCGTTCCCGTGGTACCCGAGCACCTGGCGGATGCGGTGCGCCATGAGCGCATCGCCCTTGTAGAAGGGGTCGTTCGGCGCCTGGACGGGCGCGAGCGGAACGGCCAGCACGCGCCCCGGCTCGTCGCCGTGCGAGCGCAGGTACTCGATCGTCGGATCGGCCGCGTAGATCACCGACGCCGGGGGAGAGAACGGCCAGTAGATCCGCTCGATGCTCCACAGGTCGGCGGCGGCGAGCACGATGAGCACCAACGCTCCCGTCCGCCCCGCCAGCCGGTCGGTGGCGAGCGCGAACAGCACGCCGGAGGCGATGAGCACGACGACCGCCGAGCGCACCGCGCCGGCGAGGAGCGCCGCCGCGTTGTCCTGCACCATCGCCGCGCGCTCCGCGGGCGCGATGGCTTCGGCGAGCGACGTGAGCGCCCCGGTGACCCCGAGGAGCAGGATCACGGCGCCGGCGATGGCCCACCCCACGGCGAAGCGCCGCGTGACGTCGCGCGCGAGCACGCGCTCCACGCCGAGCGCCGTGAACACGGCGAGCGCCAGCCCGACCACGTAGAACATCGTGCTCGGCGCACGGAAGAACTTCGTCCCGGGGACGATCGCGTACACGAGGGCGAAGAACGGCGTGTAGCGGCCGAGCGACCAGAGGAGCGCGATCACCAGCACGCCCATCCAGAAGCGCGCGAACGAGGCACGCGGCACCGCCCCCCGCTCCGCTCCGCGCTCGCGCTTCCGCCGCAGGCAGCCGAAGCCGAGCACCGCGAGGGCGAGCACCACCACCCCCAGGTACTCGCTGTGCAGGTGGATGTTGTTGCGTCCCCAGTAGCCGTCGAGCATCCCCGTGAACTGCGGCACCACGGTGTTGATCAGCTCTTCCGGCGGGAACGAGTAGGAGGTGGCGAAGTCCCACCCTTTCAGCCCGCTCGCGCGCGGCGACCAGGGGACGTAGTGCAGCACCGGCAGGTACTGCACCGCCCCCATGAGGATCCCGATCACCACCGCGACGAGCGCAATGCCGAGCCGGCGGAGCGCCACGTCGCGCGGGGGGTGGCCCCCTTCCCCGCCCCCGAACGCCAGCCAGAGGGCGAACGCGCCGGAGACGAGGAGCATGTACTGCAGGAGCTGCGGGTGCGGGCTCAACGTCGCGAGCCCCACGGTGACGGCGATCACCCCCCACGCCCAGGATCGCCCATCGCGCATCCCGCGCACGAGCATCCACAGGACGAGCGGCGTGAGCGCGCTCACGTACAGCTTCCCGTCGTGGCCGGGCGCGACGTACGACGCGATCGGTCCGCCCATCATGTACGCCAGCCCGCCGGCGAGCGACGGGAGGAAGCCGAGCCCCCACGCGCGCAGGAAGAGATACGTGAAGAACGCGGCGAGGAAGATGTGGATCATGAACGCCCACGTCATCGCCACGTCGGTCGGGACGACGAGGCGGAGGAGCGCCGTGGGATAGAACAGATCGCCGTTCATCGACGCGACGAAGGGCATGCCGCCGAAGATGTACGGATTCCAGAGCGGCATGGCGCCGGTCGCGCGCAGCTGGCTCGCGGCGAACTCCCGGAAGGCGTAGCCGGCGATGTACTGGTCGCTCGTGGGGCTCACGAGGAAGCGACCGGCGAGCGCGGGAAATCCGAGCGCGAGCGTGCCCACGGCGTACACGAGCGCCGCCCAGGCGGCGGCGAAGCGCGGCGCGGTCGCGGGCGCCTCGTGGGTACCGCTACGGCGAGACGTTGACGGAGCCATTGGAGCGTGGTCGGGGGCGTACCCAGCCGCGGGCCAGGAAGAGCACCGCGGGGACGATCTCGAGAATGGTGAGCCACACGCGCGAGGCGGCGACGAGGAGGACCGCGTCCCCGATGTCGAACCCCGCGCCCTTGAGCGCGGCGGCCATCACGGCCTCACGCACGACGGCTCCGCCCGGGGCGATCAGGGTGAGAAAGCCCACGAGGTAGGAGCCGGTGAAAACTGCGACGTAGAACCCCGGCGCGCCAGGCGCTCGGCCGAGCACTCCCACCGTGAGCAGGCGGAACGCGAGGCCGTACACCAGCCACGAGACGGCGGAGAGGAGCGCGGCGCTCCACAGCGCGCGATGCGGCAGGCGCGGCACGACGATGTCGCGGCGCAGGAGCCTGCCGGCGAGCGCGCCGAGCCACGGGAGGAGCGGCGGCGCGAGGAGGAGTCCGACGCCCAGCGCCACGATGGCCACGTTGGCGATGGCCGGCAGTCGGAGCACGCTCGCCCCCGTGGCGGCGAGCACGACGAACCCCGCGACGGTGTTGGCGAGGACGTTGATGAGCGCGGAGCCGGCGGCGGCGATCCCGCTGACGCCGCGCTCCTGCGCCATGACGGCCATCGTCCCCATCTGCCACACCTTCCCCGGCACGTACCGCCCGAGGTTGGAGATGCTCCAGATGCGCGCGCTCTGCCAGAACGGGAGACGCCCGCCCCATCCGGCGAGCACGGTGCGCCAGGCCTGGATGAGGAGCGCGTAGTTGGCGAGCACCACGATCCCCGAGAGCGCGAGCCACCCCCATCGGAGGTGCGCCTCTGCCGCGGCGTCGCGCACGTTGCTCCACTGGCCGCGCAGCACGTACGCGACGGCGACGATCATCGCCGCGACGAAGACGTACTTGACGATGTCGAACGCGCTACGCTGCCGAGGCTTGTCCAAGTACGGAGCGGTAGAGCATGGCGTATCGCCGGGCGGCGGACTCCGGCGCGAAGGTGCCGAGCGCGTGCACGCGTCCGGCCTCGCCGAGCGCGCGCCCGCCGTCGGGACGGGTGAGGAGATCGTCGAGGGCGACGGCGAGGGCCTCGGGATTCGCGGGGGGCACGAGGATCCCGGTGTGCTCGTGACGCACGACGTCGGGGAGTCCGCCGCTCTCCGCGGCCACGACCGGCGTGGCGCAGAGCTGCGCCTCGACGGCGACGAGGCCGAGTCCCTCGTCGATGGACGGGACGACGACGGCCGCCGCGCGGCGGTAGAGCGGCGGGAGCGCCTCCTGCCCCAGGGGGCCGTGCCACGTGATGCGGCCGGCCACGCCGATCTCCGTCGCCTGCCGCTCGAGCCGCTCGCGGTCCGGCCCGTCCCCCACGATGTCGAGCCGCGCCGGCGTCCGCATGCGGGCGAGCGCGGCGATGAGATGCTCGACCCCCTTCTGGGCGTTGAGCCGTCCCACGTAGAGAAGCTGGCCCGGATCGCGCTCGCCCCCCGGCGTGAACAGCTCCGTGTCCACCGGCATGGGCGCGACCGCCGGCGTGGTGGTCGGCACGAGCGCGGTCACCTCCTGCGCGAGCCAGCGGGAGACGGTGGTGACGGCGGCGGAGTGCCGCACGACGTGCCGGAACGCGGGGCGCGCCGCGCTCGCCCCGCGCACGACGCGCACGTCGGTGCCGTGGAGCGTCGTCACGAGGGGCACGTTGGCGAGGGAGGCGACCCACGTGCCGACCAGTCCGCCCGGGAACCACCAGTGCGCGTGCACCAGGTCGGGGTGGAAGCGGCGCCCCGAGCGCACCGCGCTCACGAACTCGGAGCCCAGGAAGCTGAGCATCGTCAGGCGCGCGCTCCACGAGTCGCGCACCTCCTGCGCCATGTTGCCGGTGTACGCGAGACGCTCGTAGCGGCGCGGGGCGTAGCGGAAGCGGTCCACCTGGACGCCGTCCATGCGCTCGCTCGGGGGGAGCCCGGCGGCGGCGGGGGCGACCACGTGCACGTCGATCCCCTCCCGCTCGAGGCCGCGCGCGAGGCGCAGGAGGAAGGACCCCGCCGCATCACCCACGCGGCGCGGGAACGAATGGGCCAGGAAGAGCACGCGCATGCGGTCAGCGCCGTCCCGAGTCGTCACGCGCGTCGCGCAGTTCGGCGAGGTGGCGGCGCAGCTCGCGGAGCTCCGCGCGCTGGCCGGCGACCATCTCGCCCAGGAGCCCGGTGGCGAGAAAGACGCTGCCCAGGATGAGGCAGGTCTGGATGATCGTCCACACCCAACGCAGCCCGACGTCGAACGCCGCGAGCCACACCACCGCGACGATTCCGGCGAGGACGCCGAACGCGAAGAGCGCCGCCCCGAGCATGCCGAACAGGAGGAGCGGCTTCTTCGCGAAGCGCAGCTCGAACCACACCGACAGCATGTCGAGCACGCCGACGGGGATCCGCCCGATGCCGAACTTCGACCGGCCGGCGTGGCGCGGATACAGCGGCACCGGGATCTCCGACACCGAATAGCCGGACGCCGCGGCGATGACGATCATGTAGCGGTGCCAGTCGGGGCGCATGGGGAGGATCTCCATCACCTCGCGCCGGTACGCCTTCACCGAGTTGAGGTCGCGCACCGGGACGTCGAACAGCGTGCGGCTCAGCGCGTTGTAGATCCGCGAGACGAACGCCTTCTCGTACACGCCCTGCTTGTGCCCCGTGACCATGTCGGCCTGGCCGGCGAGGATCGGACCGACGAGGCGCGGGATGTCCTCCGGCTTGTACTGGAGGTCGGCGGGATAGAACACGAGCACCGAGCCGCGCGAGGCGAGGTAGCCGGTCCGGAGCGCGTCGGCGATTCCGCGGCGGCGGCGATGCCGCGCCAGACGCAGAAACGGGTAGCGGCGCTGGAGCGCCTCGAGGACGCGCCACGTGTCGTCCTCGGAGCCGTCGTCCACGACCACCACCTCGAAGGAGAACTCGGCGCCGGCCATCGCCGCCTCCGCCTGTTCCATGAACAGCGGGAGGTTCTCCGCCTCGTCCTTGGCCGGCACGAGCACGGAGACGTCCACGGCGCTCGCGGGCTCGCGGGACGGGGCGTCGGCCGGGGCGTATCGGGTGATCGGATCGGATGCCGCCATGCTCATACGCGCTTGCGCATGCGCGCGGAGAGCACGCCGAGCTGGTCGCGGTACTTGGCCACGGTACGCCGCGCGATCTGCACCCCGCTCTCCTTGAGGATGTTCACGATCGCCTGGTCGGTGAGGGGGCGGCGCGGATCCTCGTCGGAGACGAGCTTCTGGATCTGCGCCTTGATGCCGCGCGCGGAGACGTCCTCGCCACCGGTGGTGGACAGCCCCGACGAGAAGAAGAACTTGAGCGGGAGCACGCCGCGCGGGGTCTGCACGAACTTCTCGTTCGTCACGCGGCTCACGGTGGACTCGTGCATGTTGATCACCTCGGCCACCTCGCGAAGCGTGAGGGGCTTGAGGAACTGCACGCCCTTCTCGAAGAAGTCGCGCTGCCGGTCCACGATGAAGTTCATCACCTTGAGCATCGTCTGCCGCCGCTGCTCGATCGCCTGGATCATCCAGTTGGCGGAGTTGAGCTTGTTGGAGATGAACTCCTTGTTCTCGCCGTCGAACTTCTTCTTGTCGCGGGCGATCTCCTGGTAGGCGCGCGACAGCTTGAGGCGCGGCAGGTTCGCGTCGTTCAGGAAGATGTGGTACTTCCCGTCGATCTTCTCGACGATGAGATCGGGGATGATGTAGTTGTCGCCGGTGTCGCTGTAGATGAGACCGGGCTTCGGGTCGAGCTTCGCGATCTCGTCCGCCGCCTTCTGCACGTCGCCCGGGCTGATGCCGAAGCGCTTGGAGATCTCGCTCCAGCGGTGGTTGATCAGCTCGTCGAAGCAGTCGCGCACGAGCCGGAACGGGACCGACTGCTCCAGCCCCGCCTCGCGCAGCTGGAGGAGGAGGCACTCGCGGAGGTCGCGCGCCCCGACGCCCGGCGGGTCGAGGCTCTGGATGATGCGGAGCATCTCCTCGATCTCCCCCTCCGTGTACCGCGGGACGTCCTCCTCGTCCCGGCCGGATGCTTCGGCGTGCGCCTGGAGCAGATCGTTCACCCCGGTCCGGATCTCCTCGAGGGTGCACGCCAGGTAGCCGTCCTCGTTGATGTTGCCGATGAACTCGTCGGCGAGGAGCATCTGCCTCGGGCTCAGGTCGAGGAGCGTCACCTGGTCGCGGAGATGGTCGCCGAGGTCGCGCGTGTCCACGGTGACCGGCTCGAAGTACTCCTTCTCCTCGTGCTCCTCGGGACGTCCGCCGGCGTCGAATCCGTTGAGGAGGATCTCTTCCCAGTCGATCTCCTCGGCCGCCTGCTTGTCCGGCTCCTCCGCGGCGGCCTCCGCCTCGGTGGTGCTCTCGTCCTCCTCCTCTTCCTCCGGCTCGACCATCTCGAGGAACGGATTGTTGAGCAGCTCCTGCTTGAGATGCTGCTGGAGATCGAGGAGGGGCATGTACAGGAGATCCATCGCCTGGTACAGGCGTGGATTGATCTTGATCTCCTGCTTGAGCTGGGTGCTCTGGCTGATCCCGGCCTTCATGAGACGTCCCCTGGCGGCGGAACGAGCGCCTCGCGGTCGGTCCGGGCGAACCGGGCGCGCAGCCGCGTGGCGAGCGTCGGGCCGAGATAGATCTTCGCCACCATGTCGTCGTACACGAGCTCGCGCACGGTGCCGGAGACTTTCACCTGCCCGTCGAACATGATGTAAGCGCGGTCCACGATGTCCAGGGTCTGCTCCACGTTGTGATCGCTGATCAGCACGCCGATGCCGCGGTGGCGGAGCCCAGCCACGATCGACTGGATGTCGTGGACGGCGATGGGATCGACGCCGGCGAACGGCTCGTCGAGCATCATGAACTTCGGCTGCGTCACGAGCGCCCGCGTGATCTCGAGCCGGCGGCGCTCGCCGCCGGAGAGCGAGTACGCCTTGTTGTGCCGCAGGTGCTTGATGCTCAGCTCGTCCAGCAGCTGCTCCAGGCGGCGATGTCGTTCGTCCGCCGAGAGCTTCATCGTCTCGAGAATCGCCAGGATGTTCTCCTCGACCGTGAGCTTGCGGAAGATCGACGGCTCCTGCGAGAGATAGCCGATGCCGAGGCGCGCCCGCCGGTACATGGGCATCTCGGTGATGTCCTCGGCGTCGAGGAGGATCCGCCCCGCCTGCGGCTGGATCAGTCCGACGATCATGTAGAAGGTGGTGGTCTTGCCGGCTCCATTCGGGCCCAGCAGGCCGACGATCTCCCCCTGTTGCAAGCGGAGGGCCACGTCGTTGACCACCTTGCGGCGCCGGTAGGTCTTCACCAGGCCGACCGCCTCCAGCACGCTCCCGCCCGGTTGCCGCTCGGCCGCGCGCTCGGCGCCGTGGCGGATCGCCGTGTGCTCGCCGGTGTAGCGAAGCACGTCGGTCATCTCCGTCTGACGCATCGCGGCGCGGTACGGCTCGAGCGCCTTCCAGTAGCGGTCCACGATCCGGATCCGCGCGTCCGGGGACGCGAGCCCGCCCTGCGGCAGGATGATCAGCCCCTCGTCCACGAGGCGCGGCAGCACCGCCTTGGCGAGGTGCTGGCGCACCTCGTCGAGGCTCAGCCGGCCGGCCTCGCGCTCGGCGTCACCCCCCTCCTCGCGGACCACCTGGATGTGGTCGTCGCGGTAGTGGATCGCCACGTCGTTGAAGACGGCGTCGCCATCGTCGCGCGCGGCGCAGACGAGCGAGTGGAGGGCGAGCGCGACGGAGCGGTCGCCGCGCGCCTTCTGCTCGATGAACCGCTCGACGTCGGGGGGGAGCCGGTGCGCGTCGCTCACGAGTGCCTCGCGTCGGTGGTGTCTGGTGGCGCGGCCGGAGGCTGCGTGCCCTTCGGCGGTGTGGTGGCGGATGGCGTGCGCCTGGAGGGCGCCGGCGCGGACACCGGCGCGCCGCGCGGCCTGGTGGGCGGCGCGGCGCGCGACGGCGCGGCGGACCCGGTGCCCGTCCGCCCGACCGGCGCGGCGCCGGTGTCCGCGCCGGGCGGCGTCGGATCGAGGTACACGCCCGCCGCCTGGCCGGCGATCGCCACCCGCTGCACCTGCCGCTGGTCGAAGGTGACGATGATCTGATCGCCCCGCACGTAGTTGATCGCCGGCCCGATGGCGCTCGTGTCCTTGGCGGCGATCTGATAGAACGAGCGCGCGTGCCCCCTGGCGAGGAGCTGCTGGATCGCCGGCTGCCTGGCGGAGTCGGCCGCGGCGCCGCGGGCGCTGTCCGCGCGCGACGTGCTGTCGAAGTACGCGTAGATCGTGTCCCCGCGCAGCCAGTCGTGCTCCGTGGTGTGCACCTTCGTGGTGTCGGGGATGCTCTGCGCGAACGCGTCGCGGAGGGCGCGGATCTCGCGCAGGCGCTGGTCCGGCATGCGGACGTCGAGCGAGTCGGCGACGATGTCGTACGTGGGATTCGTGGCGCGCGCGCGCGACTTCCCCCACGCGTGCACGCGCTGGAGGCGTCCCTCCGCCATCGCGAAGTCGAGCGTGTCCGCGGTGAGCGTCGCGTCCTGGCTCACCCCCTTGGCGGCGCCTCGCGAGATGACGCGCTCGATCTTCCGGTTCTTCCCGAACAGGTCGATGAGCTGTCCGGTGAGGGTGAACGACCGGTCGCCGCGCGCGGTGATGCTCGGCGCGCGGAGGAGCCGGGCGAACTCGCGGCCGCTGTCGAGCCAGGCCGAGTCGCCGTGCGCGATCACGTCGGGGCGCGTGATCTCCACCTTCCCCGACGCGTAGACGAGACTGTCGGCGCGCATCGTGACGGTGTTGGCGACCACCGTCATGGGCTCGGCCGGCTTGCCGGTGGAGTCGGTCTGGACGATCTGGATCGTGGGGCGCCCGGGCGCCGTCATGCTCTGCTGCGGGCGAATGCCGCGCGCCGCGCGCAGGTACTGCACGTGCGGACCGTCGAGCGTCGTGCCGCTCGGCAGCCGCGTGTGGACGTGCCCATCGGCCTCGAGCCGCTCCTCGGCCATGTAGTAGTCGGCCAGGTCGGAGTCGAGGGTGAGCCGCGGCTCGGTGTAGTGGACGTGACCGATGAGGTGGAGGAGGCGCGGGTCGCCGTAGTACTCGGCGCTGTCGGCGATGAGCGTCATGTTCTGCGCCGGGCAGTGGGCGATCACGCCGCCGCCCACGAAGCTGTTGTACTGCCCGCTCGGCTGCCGCGTGGAGGTCACGCGTGGCGGCTTGTTGCTCTCGCGCGCGGAGAACTGGAGCGCGCACCGGCCCCCCGGCGGCGCGGGCTGCTGCTGGGCGTCGGCGCGCCGCGCCCCCACGAGGGCGAGCGCGAGCGCGGCCAGCGTGGCGAGTCCGCGCACCGCGCTCACCGGGGCGACTCCGATCCGGGGAGCGTGAACGTCCCGCCCCCGGTGATCACCTGCTTCACGTGCAGGTTGTTCAGGTCGGGATCGGAGGTGAATCCGATCCCGCGCAGGACGCCGGTGGGCTGCGTGAGGACGAAGGCGCTGTCGCTGCTGATCTGGTTGGCGGCCTGCGTGTAGCGCAACTGCTCGGTCTCCAGGCGCTTGCCGTCGGTGGTCACCACCAGCACGTTGCGCCGCGCCTCCATCTGGCCGCGCTGCACGGCGTACGTCCCCTCGCGCGACGTGAGCACCGCGTTCTCCTGCCCCGTGCTCGTGTAGAACGTCGTGCGCTCGTCGCGCACCTCGATGCGCGAGCTCCCGTCGAAGAAGTAGGCGGTGTCGGCGTGGAGCCGCGCGCGCAGCACGCCCTGGTTCGTGATCAGCGTGGAGATCCCGAACATCACCTGGTCGGCGGAATCGGCGAGCGGATTCGCGGGGGCCGGCTTGGGCTCCGTGCCACTGCCGCACGCGCCGAGCAGCGCCGCCGCCGCGAGGATGGCGGCGAGGAATGGCGCACGCCTCACGACACCCCCGCCCGCATGAGGTCGTGGAGGTGCACCATTCCCACCAGCGTTTCGTGCTCGTCGAGGACCGGCATGGCCATGACGCCGAATTTCTCCATGCGAAAGACGACCGCGCTCCCGAGCTCGTCGGCCCGGGCCACCTTGGGCTCCGCGTTCATCACGCGCCCGACCTCCACCCGGAGGAAGTCCTCCTCGCGCTCCATGAGCCGGGTGAGGTCCCCCGCCGTCACCACCCCGAGCACGCGCCGAGCGTCATCGACGATGGCCACCGTGCCGCGCCGCTTGGCGAGCAGCACCACCGCCTCGCGCATGGTCGCGCCGGGGGGGAGCACGGGCACCTGCGTGGTGACCATCACGTCGCGTACGCGCGTGAGCAGGCGCTTGCCCAGCGAGCCCCCGGGGTGCAGCCGCGCGAAATCCTCGCGCCGGAACCCCTTCCGCTCGAGCAGCGCGATGGCGAGGGCATCCCCCATGGCGAGCGCCGCGGTGGTGCTCGTCGTCGGCGCGAGGTCGTGCGGGCACGCCTCCTCGCGCACCCAGGTGTCGAGCACCACGTCCGCGTGCCGGCCGAGGGTGGAGTCGCGTGCGCCCGTGATCGCCACGATTGCTACCCCCAAGCGCCGCAACTGCTCCAACAGGGGAAAGAGCTCCACCGTCTCCCCGCTCTTGGACAGGAGGATGGCCACGTCGGCGGGGCCGACGATGCCGAGATCGCCGTGCACGCTCTCCACCGGGTGCAGGAAGGTGGCCGGCGTGCCCGTGGACGTCAGCGTCGCGGCGATCTTGCGGCCGACGAGGCCGGACTTCCCCACGCCGGCGACGACGACGCGCCCGCGCGAGACGGCGAGCAGCTCCACCGCGCGGGCGAAGCAGTCATCCAGGCGGCTCTCGATCTCGGCAATGGCCTCGCGCTCCATGCGCAGGACGCGGCGGCCGCGCTCGATGACGTCCGCGCTCATCGCAGCACCTCGAGCGACGCGCCGGCGCGCTCGGCCACGTACGCGCTCGTCACCTCCTCCCAGTCGCCGCGCGCCTTGAGCAGCAGCTCCGTGAACTCGCGCACCGCGCCGCGCCCGCCGTGCCGCTCGAGCCGGAGCGCGCAGATCTCGCGGATCTCGGGGACCGCGTTCCCCACCGCCACCGGGAGTCCCACCACGCGCAGCACGGCGAGGTCGGGAAAGTCGTCGCCGACGAACGCCGCTTCGGCGGGCGACACGCCGTGGCGCTCGAGGATGCGCCGGAACGCGGGGAGCTTGCGCGCGTTCGCATCCTGCACCAGGTCGTCCACCTCCAGCTCGGCGGCGCGGATGCGCACGCTCTCCGACACGCGTCCGGTGACGATCACCACCTTGATCCCCGCCGCGCGCAGGAAGCGCACGCCGATCCCGTCCTGGATGTCGAAGCGCTTGAGCTCCAGCGGGGTGCCGCCCACGTCGCCGAGGTAGATGCCGCCGTCGGTGAGCACGCCGTCGACGTCGAGCCCCACGAGGCGGATGGAGCGCGCGCGCGCGGGGTCGATCACCGGCGGCATACGCTCCAGACCTCCACCAGGCGGTCCACCAGCGCGTCGAGCTGGTCGAGCGGGATCATGTTCGGTCCGTCGCTCGGCGCGTGGTCGGGATCGGGGTGCGTCTCCATGAACAGGCCGTCCGCCCCCGCGCCCACGGCCGCGAGGGCGAGCGGAGGGATGAACTCCCGGGCCCCACCGCTCGCGCCGCCCACGCCGAGCCCGGGGCGCTGCACGCTGTGCGTGGCATCGAAGACCACCGGCACGCCGCACGCCTCGCGCATCCGCGCGAACGAGCGCATGTCCACGACGAGATCGCCGTAGCCGAAGAAGGAGCCGCGCTCCGTCACGGCGATCTCCTGGATGCGGGGCGCGGACGACGCGGCGCGCGGGGCGCGGGGCGCGGGGCGCGTGATGGTGGAATGCGGCGCGGAACCGGCGACCGCGGGTTCCGCGCCGCTCAGTTCCTGTGCATGCGCATCCCGCGCCCCGCGCCCCGCGCCCCGCACCTTCTCCACCGCCCCCCGCATCCCCTCCGGGTGCATCCACTGCCCCTTCTTGATGTTCACGGCGCGGCCGGTGGCCCCGGCGGCGACGAGCAGGTCGGTCTGGCGGCAGAGGAAGGCGGGGATCTGCAGCACGTCGGCGACCTCGGCGGCGGCGGCGCACTGGTCGGGCAGGTGCACGTCGGTGAGCACGGGAAGCCCGGTGCGCGCCTTCACCCGCGCCAGCGCCGCGAGCCCCTCGTCCACCCCCGGGCCCCGGTGCGCGGCCGCGTTGGAGCGGTTGGCCTTGTCGAAGCTCGCCTTGTAGATGATCCCCCCCGGCACGCGCTCGGCGAGCCGGGCCAGGTGATCGGCGACGCGGAAGTTCAGCGCGTCGCTCTCCACGACGCAGGGGCCGGCGATGAGGAAGAGCCGGTCGGTCGGAAAGCGCACGCTCACGTGGAGCTCGCCGCCGGCGCCGGCCGGATCGCCTCGCGCACCTCGCCGCGGGCCCGCTTGGACTCGCGCGCCGCGGCGACGAAGCCCGCGAAGAGCGGGTGCGGGCGCGTGGGACGCGACTTGAGCTCCGGGTGGAACTGACACCCCACGTACCACGGGTGATCGGGCAGCTCGATGATCTCGACCAGCGCGCCGTCGGGGGAGAGACCGCTGAACCGGATCCCGTTCCGCTCGAACACGTCGCGGTAGGCGTTCGAGAACTCGTAGCGGTGACGGTGCCGTTCACTGATGTCGCCCGCGCCGTACGCCTCCGCGGCCAGCGACCCGGGCTTGAGGCGGGCCGGGTACGCGCCGAGGCGCATGGTCCCGCCCATGTCGGTGACGTGCTGCTGCGACTCCATGAGCGAGATCACGGGATTGGTGCAGTCGGGGGCGAACTCGCTCGAGTGGCTGTCGTCGAGCCCGCACTTGTTGCGCGCGAACTCGATCACCGCCGTCTGCATCCCGAGGCAGATGCCGAAGAACGGCAGCCCGCTCTCGCGCGCGTAGCGGATGGCCTCGACCATCCCCTCCAC
>DASUXC010000187.1:0-14698 GCA_036378095.1 Gemmatimonadaceae bacterium | reverse complement strand
ATGCCTACCGGGCGCCGAAGCAGATGTGCGAGGTGATTTTCGTCAGGCGGTGAGAGGGGCGGCGGTCGGGACGACGCGGCTCTCGGCTCTCGGCTCTCGGCTGTCGGCTCTCGGCTCTCGGCTCTCGGCTCTCGGCTACGGCACACGCCGAGAGCTCTCCATGCGGGGCAGTAGCCGAGAGCCGAGAGCCGACAGCCGCGTCGTCCCGACAGCCCGGCCTTCTACCGTCTCGTCGTGAGCCAGAAGACCACTACCCCGAGCAGCAGGATGGCGGTCCCGAGCAGCGACATGTGGAGCGACTTGTAGAAGGAGCTCGCGATCCCCGCCGCCGCGGCGACGACGAAGAAGGCGGGGAGGACGGGGTAGCCGACCGCGCGGTAGGGGCGAGGGACGTCGGGGCGCAGGCGGCGCAGCACGAACACGCTCGCCGCGCCGAGGCCGAAGAAGATCCAGTCGGCGAACACGACGCCGCTGAGCAGCGTGCCGATGTCGCCGTGCGTGAGCAGGATGAGCGCGACCGACCACGCGGCCATCACGCCGATCGCGACGTGCGGCGATCCCCACCGGGGGTGCACCCGAGCGGCCGCGCGCAGGAAGAGGCCGTCGCGCGCCATCGCGTAGACGATGCGTGAGTTCGCGAGGATGGTGACGTTCACGAACCCGAAGATCGACACCATCGCGGCGAGCGAGATGAACGTCGCCCCCATGGGGCCGAAGAAGCGCATCGCGGTGTCGGCGGCCACGGCGTGCGACGCGGCGAGCCCGTCGCGCCCGAGCGCGCGCAGGTACGCCGCGTTCGCCCCGAGGTAGCAGGCCACGACGATCGTGACGCCGATGGCGAGGGCGCGCGGGATGTTGCGCCCCGGATCGCGGATCTCTCCGGCGACCATGTTCATCTGCTGCCACCCGCCGATGGTGAACAGCACCGGGACGAACGCGGCCCCGAGCCCGGCGATGAGCGACGAGCGCGGGGCGGGCGCACCGCTCACCGGAAGCGGCGCGCCGAGGCGCGTCCAGAGCGCGAGCCCACCGAGGATCACCACCGCGAGGGCGGCGATCTTGGCCACCGTCATCACGTTCTGGACGATCGCGCCGGGGCGGACGCCCAGATAGTTGATGGCCGAGAGGAGGAGAATCGTCGCCACGGCCGCGCCGATGCGCCCGCCCACGGGCGCGAGGTCCACGAACCGCTCGGCGTAGCCGGCGAATCCCATCGCCACCGCCGCGAGCGCGCCGGAGGCGATGAGGAGGAGCGCCATCCACCCGTACAGGAACGCCGCCAGCTTCCCGAACGACTCGCGGATGTAGACGTACGGGCCGCCGGCGTCGGGCATGAGCGCGCCCAGCTCCGCGTACGTGAGCGCGCCGGCGAAGGCGACCAGTCCGCCGAGCGCCCACACGAAGAGCACCCACCCCGCGGTGGGAAGCTCGCGCGCCGTCTCGGTCGGGGTGAAGAAGATTCCGCTGCCGATGATCCCGCCGACCACGAGCATCGCCGCCGAGAAGACGCCGAGCTCGCGGCGCAGCTCGCTGGGAGGCGTCACGCCGGCGCGCTCAGACGAGCAGGAGGTCGCGCTGGTACTCGCGCGGGGTGACGATCACCTCCCCCGCGCCGATGAAGGCGTTCACCTCGCTGCGCATCCCGATCTCGCCCGGGATGTAGATCCCCGGTTCGATCGAGAACGCCACCCCGGGCACGAGCGTGCGCTCCTCGCGCGTCTCGAAGTTGTCGATGTGCGGGCCCGAGCCGTGGAGCTGGCGCGAGTCGATGGAATGTCCGGTGCGGTGGGTGAACCACTGGCCGAAGCCGCGGGCCGTGATCACGGCGCGGGCGGCGTCGTCCACCTCGCCGCCGCGGATCTGCTCACCGCGCGAGACCGTGTCCACCACCTTGGCGACGGCGGCGTCGCGCGCGTCGCGCACCGCCTCCCACACCTGGATGGCGCGCGCCGACGGCTCGCCGAGCACGCCCATCCACGTCTGGTCGGCGTACACGCCGTCCGGCTCCTTCGCCCACAGATCGATGAGCAGGACGTCACCCATCTGGATGGCGCGCGGGCGGCTCGCCGAGGGCGCGTAGTGCGGATCGGCGGCGTTGGCGCCGGCGGCGACGATCGGCGGGTGGTCGAACTCGAGCCCGGCTTCGCCGAAGCGGTCGGCGATCCACCCCTGCAGCTCGTGCTCGGCGATCGGGGTCGCGTTCCGCGCCCGCTCCCCGGCGAGCGCCATCGCCTCCCGCGCCGTGCGCGCCACGATCTCCGCGGCGCGCACGTGGGAGGAGAGGTGCGTGGGGGTCCACACGGCGTAGAAGCGGGTGACGAGATCGGCGGAGGAGACCACCTGCGCCCCCGCGTTCCGCACCATCTCGATCACCCCGGCGGGGACGCGGTCGAGGTACGGGACGGCGTCGCCGGGGGAGTACTCCATCGCCACCCGCTTCCCGTGCACGAGGCGGCCGAGCGTCTCCTCGAGCGCGCGCCAGGTGCTGTAGCGCTCGCGCCCCCATGCGCCGGGCCAGTCCCGCCACGGCCCCTGCTCGATGTTGTGCGTCACCGCCACCGGCACGCCCACGCGCGGGATGTAGGCGAAGATCCGACGCGTGACCATCCCGTGCAGTCCGAGCACGCCGCCGGCGATGGGATTGGTGCCCTGGAAGTCGTAGAGCAGCCAGCCATCGAGCGACGCGTCGCCGAGGGCGGATTGAAGCTGGGGGAGGGTGGTCGGATCTAGCATGGCTGGAGTCGGAGGGGACTGCTCAAACTACGCGGAGGAGCTGTGCTCGGGTAGCGCGTGGAGAATGGGGCGCGGAACGGCGAACAGCGTGTGTGGCGCGAGGAAGGCGTGGGGGATGGCGCGTGGGACCGACGTGGAGTGTGATGGCCGGACCTTCGGCGGACCCCGTCCCCGCCCCGACCAGCCTCCCCCGGCCCCCGGCCCCTAACCGCCGGCCCTCCCCATCGCCCTCCACTCCGCTCGCCACTCGCAGCTCTCTTCCCCTCGGCTCACGCATCGCACATGATCCACTGCGCCGCCACTGGCGCCGAGGAGGGAGAGCAGCTCGCGCAGGAACGCCTCGTAGTAGCAGCAGCCGACCTGGCGCGGGGCGCTGTTGGCGGTGGTGGAGGTGCGAACCTCGAGCACGATGAAGGCGCCCGTCCGTCGCACGGAGCCGTTCAGGTAGCGGGCGGCGACCCGGCGAAGCTGCCGGAGCGCGATCGGACGCGAGATGAAGGACGGCAGCGACGCGATCAGGGAGCGCGTCGTGGACGCGATCCCCTCGTAGGTCTGCGTGGCGAGATACCGGCCCGCGGCGCGGAACACGGCTTCGGCATCGGGGCGGCGGCCGATGAGCCGAGCGATCCCCACCGCCTCGTCGTACACGGCGCGCTGGTGCTTTCGCGCCGCGTCGGTGTAGCGCCGGATCTGGGCGTAGACGGTGTCGCTGAGCCCGAGCCGCTTGTTGCGCAGCTCCGCCACGAATTCCGCGTCGAGATCGCCGTCGGGGCTGTCCACGTTGCGCACAGCCTCCAGGAAGCTGAGCGGAAGGAGTGCGTCGACGGTGGTTGTCATGGATGAGAGGAGGGAGCGGTGAGGCGGTCCGCAAAGCTAACCCAGCACCGTGAGGCGTTCAAGCACGGGGAACCGGCGCATGGGGCCAGGGCTTGAGTAGGGGCACGGAAGATGAGAGGGTCGGATGGAGAGGTGGAGGTCGGGGAACGCGAGACCCGACGGCAAGAGTTGCCTTCCACCTCCCACACGAATTCCGACGCATCGGAACACCATCGATTCTCGTTCACCGACTCGCCGAGTCACTTTTTCCGGACGTAATGCCCGGACATGCCATGACGACCACGGACAACACCGACGATTCGACCAAGATGTCGTGCAGCGAGGTGCTCGAGCGCATCTACGAGTTCCTCGACGGCGAGTTGACGGTGGAGGTGGAGGAGCGCATCCGCGCTCACCTGGCGATGTGCAAGCGCTGCTTCCCACACTTCCGGCACGAGGAGGTCTTCCTGCGGTTCATCGAGCGGCGCGCGCAGATCGAGCACGCGCCGCCGGCGCTGCGACGGAAGATCATGCGGATGCTCGTCGACGCGGAGGCGTCTCGCCCCCTGGAGTGATCGACCGCGCGATCGCCGGGCTGCTCGTCGCGGCGCTCATCGCCGCCGCCGCGTGGCGCGCCCGCGCGCTCTCCACCTCCGGCGCGGCGGCGGCGACCGTCGTCGGCGCGATCACCGTCGCCGCCGGATGGGCGTGGGGGGTGCTGCTGATCGCGTTCTTCGTCGCCTCCACCGCGCTCTCCCACTGGCGCGCCGGGATCAAGGCCGCGCGCACGGGGGCGATCGTCGCCAAGGGGGGCGCCCGCGACGCGTGGCAGGTGCTCGCCAACGGCGGGGTGTTCGCCGCCGCCGCCCTGCTCTCCCTCGCCGCTCCATCATCGGCGTGGCGACTGCTCGGCGCCGGGGCACTCGCCGCCGCCGCCGCGGATACATGGGGGACGGAAGTCGGTACGCTCGCCGCCGGTCCACCGCGCCTCATCACCACCTGGCGCCGCGTACCCGCGGGCACCTCGGGCGCGGTGTCTCCGGTGGGAATCGCCGCGTCGGTCGCGGGCGCGCTCTTCGTCGCCGCGGTGGCACTGCTCGCCGGGTGGCCGCCGCGAGCGGCCGCGGCGGCGCTCGCCGGAGGCGTGGCGGGCGCGCTCGCCGACTCGCTCCTCGGCGCCCGCTGGCAGGCGCGGCGGCGCTGCCCCGCGTGCGACGCGGGCACGGAGCGCGACATTCACGGCTGCGGTACGCCCACCGAGCGTGCGGGAGGAGTGGCATGGCTGGACAACGACGTGGTCAACGTGCTGAGCGGCGTGGTGGGAGGCGCGGTGGGCGTGCTGATCGGGCTGGCGTGACCCGGCTCTCGGCCATCGGCTCTCGGCCATCGGTAACTGCCCGGCGTAGCGAGCGCTCGGCGTGTGCCGTGGCCGAGAGCCGAGAGCCGATGGCCGAGAGCCGCCGTTCCCGGCACGCTCTTCGCCCCCATCGTCCCGCATGACCGCGCCCTTCCCCGCCGCCCCCTCGCTCCGCGGCACGCGACCGCGCGTGCTGCTGGCGAGCACCAACCGCGAGCGGCAGCCCATGCCGGTGGTGCCCAACGGCGTGGCGTGCGTCGCCTCGGCGCTCGACGAGGCCGGGTGCGACGTGCGCGTGGTCGACCTCTGCTTCGCGCGCGACCCGCTCGCCGCGGCGCGCGAGGCGGCGCGCGCGCACCGCCCGGACGTGATCGGCGTCTCGGTGCGCAACATCGACAACAGCGACCTCGTGGCGCTCCGCCACTACACGCCGGAGGCCTCGGGGATGCTGCGCGCGCTGCGCGAGGGAGCGCCGGACGCCACGGTGATCGCGGGCGGCGCGGCGTTCGGCGTGGCCCCCGATGCGCTCTTCCGCGAGCTGGGGGTGGACTACGCCGTCGCCGGGGATGGCGAGCGCGCCACGGTGGCGGTGGTCGAGGCGCTCGCCGCCGGCCGTACCCCCGGCGCGATCCCGGGCATCGTCAGGCGCGAGGGAGAAGGGGTGGCGTTCGCCGCGCCCGCGTCCACCGCCGACATCGACAGCCTCCCTCCGGCCCGCCTGCACCGCTGGCTCGACCTGCGCGCCTACGAGCGGCGCGGGGGGACGGTCCCGATCCAGACCAAGCGCGGGTGCGTGTTCAAGTGCATCTACTGCACGTACCTGAACGTGGAGGGGTGGGGCTACCGCCTGCGCCAGCCGGAGCGCGTGGCCGACGAGATCGCCGAGCTCGCGCGCGAGGCGCGCGTCCGCCACTTCGAGTTCGTCGACTCCACCTTCAACTCGCCGCCGCGCCACGCCGCGGAGGTGTGCGAGGCGATCGCGCGCCGCGGGCTTCGCCTCTCGCTCGACACCACCAACTTCACCCCGGCGAGCGTCCCCCCCTGGCTCCTCCCGGAGATGCGGCGCGCCGGCTTCCGCTGGCTCGGCATCACCGCCGAGAGCGCGAGCGACCCGGTGCTCGAGCGGCTGGGAAAGGGGTTCGACGCCGCGCGGCTGCACGACGTGGCCGAGCGCGTGGAGCGCGCGGGGATCGGCGTGCTCTGGATCTTCCTGGTCGGCGGACCGGGGGAGACGGCGGAGACGCTGGAGGAGACGCTGCGCTTCGCCGCGGGGCGCATGGCGCGCGGCGATGCGGTCTACCTCACCGTCGGGCTCCGCATCTACCCGGGGACGACGCTCCATCGCATCGCGATCGACGAGGGATTGGTCCCGGCCGACGACCCGCTCCTCCTTCCGCGCTTCTACTTCTCCGAGGCGCTGGGAGTGGAGGCCGCGGTGCGCCGCCTGCGCCGCTTCGCCGCCGATCAGCCGCGCTTCATGTTCTCCGCGGACTCGCGCTCCCCTCTGCTCCCGCTGCTCACCCGGCTCGCCTCGGTGCTGCATCTGCCCCGCCCGCACTGGCGCTACATGTCGCTCTTCCAGCGCCTGACGAGGCTCTGGCCGAGCGCGGGCGGGGCCCCGTGACCGGCGCGCGCGTGATCGTCGTGGGCGGCGGGCCCGCCGGCGCGTCCACGGCGTGGCACCTCGCCCGCGCCGGCGTGGACGTGCTCGTCCTCGACCGCGCGCGCTTCCCGCGCGACAAGCCGTGCGCCGAGTACCTGAGCCCCGAGGCGTCGCGGATCCTCGCCAAGATGGACGCCCTCGCCGCGTGCGAGGGCGCCGGCGCCGCGCCGCTCGCCGGGATGATCGTCCGCGCGCCATCCGGGGAGCGGATCCACGGCGACTTCGCCGCCTCGCACGGGTGGCGCGGCTTCCGCGATCGCGGGCTCGCCCTCCGTCGGCGGGTGCTCGACGCGATCCTCCTCGACCGCGCCCGCGCGGCGGGGGCGCGGGTGGAGGAGGACGCGCGGGTCACCGACCTCGCGCGCGGAGCGGATGGCGCGGTGCGCGGCGTACGCGTCATCGATGGCGACGGCCACGCGACCGAGCATCGCGCCGAGATCGTGGTGGGCGCCGACGGGCTGCGGTCGGTGGTCGCGCGGCGGCTCGCCCTCGCGCGCACCGCGCGCGCTCCCAACCGGGTGGCGTTCGTGGCGCACTACCGGGGGGTGGATGGCATCGGCGAGTACGGGGAGATGCACGTGGAGCGCGACGGCTACGTGGGGCTCGCGCCCGTGGACGATGGCCTGACGAACGTGGCGATGGTCGTGCCGCGCCGGAGCGCGCGCGGGGCGGCCGGCGACGCGGCGGCCTTCCTGGAGCGATGGCTCGCCGCGCGAGCGCATCTCGTGCCGCGCTTCGCGCGCGCCGAGCGCGTCTCCCGCGTGCGCGCCGTCGGCCCGTTCGCGCATCGGGCGCGCCGGGGGTGGGCGCCCGGGGCGGTGCTGGTGGGCGATGCCGCCGACTTCTTCGACCCCTTCACCGGCGAGGGGATCTACGCGGCGCTCCGCGGGGGGGAGCTCGTCGCGCCGGCGATCGTGAACGCGCTCGGCGCCGCCCGCCGGCGGGACGCGAACGCCGCGCTCGCCGCCTACGATCGCGAGCGGCGCGACGCGTTCGGCGGGAAGTGGCGCGTGGAGCGCCTCGTCTCGCTCGCCGTCGGCTGGCCCGCGCTCATGAACCTCGCCGCGCGCGCCCTGTCGCGGCACAAGGAGATGGCCGACCTCTTCGTCGGCGTCACCGGCGACTTCGTCCCCCCTCGCGCGGTGCTGTCGGCGAGATACCTTGGTCGGATGCTCGCGGCGGCGCTGGTGCTGCCGCGACCGACTCAGTGAGTCGGGGCCGAGGCGGGAATCGGGTCCCCCTGCCCCGGCCCCCGGCCCCCATCCCCCGAGATGATCGACCCAGCTCTCTTCCGCTCCATCCTCGGCCGCTTCGCCGCCGGCGTCACGGTGGTCACCGCGCGGGACGAGAAGGGGCACGACCACGGCATGACGGTGAGCGCGTTCTGCTCGCTCAGCCTCGACCCGACGCTCGTGCTCGTCTGCATCGAGCGGCAGACGGAGATGCACGGCATCCTGGAGCACGCCACGCACTTCGCCGTGAACATGCTGAGCGCGGCGCAGGAGTCGATCTCCCGCCGGTTCGCCGAGCAGATGGAGGACCGCTTCGATGGCGTGGGGTACACGCGCGGCGTCACCGGGCTCGTCCTGCTCGAGGGGATCCTCGCCTACCTCGAGTGCCGGCTGGTGGCGCGCCACGCGGGAGGGGACCACACCATCGTCGTGGGCGAGGTCATCGCCGGGGAAGCGTTCGCGGAACGACCCCTGCTGTACTACCGCGGCGGATACGCCCAACTGGAGCGTTGATCTGGCCTCCCCGCTCACACCGCGCCGCCGGCGCGGACACGAATACCTGGACGACCCGGCGGTGGACGGGGAGATCGTGCGGCGGTCGCTGCGCGATGTCGCGCTCTCCAACGCCCTGTTCGGCGGAGCGCGCGCCGTGACCGCCGAGGTGGTGTGCGCGCTGCGCGCCATCGACGCGCGCTCGGCGACCCTCCTCGACGTGGGAACGGGCGTCGGGGACATCCCCGCGCGGCTGCGCCGGGAGGCGGCGCGCCGCGGCGTGGCGCTCGCCACGATGGGAGTGGAGGGGAGCGAGACGCTCGCTCGCGCGGCGCGGAGCCCGGAGCTCCCCACCGTGCGCGCCGACGGGCGCCGCCTCCCCTTCGCCTCGCGGAGCGTGGACATCGTGACGTGCTCGCAGCTGCTGCACCACTTCGACGAGGCGCAGGGGGTGGCGCTCCTCGGCGAGATGCACCGCGTGGCGCGGCGCTGGGTGATCGTGAGCGACATCCGCCGGAGCTGGCTGGCGGCGGCGGGGATCTGGCTCGCCTCCTTCCCGCTGGGCTTTCACCCGGTGAGCCGGCACGACGGCGTGGTGAGCGTCTTGCGTGGATTCACGAGGCGCGAGCTGCGCGATGCGGCACGCGCCGCGACCGGGCACACCCCGCTCGTGCGCAACCGCCTCGGCTTCCGTACCACGGCGGCCTGGCGCACGGACGTTCCGGAGGATGCATGACCGTCCCTCCCGTCCCGCCGACCACGCCCGCGCCCGAGGCGCTTCGCGAGCCGTACTCCCTTCCCGCGATGCCGCTCGGGTGGGCGATGGAGGTCGTGGACGAGCGCATCGTGCGCGCGCCGGGCGCGACGATGTTCGCCATCGCCCGCGAGGTGGAGCACTGGCCGGCGTATCTGCCGCACTACCGGTGGGTGCGCTTCCGCGAGCGCGCGCGCGATGGCGGCGGGCTCGTGGAGATGGCGGCGTGGCGCCCGTTCGGGATCGCCGGTTGGCCCACCTGGTGGATGTCCGAAATGACGGTGGATGACACCCGCCCCGCCATTCGCTTCCGGCACGTTCGTGGCATCACGACGGAGATGGAGGTGGAGTGGACGTTCGTGCCGCACCCGGAGGGAACGCACGTGCGGATCGTACACGCGTGGAACGGTCCGCGCTGGCCATTGATTGGTGTATTCGCCGCCACGATGGTGATCGGACCCGTCTTCATTCACGGCATCGCGGCGCGGACGTTGGAAGGATTGGCGAGGGTGGCGGAAGGGTAGACGAGGCTGTCGCCGCCCACATTCCACTGGAGCACCATGGCTCACACTCGCGAACGTCGCGTCGTCATCACGGGGATCGGCGCCATCACGCCGATCGGCACGTCGGTGGCCGGGCTCTGGACGGGGCTCACCGCGCAGCGGTCGGCCGTCTCGTTGCTGACGCGGTTCGACCCGTCGGACTTTCGCAGCCACATCGCCGCCGAGGTGCGCGACTTCGACCCGAACGATTTTCTCGAGCGCAAGCGCGCCAAGCGGCTCGACCGCTTCGGCCAGTTCTCGGTGGCGGCGGCGCGCATGGCGATCGAGGACGCGGGGCTGGATCTCGCCGCGGAGGACCGCGAGCGCATCGGCGCGATGATGGGGACCGCGCTCGGCGGGGTGGGCTACGCCGAGGAGCAGTGCGGCGTGTTCTACCGGGGGAACCCGCGGGATGTGGATCCCATCCTCGCCCTCACGGTGTTCGGCGGCGCATCGAGCTGCAACATCGCCATCGAGTTCGGCGTGCAGGGACCGAACAGCACGAACGCCATGAGCTGCGCGTCGGGGACGATCGCCGTGGGCGATGCGTTCCGCCAGGTCCGGGACGGCTACGCCGACGTGATGATCTGCGGCGGCGCGGAGGCGCCGCTCTGGCCGCTCTGCTACGGCGCGTTCGCCATCATCCGGGCGATGTCCACGCGCAACGATGACCCGGGGCGCGCCTCGCGCCCGTTCGACCGGGATCGCGACGGGTTCGTGATGGGCGAGGGTGCGGCGGTGCTGGTGCTCGAGGAGCTGGGGCGCGCGGTGGCGCGCGGAGCGCCGATCTACGGGGAGGTGCTCGGCTACGGCGTGTCGAACGATGCCTTTCACATGACGGCGCCGCGCCCCGACGGCTCGCAGGCGGCGCGGTCGATGCGCCGCGCGCTCGAGGACGCCGGCGTCGCGCCGCACGAGATCGGCTACGTGAACGCGCACGGGAGCTCCACCCCGCTCAACGACGCCACGGAGACGCTCGCCATCAAGCAGGTGTTCGGGGAGCACGCGTACCGCGTCCAGGTGAGCGGCACGAAGGGGTACTACGGGCACGCGCTCGGCGCGAGCGGGGCGATCGAGGCCGCGATCTGCGCCCTCGCCATGCGGCACGACTGGCTCCCGCCCACCGTGAACCTCGCCACCCCGGACGACGCCTGCGACCTGGATTACATCAAGGGTTGCGGCCGCGAGGCGCGCCCCGAGCTGGTGCTCTCCAACTCGTTCGGCTTCGGCGGGATCAACGCCGCGATCGTGCTGCGGAAAGCGAGTTGACCGGGGTCCGGAGGGCGCGGCGGAGCGCACGCAGAATGCTGCGCTCGAGGCCGCTCGCGCCCTCGTACGGGTGATCCTCGCGCCAGGCGGCGATGTCGATCACCGCCTTGGCCATCACGGGATGCCCGCCCGCGCTGCCGTAGGGGAGGAAGGTGGCGCGGAGCCGCTCGCCGAGCTGTGCATCGGATGAGAGCGCGCGAGTGCTCATGGCGAGCTTGGCCCCGAACACGCCGGACACGGCGGACACCTCCGCTCCCGCCATCCCGAGGCAGAACTCGGCGAACTGCGCCACGACGTGCTCCTCGGCATCGGGGAGCCGGCCCAGGTGGACGTAGGCGAGCCCATCGCGCACGCGCGCGCGCTGGAGCGCGCTTCCCAGCCGGCGGACGGAGATGGGCGAGTACGACGGGTGCTGGATGCGCCGGAGCATCGCCTGGTCGGCGCGCGGGAACAGGTAGGCGAACATCTCCAGGTCGTCCTCGCTCGCCGAGCGCGAGAGCGACTTGGTGTCCGTCATGATCCCGTAGAGGAGCGCGGTGGCGAGCGGGCGGCCGAGCGCCTGGGGGTTCTCGGCGATCAGGTACTCGGCGGCCATCGTGGCGCTCGCGCCGTACGTGGTGCGCACGTCGCGGAAGCGGGCACGGTAGGGGCCGGAGGATGGATGGTGGTCCACCACGGCGGCCACCTCGGTGAGCGCGTCCCCGAAGTACGGGGGCTGCACATCCACGAGCACGAGCGGGCCGGCGGTGAGGAGCTCGCGCCGGGTGACGTGGCGGACCCGCACGCCGAGCTCCTCGATGAGGCGGCGGTTCTCGGGGCGGGTGATGTGGCCGCAGGTGATGATCGGCGACCGGTCGGCGCGCAGGTCGAGCGTGCGGCGGAGCGCGAGCGCGGAGGCGATGGCGTCCGGGTCGGGGTCGTTCTGGACGAGAAAGGCGCACGAGGACGACCCGCGGAGCGCGCGCCGGAGGCCGCGGACGCGCTTGCGCGCGGCGGCGCGGCTGAGCACGACCTCCACCGCATCGGCGAGCAGCTCCCCTTCGTCGATCCACGTCATCCCGCCTCCACTCCCGGCGCGCCGGTGCGACCTCGAGCGGTCGATGAGGAGCACGGACGGCAGCGGGAGCGCGCGGCTCACCGCGCCGGCGATGTCCTCGGCGTGCGCGGGATCGGCGACGTCGATGACGACGATCGCCTCGCGGCCATCGAGCGGCGCGTACGTGCTGGCGTCGGTGGGCGAGCCGCGGAGCGCGCCGGGCCAGGCACCGGCGTGATGCCCGTTGGGGAGCCAGAGGTACACCGCGCGTCCGGGGAGCGCGGCGCGCCGGAGCGTGTCGAAGCGCTCCGGACGGTCGGAGATGAGGACGACGGCCGTCTTCGCGCGCGCGGACGTGGCGGCGCTCTGCCTTGATTCCATGGCCGCGTGCGCCTAGCTTGGCCGCCGGCGCCGGACGCCGGAGAGGAGGCAACGGCGTTGGCGCCGCCACCGTTCACCCTGAGGACCCATGCTGAAAGACCCGGTGCGGCACTTCATCGCGGAGTTCGTCGGCACGTTCGCCCTCGTGTTCGTCGGGAGCGGAGCCATCATTGCGTCGAAGATGCCCGGGAGCAACATCGGCCTGATCGAGATCGCCATGGCCCACGGCATCATCCTGGCCGTGATGGTGAGCGCGACGATGCGCATTTCGGGCCACCTCAACCCGGCGGTGACGCTGGGGTTCCTGGCGACGCGGCGCATTGCCCCCATGATGGCGGGAATCTACATCGTCGCCCAGCTGCTGGCGGCGATCGCCGCGGCGTACTCGCTCAAGGTACTGTATCCGGCGTCTCTGTTCGAGGCCGCCCGTGGGGGTGGGCAGTTCGTCGCCCTCGATGTGACGGCGACGCAGGCGTACGTGATCGAGGGGATCGCGACGTTCTTCCTCGTGTTCGCCGTGTTCGGGACGGCGGTCGACCCGCGCGGCCCGAAGATCGGGGGGTGGGCGATCGGGATGACGATCGCCGCGGACATCCTCGCGGCCGGCCCGCTCACGGGGGCGTCGATGAACCCGGCGCGCTCCTTCGGCCCGGCGGTGGCGAGCGGGATCTACGAGGGGCAGATGATCTACTGGGTCGGCCCGATCCTCGGCGGCATCGCGGCGGCGCTGATCTACGAGTACTTCCTGCTGCGGCATCCGACGGAGCCGTTCGACCACGGGCCGGTGGCGCGGAAGTAAGCGGGGCGTGGGGCGCGGGGCGTGGGGCCCTCGCGGGACGCGGGACGCGGGGTGCGGGGCGCGTGGAGTATGGAATGCGACACGGGGACCGGCGAAGGCCGGTCCCCGTGTCGATCAGTCCCTATTCTCACGCACCCCGCGCCCCGCAAACCGCACCCCGCGCTCACGGTCCCGACATCACTACGTACGCCTCCTCGTACCGGCGCACCGCGTCCATGATCACCTGCATCGCCACCTCGCTCTTCTCCCACCCGACGGTCTGGACGCGCTTTCCCTCGAGGTCCTTGTAGATGTGGAAGAAGTGCTCGACCTCCTTCAGGTAGTGCTGGGGGATGTCGGCGATGTCGAAGTACTCCTCGTAGAACGGGTCCTCGCTCGGGACGCCGAGCACCTTGTAGTCCAGCTCGCCGCGATCGAGCATCTTGAGCACCCCGATGGGGCGCACGTCGATCTGGCAGCCGGGGAAGGTGGGCTCGTTGAGGAAGACGAGCACGTCGCACGGGTCGCCATCTTCGGCGAGCGTGCGCGGGATGAAGCCGTAGTCGCCGGGGTAGTGCACGGCGGAGTAGAGCACGCGGTCGAGGCGCATCAGCCCCGACTTCTTGTCGAGCTCGTACTTGTTGCGGCTGCCGCTCGGGATCTCGATGACCGCGGTGACCTCATCGGGCGGGTGCTTCCCGGGCGTGAGGTCGTGCCAGGGGTGGATCACGTGGTGCTCCGCTCCCGCGCCGTGGACGTGGCGGCATCGCGGCGCATCGTCCCCTTGTAGACCATCGGCTCCTCGTCGACGCCGAAGTTGCGCTCGTGCAGCTCGGCCACGCGCGCCATCTGCGCGTCGTCGAGCGGGGGCAGGTCGGAGGCCGCGGCGAACTCGTCGAGCTGCTCGACGTCGTAGATGTTGGGGAGCGTCGTGACGACGCGCGGCTCGGCGAGCAGCCAGCGGAGCGCCGCCTGTCCCAGCGTCATGCGCGTGGTGAGAAAGTCGAGCGTGCGAATCTTCCTGACCCCGTTGACGAGCCAGGAGCGCGGGCGGTGCCGGCGATGGTCGTTGGGGGGGAAGACGGTGTCCTCCGTGTACTTCCCCTCGAGCATCCCCGACGCGTGGGTGACGCGAATGTTGAAGCAGCAGTTCGGCGCGTGCTGCTTGGCCGCCTCGATCATCGCGGTGCCCGGGTGCTGCTCGAGCACGTTCCAGATGATCTGCATGGTGTTGATGTCACGCTCGCGCTCGAGGAGCTCGACGGCCTCGTAGAGCCATCCGATCGCCGGCCCGAACGCCGCGCCCCACGCGCGGATCTTCCCCTCGCGCTGGAGGGCGCGGAGCGTCTCCCAGATCTCCGGGTCGCGCACGTGCTCCATCTTCACGTTGTGGAGCTGGAGCACGTCGATGTAGTCGGTCTCGAGCCGCTCCAGGCAGCGGTCGACGGCCATGCGCATGTACGCGTCGTCGAAGCGCTGCGGCAGCTCGTTCTGTCCGCGCCGTGCCGTGGCGGCGGCGGGGTCGTAGATGTCGTAGCCGATCTTGGTGGCGTAGGTGACCTTGTCGCGCATGCCGCCGAACGCGCGCGCGAGCTGGCGTTCGCTGCGTCCGTTGCCGTAGGTGTCGGCCGCGTCGAAGAAGGTG
>DASUXC010000186.1:0-6673 GCA_036378095.1 Gemmatimonadaceae bacterium | reverse complement strand
TCCCCATGGTCGCCTGGCGCAACGGGGTGGGCGGGCGCGTGCGCGTACAGTTCGTCGTCGGCGCCGACGGGCACGCCGTCCCCGGCACCTACCGCCTGCTCGACACCGACTCCCGCGAGATCGCGCTCGCCGCGCTCAACGCCCTCTCGAAGTGGGAGTTCGCCCCCGCCGTCACCGGAGGCTGCGCCATCCCGCAGGTGATGGAGGAGGAGTTCACGTACACGGTGAAGTGGATGAACTGACGCGGGGCGGCCGAGGCGGTTTCCGCTCGCGTTGGAGCGTTACTGCCGCGCACCCGTCTCGAACCGAATCGGGAACCACTTCAGAAGCGCACGTCGAACTCGTTCGACTGCCGCGCCGCCAGCGGGAGCAGCCGACACTCGTCGGAGTCGGCTTCCGGCGCCGCACACAACCGGAACTCGATGCGGAAGCGGCCCACCCGCTCCTCGGGGCGAATGGGCGGCACCGCGTGCGGCGACTCGAAGCTCCCGAGCCACACGCGCGCCGTGAGCCGCCCGCCTGGCGGCACGACGCCCGTCGGTACCCCGCCAACACACGCCCGATCGATGCCGCCCGCGATCCCGATCGTGCTGTCGGGCCCGGAGCGGCGGAGGCGATGCATGGGCCGGGTCGACTCGCGCGTGCAGCGCGCGAAATGCACCGGCGCCCCGGTGCGGTTCGTGAACGTCGCGACCGCGTACGCGTCGTACGTACCCGGCAGCACCCGGAGATGATAGACGAGCGAGTCCGTCCGGATCGGGGGATCGTCCCGAGAGGTGCACGTCACGCCCTGCAGACCGCTCACGGGGCGCGAGCTCTCCTGCCCGGTGGCAGCGTCTCGCGATACGACGACGCCGCTCCCGTACACCACGACGAGCTGCCCGCGACAGGCTCGCTCGTGCTGGTGTAACCACGCGGCCACTCCAGCGCCATCGAGGCCCGGGGGGACATCGACGGCCTCGCCCGGCCTCAGCGCCGCAGGATGGCGGTGGGCGCAGCACACTACGAGCATGGCGAGCCCGATGAGCGTGAGTGACCGCAGCAGATCGTGCCCGCGCTCATCGCGGGAGCGGTTCGGCTCACGCGATGCGTGCCACGGTACCACGGCGGCCAGATCATTCTGGCGCCGCATGCCTCGCATCTTGGCCCTCCAACTCGACCGAAACCCGCTCTAGAGCTTCCTGAGCTCCTCCGCCGCCCCCAGCACGTGCTCGATGTCGCGCGACAGCGCCCTGGCCTGCACCGTCGCGCTCGTGACATCACCGATCGCCGACTGCACGCCGGCCGACCGGAGCTTGAGGAGATCGAGCCTCAGGTTCCGCAGCGCGATCCCCGCGCTCTCGAGCTGTCCGCCCAGGCGCGTACGCCGCTCGCTCAGCTCGCGGAGCGACGCGTACTGGCGCTCGAGGAGCGACAGCCGGCGCTCGCGGTCGGCCGAGGTCTCGGGCTCTCCCTTCACCTCCGCGATGCGCCCCTCCAGCCGCGACAGCGCCTCCGGCGTCGCATCGGCGTCGAGGTGCTGGAGCATCTGCGCCAGCGAAGCGACGCGCTCGGCGAGCGCGTCGACCGTCGGAACGATCTCGGGAAGGAGGTCGCGATCCGCCTTCGACAGCGACTGCAGGATGGCGAGGATGGCCAGGCGGTCGCTGGCCGCCTGACGCACCGCGCTCCCGTGCGCGCCCTCCAGCACCTCGCGCGGCGCCAGCTTGGCCGCCGCCTCGGCGGCGGCGGTGGGGGCGGGCGTCGGCGGCTCCAACGCCCGCGGCGGCGTGTCGCGCCTGAAGATGCGATCCCACGTCACGCCGGCTTCCCAGAGGCCAAGCCACTGCCTGGCGAGCCCGCTCCCCATGCCGAGCGCCGCGAACAGGAACCACGGGAAGTCGGGCGAGGTGGCGAAGTTCACGACCGCGAGCATCCCGACCACCACCGAGGTGCTCGCGAGGTGACGCCGGAAGAGCCGGATGCGATCCTCGACCGGCCGCCCCTCGTGGCCGTCGATCTTCTCCTGACGCCGCTGCCGGCGCTGCTCGCGCGCGGCCTCGCGCCTGGAGATCGGCCACGCTACCGGCGGCGCCGATGGAATCGGGGGTGCGCCCCACGGCAGCGGGCCCGCCGCGGGCACGGGGGCCAGCGGCGGTGGACCCTCGTGGCGCGCCGCGCGGCCGGCGGCGGCGGCCGCATCGTGCCGCCACGGCATCCACGGCACCTCGTTCGCGTCCAGCGCGTCGCGCATCGCTCCGGCGTCGGCGAAGCGGTCCTCGGGGCGCTTGGCGAGCGCGCGCTCGATCACCGCGGCGAGCGGGGCGGGAACGTCGGGACGCACCGTGCCGAGCGGACGCGGCGCTTCCCCGATGTGCTTCATCATGACCGCCGCGCTGCTCGTGGCGTGGAAGGGAAGCTGCCCGGCCACCAGCAGGTAGCCGAGCACGCCCAGGGAGTAGATGTCGCTGCGTCCGTCGAGCTCGCGCTCCCCGAGCGCCTGCTCCGGGGACATGTACGCCGGCGTTCCCACGGCCACGCCGGTGACGGTGAGCCGCGAATCCGCCTCCGCCGCGCGGGCGATCCCGAAATCGGTGACCATCGCCCGCCCCGAGGTGCGCTCGAGCAGGATGTTGTCCGGCTTGATGTCGCGGTGGATCACGCCGTGCGCGTGGGCGTAGGCGAGCGCATCGGCCACCTCGCGCAGCACGCGGCGCACCTCGGCGAGCGAGAGCGGCGCGCGCGCGGCGCGCGCGGCGAGGCTCTCGCCATCCACCAGCCCCATCACGAAGTACACCAGCCCGCCGCGCTCGTCGACGGTGTAGATGGGGACGATGTTCGGGTGGTTGAGCTGTGCGGCCGTCTGCGCCTCGCGGAGGAACCGGGCGCGCACGTCGGCGCGGAACGCGAGATCGGGAGGGAGGACCTTGATCGCGACCGGGCGCTTGAGCCGGAGATCGGTCGCGCGGTAGACGACGGCCATGCCGCCGCGACCGATCTCCGCATCCACATCGTAGAGGTCGCCGACCGCCACGATCACGCGGTCGCGCATCGGATCGGTCACACGCGATCGCGCTCCGAGTGGCGCGCTGAGGCGGCCCCCTGCACGGCGGCGTCGACGTCGTCGGCGAGCGAGCGGGCGCGCTCGGTGAGCAGCGTGATGTGGCCGGTGGCCCCGGCCACGGCGCCGGCGCGCAGGCGGAGCACGTCGAGCCGCATGTTCTGCAACGCGATCGCGCAGCTCTCGAGCTTCGCCGCGTCGCTCGCGCGGCGCTTGGTGGTGGCGGCGAGCGCGCGCCGCTGCCGCTTGAGCATCGCGAGGCGGCGCACGCGCTCCTCGCTCGCCGCCACATCGAGCGGATTCGCCTGCGCCTCGAGCATCTCGATCTGCTGCTCGATCTGCTCGGCGGCCCCCGGGGCGTTCTCGCGGTCGAGCTCCGCGATGCGCGCGGCCAGCGCCTGCACCCGCTGGTACAGCCCGTCGGCGGCGGGGATCACGCCGTCCACGAGCGCCTGATCGGACTTGGGGAGCGCGCTCACGATGCGGAGGATCTCCCCCCGGTCGTGCTCGGCGCGCCGCACCGTATCGGCGAACGCGCCGTAGCCCACGCCCGTCGCGGCCGGGGCGGCCGGCGCGCCGCGCCTGCCCGGAGCGGGAGCGGGGGCGGGGGCACCGCCGAGGGGGCGCGTGCTCCCCGGCGGAATCGGGCGCGGCGCGCGCGGCTGGCGCGGGAGGCCGCGCTGCGACCGGTCGAACACCCCGCGCGTCTCGTCGATGGTCTCCTGCACCACGTCGATCAGGCGCCGGTCGCGCGGCTGCCGGAACACGTCGCGCCAATCGTACCCCGCCGACCAGAGCTTGGAGTACTTGAACGCCATGACCATGCTCCAGATCACCGTGATGGTGAGGAAGTCCGTGTCCATGAACAGCGCGGCGAGCACGATCACCGCGTTCACGAACGCGAACCTGGCGAAGCTGGAGCGGAAGGCCTGCACCTCCTGCGCCGACCAGCGCGCGATGTCGTCGGGCGTGGGCGTGGTGGAGTGCGTGACCTGGGGCGCCGGCGCGCTGGTCGGCGCGGCGGGGAGCGGCGAGCTGGGCGCCTCCCACGTCGCCTGGCGAGGAAGGGGCGCGGCACGCATGTCGCCGGAGAGCGCCATCGAGAGCGCCGACGCGCTCGGGAAGCGCCGCTCGGGCTCCTTCTCGAGCAGCGTCATCACGGTCATCGCCAGCTCCTGCGGCACGTCCGCTCGAAGCTGCTCGAGCGGCGCCGGGCGCTCGGTGAGCTGCTTCATGAGCATCGACGGGGTGCTCGACGCCTGGAACGGGAGCTGTCCGGCGAGCATCTGGTAGGCGACCACGCCGAGGGAGTAGAGGTCGCTCCGCCCGTCGATCTCGCGATCTCCCGCCGCCTGCTCCGGAGACATGTACGCCGGCGTCCCGATCGCCACGCCGGTGGCCGTGAGGCGCGAGTCGGTTCCCTCCTGTACGGCGCGGGCGATGCCGAAATCGGTGACCATCGCCCGCCCCGTCTCCGCATCGAGCAGGATGTTGTCCGGCTTGATGTCCCGGTGCACCACCCCGCGCGCATGGGCGTACGCGAGCGCCTCCGCCACCTCGCGCAGGATGCGCCGCGACTCCTCGATCGACAACCGCCCCTCGTCGTGGAGCTGCTTGCCGAGCGTGACGCCGTCCACGCACGCCATCACGAAGAACACCACCCCCTCGCGCTCGTCGACCGAGTAGATGGGGACGATGTTCGGGTGGCTGAGCTGCGCCGCCGTTTCGGCCTCGCGCAGGAAGCGCGACTTGATCTCCCCCCGGAACGCGAGCTCGGGGGGAAGGAGCTTCACGGCGACCGTGCGCTTGAGTCGCCGGTCGCGCGCGCGGTACACGATTCCCATCCCGCCGCGCCCGAGCTCGCGATCGAGCTCGTAGTTGGCGGACAGCGCGCGCTCGGCGAGCGCGCGCATCTCTGCGTCGGACGAGAGAGCGATGGGATCGGGCACGAATCGAGTCCTTGGCGGGAATGCAATCTGCTTAGTGTATCACTGCTTACGGCGTCTGGAAAGACGATCTCGCCGCGCTGGCAGTTGCACTACGTCAAACCGACGGGCGGAAGTTGCAAAGCCTGCCGCGCTGGCGTAAGTCATGCCCGAACGCCTTCACCGGAACGGCGGTCGGCGGCCGGGGTTTCGATCATTCGGGACGGTCGTTCCGGAGTCCGCGCGTGGCGCCAACGCGCCCGCGGCCGCGGCCCTGGAATGGAGCGTGCGAGTCGCTTCCGACTCGGCGCGAGCCGTCGGAGAGTAGGTCTCAACAATCGGGACGTGATCATGGCGCAACGTCAAACACTGCCTGTGCTGCCGCTCCGCGGGACGGTGATCTTCCCGGGGCTCACGGCGCCCATCGCCGCCGGACGGCCCGGCACGCTCCGGGCGATCGAGGCGGCCCTCAAGGCCGACCGACTGGTCTTCGCCGTCGCGCAGCGCGACAACACGGACGAACCGAACCCGGACATCCTGTACTCGATGGGCGTGATCGCCCGCATCGGGCAGGTACAGCGCGGGCTCGGCGGGGTGCAACTGCTCCTTCAGGGGGAGCAGCGCGCCACGGCACTGCAGTACACCACCACCGACAACTACCTGAGCGCGGTGGTCGTCCCCGTCGAGGAGATGAACCCGATCGACGAGCACGACCCGGCGTTCGAGGCGCTGCACAAGGAGGCGCGCGAGCGCGCCGCGGAGCTCGGCGAGAAGCGCGGCCTCCCCGAGGAAGTGGTACACCAGGTCCTCGACTCCGTGTCCGAGCCGGGTCGGTTCGCCGACCTGGTGGCCGGCTACATCGAGCTCAGCGTGCCCGAGAAGCAGGGGCTGCTCGAGACGTTGAGCGTCGAGGAGCGGCTGCGCCGCGTACTCGTGCACGTGCAGCGGCAGATCGGGCTGCTCGAGGCGCAGGAAGAGATCAAGTCGCAGGTGCAGGAGGAGCTGGGCGAACGGCAGCGCGAGATGTTCCTGCGCGAGCAGATGAAGGCGATCCAGAAAGAGCTGGGTGACGACGACCAGTCGCGCGAGATCACCGAGCTGCGCGACAAGCTGAACAAGCTCGAGCTGCCCAAGGAGGCGCGCGCCGAGGTCGAGCGCGAGCTCGGGCGCCTCGAGCGCGCCGCCGGCGGGAGATCGAGCTTGGCGATCTTCTCGCGCAGCTCCTCGATCTCCTTGCTCTGGTCGTCGTCGCCGAGCTCCTTCTGGATCGCCTTCATCTGCTCGCGCAGGTACATCTCGCGCTGGCGCTCGCCGAGCTCCTCCTGCACCTGCGTCTTGATGTCCTCCTGCGCCTCGAGCAGCCCGATCTGCCGCTGAACGTGCACGAGGACGCGACGCAGCCGCTCCTCCACGGAGAGCGTCTCGAGCAGCCCCTGGCGCTCCGGGACCGAGAGCTCGATGTAGCCGGCGACGAGGTCGGCAAAGCGACCCGGATCGGTGACGGCGTCGAGCACCTGGTGCACGACCTCCTCCGGGAGGCCGCGGCGCTCGCCGAGCTCCGCCGCGCGCTCGCGCAGCTCCTTGTGCAGGGCGATGAAGGAAGGATCATCCTCGTTCGCCGGCTTCATCTCTTCCACCGGCATCACCACCGAGGTCAAATAGCCCTCGGTCGTGGAGTATTGGAGCGACGTGGCGCGCTGCTCTCCCT
>DASUXC010000185.1:0-6433 GCA_036378095.1 Gemmatimonadaceae bacterium | reverse complement strand
CGAGCACCAGCACCGCGTCGGCGCGGCCGCCCACGCGTGGAATCGCATATTCGAGCAGGATCTCACCGTCGGCGCTCGTCCGACGCAGGACGTCCTGCAGGATCGCCGTCTCGCGCCGCCACGCGACGACCTCCTCCTCGGCTGTCGCGACTGGCGCGCGCTGAACCAGCGTTCCGATGATGGAGTCGGCATCGGCCCGCAGGAACTCCGCGATTCGGGCGCCGTACCAGGCGCGCGCGACGCCGTTCACCCTGGGCGGGGGAGTCACGTCAGCAGGCCGGGACACGAGGCGCCGTTCAGCCGGTCGACGCCGGCAGTTCGCCGGCTTCGAGCTGCGCCATGAGGTCGAGGAGCCCCGCGGCCTCCCACCACCTATTCCGTTTCCCGTCGGACAGTGGCAACAGCACGCCCGCGCCTGTCAGCTGCTCGATCGCTTCGTAGACGCGGCTCTTCGCGCGGCCCGTGACCGCCGCGGCCACGGGCGCCGAGATCATTGGATGCGCGGGGAGCAGGTCGATGATCGCCCACGCCGCGGCGTCCGCGCGCGGTGCGCTCGTCATCGCCCGTAGCTGCTCGCGCCACCGCTCCTGCAGTGCGCCGACCGCCGACACGTACGCGCGCGCCAGCCGCGCCGCTCGCACCGTCGCGGCGGCGAAGTGCTCGATCCACTCGCCTACGCCGTCGTCATCGAATCGGAACCGGGAGAGGCCCGCGACATAGCGCTCCCTAGCTCCAGCGAAGACGACGCTGACCGGGGGCAGGAATCGGGGCGCGAGCCCGCGCCGCCGGAAGACGACGTGTACCAGCGCACGTCCCGTGCGGCCGTTCCCGTCATGAAACGGATGGATCGTCTCGAACTGCGCGTGCACGAGGGCCGCCTGCACGAGAGGCGGAAGGGTGTCGTCGTTCATGGCCCGATAGAGGTCCGCGAGCAGTACGTCCACCTCCTCCGCCGGGGGTGGGACGAAGTCGGCCCCGCACGGGTTGTAGTCGTTGCCGCCGATCCAGTTCTGCCCCGACCGCAGGCGCCCTGCGATGTGCTTGTGGGGCGCGTGCTCGAGGAGCCGGCGATGGATGGCAAGGATCTCCCCCTCGCCGAACTCCGTGGCCTCCGCTGCTTGATCCACAGCGAGCGCCATCGCGTCGATGTTCGCCAGCACCTCCATCGCCGTCGGTGCCGGAGTGATGCCTGACTCCGCCTTCGCCTCCGCGCGCGCCAACTCGCGAACGCCCAACTGCATGCCTTCCACCTTCGATGAAGCGATCGACTCGGTACGCAGGAGCAAACGAGCGAGCGGGCCGAGCGCGCTGCCGCCTTCGTTGTTCAGCAGCCGCAGGGCTTGTTCTGCCTCAGAGACCAGCCCGGCGAGTCGAACATCGAGGCGTACGTTGAGCGCTGCGAGTTCGTCGGGAATGAACGCCTCGTACCGACACGCGCGCCGGTAGGCGGCTGGCGCATCGCGTGTGGGATCGTGCTGCCAGATCTTCTGGACGAGGCGACCAGGCATGGTTGCGATGCAGGTCAGACGAGCCCGGGGAACTGGACCGGAAAACGGCACCGGGGCGAGGACATAGTCCTGCTTGCAGTATAAACGGAACTATGACTGGCTGCCATTCCCGGATCTGCTGTCCGAACCTCCGGGCCGCGACCCAGCCAGGCCACTACGAATCTGCCTAACCCGTTGGCTTGCGCAGAGTTCCGCTCCCAGTCCCACGCTGAATGGCAAAACAGCTGTATCGGCACCTCTCCCAGAGGTGTGCCCGCGTAACGTCAGCTTCGCCGAGGAGCTGAATGAGCCGACGCCCGCGAAGTCCGCGAACGCCTCGAGGGTGCGCCTCACGCCTCGATGGACTCGGTCAGCCTGCTAGAGTACCTGTGCCTCCCACCGCGCCATCATTCGCTGGAGCCAGCTGGAGCGGGGGATCAGCCTGTCGAGGTCGTCCACGGACTCCACCCACGTGGCCGATGCGACGAGGTACACGAAATCGAACACCGCCGTCAGGCTCGCACGGCCCGCCACGAGGCAGAGCACTTCGCCGTTGTGGGTGCGTGAGAGGTCGTCCTCGTTGTGCGAGCCGACGCTCAAGTAGAGCACGTCGCCGCGGTGCCGCGTCCGGCTGCTCGCCCCGAACGATGGCCCGAGGTGCTCGAGCATGTCGACCGTCAGCGCCGGAGGGACGCTGTCGGACGTCGAGCGACTGCTCGCGACGCGCTCGATGGCGTACGCGGTGAGCACGGTGTCCCACTGCGGAAGCGCCAGCAGGGTGCGCATGGCACTCGCGCTCGCGAAGAACTGCGTCTTGAGGTGCAGCTTGGGGCTGGCGGAATCGTGTGGCGCGGCGGGCGGCGGCGCGACCCGGAGGTGCCGGAACACGGAGTCGGGACTCTCGAGGATGTCGAAGATTCCCGGTGGGAAGGGAAACTCCTCGCGCACGAACTGATTCTGACGGAGGTGCACCGCGAGCTCACGCAGCCGTCCGACCACATCGCGCGTGGGGACCGTGTTGTGGAAGAGCCCGATGCGCAGTCGCCCGCCGACGGTGACGAGCTGGCTCGCCCAGACGGTGCGCATCTGCAGCAGCCCCTCGAGCACGGTGCGCGTGGTCGCTCACAAGGCCGGAGTCAGTGCGCAGATGTTGCGCCAGCATGGGCGCCCGTCTCGCGGCAGTGTGACGGCGCGCGCGAGCAGCGCCCGATCGTGCAGGCGCTACTTCCCGCGCATGCGCTCGAACGCCGACCGCACGCCGGCCGGGACGAGCAGGTCGTCCGCGATCGCCGCGATCTCCTCCGCGTCGCGCCACGCGCTCGCGAGCAACGCGAGCTCGCCCGCCATCGCCCGCCGCTCCACGTCCTCGTGCAACGCCATCTCCAGCGCGAGTCGGTCGACGGTCGTCAGACCGTACAGCCCCGTTCGGCCGATACGGCCCTTTCGCCCATAGCGATGCGGGCGGCCGTGCACGGCGGTCGCCCCCTCGGCGCGCCGGGCGAGCTGCTCGACGAAGCGCTCGGGTCCGCCCACCTGCTCGATCTCGCCCACCGCGGCCGCGACCGTCTGCCGCGAGCCGCCGAAGCGGTTCACGGCCGGGACGACGAGCGAAGCGACGCGCAGCGCGTCCGGCCCCTCGAAGCGGGACCTGCCGTTCTTGTAGCGGAGCTCGATCGCGAGCGCGCCGTCGCTGGTGCGCGCGAGCGTGCTCTCCGCCAGATGGCGCCGACGGACCGGCAGCACCTCGCCCGCTTCCGTGCGCACCCGGGCGACGATGGTTTCCGTTCCGCCCTGGACTGCCAGGCGACCGAAGTGGCCGACCATCCACCCGAATCCGCCGATCGAGGCGCCCATCGTGACCCCGCCGACGATGAGTCCGCCGAGCGCGGCGAGCCCCGCGCCGGCGATGAGCATCTGGCGGTTACGGCGACGGCCGAACTGATCGCCATAGCGCCAGGCCGCGAACTCCGGCCGGAGCGGCGCTCCGATGCGAACGAGCTCGGTGCCGTCAGCGAGTCGCGCGAGGCCGATCTCCGCGGTGGCAACGCGCCGCCGAGTGGCTCGGTACAGCCGCTCCGCCTCCTCGACGCCCTCCCACCGCTCGTCGAGCGGCGTGAGATTCCAGCGCTCGCACTTCCGGCAGATCACCCAGAGCCGCCCCCTGGCGGCGTCGAACGCGAGACGGCGCCCGACCGGGAACGATTCGAGCGTCGAGTTGGTGCCGAGAGGCTGATTGCAGAAGATGCAGGTCGAGTACACGGTGCCTCCAGAGGAGAGGAGACGGCCGCCGGAGGCGGCCATCCCGTTCGCCACCGGCCAGCACCGAGGTCACTACTGCCATACGGGGATGGACGGGGCGCGGTTCCGCGCGCTGTGCCCGGTGCACCTCGACCTCCGCCCGCGGCCGTGCGACGCAGTCAGGCACACGTCGACCGCCGTGTCGCGGCTCGCCCGCTTCCGCGCCGTGCCGGAGGCCGCCTCCGTCCATCGCCGAGTCGTCCCGGCTCACTCCACGATCGGGATCCGTGCCTCTCCCGGGATTGCCGCGGACACCGCCTCCGCGATCTGATCGGCGATTCGCGTGTATCGCCCCCGCGCCGCTTCGTACGACGTCGTCAGAGGAATGACTCCCCCCGTCGTATGCACCACGAGCCGCACTGCGTTGGAGCGCTGGCCGTGCGAACCGAATGCCCGCTCGAGCGAGAGACTCTGGATCTCGCCGAAGGGCGCGCGCCCTTCGGCGCGGCGAAACGGCGTCCATCGCTTCCAGACGAGCTCGCGCGCCCTCCTATCGAACACGAACCGGCTCCGCTCCCAGCCCGCCGAGCAAGCCAACGCGCCGAGCGCCAGGGCGGCGCTCCACGCGGCAGTTATACTTGGTGGCTGCGAGCCGAACCATACGGCGATGGCGCCGCCGGCGAGGACACCAGCGAGAACGACGAGCCAGCTCTCGGAGCTCGTGACGGTCAGGTTGCCCGCAGAGTCCGCGTTCGCGCGCATGGGTGAGGAGGGTGGGGGTACGCGTTTCGCGGCCACCTCAGCATGGTGCCAGTTGGCGGGTTGCGCGAGATCTCGCAGCCGTTCCCGGCGGCGCGCACCCATACCATCGGTCCCGCCCATCGGTCCCGCGCTCGCCGAACGGCTGCTGGTACGCCAGTGGTAGGACCGAGCCGGAACGGGCCGAGTGCCTGCTCACGACAGAGGATCGGACAGTGGACGAGAAATTCTGGCTGGAGCGGTGGGAACGACAGGAGATCGGATTTCACCAGCGAAACATCAACGCGCGGCTGCGCCGCTTCTGGCCCGACCTCGGGCTGGCACGCGGCGACGCCGTCTTCGTGCCGCTCTGCGGGAAGAGCGCGGACATGATCTGGCTGCGCGTGCAGGGCCACCCGGTGCTCGGCGTGGAGCTCAGCCCGGTCGCGGTCGCGGCGTTCTTCACCGAGAATGGCCTCGCCCCGCGCCGACGGCGACAAGGGAGGTTCGACGCCGCGGAATCCGACGGCATCCGCATTTTCCGTGGCGACTTCTTCGATCTGACGGCGGGCGACCTCGCCGGGATCGAGGCGGTCTACGACCGGGCGGCGCTCATCGCCATGCCGCCCGCCATGCGCGAGCGATACGCCGCGCACATGGTCGAGATCCTGCCGCACGGCGCACGGACGCTCCTGGTGACGCTCGAGTACCCACAGGGGGAGATGCAGGGGCCGCCGTTCTCCGTCCCGCCGGCCGAAGTCGAGCGGCTTTACGGGCCCTGCGGCGACGTCCGCCTCCTGAGCCGCGATGATGTGCTGTCGAAGGGCCGAGACCTCGCGGAACGCGGCGTGACGGCGCTGTACGAATGCACCTTTCTCGTCACCTCGCGACGTTGACGTCGATGCGGACCCACGCCGCCGCACCCCGGCGAGGGACATGCTCCGACGAAGCCGCTCCTCGCCTCAGCTCGCGGGCGGGGCCTGCACGACAGGCGCGTCCAGCTCGCCCTGCGGCGGTACCCGCTCGCCTCGCGGCGGGAGGTCCGGGCACAGAACGAGCTTGCCATCGAGACCGCCCGCCTCGACGCGGCGGTGTGCCTCGGCCACCTCATCGAACGAGATCCGCTCGGCGACGCGCGGCTGGATCGCGCGGGTGGCCAACAGGCCGAAGAGCCGATCGAGGTCCACCCGGAACCAGGCGGGATGGCGCGCCCGCATCGCGTTGATCGAGTAGATGCGGACACGCTTGCCGCCAGGCAGCCAGCTCAGCAACCTCCTCCACACGTACACGCGCGCGATCATCGTCAGGATCTCGTGGATGCGACGCTGCGCCTGCACGCGCGCCGTGTAGCCGTACGCGCAGAGCAGACCGCCGCGCTTGAGCGCCGCGAACGAGCGGCGATAGCCGTCCTCGCCGATGCCGTCGAAGACGACGTCGAACCCGCCCGGCAGGACGCGCGTGAAGTCTTCGCGCTGGTAGTCGATCGGCGTGGCGCCGAGCTCGCGGATCAGCGCCGCGTGCGCGCCGCGCGCGGTGCCCCACAGCTCCAGGCCGGCCCGACTGCCGAGCACGAGCAGCGCCTGACCGACTGCGCCGGCGGCTCCCTGCACGAGCACGCGCTGGCCTCGCTGCACCCGGGCCGCGCGGTGTAGAAGCTGGTACGCGGTCGTCCAGCTCAGAATCAGCGTGGCCGCCTCCGCTGCATCGACGCCCGCGGGCACGCGGGTCAGGTGGTCGGCCCGGAGCGTGCGATAAGCGGCGTTCGACCCGAGTACCGTCAGATCGGCCACTCGATCTCCAAGCTGAAAGTCGCTTACGCCATCGCCGAGCTGATCGATTTCCCCGACCACGTCATAGCCCATCACGAACGCCGGCCGGTGGCGCGCAGTTTGCGGGTAGAGGTGGCGCCGGATCAGCACGTCCGTGTACTCCATGCCCGAGGCGAGAACGCGGACGCGAACCTCGTCCCG
>DASUXC010000184.1:0-1330 GCA_036378095.1 Gemmatimonadaceae bacterium | reverse complement strand
GCTCTGACGGCTTGTAGGCACACGGTTTCAGGTACTCTTTCACGCCCCCTCACCGGGGTACTTTTCACCTTTCCCTCACGGTACTAGTCCGCTATCGGTCACCAGGGAGTATTCAGGCTTACCAGGTGGTCCTGGCAGATTCACACGGGATTTCACGGGCCCCGTGCTACTCGGGAAACGCCCAAGAGAGGCATTGAGATTTCGTCTACCGGACTCTCACCGACTACGGTCGACCATCCCAGATCGTTCGACTACCCCAACACTTTATAACTCCCCGCCCACACGGCGGCGCAGGCAAGAACGCTCCCACAACCCCACACACGCAACACCCGCCGGCTATCACACGCGCATGGTTTAGCCTCATCCCCTTTCGCTCACCACTACTCAGGGAATCACAATTGTTTTCTCTTCCTACGGGTACTGAGATGTTTCACTTCCCCGCGTTACCACCAACCGCCCTATCAATTCAGACGGAGGCAACACCCCATGACAGGTGCTAGGTTTCCCCATTCGGAAACCCCCGGATCAACGCTCGGTTGCCAACTCCCCGGGGAATATCGCAGGCTCCCACGTCCTTCATCGGCTCCTGGTACCAAGGCATCCACCGTGTGCCCTAAAAAACTTGAACACGACACGCAGTTACAAGATGCTCGCGCTCACTATGCAGTTCTCAAAACACGGACAGCACCAACCCGCAACCACCACCACACCACCCCGACCCCACCCACAAGGCAGAACCAGAAACGATGCAGCAGCCGGACCGGCCTGCGAACAGGCCCCCCACCCCACACGAGGCGGAAGACCCCCTGAGAACCCAGACGCGAACGCCCGTTCCCTCAGGACCCAACAGTGTGCCCAGAACCAGCCCACCCCCCGGCGGCATCCCCACTCCCCAACCCCCAACGAAGGCCGAGACGGTACTAACCACCAGACAAGAAGAACCGATCCTGAATAGCCAGCGCTCCACAACCCATGAGCAGACCCACCCGCAGAACACACGCCTGCGACAGCGGGCCAACCCCGACCACACCACACCCCGACACCCCCACGAAGAGAGCCCCAGAGCGCACCTGCAGCCGGTGGCATGCTCCTTAGAAAGGAGGTGATCCAGCCGCACCTTCCGGTACGGCTACCTTGTTACGACTTCGTCCCAATCGCCGGCCCCACCTTCGACCGCTCCCCCCACAAGGGTTGGGCCACGGGCTTCGGGTGTTGCCGACTTTCGTGACGTGACGGGCGGTGTGTACAAGGCCCGGGAACGTATTCACCGCAGCGTTGCTGATCTGCGATTACTAGCGACTCCGACTTCACGAAGTCGAGTTGCAGACTT
>DASUXC010000183.1:0-1618 GCA_036378095.1 Gemmatimonadaceae bacterium | reverse complement strand
CGCGCGGCGCCGGCACGAGCGCCGGCGGCTCCCCGGTGGCGGGCGCATCGCCGACGCGGTCGGCGCGCTGAGCGGCGGCGATGGCCGGCCACAGGAGCGCGAGCAGGGCGACGCGCCACTGGCGCCGACGAACGTTTCGCTTCCGATTCGGATTGTTCACGACCACCTCGTTCAGGTTCGCTCGTATGTCTCGATCCCGCCGCGCGTCACACGATGGGAGATGAGGGGAAGCGGATGCTCCGCCTCGCCGGCGATGGCGATCGCCCCGCACAGGGCGGCGCGTCCCGCCTCGATCCCCGCCGCGTCGCGCGCGAAGATGGTGGCCAGCGGCTCGCCCTCCCGCACCCAGTCGCCCGGCTTCGCGGTGATGACGAAGCCCACGGTCGGATCGACCGCGTCCTCCATCCGCGTGCGCCCGCCACCCATGGCGATGATCCCGCGTCCCACCGCGCGAGGCTCGACGGCGGCCACGAACCCTTCCGCCGGCGCCGCGAAGATCTCGCACGCATCGGCCTGCGGCAGGACCGCCGGGTCGTCCACGATGCCGGGGTTTCCCCCCTGCGCCTCGATGATCTCGCGCAGCTTGTCGGCGGCGCGCCCGGAGGAGATGGCCACCTCCATCCGCCGGCGCGCCTCGTCGGTGTCGCGCGCCACGCGAGCGAGGACGAGCATCTCCGCGCCCAGCGCGTACGTCACCTCCATGAGGTCCGGCGGGCCCTCACCCCGGAGCGCCAGGACCGCCTCCTCCATCTCGAGCGCGTTCCCGCACGCGCGACCCAGCGGGCGGTCCATGGCGGTGAGGAGCGCGACCACCTCGCAGCCATGGTCGGCGCCGAGATCGATCATCACGCGCGCGAGCTCCAGCCCCCGCTCGAGGGCGGGGAGGAAGGAGCCGGAGCCGCGCTTCACGTCGAGGACGAGCGCGGTGAGCCCCTCCGCCAGCTTCTTGCTCATGATGCTCGCCGCGATGAGCGGCACCGACTCCACCGTGGCGGTCGCGTCGCGCAGCGCGTACATCTTCCGGTCGGCGGGGGCGATCTCCCCCGTCTGGCCGAGCAGCGCGCACCCGATGCGCTCGATCTGCGCGCGCGCGTCGGCGAGGGTGAGGTTCGTGCGCATGCCGGGGATGGACTCGAGCTTGTCGAGGGTGCCCCCCGTGTGCCCGAGCGCGCGTCCCGACATCATCGGCACCGCGACGCCGAGCGAGGCGACCAGCGGCGCGAGCACGAGGGACACCTTGTCGCCCACGCCCCCGGTGGAGTGCTTGTCGACGCGCGCCACGCCCAAGTGGCGCAGGTCGAGCGACGCGCCGCTGCCGAGCATCGCCTCGGTGAGCGCGGCCGTCTCGGCGCGATCGAGGCCGCGGAGGAACGTGGCCATGAGGAACGCGGCCATCTGGTAGTCCGGGACGTGTCCGGCGGCGTACGCGCGGATGAACGCGCGCCACTCTCCCGCCTCGATTCGTCCACCATCACGCTTCCGCTCGATCAGCCGGTACGCCAGCATTGACCCGTCTGTGGGGTGATCCTACCTTGGTCGGCGTTGGAAGCCCGCCGTCCGACGGAGGCGACATCGCTGCGCCTTCTCTCGAACCCAACCAGAATGTCGGAGATTCCAT
>DASUXC010000182.1:0-24965 GCA_036378095.1 Gemmatimonadaceae bacterium | reverse complement strand
GACGCTCGCCGTCGTCAACGCGCGCGTCTGGACGGGGGTGCCGCGCCAGCCATGGGCCGATGCGATCGCGGTGCGCGGCGACCGCATCGCCCTCGTGGGATCGAGCGCCGCCGTGCGGAAGCTCGCGACCGCCGACACGCGCGTGATCGACGCGCACGGCGCCATGCTCGTGCCGGGGTTCATCGATTCGCACGTCCACTTCATCGATGGCGGCTTCGGGCTCGCGTCCGTGCAGCTTCGCGACGCGAAGACGCCCGCCGAGTTCATCGCGCGCATCAAGGCGTACGCCGCCACCGTGCCGCCGGGCACGTGGATCCTGAACGGCGACTGGGATCACGAGAACTGGGGGGGCGAGCTGCCGCGTCGCGACTGGATCGACTCGGTGACGCCCAACAACCCGGTCTGGGTGCAGCGTCTGGACGGGCACATGGGGCTCGCCAACGGCGCGGCGCTCGCCGCGGCCGGGATCGGACGCGACACGAAGGACGTGGACGGCGGCACGATCGTCCGAGACGCGAACGGGAATCCCACGGGGATCCTCAAGGACAACGCGGTGGGGCTGATCGCCGGCGCCATCCCCGACCCGAGCCCGGAGATGGCCGACCGCGCCCTCGACGCGGCGATGCGCTACGTGAACGCGCAGGGGGTGACGTCGGTCCACAACATGGGATCGTGGTCCGATCTCGCCGTCTTCGAGCGCGCGCGCCGTGCGGGACGGCTCACGACGCGCGTCTACGCCGCCGTGCCGCTCGCCACCTGGGAGCGCCTGCGCGACACCGTGGCCGCGCGCGGGCACGGCGACGAGTGGGTGCGCATCGGTGGACTCAAGGGTTTCGTGGATGGCTCGCTCGGATCGCACACCGCGGCGATGCTCGCGCCGTTCACCGATGCGCCGGGCGACCGCGGGCTGCTCGTGAACACGCCGGAGGATCTCTACACCTGGACGAGCGGCGCCGACCGCGCGGGGCTGCACGTGATCGTGCACGCGATCGGCGATCGCGCCATCCGCCTCCAGCTCGACATCTACGAGCGGGTGGAGCGCGAGGACGGGGCGCGCGACCGCCGCTTCCGCATCGAGCACGCGCAGCACCTCGCTCCCGAGGACATTCCGCGCTTCGCGAAGCTCGGGGTCGTCGCCAGCATGCAGCCGTATCACGCGATCGACGATGGACGCTGGGCGGACAAGGTGATCGGTGCCGAACGCGCGAGGACCACGTACGCGTTCCGCGCGCTGCTCGACGCGCACGCGCGGCTCGCCTTCGGGAGCGATTGGTTCGTGGCCCCGGCCGTCCCCCTCGAGGGGATCTACGCCGCCGTCACCAGGCGAACCCTCGACGGGGCGCACCCGGGCGGATGGGTTCCGGAGCAGAAGATCACGGTGGAGGAGGCGCTCCGCGCCTACACCAGCGGCGGCGCCTACGCGAGCTTCGAGGAGAAGGTGAAGGGGACGCTCGAGCGGGGGAAGCTCGCCGACTTCGTGCTCATCGATCGCGATCTGACTCGCATCCCCCCCGAGCAGATCCGCGACGCGCACGTCCTCATGACCGTCGTGGGCGGGCGGATCGTGTATCGGCGCGAAGCGGTCGAGTGAGAGGCGCGGCGCGACCGGCGCGTCGTACATCGGACCCCCAACTCACGAGGTGACCCGAATGCCGATCCGCCGAGCCGCCTGCTTCATCGCCATGGCCGCCCTCCTCGCCGCCTGCTCGAAGTCCGAGTCCTCCACGAAGGGCGATGCCGCGCCCGCGGCCGCGGCGTCCGCCGCGCCGGCGGAGGGCACGCCCAACAGCACGATCCATCTCGTCGTCACCGGAGGCCCGAACGCCGGGACCTACGACGCCCAGGCCACGAGCGGCGGCTGCAGCTACGGCCTCGCCGGGACCAATGCCTGGGGGAACCAGTTCAGCATCGACACGAACGACCCCAAGGCGTTCAGCAGCCTGCAGCTCATCGTGCCCAACAGCAAGGCGGCTGCCGGCGGGACGGAGCACTTCCGCATGACGGTCGGATTCGGTCCGATCATGGGGATGACGTCGTACGACATCGACACCCGCACCGATGCGGGCAAGCCACAGGGGAAGGGAAAGCTCACCGTGGACGATCGCGGCGGGAGCGGCAAGGTGACGTTCTCGGCGGAGACGGCGGAGGGGGTGAAGCTCGACGGGACGATCGACTGCCACACCGTCATGCGCGTGAGCTAGGGCATTACCCAGGGGGGCGGCAGCGGCCGCCCCCCGCTCGTCCCGCGCCGGTGCGGTGGCGATCGCTCGAAAGGCACACGCCCTTACCTGGCCTGCAACGTGCAGCGCCGGTCCCCGTGCCGTCACCGCGCCAGCCGGAGACTCCTCTCGCTCTCGGCATGCGGGAGACCATTGCCGGGGAGCTTCGATGCTGTTCAACAGCACCATCTTCCTGTTCGTCTTCCTCCCGATCGCCTACGCCGTCTTCTGGATCCTCCGCTCGGCGAACGCGCGATACGTCTGGCTGACGATCACCGGCTACGTCTTCTACGCGTACTGGGATCCGCGCTTCACCCTGCTCATGGCGTTCTCCACGCTCGTGAGCTACACCGCGGGACTCGGCTTCCTGCGGTGGGATGCGGACCCGCGACGCCGCAAGCTCTGTCTCGTCGTTCCCATCGTCACCGACCTCACGCTCCTCGGCTTCTTCAAGTACGCCAACTTCGCGTTGAGCACCGTCGGCGCGACGCTGCACTGGCTCGGCGGCGGCGAGGTCGCGCTGCCTCACCTGAACGTGATCCTCCCGATCGGCATCTCGTTCTACACGTTCCATACGATCGGGTACATCGTCGACAGCTACCGCCGCCAGGTGCGCCCCACGCGCAACTTCTTCGAGTTCGCGGCGTTCGTCTCCCTCTTCTCGCAGCTCGTGGCCGGACCGATCGTTCGCTTCCGCGCGATCGAGGGCGACCTCCTCGAGCTGGGCCGGAGCGAGCGCACGCGCTGGCTGTATCGCGGGATCTCCTTCTTCGCGTACGGCCTCGTGGCGAAGGTGCTCGTCGCCGACACGCTCGGCGCGTTCGTGGATCCCGCGCTCGCGCACTATCGGCAGCTCTCGTCGCTCGGCGCGTGGATGGCGATGCTCGGCTACACCTTCCAGCTCTACTTCGACTTCGACGGCTACAGCTGCATGGCGGTCGGGCTCGGCTACCTCTTCGGGCTCCGCATTCCGCAGAACTTCGACTCGCCGTACAAGTCGCTCGACCCGTCCGACTTCTGGCGCCGGTGGCACATCTCGCTCTCCGCCTGCCTTCGCGACTACGTCTACATCCCGCTCGGCGGGAGCAGGCGCGGAGCGTGGCGGACGTACCGGAATCTGCTCCTCACGATGCTCATCGGCGGGCTGTGGCATGGGGCGGGGTGGACGTTCGTCGTGTGGGGCGCCTACCACGGGTTGCTGCTCGCGCTCTACAAGCGGTTCGGCGCGACGTGGGACCGCCTACCGCGGGGAGCACGCCAGCTAGGGATGTTCCTACTCGCCGTGTTCGGCTGGGTGCTCTTCCGCGCGACCGACTTCGGGATGGCCGTCTGGGTGCTGCGCGCGATGGTGGTGCCCACGGCGGGGGTGCTGGTGCTGCAGCCCGCGTTGGCGGCGGCGCTGCTGCTCCTCGCCGGGTGGTGGTCGCTGCGTGGGCCGAACGCGTACGACCTGCACCGTCGACCCGAGCGTGACCGGGCGTGGCGGAGGCAGGTCGCGGTGGCCGCCTCCCTGGGCGCATCGCTGGCGATCATCATCGGCTCGCGCCCGTCGCCGTTCCTCTACTTCCAGTTCTGACGACAGCTCGTCCCGGTCCGATCGAGGGAACGGTCGGCTCCAACGCGAGAGTGCGCAGATGACGGAGTCCCTGACCCATCCCGATGCCGTGCTGACATCGGAGGCCGCTCCGCTCCCCGCCGGCACGGCGCCGGCGGTGATCCGTGTGCGCGGCGCGACGTTCGGCGTGACGCGGGTCGCGTTGCGGCGGATGACGCGGGCGCTCGTGCTCGTGACGGTCGCCGCGGCGAGTCTCGAGGTGATGGCGCGCATCGACGACTGGCTGGTCTACCGCACGCCGTTCCTCTCCCGCATCACGTCGGAGGAGGACCTGATCGTCCGCGACCGGCTGGGCATGCACGGCCGGCCGAGCGTGCGCTTCGGGAAGTGGGAGATGAACGCGCTCGGCATGCGCGGACCGGAGGCGGCGGTGCGCGCGGAGGCCGGGACGGTGCGGGTGGCCACGCTCGGCGCCTCGGAGACGTTCGGGCTGTACGAGTCGCCCGGCCACGAGTTTCCGCGACAGCTCGAGGACACGTTGAACGCGCGACTGGCCGAAGGAGCGTGCGGGGCGCGCCGGCCGCGCCGATTCGAGGTGCTCGACGCCGCGCTCCCCGGGATGTCGCTGCCGACGGTGGAGCAGGACGTCCGCCTTCGCCTCTCGCGCTTCGGGCTCGACGTCGCGCTCTACTATCCGACTCCGGTGCAGTACCTCGAGAATCGTCCGCCCGTCGCCGCGCACCCCGACACCGCGCCCGGAGCCGGGCGGCTCCCCGCGACGCACGCGCTCTACCCGCGGGCGCTCGAGCGGGTCAGGGAGGACGTCAAGCGGCTCCTCCCCACACCCGTTCTGGCGTACCTGCGCCGCCGCGACGCGGCCGCCGCCGTACGCGCGCACCCGCCGGGGTGGCGCTTCGACGCCGTCCCCACGGATCGGCTGTCGCTCTACGAGCACGACCTCCGGCGGCTGCTCGGCACCGTGCGCGCCGCGGGCGCGACGCCGGCGATCGCCACGCACGGCGATGAGCTGATGCGCGATCCGCGCGATCGCCGGCGGCTGCTCTCGGCCTGGGAGCGGTTCTATCCGCGCGCCACGGGGCGCACGCTCGTGCGCTTCGACGCCGAGGCGCGCGCCGCCACGCTGCGCGTCGCGCGCGATTCGGGGGTGGCCGTCGCCGACGTGGCGAGGGCGCTCACCGGCGCCAGCGAGGAGCCGTTCGCCGACTTCGTGCACTTCACCGACCACGGCGCGGGGCTCGCGGCGGGCGCGATGGCCGACGCGGTGCTCGCCGCGGCGCGCGAGCGCGGCGTGTGCGGCGCGGAAGCGGCTCCGGCGGCGGCTCCGGCGGCGGCTCCGGCGGCGGCCGCCGGACATCGGTAGCCGCCGCACCTCGCGCGCTGCGTCGCCGCATCTCGGGGAGTGCGCCTCGCGCCCCGGATGCGCGCGCGAGCGCGGGGGGCGCCCTCCGCCCGACGACGCCAAGCTCAGTGCGAGGCGCGAGTTACGCGCGAGCCGCCGTGCCCCGGCGGCGCGGCACGGCGGCTGCCATGGGCTCGCCCCGCCGGCCGGCCCTCGCTCGCCGACCGCCATCCCTCCGGTGCCGTCCCCCCCAGCGCGGAGTCAGTGCATGCGTCCATTCCCCCACGCCGGCGGCCGCTCTCCGCTGGCGATCGCCGTCGTTCTCGCCGCCGCGATGCTCGGGTGCCGCGGCGATGGCTCGGGGCCGCGGTTCTCGGTCGCCATCCCGTCGGTCGACGGTGGTGGCCCGCTCGACGGGCGCATGCTCGTCATGCTCTCCACCGACAGCACCAGGGAGCCGCGCTTCCAGATCGAGGATGCGGACGCGACCCAGCAGTTGTTCGGTGTGGACGTGAACGGGGCGACCGCGGGCGACCGCGTGATCGTCGGGGACGGCGCGATCGGGTACCCGCGTCGTCGCCTCGCGGACGTGCCGCCGGGCGACTACTGGGTGCAGGCGCTGCTGCACCGCTACGAGACGTTCCACCGCGCCGACGGCCACACGGTCGAGCTTCCCATGGATCGCGGGGAAGGGCAGCAGTGGAACCGCGCGCCAGGGAACCTGTACAGCCGGGCGCGGAAGATCCACGTGGACGCGAAGGCGGGGACGATCGCCCTGCAGCTCGACAAGGTGATCCCGCCGATCCCCGACGAGCCGGACACGAAGTACGTGAAGCACGTCCGCATCCGGAGCGAGCGACTCACCAGGTTCTGGGGGCGGCCGATGTACATCGGCGCGCTCGTGCTCCTCCCCGAGGGGTGGGACACGCATCCGAACGTCCGGTATCCCCTGGCCGTGTACCAGGGGCACTTCGAGCGCGAGGTGTCGGGGTGGCGCGAGTCTCCGCCCGATTCGTCGCTCCCGCCGGCGAAGCGCGACAGCATCGCCGTCCACTGCCCGAACGGACACGAGGGGGATGCGTGCACGCGGTTCGGCTACCCGCGCGTGATGCAGGAGCTGGGGTGGGACTTCTACAAGCAGTGGACCGGCCCCGGATTCCCGCGCGTCATCCTGGTCACCCTCCAGCACGCGAACCCCTACTACGACGACTCGTACGCCGTCAACTCGGAGAACCTCGGGCCGTACGGCGACGCGATCATGTACGAGCTGATCCCCTTCATCGAGCGCACGTACCGCGGGATCGGCGCGGGGTGGGCGCGCGGCACCTACGGCGGATCCACCGGTGGATGGGAGGCGCTCGCCGTGCAGGTGATGTACCCGGACGAGTACAACGGCGCCTACGCGAACTGCCCCGATCCGATCGACTTCCACCGCTTCACGACCGTGGACATCTACGCGGACTCGAACGCGTACTACTCGAGCGGCCCATGGAAGCGCACGCCGCGCCCGGGCGAGCGCGACTACCTCGGTCGCACCCGCGCCACGGTGGAGCAGGTGAATCACCGCGAGCTCGCCCTCGGCACGCACTCCCGCTCCGGCGGGCAGTTCGACATCTGGGAGGCGGTGTTCTCCCCCGTCGGGCCCGACGGCTACCCGCGGCGCATCTGGAACAAGGAGACGGGGGTGATCGACCACGACGTGGCCAGCTACTGGCGCGACCACTACGATCTCGTGCACATCATGCGGCGCGACTGGGCTTCCCTCGGCCCCAAGCTCCGCGGCAAGATCCACCTGAACGTCGGGCTGTCCGACAACTACTTCCTGAACGACGCCGTGTACCTCGCCGACGATTTCCTCTCCAGCGCGACCCATCCGCCCGCCGACGCCACCGTGGACTACGGGATGCGCGACGAGCACTGCTGGAGCGGGGACCACTCCACGGCGAACGCCTTCTCGCGGCTCACCTATCACTCCCGCTTCATCCGCGCGCTCGCCCGGCACTGGGTGCGCACCGCGCCCGAGGGCGCGGACGTGCGCGGCTGGAGATACTGACCCATGCGCCGACTCGTCCCGACTCTCCTCGCTCCGCTCATCGCCTCGCTCATCGCGGGACTCGCCCTCGCCCCGGCCGCTCGCGGCCAGCAATACGACCCGTCGCTCTTCCACGAGCTGCGCTGGCGAATGATCGGCCCGCATCGCGGCGGGCGGACGGTGGCGGCGGTCGGGGTGCCGGGGCACCCGAACGTGTTCTACATCGGCGTGAACGGCGGCGGAGTGTGGAAGAGCACCGACTACGGCCGCGTGTGGACGCCGATCTTCGACGACCAGCCGACGGGCTCGATCGGCGCCATCGCGGTCGCGCCGTCCGATCCGGACGTCATCTACGTGGGCACCGGCGAGGGGCTGCAACGGCCGGACCTCTCGACGGGCGACGGGATGTACCGGTCCACCGACGCCGGGAAGACGTGGACGCACCTCGGCCTCCGCGACGCGCAGCAGATCGCCGCCGTGGTCGTGGATCCCCGCGATCCGAACCGCCTGTTCGTGGCGGCGCTCGGCCATCCGTACGGGCCCAACCCCGAGCGCGGGATCTTCAGGTCCACCGATGGCGGACGGACGTTCGAGAAGGTGCTCTACGAGGATGAGAACACCGGCGCCGTGGACGTGGCGATCGACCCATCGAACCCGCAGACCGTGTACGCCGTCCTCTGGGCGGCGCGGCAGGCGCCGTGGGAGATGGGCTCGTCGTGGACGCTGTCGGGGAAGAACGGCCTGTTCAAGTCGACCGATGGGGGCACCACGTGGCGCCGCGTTGGCACCGGGCTCCCCGGCGCGGCAGAGGGGCTCGGCCGGATCGGGATCGAGGTCGCGCGCGCCAACCCGCGCCGCCTCTACGCGGTCGTGGGCGCCGACAAGCGCGGCGGCATCTACCGATCGGACGACGCTGGGGAGAGCTGGACGCTCGTCGACGATGACGAGCGGCTGTGGGGGCGCGACGGGGACTTCAACGAGATCCGGGCGGATCCCACCAACCCGGACGTCGTGTACATCGCCAACGTGGTGACGTGGAAGTCCACCGACGGCGGGAAGCACTTCACCGCGTTTCGCGGCGCGCCCGGGGGTGACGACTACCACCGCGTGTGGATCGATCCCGACGACCCGAAGATCATCCTCATCGCCGCCGACCAGGGGGCGATCATCACCGTGAACGGCGGAGAGACGTGGAGCTCGTGGTACAACCAGCCCACGGCGCAGTTCTACCACGTGAGCACGGACAACGCGTTCCCCTATCGCGTGTGCGGCGGCCAGCAGGAGAGCGGCTCCGTGTGCATCCGGAGCCGCGGACCGTACGGCGAGATCACCTTCCGCGAGTGGTATCCGGTGGGGGTGGAGGAGTACGGCTACGTCGCCCCGGATCCGCTCGACCCGGACATCGTGTACGGCGGGCGCGTCTCGCGCTTCGACCGCCGCACGCGGCAGGTGCAGAACGTGGCGCCGCGGCTCGGCGGCAGCGACGACTTCCGCGTCGTGCGCACGCAGCCGATCCTCTTCTCTCCGGTGGACCCGCACGTGCTGTACTTCGCCTCGAACGTCCTGTGGAAGACCACGGACGGCGGCACCACCTGGGAGAAGATCAGCCCCGACCTCACGCGCGCGTCGGCTCCCGTCCCGGGGACGCTCGGCGCGTTCACCGCGCTCGACCCGGAGCACGGCAAGCACCGGGGCGTCATCTACACCATCGCGCCGTCGTATCGGAGCGCGAAGCTGATCTGGGTGGGGACCGACGACGGGCTGATCCACGTGACGCACGACGGCGGCGCGCACTGGCGCGACGTCACCCCGTCCGCGCTGCGCGACGCGCCGTGGAGCAAGGTGTCGCTCATGGACGCCTCGCACTTCGACACCCTCACCGCCTACGCGGCGGTGAACACCTTCCGGCTGGACGACCTCCGGCCGCACATCTACCGCACGCACGATGGCGGGCGGACGTGGACGGAGATCACGAACGGGCTCCCGGATGGCGCGATCATCGACGTCGTGCGCGAGGACCCCGAGCGGAAAGGGCTCCTCTACGCCGGGTCGGAGACGCAGGTGTGGGTGTCGTTCGATGATGGCGACCACTGGCAGTCGCTGCGGCTCGACATGCCAGCCACGTCGATCCGCGATCTCGTCGTCCACGAGAACGACCTGGTGGTGGCCACGCACGGGCGCTCGTTCTGGATCCTCGACGACGTGACGCCGCTCCGGCAGCTCGATCCGGCCGTCGCGCGGGCCGACGCGTTCCTCTTTCGCCCGCAGGTGGCGTATCGCGTGCGCTGGAACCTGAACACCGACACGCCGCTCCCGCAGGAGGAGCCGGCCGGAGAGAATCCGCCGGACGGCGCGATCATCGACTACACGCTGCGCGCTCCCGCCTCGGGCGCGGTCACGCTCGAGATCCTGGACGACGCCGGGAAGCTGGTGCGCCGCTACTCGAGCGCCGATGCGCCGGAGCCGCCGGTGGAGGGGCGCAACATCCCGGACTACTGGATCCGCCCGCCGCGGCGACTGTCCACCGCGGCGGGGATGCACCGCTTCGTCTGGGACCTCCACTACGCGCCCCCCGCGGTACTCGAGTTCGGGTATCCGATCGCGGCGGTCTACCGGAACACGCCGCGCGTCCCGCTCGGGACGTGGGTTCGGCCGGGGCGCTACACGGTGCGGCTCACGGTGAACGGACACGCGTACACGCAGCCGCTCACCGTGAAGATGGATCCCAACGTGAAGACGCCCCCGGCCGCGCTCGCGCGGCAGTTCGCGCTCTCCATGCGGATGTACGACGCGCTGCGCCGCGACCACGACGCGCTCGACCAGGTGCACGCGCTGCGCGAGCAGCTCGCCGACCGGAAGCGCCGCGCGAGCGACGGCGCGCTGGTGGCCGGCATCGATGCCGTCGCGGCGAAGGCCGCCGCGCTGGAGGGAGGGGCAGCGGGGAGCGGGGGCGGCGAGGGTGGAGGGGAGGGCGCGGGTCCCTCGCTGCGGGCGCTCAACGGGCGGATGGCGCGGCTGTTCCAGGCGCTGCAGGGCGCCGACGCCGCGCCGACCTCGGCGATGGCGGCCGGCGTGAGCGCGGCGGAGCGCACGCTCGACCAGGCGCTCCGCGGCTGGCGCGAGCTGCGCGCGAACGACCTCGCCTCGCTGAACGCGCGCCTCGCGCGGGCGGGGCTCGAGACCATCGGTCCGTGACGGCGCGCGTGCGCGCACCCGGCCGGCTCGCGTCGTCCACCGCGCTCCTCGCGCTCGTGGCGCTCGCCGGATGCGGCGGGTCGCGCCCGCTCTCGTCCGCGGAGCGCCGAGCGGCGCTCCGCTTCGAGATCGTGGTGCCCGACAGCCTCGCCCCCGCGCCGATCGATGGCCGCGTGTACCTGATGCTCTCCACCAACGGCGACAGGGAGCCGCGCTTCCAGGTCGCGTCGTGGACCGGCGGGCAGCCCATGTTCGGCATCGACGTGGACGGTCTGCGCGCGGGCGAGGCGGCGGTGGTGGACGGCAACGTGCCCGGCCACCCGGTGGAGCGCCTGGGCGATCTCCCCCCCGGCGACTACTACGTGCAGGCGATGCTCAACGTCTACACCACGTTCCACCGCGCCGACGGTCACGTGATCAAGGCGCACCTGGACCGGGGGGAGGGGCAGCACTGGAACGTGTCGCCGGGCAATCTCTACTCGCCGGTCCTCCGCCTGCACGTGGACCCCGGCGCGCGCGACACGATCCGGATCACGCTCTCCAGGCGCGTCCCCCCGTTCGTCCAGCCGCGCGACACGAAGTACGTGAAGCACGTGCGCATCCGGAGCGAGCTGCTCAGCGCGTTCTGGGGACGCGACGTGGAGATCGGCGCCATCGTCCTCCTCCCCGCCGGGTGGGACACGCACCCGAACGCCCGCTACCCGGTGGCGTACTGGCAAGGGCACTTCCACCCGCACTTCTTCACCCCGGTGGAGTTCCTCGAGCAGCCGCCGGACTCGGAGGGCGGCGCGTTCAGTCACTACGACACGACCGCCACCTGGCGCGATGCGCGCTGCGTGATCGACTGGATCTGCGACGAGGCGTACGCCCGAACGTACGAGGAGTACAGCTGGCGCTTCTCCCGCGACTGGATGGAGGGGCGGCTGCCGCGGATGATCATCGTCACGTTGCAGCATCCCACGCCGTACTTCGACGACTCGTACGGCGTGAACTCGGCGAACAACGGCCCGTACGGCGATGCGCTGACCAGGGAGCTCATCCCGTACATCGAGAAGCGGTTCCGCGCCATCGGCGCGGGGTGGGCGCGCACGCTGTACGGGGGCTCCACGGGCGGGTGGGAGTCGCTCGCCTGGCAGGTGCTCCATCCGACGATGTTCAACGGGACGTGGGCGAGCTGTCCCGATCCGGTCGACTTCCGCTACTACGGGCTGGTGAACATCTACGACGACGACAACGCGTTCCGTCCCGATCGGCGGTGGGAGAAGGAGGGGATCCGGCCGTGGATGCACCGACCGGATGGTGAGGTGCTCATGACCGTCGAGCAGGCGAGCCGCATGGAGGCGGTGCTCGGGAGCCGGGGGCGCTCGGGGGAGCAGCTCGACGCGTGGCAGGCGGCGTGGGGGCCGGTGGGGTTCGATGGCTATCCTCGTCCGCTCTGGGACAAGCGCACGGGTCGCATCGACCACGAGGTGGCCGCGTACATGCGCGATCGCTTCGATCTTCGCTACCGCCTGGCGCGCGACTGGGCGACGCTCGGCCCGGACCTCGCCGGGAAGATCCACATCACCGTGGGCGACGAGGACAGCTTCAACCTGGAGGAGTCGGTGCGGCTCCTGGCGCGCTTCCTCGAGAGCACCACGCATCCGCGGTACGGCGGCTCCGTGGAGTACGGTCCGCGCGCGCCGCACTGCTACTCCGGCGTCCCCGGCCAGTCCGTGCGCCTGAGCCGCCTGACGATCAACCAGCGCGTGCTCCCGCGGATGGCCGAGCGCATCACGCGCACCGCGCCGGCGGGGGGGGACGTGAGGAGCTGGAAGTATTGACGGCCGGGGCGCGGGGCGCAACGCGCGGGAGGCGGGGTGCGGGGTGCGTGAACATGGAATGCGGCACGGGGCCGGCGACTGCCGGCCCCGTGTCGCTCAGTCCCTGTTCTCCCGCGCCCCGCGCCCCGCATTACCGCCGGTACTGCGCCCCGTCGATCCCATGACGGATGAGCATGCGCTGGAAGACCTGGCGCAGCACGCCCGCCTCCTCGGCGGCCTGCGTGATGTTGCCGCCCGCGCGCAGGAGCGCGGACTCCAGGTAGCTGCGCTCGAAGTGATCCACCACCTCGCGCTTGTGCTCCTGAAAGCGTCGCGGCGGTCCGGACTGGAGCGCGCCGGGCGCGAGTCGCGCGCCGCCCCGCAGCTCCTCCGGCAGGCACGCCGGAGTGATGCACGGCGCGGTACCCATCACGTACGCGCGCTCGATCGTGTTGCGCAGCTCGCGCACGTTCCCCGGCCACGCATGCGCCTCGAGCAGCGCGAGCGCCTCGGGGGAGATCGTCCGGACCGCCTCGCCGTACCGCTCGGCCACGCGCCGGGCGAAGTGCGCGGCGAGGAGCGGGATGTCGCCGCGGCGCTCGCGCAGCGGCGGCAGCACGAGCTCCACGAGGTCGAGCCGGAAGAAGAGGTCGGAGCGGAACCGCTTCGCCTCCATCTCGTGCTCGAGGTCGCGGTTGGTGGCGGCCACCACGCGCACGTCCACCTCGATCTCCTCCGTGCCGCCGACGCGCCGTACCCGTCGCTCCTCGAGCACGCGCAGCAGCGCTCCCTGGGCGTGCACCCCCATCTCGCTGATCTCGTCGAGAAAGAGCGTCCCGCCGTGCGCCGACTCGAACAACCCCGGCTTCTGGCTCCGGGCATCGGTGTACGCGCCGCGCTCGTGCCCGAACAGCTCGTCCATGAGCAGCGTCTCGGTGAGCGCCGCGCAGTTCACGCTCACCAGCCGCTCCGAGGCGCGCCGGCTCGCGCGGTGGATGGCCTGGGCCACGAGCTCCTTCCCCGTTCCCGACTCCCCGCGCACGAGCACCGTCGGCACCGGGAGCGCGGCCACGCGGGCGATCCGCTGCCGGAGCTCCACCATCCTGGGATCGGCGCCCACGAGCACGCCCAGCGCGTCCGGTGACTCGGCATCCTCGTCCGGGTGGAGCGCCACGCACGCCTCGGCAACGACGTCGAGCAGGTCGGAGAAGCCGAACGGCTTGCTCAGGTAGTGAAACGCCCCTGCCTTCACCGCGCGCACCGCGCTGTCGAAGCCGGCGAACGCGGTGATCATGATGACGGCCGGATTCGTCGGGAGCTCGCGCAGCGCGCGAATCAGGTCGAGCCCCGAGCCATCCGGCAGGTTCTGGTCGAGCAGCACCACGTGCGGCCGCGTGTGGCGCGCGACGGCCAGCCCCACTCGCGCCGTCGCCGCGTGCGTCACCTCGTACCCCTGGCGCTCGAGCGCCTCGCCGAGGAACTCGCGAAAGTTCCGCTCGTCATCGATGATCAGAAAGCGTGGAGGAGTCATGCGGGGGCTTCCGGGGCGCGGTGGTGTGGGGTGGGGGTGGGGGTGGCGACTCTCGGCAGGGTGAGACGCAGCGTGGTCGGGCCGGCCATGCACGGGTCCACGGCGATCGTGCCGCCCAGACGCTCGGTCTCACGCCGTGCCAGCGCAAGTCCGATGCCCGTGCCGTTGGGCTTGGTCGAGAAGTTCAGCTCGAAGATCCGCTCGCGCAGCTCGGGCGCGATCCCCGCGCCGCTGTCGGAGACGGTGAGCGCCGCGTGGGCGCCATCGACCGCGACGCGCACGTCGATGCGCCCACCGTCGTCGATGCTGTCGATGGCGTTGGCGAGGAGGTTGGCGACGATCAGGCGGAGCTGGGCGGTGGTGCCCATGACGCACGCGGGCTCCTCGGGGTAGCGCTCGCCGATCAGCGCGGCGCGGTCCTCGGCCCGGGGGCGCGCGTCGGCGATGGTTCGCCTGGCGATCTCGCTCAGGTCGATCGGCTCCGGCGGCTCCACGGAGCCCGCGTGGGTGTAGCGCAGGAGTCCGGAGACGAGGTCGTCGATGCGGCGGACCTCGCGGTGGATGCGGCGCAGGCGCTCCCCGTCGGCGCCGTCCTGCGCGAGGAGATGCAGCCCCATCTGGAGGCTGGCGAGGGGATTCTTGATCTCGTGCGCCAGCCCGCCGGCGAGCGCGCCGAGCGCCGCGACGCGCTCGGCCTCGGCCAGCTCGTCACGGGCGCGGCGCAGGGCGAGATACGATCTCGCGTTGTTGAGCGCCGCCGCCACGCCGTGCGTCACGATGCGATGGATGCCATCCCCCGCGTCGTCGATCGGGCGGCCATCCAGCCGGCCGCCGATCCGGAGCGCGCCGGCGAGCGCGCCGTCCGCCGTCCGGACGGGGAGGAGCAGCGCGTCCGCCGGCGCGCCGGCATCCCCCGCGGCCGAGCGCGCGTGGCGCTCGCGCGCGCAGGCGATCTCGCGCTCCAGCTCCGCGGCCGGTCTGGCGAGCGGCGGCGCGCTCGAGCGCGCCGGGTCCCCCGCGAGGAGCAGCTCCACCGAGGCGACGCCGAGGAGTGGGGGCAGCTCGCGCGCGACCCGCGCGGCGACGCGCTCCACCTCCAGCTCCGCCGTCACGCGCTCCACGAAGGCGTTCGCCATGCTCTCGCGCACGATCCAGTCGGCGAGCAGGTGGCGGTCCACCAGGTCGCGCACGTGCCGGAGCACGGGCGAGAACGCGAACGTCACCATGAGCATCGACACGAACAGCAGCCACTCCACGCCGCCGAGCTGTCGCCCGCTCAGGTGCAGGACCACCGCCGCCGTCCCGATCACCGCGCAGGCGTAGAGCCCCGTGACCACGAGCGAGCCGGCGGTGTTCACCCATCGCGGCGAGTTCCACACGCCGTCGGCCCCGAACGGCGCGAAGAAGTGGAAGGCGACGAGCGTGGGGAGGAGCACGAGGGCGAGCGAGTCGATCTCCGAGATCGCCTCGGTGAACGGCAGGGCCGGCGCCCACGTGGCGAAGACGACCTGGATCCCGGTGGTGCAGGCGACGACGGCCATGGTCAGCGCGAGCCAACGCACCGACGGCGGACGCGCCTCGAGGCGGGGGCGCTGGAGGTCGACCGCGCACGCGAGGAGCGCCGCGCAGAGCACCGCGGCGACGAGCGCCTGTGTTCCGCCGAGCCGCACGCCGACGGCGCGATCCACGGTGGTCGCGAGCCCCAGGCCGATCGCGGCGTAGATCGCCGGCCACGTCCAGCGCGCGCGCAGGATTCGCGGCCCTCCGCCGTGCAGCGCCGTGAAGTGCAGCAGGAGCGCGGGGAAGAGCGGGATGTACGACGCCGACATGAGCTGCCAGGCGGTGCGCGCGGCCACGGCCGGCAGGGCGCCGCCGGAGATCCCGCTCGGAAAGAAGCTCGGCGGCAGGAGGAGGAGCGCGGCGCCGAGCACCACGCCGTCCGCCCGCGTGCCGCGCCGGAGGAGCACCATCATGCCCGTGACCCACGCGATGAGCGCGAGCACGATCACGAACGCCAGGAACCCGGCGTAGCTCGCGGAGCTCGCGCCGACACTGACGCGGATCAGCCGCTGCTCCGCGCCGCGCCGCACCAGGAGGTCGAGCGTGTCGCCCGGCGCGCTGCGCGCGCGCACGGTGGCCAGCAGCGCGGAATCCGCCGTCGCGCCGTTGACGGCGAGGACCACGTCGCCGGGGAGCAGTCCGGCGGCGCGCGCGCGCCGCAGGGTGCGCGTCACGACCTGCGCGCCGTCGTCGGGGGAGTGCAGGGGGCGCGCGGACCAGCCGAACACCTTGTGGTCGCTCAGCACCGGCACGGAATACGGGACGTCGAGCGGGGCGAGGAGCCCCAGGGCGAGCAGCGCGGGGCGGAGGACGCGGAGAACCCGTACGGAACGCAGACGTGCCATGCAACCGGAGATGGAAGAGCAGCTCGCGGGGAGCGAGCCGGGCCGTGCACCGATCTTAGGGTAACATCGCGAGCCCTCGCGCGCACGCATCGTCGCGGGTGCGTGTGGTGCATCCTCCGAAGTGCACCACGCGCTTCGCGCGGGCGGGCGCGCGCGCGGGCGGGCGCCCGCACGGCGCGCCGCCGACCGAGGCAATCCGGCGTCGTTTCACCACTTGCATCGCTGCCGCGTCGCCGCGGCGACGCGGCGCGCGTCGGGGCGACGGCCCGCGGCGGATGGCACGACTGGTGCTTTGCCCGCGTCCTCGACCGCCGCCCGCGCGAGGCCGGCCCCCGCCCCGCGGCGGCGACTCGCAAGCCTCGCCACCTCTCCCCCCGCCCGAGCTCAAGGAGAACGTAATGCACGACGAGATGTGGAAGCGACTGGCCAGGGTCCTGGCGCCACCCGCCCCCCTGCTGCTCGCCGCGTGCACGCTGCTCGCCGCGGCAGCGCCGGCCGCGGCGCAGCAGACGGGCACGGTGACGGGCCAGGTCACCGACGCCACCACGACCCAGCCACTCGCCGGCGCGCAGGTGTACGTCGGCAACGGAGGGCAGGGCGCCCTCACCGACGCGCGCGGGCACTACTCGATCACCGGCATCGCGCCCGGCGCGGTGGAGCTGCACGTGCGGCGCATCGGGTACCGGTCCGCCGTCCGGCAGGTGACCGTGGGTGCCGGCGCGAGCGTCACCGCGAACTTCACGCTCGAGGCCGCGCCCGCATCGCTCGGCGAGGTGGTGGTCACCGCCACCGGCGAGCAGCGCAAGCGCGAGATCGGGAACGCGGTGAGCACGATCGACGCGTCGAGGCAGGTCGAGCTGAAGGCGCCATCCACCGTCGCCACCCTCATCCAGGGGAACGCCACGGGCGTGGACATCACGGGCTCCAGCGGCGCGGTGGGGAGCGCGGTGAACATCAAGATCCGCGGCAACACCAGCATCAACCTGGACAACACCCCGCTCGTCTACATCGACGGCGCGCGGGTGAACACGAGCGCCACCCCGATGGGAATCGGCGGCGGGATGTCCGACCGCATGCTCGACATCTCGCCGGACGAGATCGAGTCGATCGAGATCGTGAAGGGCCCCGCCGCCGCGACGCTGTACGGCACCGAGGCCGCGGCCGGCGTCGTCCGCATCACCACCAAGCACGGCGCCTCGGGGAAGGCGACGTTCAACGTCCACGCCGACTACGGTCTCACCTGGGATCCCAACGAGTACCCGGTGCGCGCGTGGAACCCCAACGTGGACCTCGGGCCCGCGTACAAGGACACGACCTACTACATCAACAGCCTGAAGGGGAGCATCCCGACGCCGGACGCGGGGCTGTATTACGATCCCTTCCGCACGGCCGGCATGTCGAAGCTCGGCGTGTCCATGCGCGGCGGCTCCGACCGGCTCGGCTACTTCACGTCGTTCGACTGGCGCGACCAGGACGGCGTGTTCCCCACGAACGGCCAGACCGCGTACAACCTGCGCGGCAACTTCACCCTCCACCCGCGCGACAACGTGTCGGTGGCGTTCTCCAGCGGCTACACGTCCAGCTCCACCGCGTACAACTACAACGACGGGGAGAGCTGGGGGTACATCGGCGCGGTGATGCTCGGGCAGCCGATGTGGGCGCCGATCATGGCCAGCGATCCGACCAGCGGCGGCGCCGCCATCGAGACGTGCCCGCGCGCCGTGGAGGAGGCGCGGCTCACCGGGCAGGAGCTGGCGAGCGTGACGCAGAGCACCTGCCACTACGACGACACGTTCGTCGGGAGCAACAACTTCGCGCGCCTGCAGACGATGGACGTGCAGTCCAAGCTGGAGCGGTTCACCGGCTCGGCGGCGATCACGCACACGGTGGGCTCCGTGTGGACGAACCGGTTCACCGTGGGATATGACCAGTACTCGGACTACAACTGGAACATGATCCCCAACGTGCCGCTCAAGGTCCTCGACTCGGATCCCACGCGCACGGTGAACGACATCAACAACCGCGTCCTCACGCTCGAGGCGACCACCGCCCTCAGCTTGAACTTCGCCACCGACTGGAACTCGCAGACCACGCTCGGCGCGCAGTACTACACGTCGCTGCTGCGGCAGGCCACCGCGCGGGGGATCGACTTCCCCTCCGGCGCCTACACCGTGGGGAACGCCGCCGCCACCGAGGCGAGCGAGGGGTACAACCAGGTGCGCACGGCGGGACTCTTCGTGCAGCAGCAGTTCTCGTACAAGGACCGCCTGTACATCACGCCGGGCGTGCGGTTCGACCGGAACAGCGCCTTCGGCAACAATCTGGGCTCGGTGGCGTACCCCAAGATCGCCGCATCGTGGGTGGTGTCGGAGGAGTCCTGGTTCCCGAAGGCGTTCGACCAGCTCCGCCTGCGCGGCGCCTTCGGCACCTCCGGCAAGCAGCCGGGATCGTACGACGCCGTCACCCTCCTGCAGACGACGAGCGTCACGCTCCCCGACGGCTCGTCCGCGTCGGGGTTCTCGACGCTGCGGAAGGGGAACGCCGACCTGAAGCCGGAGCGCGGGCAGGAGCTCGAGGTGGGCTTCGACGCCACGATGCTCTCCCACCGGCTGAGCCTCGAGTTCACCTACTTCGACAAGCTCACGAAGGACGCGCTCGTGCTCCGGCCGCTCCCGCCGTCCGAGGGGTTCCAGCAGGGCGTGTGGGACAACGTGGGCGGCGTGAAGAACCAGGGGATCGAGGCGGCGCTCGACGCCACGCTGCTCACCCGCGCCAACGCGACGTGGACGGCGCGCCTCTCGCTCACGCACGTGACGAGCAAGATCACCAGGCTCGATGCGCCGATCGCCGTGGGGGGCCGCGGGCTGCAGGAGCACCGGCAGGGGTACGCGTACGGCGCGTACTTCATGAAGCCCGTCTGGCTCGACGCCGACGGCAAGGTGGTCGTGGGCGACGAGGCGGTGTACGTGGGGCAGCCCACGCCCACGTACGACGGCTCGTTCTCCAGCACGCTGTCACTCTTCGGTGACAAGCTCACGCTGTTCGGGCAGCTCGGCTTCTCCGGCGGCAACAAGCAGGTGGACTACACCGAGGTGTACCAGTGCCGCCAGGCGTTCGGCACGTGCGCCGCGAAGTACGAGCGCGGCCCGGATGGGAAGCCGACGGCCACCGCGATCCTCAAGTCCGACCCGGCGGCGAACTTCCAGCCGTACATGTTCCTGTACGACGCGAGCTTCGTGAAGCTTCGCTCGCTCTCCGCGCGGTTCACGCTTCCCAGCGCGTTCGCGGCGCGGCTCGGCGCCACGCGGGCGAGCGTGAGCGTGGCGGGGAACAATCTCGGCACCTGGACGAAGTACCCGGGGACGGACCCCGAGGTGAACAGCCAGGGGCGGCAGAACGCGTCGCAGCGCGACTTCTTCAGCGCCGGGCAGACGCGCTCGGTGTCCTTCGGTCTCATCCTCAACTACTGAGCCCCGTGAACACACTCCTGCGCACCCAGTCTCCCGCCGGGGCGGTCCGCCGCGCGCGCCGCCTCGGCCGGCTGGCGCTGGCCGTCGCGGCGTCGCTCGCGGCGGCGGGCTGCAGCGACATCCTGAAGGTGCCCGACCCGGTCAACCTCACCCCGGACGACCTGGCGGGCGGCGCCCCCATCGCGCTCACCGTGAACGGCGTGCGCGGCGCGTTCCAGTCGATGTTCGACTACTACGTGCTGCACACCGCGCTCCTCACCGACGAGATGGTGACCGCGGGCACGTTCCCCTATCGCGCGGAGATGGACGCGCGCCAGATCGCGTCGAACAACGACGGGTTGCGCGACGACCTCTACGTGCCGCTCTCCACGGCGCGCTTCATGGCCGACACGGCGGTGGCGATCCTGACCGACGCGAAGGGGCGCGAGGGGGTCGACGAGAACGAGCGGCTGGCCGGGGTGGCGCTCGCCAAGTATTACGGCGCCTACACGCGCACGCTGCTCGCCGAGGCGTTCTGCAAGAGCGCGATCAACGGCGGAAAGGGGCTCACCTCCGACGAGCGCATGCAGGATGCGCTCACCGCGTACCAGGACGCCGGCGCCGCGGCGCAGGAGGCCGGGGACGCGGAGCTCGTGGCGGCCTCGAAGCTCGGCGAGGCGCGGGCCGACCTCTGGCTGCGCGACTTCGACGGCGCGGCCGCGGCGGCCGCGCAGGTCCCCGCGGATCTCTCGGTCGCGTCCTACTACTCCACGGGGAGCGTGGCCCAGAAGAGCAAGGTGGTGCGCTACACCTACGGGATCGACGAGGTGATTCGCTGGACGATCGGCGATGGCTCGCTCGCCTCCACCGGCCACGAGAAGTGGCCGTACTTCGACGAGTGGGAGCAGCTCGGGCTCCTCGAGCGCCGTCCGGATCTCCAGTCGTTCAACCCGGCGGTGCCGGTCGTGGTGCAGAAGAAGTACGTGGACGCCGCCGCGCCGATCGTGATCGCATCGGGCACCGAGGCGCAGCTCATCACCGCCGAGGCGAAGCTGCGCGGCGGGGACGCGTCGGGCGCGGCGGCGATCGTGAACCAGCTCCGCCAGGATCACTGGGGGCTGCCGGCGATCTCCTTCACCGGCGACCTCGCGCAGGACCTGCCGGTGATGGCGCGCGAGCGCGCGCGGGAGATGTGGCTCACGGGCGCGCGGATCGCCACGCTGCGCCGCTACCTCGCGGACGGCGTGGACCTGTGGCCGGGCGGCAAGCTGGGCACGGACACGTGCTTCCCCGTGCCGCAGCGGGAGCTGGACACGAACCCGAACTTCTGAGGAACGCTCCGACGCCCGCACGCCGCCGCTCCATCGGAGCGGCTCCGCGCGGGGTCGTCGGGCGGCGGAGAGCCGGCGCTCGGGGGGTGCGTCGACGGCGCGGCACGTGCCGCGCCGTCGACGTACCCCGAATGGTTGACGTATCAACTAACGTCGTGTAACGTATTGGCATGAGCGGAACGAAGGGGAAGCGGATGCGCCTTCACGCGCCGGCCTCGGCCACGCCGAAGGCGCAGGATGTCGCCACCGCGGTGCTCCGCACCGCCGACCTGCTGCGCCGTCGCGTTGCCGCGGCCCTCGCGCCGCACGGCATCACCTCGCAGCAGTACAACGTCCTGCGCATCCTCCGCGGCGCGCACCCGGGCTCCCTCCCCACGCTGGAGGTGGGGGCGCGCATGATCGAGCAGACCCCGGGGGTCACCCGGCTCCTCGACCGCCTGGAGGCGATGGGATTCGTGCACCGCGAGCGGGGCGTCGACGACCGGCGGCTCGTGGAGTGCCAGATCACCGAGGCCGGGCTGACCCTCCTCGCTCGTCTGGACGCTCCGATCGACGAGGTCAACCGGCACGCCGTCCACGCGCTCGGCCCCGCCGAGCGGCGGTCGCTCGTGCGTCTGCTCGAGCTCGTGCGGGAGGGAGGGTGATCTCGTCGCGTCATAAACATGACATGTCAACTATTAACACGTAACGTTTTGGACCTGGAGGCCGAACCATGCAGAGCTCGAGCGAAGTCGATCGGGTGGAAGGACCCCTCGTCGAATGCAGCGCGCTGGTGGCCGGTGGAACCGGCAACGTCGGGCGCCACATCGTCCGCGCCCTCATCCGGCGGGGGGCCACGGTCGTCGTGCCGTCCCGCTCGCCGGCGAAGCTGGACGCCCTTCGCGCGGCGGTCGGAGCGGCGAGTGAGCGGCTGCTGACGCTCGTCGGCGACGTCGCCGACGAGCGCGACGCTGCGCGCATTCGGGACGAGGCGTTGCGACGGCTTCCCACGCCGCTCGCCGGTGTCGTCGCGAGCCTGGGGCGGTGGGTGGAAGCGCCGTCGCTCCTCGCGGCGTCGCGCGCCGAGCTCGTGGCCGCGCTCGAGAACTACGTCATCGCCCACTTCGTGGTGGCCCGCACGTTCCTCCCCGCGCTCGCCGCCAGCGGCGGCAGCTACACGCTCATCAACGGCCCGTCGGCGTTCGGCACGTGGCCCGGCTCCGGGCTCGTCTCCATCGCGACCGCCGCGCAGGCCATGCTCGCCCGCGCGCTCGCCGGAGAGGAGGAGGTGCAGACCCGCGTCCGCGTCACCGATCTCGTCATCCACCCGTCCGCGTGGATCGGCCCCGACACGACCGCCGATGGCGGGCCCATCGACGGCGAGGCCGTCGGGCGCTACGTCGCCGCCCTCCTCGCGGGGGGCGTGACCGGCGCGCCGACGGTGCACCTGAAGTCGGCCGAGCAGCTCGCCGGCCTCCCCTGAGCGCGCGACTCCCTTCGTTCGACGAACCTCTTCACAGGAGCGATGCGATGAATCCCGAACCGCGAGCCGCGGGCACCGCAGGCATGCTCGCCGGCGCCGGGCTCGCCATCGAGTTCGCGCTGTTCACCGCGAGCGGCTGGACGCCCGCGACCTTCTCGCAGCCCGAGCGCGCCCTCGCCTTTCTGCAGACGGGGGGCACACTCCTCCGCGCGGCGGGCCTCGTCGGATTCCTCAATCTCGGGCTGGCGGTGCTCTGGGTCGTCGGGCTCGCGGCGAAGCTCGCGGACGGCGCCCGGACTCGAGCGACCGCGACCCTCTACTTCGCGCTCGTCGGCATGGCCGGCCACGCGCTCGTTCCGGTCGGACTCTGGCTCACGGTGCCGGCGTTTCTCCGGCTCGCCGCACACGACCAGGCGGTTGCGGCCGGTGGTTGGAGCGGGTTCGCGGCGCTCCTCTCCGCCGCCGGCGGCGTCGGGTACTTGTTCGACGGCTTCGCCCTGCTGGCCGCGGGGTGGGCGCTTCTGGGGCGCCGGAGGTGGCCGGCACTCCTGGGGTGGGTCGGAGTCGTCGGGGGCGGTGCGTCCGCCCTGACGGTGCTCGCCGACGAGACCGCGCTCGACGCGCTCGCGGCCGCGTGCTTTCTGCCCGCGCTCCTCCTGACGATCACGTTCCGCTTCTGGTCCGGCTATCTCCTCCGGCGCGAGACGGGGGAGGCACGGGAGCATCGCCCTGCCGAGGCGACTCCGAGCGCGACGAAGGGCTTCTCGTCGAGCGCGCGACCGGCCGGCTGAAGAAGCCGCGCCGGATCGCGCGCCGGGACGAGAAGCCCTCGCCGTGGGCCGGGCCGGGTGGCGCCCGGCCGGTCGTGTCGCGCCGGTTCGCTCGACCTAGTACCGCATGATCTCCGCGTACGCGGCCTTGAAGCTGTCCACCTGCGGCAGGATCGCGTCCTCGAGCTGCGGGGCGTAGCCGACGAAGGTGTCGGTGGACGCCACGCGCCGCACCGGCGCATCGAGCCAGGCGAAGCAGTCGTCGGCGATGGCGGCGGCGATCTCCGCGCCGTACCCCCACGAGAGCGAGTCCTCGTAGGCCACGATCACGCGCGAGGTCTTCTTCACCGACGCGTACACCGTCTCGCGATCCCACGGCGAGAGGGAGCGCAGGTCGATGACCTCCACGTTCGGCCCGCCCGCCTCGGCCACCTGGTTGGCGGCGGTCGCCGCGCGCTGCACCGTCGCGCCGTACGTCACCACGGTGATGTCCGTCCCCTCGCGCACGATCTTCGCCTTGCCGAACGGGATCATGAAGTTCGGCCCGGGATAGCGCCCCTTGTTGTACGTCTGGCGGTACAGGTGCTTGTGCTCGAGGAAGAGCACCGGATCGTCGCAGCGGATCGCCGTGCGGAGCAGGCCGTTCGCGTCGAGCGCGGTGGCGGGGCACACCACGCGCAGCCCCGGGCAGTGCGTGAACAGCGACGCCCCCGTCTGCGAGTGGTAGATGGCGCCGCGGATGTAGCCCCCGTACGTCACGCGCACGACCACCGGCGAGGAGAACGCGTTGTTCGAGCGCCAGCGCATGGTGGCCAGCTCGTTGCGGAGCTGCATGTACGCCGGCCAGATGTAGTCGAAGAACTGGATCTCGACCACGGGCTTGAAGCCGCGCGTGGCGAGTCCGATCGCGCGGCCGATGATGTTCGCCTCGGCGAGCGGGGAGTTGTACACGCGGGCGCCGCCGAACTCCTTCTGCAGCCCCCACGTCACCTTGAACACGCCCCCCTTGCCCTTGACCTTCCCCATGTACTGCTCGCGGGAGACGTCGGCCACGTCCTCCCCGAAGACGAGGATCTTCTCGTCGCGCCGCATCTCGTCCTTCATGCAGGCGTTGAGCAGGTCCACCATGGTGGTGGGGTCGCCGGCGAACTGCGGGTCGTCCTCGGTGTCGAACTGCTCGCTCGTGGGATCGACATCGGGGGAGTACACCGCGTAGTACACGGTGTCCGCCCCGGGCTGCGGCTGCGCGAGCGCGTCGTCGGTGGCCGCCTGGATCAGGGCGTCGGCCTCCTCGCGTACCTTCGCGATCTCCTCCTCGGTGGCGTGCCCCTCGGCCACGAGCCACCTGGGGAAGACGACCACCGGATCGCGCGCCGCCTCCGCCTCGCGCTCCTCGGCGGGCTTGTACATCACCTCGTCGTCGGAGAGCGAGTGCGAGTACGGGCGGATCACGTGGGCGTGCACGAGCGCCGGTCCCTTCCGCTTGCGCGCGTACTCCACCGCCTTCGTCATGGCGGTGTAGCTGGCGACGAAGTCGCAGCCATCCACTTCCTGGATGAACAGGCCGGGGAACCCGGTGAGGAGCTTGGAGATGCTCCCGCCGGCCGTGTTCACCTCGACGGGAACGGAGATCGCGTAGCCGTTGTCCTCCACCACGTAGACGACGGGGAGCTGGAGGTTGCAGGCCGTGTTGAGCGACTCCCAGAACTCCCCCTCGCTCGTCGTGCCGTCGCCGGTGGAGACGTAGACCACTTCATCCTTCCGGAACCCCTCGGCGATCCCGATGAGCTTCGCGCGGAGCGACGCCTCGGCCGCGCCCGCGGCCTGCAGGAACTGCGTGCCGGTGGGGGAGGA
>DASUXC010000181.1:0-3318 GCA_036378095.1 Gemmatimonadaceae bacterium | reverse complement strand
GGACGGGTGGTGGACAAAACAAAAAAGCCCGGGCGGTGATGCCGCCGGGCAGGTCGCTTTTTAGCATTTGTTTTACGTGGCTGCAATAGGCGGCAAATGACCACGGAGCGTTTCGATTGTGGCGGAAGGTTAGGTTCGAAGATTCGACTTGTCAAGGGTGTCAGCATGGGAGGCGAGGAGCGAGTCGGAACGCGGGGCGGTAGAGCGCGAGTCGGAGCGAGGATCATCCGGCGCGAGGGACGCCGGGGGTGCGGCGCCCGTCCGACTCGCCTCGCTCCGGGTGGTCGTCGCTCCGACTCGCGCCTCACCCCCCACGCCCTTCGCTCCCGGTCTTCCTCGCTCCGACTCGCACCGCACTTCCACTTCCGGCTCGCTACCGTGTCCTGTGCCCACCACCCCTCTCCGTTCGTCCACACACGGAGCAGGCAGACCTAACGGCGCATTCGAGCTCGGCCGCTTGCTCCCCTCCAATACGCGGACTAAGATGAACTAATGAATCGGCCAGCCCCCGCGCCCCTCGTCGGGCGCGGCGCCGGCCGACTGTCATTCCCGCCTCTCGCTCCACGCTCCCCTGCTTCTCTTCGCACCACTCTCCATGCGACAGTCGTTCGCGCGACTCGCCGGGCTGGGATTCGCGCTCCTCACCATCGCCGCGCCGGCTCGCGCCCAGGGGCGTCCCACGCCGGAGCAGGCGCGCCAGCTCCTCCAGACCCGCCCCGACCTCGTGCAGCAGCTGCGGGACCGCCTGCAGTCGAGCGGGCTCACCCCCGACCAGGTGCGCGCTCGGCTGCGCGCCGAGGGGTATCCGGAGGATCTGCTGGACGCGTACCTCTCCGATGGCGACAGCACCGCGGCCGCGACGCCGGACGCGCGGACGTTCGCCGCGATCCGCGCGCTCGGCATCGCCGACTCGCTCGATCTCGACACGCTGCGCATGGGGATGGGGGCGCGGTCGGGGGCGGGGGCGGGGCTGGGCGACACGCTCGCGTCGCGCCTGAACGAGGTGGTGTGCGACACCGTGCCCGCCGACTCGTCACTCGCGCAATCCGCGGACGCGCGGGCCACGGGCCCGCGACCCACGGGCGCGCAGCCCACGGGCGCGGAGCGCCCCGACACGGCGCTGCTCGACAGCGCGATGCTCGCCGACGCGGGCGCGTCGCGCGGTCCGCGCCTGGTGTGCCGGACGCGCGCGGGGGTGGCGGTGGCGCCGCCCGACAGCGGCTTCACCATCTTCGGGCTCGACCTGTTCGCCAAGCCCACGTCACTGTTCGAGGCCAACGTCACCGGTCCGGTGAGCGACAGCTACCGGCTCGGCCCCGGCGACCAACTCGTGCTCATCCTCACCGGCGACGTCGAGAACGCGTACACGCTGGACGTGACGCGGGAGGGATTCGTCGTCATCCCGCAGGTGGGGCAGCTCTACGTGGCGAACCTCACGCTCGGGGAGTTGAACGATCTGCTCTACACGCGGCTCGGCCGCGTGTACTCCGGCATCCGGCGCGGCGCCGGGGCGACCACGCACTTCTCCGTGTCGGTCGCGCGGCTTCGCGTGAACCAGGTGTTCGTGGTGGGAGACGTCGCGCGCCCCGGGAGCTATCGGGTGTCGAGCGCGGGCACGGCGCTGAGCGCCCTGTACGCCGCGGGCGGGCCCACGGAGAACGGGAGCCTCCGGCGCATCGAGATCCGCCGCGGCGGGAAGCTCGTGGACGTGCTCGACGTGTACGACTACCTCCTGCGCGGCGACGCATCGCACGACGCGCGCCTCGAGTCGGGGGACGTCGTGTTCGTCCCCGTGCACGGCGCGCGCGTGCGCGTGGTGGGGGAGGTCATCCGCCCGGCCACGTACGAGCTCGAGCCCGGGGAGACGCTCGCCGACGCCATCCGCGCGGCCGGGGGGTACACCGCCACCGCATCGCGCGAGCGCGTGCAGGTGGAGCGCATCCTCCCGCCGTCGCAGCGGGTGCGCGGAGGGCGCGACCGCGTGGTGCTCGACATCACGCCAGCGGAGGGAGGGCGCGCCGGCTCGGGGAGCGATGCGGGGAGCGGCGGCGAAGGCGGGGGCGGGAACGGGGCGAGCGGCGCCGGTACGGCCGTCGCGTCGTCCGGCGACCTCGGCGCGACGCTCCCCATGATGCCGGGAGACGTCGTGCGCGTCTTCCCCATCGCCGCGCGCGTGCGGAACCGGATCGGCGTGGTGGGGAGCGTGTGGAGTCCGGGGGCGCAGGGGTTCACGCCGGGGATGCGGCTGTCGGAGGCGATCCAGCGCGCGGGAGGGCTCAAGCCCGACGCCTATCTGGGCGAGGTGCTGATCACGCGCTACCTCCCCGACTCCAGCCGCGTGCAGCTCCGCTCGGGCTTTCGCGACGGGAGCGGCGTGCCGACCACCGACATTCCGCTGCAGGAGGACGACCAGATTCGCGTCTTCTCCGTGGCCGACTTCCGGCCGCGGCGCTACGTGTCCATCAGCGGCGCCGTGCGGAAGAGCGGGCGGGTGATGTACCGCGAGGGGATGACGCTGCGCGACCTCGTGCTCATGGCCGGGGGCCTCGAGGAGAGCGCGTACCTCGAGCGCGCCGAGGTGGCGCGGCTGCCGGAGAACCGCGCCGGCGGCGTGACCGCTCGAACGTTCAGCGTGCCGCTCGACTCGAGCTACCTGTTCGAGCGTGGGCCGGATGGAAAGTACCTCGGCCCGCCGGGGCTTCCCGCGCCCGAGGGACCGGCGCCCGAAGTCGTGCTCCATCCGTACGACAACGTGCTCATCCTGCGGCAACCCGACTGGCATCTGCAGCGCACCGTCGTCGTGGCCGGGGAGGTGAAGTTCCCCGGGCGGTACACGCTCGTGAACAAGGAGGAGCGGCTGGGCGACGTGATCCAGCGCGCTGGCGGGATCACCGATGCGGCGTACGCGGGAGGGGTGACCTTCTACCGGCGCGAGGGGCGTGTCGGCCGGATCGGCGTGGATCTGCCGAGCGTGCTGAAGGATGGGCGGAGCGAGGACAACCTGCTGCTGCAGGACGGGGACTCCATCTTCGTGCCGCGCTACAGCGGCGTGGTGCAGGTGGCCGGCGCGGTGAACGCGCCCGTTGGCGTGGCGTACGTGCCGGGACAGAACCTCGACTACTACGTGCGTGCCGCCGGCGGCCCGAGTCGCAAGGCGGACATGAAGCGGGCGTACGTGACGCAGGCCAACGGGAAGGTGGAGAGCGTGAAGCGGCACGCGCTGTGGCCGGACGCGGTGCCGCGGGTGGACCCCGGGGCACGGGTGTTCGTGCCGGAGCGGGATCCGAACGACCACTCGGCGTGGCAGCAGACCTTACC